>NZ_JANBVH010000015.1 GCF_024273235.1 Sphingomonas faeni | reverse complement strand
GCGGATTCTGACGCTGGTAGGCGACGACGAGACCGACGCGAGCAACGGAAGAATCGGCTGGAACTCGCCGTTCGCGCGCGCCCTGCGCGGCGCGGCGATCGGCGATGTTCGCCGGGTGGACCTACCCGCAGGCGAACGCGAATACGAGGTAATCGCGATCGAATATCCCTGACCTCGTGATCCTCCCCCGCCAGGGGGAGGTGGCTGGCGCTGCCAGACGGAGGGGGAGGAAAGGGAAACGATCGTTGCGCCTGCCTCCCCCTCCGTCACCTTCGGTGCCACCTCCCCCTGGCGGGGGAGGATCGTGGGTCCCCCGTCAACGATCCGTTTCGATTTACATAAATTGACCTCGCCCCGCGCGCGTGTGACGTTTCGCCAACGCAACGACACCGAGGACTCCCCCATGCCGATACCCGCCACCTGGTCCGCTCGCCTGCTGAGCGTCATGCGCATCGTCGTCGCGCTCGTGTTCTTCAGCCACGGCATCTCGAAGTTCTTCGGCCTGCCGCCCTTCCCGATGCCGATGAACCCGTTGCTCTACGTCGCCGGCGTACTCGAAGTCGTCGGCGGCGGCATGCTGATCATCGGCCTGTTCACGCGACCGGTGGCGTTTGTGCTGTCGGGCATGTCCGCCGTCGCCTATTTCCTCGCGCATTTCCCGCAAGGCCCCTTCCCGATCGCCAATGGCGGCGAGCCGGCGGTGCTCTACTGCTTCGTCTTCCTGTATCTCGCCGCAGCGGGGGGCGGCGCGTGGAGCGTGGACGCGGGGCGCGCGCGCGGCTAATCCTGCGCGCATGATCGATACCACAACGCGCAACGTCGCCCTCCTGATCGACGCGGACAATGCCTCCGCCGCGACCCTCGACCCGGTGCTGACCGTCCTCGCCGAGCTCGGCACGGTCAACGTCCGGCGGGTGTACGGCAACTGGTCGAAGCCCGCGCTGAAAGCGTGGAGCGACATGTCGATCAAGCACGGCATCGAGCCGCAGCAGCAGTTCGACCTGACCAAGGGCAAGAACGCGACCGACATGAAGATGACGATCGACGCGATGGACCTGCTGTTTCGCGGCCGCATCGACGGCTTCGGCATCATGTCGTCGGACAGCGATTTCATGCCGCTCGCGACGCGCATCCGCCAGGACGGCATCCCGGTGTACGGCTTTGGCACGAGCCGCACGCCGGAGGGATTCCGTCAGGCCTGCACGCGGTTCATCGACGTCGGCGCACTGAACGAAACGTCGCAGGCGATGCCTGCGCCGACGCCGGCCCCCGTGGCAGGTGAGAAAGCCGTGACACCGGCGCCGATCGCTCGCCCGAAGACCGCGCAGCCGATCGACGAGCAGGTCATCAAGCTGCTGATCGACGCCTACAACGCCGTGAAGCGCGACGAGAAGGGGTACGCCAGCGTCGCCGAACTGGGGCAGCTGGCGGGCAACCGATCGAGCTTCGATGCGCGCAACTACGGGTTCAACCGGCTGTCGGACCTGATCGAGACGATCCCGAACTTCCAGCACGAACGTCGCGAAGGTGGCCGGTCGTTCGTAAAGCGCCTGCGGTAAACCTTCCCCCCTCCCTGGAAGGGAGGGGTCGGGGGTGGGTCGGCTTCCGCATATCCCAACCGCTGGGGCACGAACGAGCCTACCCACCCCCAGCCCCTCCCTTTCAGCGAGGGGAGCGCGTTTCGCTCACCCCGTCGGCTGTAACCGCCCACCCGGCTCGCTCATACCGTGCGCCTGTTCCTCGCTATCGTCGGGCACCACCAGCGCGCCCTTCCGCCAATTGCCGTAGCGATAATACCAGACCGCGATCGCCAGCGTCGCCAGCGACCCGAGCGGGAAGCTCCACCACAGCGCATCCGCCCCGAGCCACGGCTTCGCCAGCAACGCAAAGCCGATCCGCACCGGATACAGTGCGACGATCAGTGCGATCAGCGGCGCGATCACCGCGCCGTTCGCGCGGACCGTCGAGAACAGCACCATGGTCATGCCGAACAGGATGAAGTTCCAGCTCGCGATCAGCTGGATATGCCGCGCGATCGGCAGCGCCGGGCTGTCGCTGCCGATGAACAACGTCATCACCGGGCGGTCGAACAGGATCACCACGCCGACCATCGCGCCGGTCAACGCGACGTTGAACAACAGGCCGTACTTCGTGATGTCGCCGACCCGGTCCCAGCGCCCCGCGCCGATATTCTGCGCCGCCATCGAACTGACCGCCGCACCGATCGCCAGCGCGGGCATCTGGATATAGGTCCACAGTTGCTGCGAGACGGCATAGGCCGCCGCGGTATCGACGCCGAGCCGGTTGACCAGCCCGACCATCGCCAGCCCTGCGGTCGACATGACGAGCATCTGCGCACCCATGGGCAGGCCCTTCCGGACGATCGTCCCGGCCAGTGCGCGTTCGGGGATCAGGTAGCGGAGTTCGTTGCCGCGCAGCCGCAAAGGCAGGTCGCGCCTGTAGATGTAGACGATCAGCCCGAGCAGCGAGACGTGGCTGGCGATCAGCGTCGCCATCGCCGAACCCGCGATCCCCATCTGCGGGAACGGTCCGATGCCCGCGATCAGCAACGGGTTGAGCCCGCTGTCCAGCAGCGCGCTGAGCAGCATGAACCAGAGGGGCGTCATCGAATCGCCGGTGCCGCGCAGGCCCATCATGAGGAGGACCATCATCATCGACGCGGGCAGCCCTAGGAAGATCACGCGGAGATACGCGAGCGCGAGCGGCATGGCGTCGCCGGGGGTGGCGAGCAGATGGAGGATCTCGGGCGCGAACACCCAGCCGAGCGCGGCGATCACGATCGCGCCGCCGAGGACCAGGCCGACTGCGGAGCCGAACGCCCGGCGTGCGCCTTCGAGGTCGTGGCGGCCGAAGCTCTGGCCGACCAGGATCGTCGCGGCCATGCCGAACCCGAACACCGCGCCAAAGGTGAGGAACATGATGATGTTGGCGTTCGACGTCGCGGCGAGCGCGCCCTCGCCGAGATAGCGCCCGACCCAGATCGCGTTGATCGAGCCGTTGAGCGATTGGAGGATGTTCGAGCCCAGCGTCGGGAGTGCGAACGCGAGCAACGTGCGACCGATGTGACCGGTGGTGAGGTCTCGCTGGCCCGGCTTGCCGCGGGGGCGGGTTTCGGTCTTGGCGCCGGTAGGCTCGCGATCGTCGACGTGCGTCTCGACGTTGGATGGCAGGTCGCTCAAACACTCTCTCCGTCAGGCCGGTTTCCGGTTTGCACCGGCGGACGGTCGGGCGCCCTTGCAGGCTGCATGCCTAGCCGCGGAGTGAACGTCGGGACAAGCCCGGTCGGTCCCCTACCCAGAACCAAGCACACCATGTTTCCCCGCGCAGGCGGGGACCCAGTCTGGGCTCCCGCCTGCGCGGGAGAACAGGAGGGGGCATACCGATCCGTCACCCCAGCGAAAGCTGGGGTATCCCCGTTGTCGGGTGGCCGTTGCATCTACTCACCCAGATACCCCAGCTTTCGCTGGGGTGACGGGCGGAGGGACGGACGGACGGGCAGGCGGACGGACGGACGGACGGATGGGCGGAGGGACGGATGGGCGGAGGGACGGACGCACGGACGGAAGGGCGGGCAGGCGGACGGGCAGGCGCATGGTTGGTCGGCGCGAGGGCAGTGTTCGAGGACGCATTCCCCTCCCGCTTGCGGGAGGGGTCAGGGGAGGGCGGGACGTACGTACTGGCGTCCGGTCCGTGGGGCACGCCCCTCCCCCGACCCCTCCCGCAAGCGGAAGGGGAGAAGATTACCCCAGGCGTCCGAGTGCGGCGTGCAACCGGGCGGCTTCGGCGGCCTTGTCGGCGTGGTCGGCCTTAGCCTTTTCCACCGCTTCGGGCTTGGCGCGTTCGACGAAGCTGGCGTTGCCGAGACGCCCCGACAGCGCATCGCGCTCCTTCTCCGCGGCCGCGATCGCCTTGGTCAGGCGGGCGCGTTCGGAATCGAGGTCGATCACGCCTTCGAGCGGCAGGACGAAGGTCGCCTCGTCGACCACGACCTGCGCCGCGCCGCCGGTGGCTTCACCGTCCGCATGCGTCACGCGGGCGAGGCGCGCGAGCGCGGGGGCCTGGCGTTCGAGCCGCGCCAACGTCGCCGCATTCGCATCGCGAACGTGGAGCGGCAGGCGCGCGCCCGGCGGGACGTTCAACTCATTCCGCGCGGTGCGGATTTCCTGAACCAGGCGGATCAGCCAGTCGACTTCCCTGCTCGCCTCGGGATCCAGCGACCGCGCGTCCGCCATCGGCCACTGCGCGACGATCAGGTCGTGCTCGCGAGCGCCCATCGCGTGCCAGAGTTCCTCGGTGATGAACGGCATGAACGGGTGGAGCAGCACCAGGATCTGGTCGAGCACCCAGCCCGCTACGGCCTTAGACTCATCGTCGATGACACCACGCTCGTCGCCGACCATCTGCGGCTTGATGAGTTCGAGATACCAGTCGCAGAAGCGGCTCCACGCGAACTGGTAGATCGCGTTGGCGGCGCCGTCGAAGCGGTAGTCGGCGAGCGCGAGATCGACCGTCTGGACGGTCGCGATCGTCTCGGCGATGATCCATTTGTTGACCGCCAGCTCCGCGCGCGGTGCCTCGAGCGTCGTGCTCGCGACGATACCGTTAGCCTGCGCGAACCGCGCGGCGTTCCACAGCTTTGTCGCGAAGTTGCGATAGCCCTCGACGCGCTTTTCATCCATCTTGATGTCGCGGCCCTGGCTCTCCATCGCCGCCATGAAGAAGCGCAGCGCGTCGGCGCCATATTGGTCGATCAGGCCGAGCGGATTGACGACGTTGCCCTTCGACTTCGACATCTTCGCGCCATCCGCCGCGCGGACCAGGCCGTGCAGGTAGAGCGTGCGGAACGGCACGTCCTTCATGAAGTGCAGCCCCTGCATCATCATCCGCGCGTTCCAGAAGAACAGGATGTCGAAGCCGGAAATCAGCACGTCGTTCGGATAGCGGCCGCCGAGCTGCTTCTGCCTCTGCTCCCTCTCCCCTGCGGGGAGAGGGTTGGGGTGAGGGGCAGTTCCGGGCGCGGCACTGCTTGGCTGCCCCTCACCCTGGCCCTCTCCCCGAAGGGGAGAGGGAACGGTGGCCGCCTCGGGCCAGCCGAGTGTGGCGAAGGGCCAGAGGGCGCTGGAAAACCAGGTGTCCAGCACGTCGGGGTCGCGGGTTAGCCAAATTCGACGTGGCTCCCCCTCCTTCGACAAAACCAGCCGATTAATCTGCCGCTTTTCATCGCTGTCGATGCCGACAATGAAATTCTCGCCGTAATAATCGCGCGCAAGGGCAAGCGCAGCCTCGGGGGTCTCCGCTACAAATGGTTTTCGAGCGGAGCCGCCATCAAGAATATCGTCAAAGCGATGAGCGAGGTCGTTCCCTTCTAATCGCGGCCCGAACCACGCGGGGATCTGGTGCCCCCACCACAGCTGCCGCGACACGCACCAGGGCTGGATATTGTCCATCCAGTTGAAGAACGTCTTCTCCCAGGTCTTCGGGACGATATCGATCGCCCCGGTCCGCACCGCCTCGATCGCGGGCTGCGCGAGGGTCTTCGCGTCGACATACCATTGGTCGGTCAGCCACGGCTCGATCACCACGCCCGAGCGGTCGCCATACGGCGTCTGGATCGTGCGCGGTTCGGCGTCGTGCTCCTCGCCGTCCTTGTCGACGTGCGGGATCAGGAAGCCTTCGGCCTTCAGGCGTGCGACGACGGCTTTGCGCGCCTCCGCGGTCGTCAGCCCGAGCAGCTCTTCCGGGATCAGCCCATCGGACACCTGCACGACGCGCGCCTTCGCATCGAGCATGTTGAGCATCGACCCGGCGGCCATCCCTGCCCGCTTGCCGACTTCGAAATCATTGAAGTCGTGCCCCGGGGTGATCTTCACCGCGCCCGACCCGAGCTCCGGATCGGCATGGTCGTCGGCGATGATCGGGATCAGCCGGCCGGTGATCGGCAGCTTCACCTGCTTGCCGATCAGCGCAGTGTAGCGTTCGTCCGCCCCGTTCACCGCGACCGCCATGTCGGCGAGCATCGTCTCGGGCCGCGTGGTCGCAACCTCGATGAAGCCCGAACCATCCTCGAGCGGATAGCGGAGGTGCCAGAAGCTGCCCTTGATCTCGCGCGTCTCGACCTCGAGGTCGCTGATCGCGGTGCCGAGGCCCGGATCCCAGTTCACCAGGCGCTTGTCGCGGTACAGCAGGCCCTGCTTGTGGAGGTCGACGAACACTTTCAGGACGGCCTTCGAGAAGCCTTCGTCCATCGTGAAGCGCTCGTTCGCCCAGTCCATCGAGCAGCCGAGCCGGCGGAGCTGCTGCGTGATCTCGCCGCCGCTCTCCTGCTTCCAGTCCCAGACCTTGGCGACGAACTCCTCGCGTGAGAAATCGGTGCGCTTCTGCGGGGGATTGAGCGCGCCCATCTGGCGCTCGACCACCATCTGCGTCGCGATGCCGGCGTGATCGGTGCCGACCACCCAGAGCGCATCCTTGCCCTTCAGCCGCGCGTGGCGCGTGAGGATGTCCTGCAGCGTGTTGTCGAGTGCGTGGCCGATGTGCAGCGAGCCGGTGACGTTGGGCGGCGGGTTGACGATCGTCCACGGCTCGGCGTTCGGACGATCGGGACGGAACTGGCCGCTGGCCTCCCAATGCGCATACCAGCGCGATTCGATGGAGGCGGGGTCGAAGGTTTTGGGAAGCTCGCTCATGCACAGAGCCTTAGCGAGCGTGTCGGGGCTAGGCCAGCCTTGGGGAGCGTGTCGGGGTCTGGAATTGGCGTCGCGGCGCGACAACCGGCCTACCCACCCCCGGCCCCTCCCTTTCAGGGAGGGGGGCAGTCTAAGGTCAGGGCTGCTGGTTCATGATCTTGGCGATCTCGCGCGAGACCATGTCCTCGACCATGTTGGGGAGGTTCGCGTCGATCCATTCGCGCAGCATCGGGCGGAGCATTTCGCGCACCAGGCCCTCGAGCGTGCCGTCATTGCCGGTTTCGGGTTTTACCATCATCCGCGTCAACGCTTCGAGCGGCGCGCGCGTTGCAGCCGCGGTGTGGCGCGAGACGATCGGCTCGGCGGTCGTTTCCGCGGCGGGCTGCGGCTTGGCGGTTGGCTGGCGCGACTCGGGGTGCCGCGGCTCGGGTGCGGCATCGACGGAGGTCAGCACCGGCGATTTCGGCGGGCGGGGCGTGCGGTCAACCATCGGCATCGGATCGCTCAGTTCGAGAACTTCGTCGTCGTCGATCCCGTCGTCGAGATAGCCGGAATCACGATAGGCCGGATCGCGGTGGCCCGGATCGCGGTGACCCAATTCACGATGGGACACGTCCTGGTCGACGGGCGCGGACGTCGTGCGCGCAGGGCGGCGCGACCGGCCGGGCGTGTCGCCCTCTTCGGCGATGATGCGTTTGATCGACGAGAGGATTTCCTCCATCGACGGCTCGCCGTTCACGTCCCCCATCCGGACCATCCCAAACCCCGTAGCCGCGCACACCCCTATTGGCGGCTCGGCGCATCCCTACCTGTCGTCAAGGCGGGGTTCCTGTCAACCGGCGTATCGAGCAACGGATCGCGTTGCGGGGCGACGCGGGCATCCTGGGCGGGCGACTGCGCGGTGCGGGTACCGACCGGAACGGGCTCGCCGTCGCCGCCGAAATCCCAGATCTTGTGGTGGACGCGCTGATAGTTGGCGACCGGATCGTAGAGCACGCCGCCGTCGAGCCCGAGATCGCGCGCCTCCGCCTGTCCCATTGCCGCCAGCAACGCGAAGCCCGCGACATACGCATCGCGGCGCGCGGTGACGAGAGTCACCTGGCTGTTGAGCAATTCCTGCTCGGCGTTGAGGATGTCGAGGATCGTGCGCGTGCCGACGCTGTTCTCGGCACGGACGCCTTCGAGGCTCAGCTTGTTCGCGTTGACCGCGGTTTCGGACGACTGGATCACCTGCTCGGACGAGCGCCACACGGCATAGGCGGAGCGCGCCTGCGAGATCACGTTGCGTTCGGTCGCGGTGACGTTCTCGATCGCGCGGCTCTGGAACGCCTCGGCCTGGCGGACCTGCGCGGCGGGGCGGCCGCCCTGGAACAGCGGCAGGGTCAGCGACAGCCCGGCCTGGACCGCCTTGTTCACATTGGGAACCGTACTGGCGCTGCCATCGGCGGTCGAGATCGAGCCGAGATAATTGGTGTAGCTGGCGGCACCGGTTGCGCTGATCTGCGGCAGGCGGCTCGCGCGGGCGACGCCGACGTCGTAGCGGGTCGCGTCGCGCTCCTTGGCGGCGGCGATCAGGACCGGGTTGTTCTCGATCGCGACGGTTACCGCCGACGCGGGGCTGTCGGGCAGATGCGGCAAGGTGGGCGGCGTTTCGAGCGTCCCGGCGGGCGTGCCGACGTACCGGATGTAATTCTCGCGGCTGGAGATCAGCTGCGCCTCCGCCGACTGGAGCTGCGCACGGGCGAGCGCGAGGCGCGCTTCGGACTGCGCGACGTCGGTGCGGGTGAGGTCGCCGACCTGGAACCGATCGCGGCTGGCCTGCAGGTTGACGTCGAGGACGCGCACGTTCTGCGTGTTGAGGCCGACGATCGCCTCGTCGCGGATCACGTCCATGTACGCGGCGACGACGTTGGTGAACAGATCCGCCTCGGTGCCGCGCAGCGTCGCGCGCCCGGCCTCGACGCGGGTCTTGGCGGCGGCGACCGAATTGCGGACCTGGCCGCCCTGGTACAGCGGCACCGACACGTTGGCGCGCGCGACGGCCTGGCGCGGCAGGGCGATGAAGCTGTTCGCTGCGGTCACGACGAATTCTGTGTAGTCGCCGGTCGCATTGGCGGACGGAAGCCCGGCGGCACGCGCGATCGGCACGTTCTCGTCGGTCGCGCGCAACGTGGCGCGCTGGCCGGTGATGATCGGGTTGGTGGTATAGGCCTTGGCCAGCGCCTCGCGCAGCGTCTCCGCGCTCGCTGGTGCAGCGATGTACATCAGCGCAACACTCGCGAGCAAGCGGCGGTAACGAGCGGTGCGCAAGGTCATAAAGCTCAGAACCTGAAGGGTTTGGGGGTTTCGAAGCCCGGCAACACGACGCATTCGACATCGACGAACGCGACCAGCGCGAACCCGCCCTCGGTCTTGCGTCCCGACGCCAACCGGGTCAGCCCGCGCTCGGCGATGCCGGCGGTCACGCGGCCATCGGGGCGAACCTGCGCGATCAGCGCGTCGGGCACCGACTCGATCGCGCCGTCGACGATCAGCACGTCATAGGGGGCCGCGGCGGCGTGACCGTCCTGGAACGCGCCCTCAACCAGCTCGACGTTCCCGACCCCGGCGAGCGCAGTGCGCGCGATCGCCAGCAGGGCGGGATCGCTCTCGACGGCGACGACCGAGCGCACGATCTCGCTCAGCACCGCGGCGGTATAGCCGGTCGCCGCACCGATCAGCAGCACGCGGTCGGTCGCGGTCAGATACGCCTCGGTCAGCAGCCGGCCGGTCGCCATCGGCAGGTTGGCATATCGACCGCCGCCGAGCGGGATCGCCGTGTCGCGATAGGCGATCGCGCGGACGTCCTGGGGCATGAACTGCTCGCGCGGCACCCGTGCCATCGCCGCGACGACGCGCTGGTCGTTGACCGCGTTGGTCCGGAGCTGGCTCGCGACCATCGCGTGGCGCATCGCGTCGAACGTAGCGGGTGCGGAGGACATGGCGGTCCCGCCGATGTCATGCGTCTCGGCTGCGAGCGAGGGAGTATCGAGAGTTGTCGTCGTCATGGGCCATCCTGTCGCACAACTGTTTTAGTTGTGCAATACACTTGTTGCGTATCGACCTGATATCGCGCGACCGCCGCCACGCCAAGCGCGGGTTGATCGGATTCCGCCCGGCATGGTGCCCGAAGCACGCAATGCGCGGACCGATCGGTCAATAAACTACACTGTGTGCGGTGAAGGATGTGCGGTGAAGGCACCCCGCCCGCCCGTGTGACACCGAGATGCCGCGGGCGGGGCGCCGAGGGTGCACGCGGAAGACCTGAGCACTACCTCTGCCGATGGTTCTAGCAGGAAATACCGGCAGCGTCGCCGGTAGAAATCGCGCGGCTCGACGTCGTCGCCCTGACGGCCCCCATCGAGTCCGTCTTCGCCGGCGCCGTGGCGATGTCGTGCAACGCCTGGGTCGGCGATCCCAGCACGGCGTTGCGCGCGCGCAGGCTCGCTTCGAGAAACGGCTTGGTCAGCGCCATGAAACGCCGCGGCGTCATGCCCAGGAACGTCCCCGAATCGCGCAGGAAATGCGACGCATCGAAATAACTGTCGTCGATCATCGAATAATCGGCCGCGTCGCCCGCCGCCATCAACCGCAGCAGCGACCGCAGGAACCGCGCCCGCATCAGCAGCATCTTGGGCGGAAACCCGAAATGGCGAATCGAAAGCCTGCGCAGCGCATGCGACGGCATGTCGAGCCGCGCCGCCGCCGAGGCCATGTCGGCGGGGCCATCGGTCGCCAGCACCTCCATCAGCCCCCGGATCGCCGGGGCGTCGGCATGCGGGGGCCCAAGCCGCTCGAGCAGCAGCGCATCGAGAATGGGCGCGACCGCCGCATCGTCCGTCGCCGCCTGAAGCGCGGCGACGAGGCGGTTCGTGAACCCGCGGCCGAGCACGTCTTCCAGCGGCACGATCCGATTGCGGAAATCGCCCGCAGGCCGGCGCATCAGCCTCGCCCAGCCGAGCGCGCTGATACCGAAGCCGATCATCACGCCGCCGTGGGTCGTCGCCTTCAGCGCCTGGCTGGTCGGCCCGAACAGGCTGGCGGCGGGCAGTGGATCATAGGTCCGCCGACCGATCGATACCGCGATCGGGCCGGCATCGATCGCGATCCGGACATTGGCGGTCGCCGGCAGGAACCAGTCGACCTGCCCCTCCCCGCCCGGTGCCGCGCTCGAGCGATAGACGTGATAGCCGGTGATGAAGTCGGCGAGCGCGGCGGCCGGTCGATCGTACCGGATCGCCATGCCGGCCGGCATCGCGAAAACCGCCTCCTCCACGTCCGCAGTGTTCGTCCCGCCCGCAACCGCATCTTTTCTCAAGCGACCTGCCCCCAAGTCAGTTTATCGTTACCGCGACCTTAGGGAAGGAACCAGTCCGGCGCGAGTCTCGATCTGGGTTGATACCGTCCCGTCGTTGACGCACACCAGCCGCCAGAGAATAATCGCCCTCCCGCCCTCAACTGACGGTTGACCGCGACGACAAAACGAAGCATTTGCGCCGCCTTCACGCATCGGGGCCCGATGGCGGAGTGGTGACGTAGAGGACTGCAAATCCTCGCACCCGGGTTCGATTCCCGGTCGGGCCTCCAATTTCCAGTCACGCGTGACTGCGACACACGCGTTCGAACGATCCCTTACCCCAGCAGTACCTTACCCGAGCAACAACCGCGCGCCGAGTGCCGCGAACAGCGCGGGCGGCATCACCAGCGCGCCGACCTTCAGGAAGCGCCAGAAACCGACGTCCTCGCCTTCGCGACGGATCGCGGTCAGCCACAGGATGGTCGCGAGCGAACCGGTGATCGACAGGTTGGGCCCCAGGTCCACGCCGATCAGCAAGCCGTCGGTGACGATCTGCGGGACATGCGCCTGCTGGAGCGTGGTGCTGGCGATCAGCCCGGCCGGCAAATTGTTCATCAGGTTCGATCCGAACGCCAGTATGGTGCCCGCCACGCCGGCGGTGACCGATGGCGATCGTGCCGCGCTCGCCGCCAGCCAGCGCGCCAGCATCGCGATCACGCCGGTGCTGGCCAGCGCCTCGACCAGCACGAACAGCCCGGCGACCAGCGGCAGGACGGCCCAGGATACCGAACGAAGCGTCGGGAACGGCGACTTGCGGCCACCGATGCAGATCGCGGCCATCGTCGCGATCCCGGCGAGGCAGGTCGGCAGGCCGAGATCATGGCCCTGCGCCGACGCCGCGATCAGCAGCACGGCGGTCGCGACGATCCCGCCGAGCGCGATCTTCCCGCCCCGGGGCAGCGTACCGGTCTCGACGACGGTCTCGCACTCGCCCGTGAGGCGCTCGCGCTCGACCCAGCGCAGGACCAGGAACGTCACGCCGATCGACAGCAGCGACGGCAGCGTGAATGACGCCATCCACGCGCCCAGCGACGGCATCGCGCCGCCGTACAGCACCAAGTTCGCAGGGTTCGAGATCGGCAGCACGAAGCTCGCTGCGTTGGCGATCAATGCACACGCGAACAGCATCGGCAGCGGATCCGCCTTCGCTCTCTTCGCCGCGGCATAGACGGCGGGGGTCAGCACCACCGCGGTCGCGTCGTTCGACAGGAAGGTCGTGACGACGATCCCGACGCCGAAGACCAGCGCGAACAGCCGGCTGGTCGATCCCCTGGCCAGCCGGACGGCGTGCTCGGCGACCCAGTCGAACAGCCCCTCGTCGCGGGCGACTTCGGACAACAGCATCATCCCGATCAGGAAAAGATAGACGTCGCCACCCTTCAGCACCGCGCTCCACGCGGCACCGGGCGACATGAGCCCGAACACCAGCAGCAGCGCAGCGCCGGCGACCGCCCAGACCGCCTCGGGCAGCTTGAACGGGCGCGTGATCACGCCGAAGGTCGCGACGAAACAGATCGCCCAGATCGCATAGACCGGCAATGTCACGCGGCCAGCCTCCGCGCGCCGATCCGCCGGGTCGTCTTCGTCATCGCCGTGCTCACCTATCGAGTCCGTTCAAGTTGGGGCCGCTTTTGTTGGGGCCGCGGCGCGCGCCGTCTCCTGCCATTAAACCAGCCCCAAAGTCCTCGCACGCTTCCCGGTCGAGCGCCGCCCCATAGCGTGGCTGGATGATCATCGTTCCGTGACATTTTATTCATGATCCGACGCTGAACCGCGCCGTTCAGTTTCGGTTTAGCTTCTGACTTCACTGGGGAATATCTGATCCGACTATATTTATAGTCCGCGGAAATTTATAGTCCGCGGAAACTTTCCCCCGGGCGATAGCTTTAGCGATCCGATGGCCGACGGGTTTCCCGACCGCGCCGGGTTCCGCGACACCGACTTTCAGGGAATTGCCATGGCCAGCACGACGGGTGACGGTTTCGCCGAAGACGCCGGCAAAAAGGGTGGTGCCGAGGGAGGCGGAAAGTCCACGCCGAACAGGACGCTCGACGCGCTGAACTTCTTCCTCGCCGACGTGCGCGACGGCCTCGGACCGTATCTGGCGATCTATCTTCTCGCGGTGCGCGGTCCGGCGCACGGCTGGAACGAGGCGACGGTCGGCATGATCCTGACCATCGCCGGGATCGTCGGGCTGATCTCGCAGACCCCCGCCGGCGGCCTGATCGATCGCGGCAGGAACAAGCCGCGGATCGTCATGATCGCGGCATTGCTCGTCACGCTCAGCAGCATCTCGCTGCCGATCGTCACGGGCTTCACCGCGGTCGCCGTCACTCAGTCGATCGCCGCCATCGCGGGTGCGGTGTTCGCCCCGGCGATCTCGGCGATCACGCTCGGGCTGGTCGGCCCCAAGCTGTTCGCCAAGCGGGTCGGCCGCAACGAAGCGTTCAATCATGCCGGCAACGCGGTGTCGGCGGCGCTGGCGGGCGTACTCGCATGGCAGTTCGGGCCGGTCGTGGTGTTCTGGCTGATGGGCGCGCTGACCGTCGCCAGCATCGTGACGGCGTCGCGGATCGACAATGACGACATCGACAACGCGGTCGCGCGCGGCCTGGATTGCGAGCCCGAGGACGATTGCGAGGAACCGAGCGGCTGGAAGATGCTGATCGAGAACAAGCCGCTGATGATCTTCGCGGTCACCGCCTTCCTCTTCCACCTCGCCAACGCGGCGATGCTGACATCGGTCAGCCAGCTGCTCTCGCGCACCGTCGGCAAGGACCAGGCGACCTCGCTGACCGCCGCCTGCATCGTCGCCGCGCAGCTCGTCATGGTGCCGGTCGCGATCGTGGTCGGCCGCAATACCGAGAAATGGGGCACCAAGCCGCTGTTCCTGATCGCGTTCGGGTTCCTCGCGGCGCGCGGCGCGCTGTACACCGTGTCGGACAATCCGTGGTGGCTGGTCGGTGTGCAGGCGCTCGACGGCATCGGCGCAGGCATCTTCGGTGCGCTGTTCCCGGTGGTGATCGCCGATCTGACCAAGGGCACCGGCCGGTTCAACGTGAGCCAGGGCGCGGTGGCCAGCGTGCAGGGCCTCGGCGCCGCGCTGTCCGCGACGCTCGCCGGGTCGATCATCGTCTGGTCGGGCTACACGGCCGGGTTCCTGACGCTCGCCACCGTCGCCGGCCTTGGGCTGGCGCTGTACCTGATCGCGATGCCGGAGACGAAGGACCGGGCGAAAACGGCTGCGTGAAAACGGGTCGCGGATGACGCCTGCCAGCGTCCCGGCCCACCTGTCCCGACGTGGTACATACCGACTAGATGCAGGCACAAAACTACCAGGAACCAAGCGCTTAGACGGCAGTTTATGCGTCCAGTCCGGTTGCAACGGTGGCGTAACGAGCACGCTTTCGATGCGGCCGATCGCGGTCACGCGATGCGAGACGTGATTTCTGAAAGGAATACGATCATGAACAAGGACGAGTTTCAGGGCGGCGCCCGCTATGTCGGCGGCAAGGTCGAGAAGGCTATCGGCGACACCGTGAACAGCCGCGACTGGCAGGTCGACGGCGTCGTCGATCAGGTCGCCGGTGGCGCACAGAATCTGTACGGTCGCGCCAAGTCGGCGATCAACGACGCGGTCGATGGCGCACCCGAGCTGGCCGAGAAGATCGGCAGCGAAGCCCGCGACGCCGGCGAGCGCGCCGCCGAGGTCGCCCGTCGCGGTGCCGCATCGGCCCAGGCTTCGGCGCAGGACGCCCCCATCTTGTGGGCGCTCGGTGCGGCCGCGGTCGGCTATGGCATCGCCTGGCTCGTGCACGGTCGGCGCGACTGATCCCGTGGCTACGGACCCCACCCCCTTGGCGCCCGCCCTCAAGTCGCTCCGCGACTCCGCCGATCTGCGCCACCTGCGCCAGATCATCGCGGGGCTGAACGAGGGCGTGATTCTCATCGACCCCGACCAGGCGATCCTGTGGGCCAATCATGCGGCGCTCGGGATGCACGGGGTCGAGTCGGTCGAGGATCTCGGCAGCACGGTCGACGATTACCGCCAGCGGTTCCAGCTGCGGTATCGCAACAACCACAAGCTGAACGACGCCGACTATCCGATCGAGCGGGTGGTGTCGGGCGAGGCGTTCTCGCAAGTGGTCGTCGAGGTCGCGGTCGCGGGCGAGCGGGAGCCACGCTGGGTCCACCAGGTCCGTAGCCTCGTCCTCACCAACGAGGTGGAAGAGCCGGAATGCCTCGTCCTGATCATCCAGGACGTGTCGGCACGGTTCGAGGCGGAGGACCGGTTCGAACAGTCGTTCAACGCCAATCCGGCGCCGGCGATCATTGCCCGTCTGTGCGACCTTCGTTTCGTGAAGGTCAACCAGGGCTTCATCGACATGACCGGGCACGACCGCGACGCGATCCTGGCGGGCAGTGTCTACGATATCGACGTGCTGGCGCGCGCCGACAAGCGCGACCTCGCCAAGGAACGCCTGAAAGAGGGTCGCACCATCCCGCAGATGGAGGCCGAGCTGGACCTTCCCGGCGGCGCGACCAAGCTGGTCATCGTCGCCGGCCAGCCGATCGACATGAGCGGGCAGCCGTGCATGCTGTTCACCTTCGCCGATCTCGAACCGCGGCGGAAGGCGGAGCAGGCGCTTCGCCAGAGCGAGGAGCGGTTCACGCGGACCTTCTCGCTCGCACCCGTGGCGCTGGCGATCGGTGCGCTCGACGGCCACCGGCTGTGCGACGTGAACGAGGCCTTCACCGCGCTGACGGGCTATTCCGCGGACGAAATCGTCGGGCGACCGCTCGACGAGGTCGACCTGTGGGAAACCCCGGCGCTGCGCGAGGCGATGGAAGGCGAGATCGAGGCGGGCACGCCGATCCGCGACCGCGAGGTCCGTCTCCGTCTCAAGGACGGCGAGGTCATCGACTGCATCGTGTCGACCGAACCGATCATGCTCGGCGACGAAGCCTGCGTGCTGTGGGCGATGCGCGACATCAGTACGCGCAAGGCGTCGGAGCGCGAACTGGTCCACGCGATCGAGGCGGTGATGAAGGACACGAGCTGGCTCAGCCGCTCGATCATGGAGAAGCTCGCGCGGATCCGTACGCCGCAGGTCGAGCCGATGGGCGTCGGGCTGGACGAACTGACGCAGCGCGAGCGCGAGGTGCTGGCGCTGATCTGTCGCGGGCTCGACGACAAGTCGATCGCGCGTGCGCTCGACGTATCCGGCAACACCGTGCGCAACCACGTCGCACGGATCTATTCGAAGATCGGCGTCAACCGTCGCAACGCCGCCGCCGCATGGGCGCGCGCACGCGGCTTTGATGGCGATTCCATGCCGGTGCCGACGGCGCGCACCGGTGCACATTCCCTGGAGGCGACGGCATGACCCGCGCAAAAGATCTCAAGCCAGACGCTTTGTTCAAGGACGGGTCGTTCAAGGACGGGTCGTTCCAGGACGGGGCGCCGCAAGATAGGGACGGCACCCCCGCCGAGGAGCGTGCACGCGTTCGCCAGGCCCGGGAATCGGTGCAGGATGCGATCGGCAAGATCATCGGCGAGCCGCTCGGCGAACAGCCGGACGGCGATGCCGAAAACGACGCCGACCGCAACGGCAAGGACGAGGCGCGAAAGCCCGTCACGCCTCCGGTGAAGCGCGGAAACCACATCGACGAGAACGGCGCAGACTGACGCCGTCGTTCGACAGCTTTTATAACAGGAGTATTTATGGCTACCCATCTGACGCCCGGCGGCCTGCCGGTCGATGACGTTCGCTATGCGAAAACCCCGACGCGCGTATCCTGGGGTGCGATCTTCGCGGGCGTCGTGCTCGCGATCGCGGTCCAGCTCGTGCTCGGCATCCTCGGGACCGGCATTGGTCTCAGCCTCGTCGATCCGGTCGAGGGCACCACGCCGGGGGCGGCCGGTTTTGGCATCGGCGCGGGCATCTATTGGGTGATCACGACGGTCATCGCGCTTGGCGCTGGCGGTTATGCCGCGGCACGCGTCGCCGGCGTCCATGATCGTTTCGACGGCCTGGTCCACGGCCTGGTCGTGTGGGGCGTCACGCTGATCCTCACCCTGTACCTGCTCACCTCGGCGGTCGGCGGCATCATCGGTGGTGCATTCCGCACCGTCGGCTCGGTCGCTTCCGCAGCTGGCACGGGCATCGGCGCCGCAGCACCCAAGGTCGCCGACGTCGCGAATGTCGACGTGACCGACGTCCGCGAGGAAGCTGCCGAGTATCTGTCGGACGCGCCGTCGGATCCCGCCCTGATGACGCCCGAGCAGGCGCAGAAGGAAATCGCCAAGCAGCTGCCGGCGCTTGCCCGCGGTGGCCAGGACGGTGCGCAGGCCGAAAGCCGGATCGTCGACATCGTCGCCGCCCAGCGCAAGATCAGCCGCCCCGAGGCCCAGGCCCAGGTGACGCGCGCCAAGGCACAGTTCGTGAAGACCAAGAACGACACGATCGAGACCGCCAAGTCGGCCACCGACGCAGCCGCCGGTGCCGCTGCCGGGACGTCCTTCATGGTCGTGATCGCGTTGCTGATCGGTGCCGCAGCCGCTGGCTTCGGTGCTACCGCCGCAGCACGTCGCCGCGTCTAAGGCCGCATCTGAGACTGTCGAGACTGCTCGCTTCCACTGCCGGGACAGCGCCGACACCGGGTCGTCTCTCCGAGCGCCCCGGTCGAGGACCGATCGCCAGGAATCGGGTTAAGATCGTCGAGAAGGGGGCTGCCGGCTTTGGCGGCCCCCTTTTTATGGACGGAGCACGGGTCGAAGTGTCCGGCCCCCTACAATCAGGAAAATCGTAATGGACAGTGCCCAGACCGAACGGGCGTCGTTGCGCGAGGCCATAGCCCAGGCCTTGCACCTGGCCGACGCACAGCACGAGACGTTGATCGCGGCCTTGCTTGCGGACGCACTGGCGGCGGCAGATCGAGCCGCCGTCGCTTAGGCGGCATGTGACTGCGTGCCTATCGATCTACATGAAAAGCCAAGGATCAGGGCGATCGAAGCCGGACACTCTGGCGTGGCATGTTGCGCTGTGGGGAGGTGCCGGAAACGGCTCGCTCGAGAAAAGGGAATAACGCGCGCGAGCCGCAGTCCAGGCAACTGGATACGGTCTTGGGGACGTACGCCAGTAGCTTTCTGCATGCGCCTGTCGGAGCGCGATATCAAGCAGAATTTGAACATGAAGTATGCCGACCTGCCTTGGTGACGAGCCAAAGGTTGATGGCCGGCCGACATACCTCCGGCTCAACCAACGACCCGTTCGATCGGACGCAAATCCTGTGCGATTCTAGTCACTAACCGATCCAGTTCGATCGCCGGCCAATCAGATCCCAATCAGATCCCAATCAGATCAGCGCGTCGAGCAGGCCGATCAACGGACGATCCGCGGGCGGCATCGGCAGCGCGTGCATGTCCGCCGGCCTGACCCATCGCAGCGCCGTCGCTTCGAGTGCGCGTGGCACGCCGCTCCATTTGCGCGTCACGTAGAGCAGCAACAGCAGGTGACGCTCGCCCAACGGCGCGCTGGCGAACGCGGCGGGCGCGAGGCAGGCTTGCGGCACGGCGATCGCCAGTTCCTCCTCGAGCTCACGGATCAACGCCGCCTCGGGCGTTTCACCGGGCTCCACCTTGCCGCCGGGGAACTCCCAGAGCCCGGCAAGCGACCTCCCCTCCGGCCGTTGCTGCAAAAGGACGCGCCCGTCGATATCGACGAGCGCCGCGGCAACCACGGGCAACAGCAGAGGCGCGGCAAAATCGAGCCGGTCGTTGGTCATCCCTTAAGTTCCTTGCGACTAGACGTGCCCGATGAGGCCAAAATACCCTGCGACGATCCCGCCGTTCCTGCTCCGAACAATGGCGCGTGCGCTGCGCGAATCCCGCGGCGCCACCGCGGTCGAATATGGCCTGATCCTCGCCTTCGTCGTGATCGCCATGATCGTCGGACTGACCGGTCTGGCCGGTTCGACGACCCGCATGTGGACCTATGTCGAAACCAGGGTCGCTGGCGCTCGATAGGCCCCGGCAGAAAACTGAGGCCGCCTTAAACCTTTCTCAACTCACCACTTGTATCCCTCGAATTGCTGATCCGGCCCGTCCGGTCCAGCCGGGTGACACTAGACAAATCGAAGTATGGAGACCGGAATGACAACGATCCGCAAGTTTTTCAAGAACAGCAAGGGTGCGACCGCAATCGAGTACGGCCTCATCGCCGCGCTGATCGCCGTAGCCGCGATCGCCGCGATGCAGGGCCTGGGCAACAGCCTGAACAAGACGTTCAACAACGTCTCGACCAAGCTGAACGGTTCGACGGCTGCCGCAACCTGATCAGTAAAAGATCACGAACCAGATTGGGCGGCGAAACTCTGTTTCGCCGCCCTTTTTCGTTCAGGGGCTCAGAGGCGGCCCATCTTCAGGAACTTGGCCTGGCGATCCTTACGCAGGTCGGCCGGCGCAAGCGTCACGAGATCGTCGAGCGCCGACGACAGCGCGTCGCCCAGCGCCTCGATCGCCGCGACCCGGTCACGGTGTGCGCCACCCAGCGGTTCGGCGACGATGTCGTCGATCACGCCGAACGCCTTCAGGTCCTGCGCGGTGATGCGCATCGCTTCGGCCGCCTCGGGTGCCTTGTCCGCGGTGCGCCACAGGATCGAAGCGCAGCCTTCGGGGCTGATCACCGAATAGACCGCATGTTCGAACATCAGCACGCGGTTGCCCGCCGCGAGCGCGACCGCGCCGCCCGAGCCGCCTTCGCCGACGATCGCCGCGATGATCGGGACGCCGGCGTTGAGGCAGGCTTCCGTGGAGCGCGCGATCGCCTCGGCCTGGCCGCGCTCTTCGGCCTGGATGCCGGGGAACGCGCCTGAGGTGTCGACCAAAGTGACGATCGGCAGGCCGAATCGGTTGGCGAGTTCGACGAGGCGGATCGCCTTGCGATACCCTTCGGGCTTCCCCATGCCGAAATTATGGCGGAGGCGGCTGGCGGTGTCGTCGCCCTTCTCATGGCCGAGCACCATGATTTTCCGGCCCCGGAAGGTCGCGAAGCCGCCGAGGATCGCCTGGTCGTCGCCGAACGCGCGGTCGCCCGCCAGCGGGACGAACTCTTCGAACAACGCGGCGACGTAATCCTTGAAGTGCGGGCGTTCCGGATGGCGCGCGACCTGCGTCTTCTGCCACGGGGTCAGCCGCGCGAAGGTATCCTTCAGCAGCTTGTCGGACTTCGCCTGCAGACGGGCGATGTCGGCGGCGAGGTCGACGCTGCCTTCGGCGGCGGTATCGCGGAGTTCGTCGATCCGGCCCTGGAGTTCGGCGATCGGTTTCTCGAAGTCGAGGAAGCTTGGCATAGGCGGCGGTTACGGCGCGGGCGCGTCCGCGTCAACGAGGTGGCAGTCTGCCAGCGGGTGCCGCGTGTTGACGAGTTCGACGAGGCGGCTCGAATCGACGTGCGTGTAGATCTCGGTAGTCGCGATATCGGCGTGGCCGAGCATCGATTGCAGCGCGCGCAGATCGGCGCCGCCCGCGAGCAAATGCGTGGCGAAGGCGTGGCGCAAGACGTGCGGGCTGACGCGATCGGGCGGGATGCCGGCCTCGGCGGCGAGCGCCTTGACGAGTTGGTACAGGCGGATGCGCGACAGATGGCCCTTGCCCGAGGGAAAGAGCCACAGGCGATCCGCCGCGACATGGGTGCGCCAGACCGCCACCGCGGCGCGCGCGCGGTCGGAAATGGGGACGAGCCGCTCGCGCCCGCCCTTGCCGCGCAGGATCAGGAACGGACGATCGGGATGGACCGCATTGCGCGGCAGACTGACGAGTTCGGTCGCGCGCAGGCCGGAGCCGTAGAGCAGCTCGAACAACGCCGAGAGCCGCAGGTCGTTGGGATCAAGCGGATCGCGCGCGGCGCGTTCGGCGATCGCCGCGAACAGCCGGTCGATATCGGCGTGGCTCAGCACCTTGGGCAAGGTGCGTGCGGTACCGGGACGGGGCAGCGCCTTGCCGGGATCGTCGGCGCGGTGGCCTTCGTCGGCGAGGAACGCGAAGAAGCGGCGCAGCGAGGCCGATTTTCGCCCGACCGTCGAACGGGACAAAGCCGACCAGCCACCCGCCAGTTTCGCCAGCGTATCGACATCGGCATCGACCAACCCGCCGTCGAGCGCCTGCGAGGCGAGCGTCAGGTCGCTGCGATAGGCGGCGACTGTGTTGGCCGCAGCTCCTGCTTCCGCGGCCATCATCTCCAGGAACCGGTCGATCAGCGCGCGGTCCGACGCGTGGGTCACGCCCTGGCACCCGGCGTGGTCACGCCCTCGCTATCGCCTCGGCGGCGATCATTCGCGCTTCGCCGTCGAGTCCCACGGCGCGCAGCGCGCCGACGATCCGGTACAGCGCCTCGGGTGGAATATCCTTCCAGCCGGACGCCTGCATGCCGATCGCGGCGAGCACGACGACCGTCCCCGGCTGACCGGCGCGCGCGGCCCGGTCGAGCGCGCGGGTCCAGGCATTGTCCGCACCAATCCGGACACCGAGCGACTGCGCAGCGCGCTCGATATCGCCGGAGTTGAGTCGCCCTAGCCCTGCGAGCCCCGCGAACAACATGCGCTGCTTCAACGCCGAATCGCCCTCGCCGCCCGAATAGGAGGCGAGGTCGGAATAGCTGAGCCGGCGATACGCGTCGGGATCGCTGAGCATGATCATCGCCCAGGCGTCGCCACCTGCCGGCACTGTGCCGAGCCACCGCGCGGCGGTGCGGTCGAGCCCCGCGGACAGCATCGACGCGACCAGATGGTCCGCCTCGGCCTTCGCCAGCGTCGGGTTCATCCGCGCCGCCGCCCGCGCGGTCAGCACGAGCCGCGCGTAGGACGGCCGCGTGGCCGCCCCGCCCCACAATTGGCGCAACGCATTCAGCCGCGCATCCGGACTGCGATCGGCATAGGCGGTCTGGAGATCGTTGGCGGTCGCCGTCGCCGTGCTTTGCGTATCGTCGTCGGTCGAGGCGGCGGCGTAGAGATCGACCAGCGCGGCGCTGGAGAGCACCCCCTGCCCTGCCGCAGACTCCGCAGGCGCCAGCCGAGCCCCGAGCGGAACCGACGGCGAGAGCGCCTGCCAATAGCGAACCTGAGGCCCGGCGCTCGCATACAGCTCGTCCGGCACCGCGACGCCGGTCGCCATCGCCAGGCCGAACCGCCATGCGGTCAGCTGGTCGATACCATCCCATTCGATCGTCACCGCCTGGCGCCCCTGCGCGCCGGCACCGACGACCTTCTGCGCAAGCAGCATGTCGATGCCGCTGGCGACGTTGCGGCGCTTGGCGGTCGCGATCAGCGGGGTCGCCTGCGCGGGATTGCCCGACAGCCCGGCGCACATGGCTTGCGCCATCGTCCAGCCCCGCGCCGGCGCATAGCGCATCGCACCGGGGACGAGCGGGCAGAACCCGGCGGGATCGCCCGTCGCCAGCGAGGCGTTCATCGCGACCTGATACAGCTTCGGCGTGTAGTTGTCGGTATCGACGCCCTGCGTGACTGCGCGAGCCGCGACCGATTCGCCCATCCGCAGCAACAGCCAGGCGCGCTCGGCTGCGAAGTCCGCGCCGTTGGTGCGGCTCGGCGTATCGACGCGCGACACCAGCGCGCGCCGGAGCAGGATCGACATCCAGCGCGACGGCAGCGGCGCGGTCAGCCGGCGCATCAGCGTCTCGACATATTGGCCGTCGGCATCGCCGAACGCGTCGGCCTCCAGCCCGCCCTGGCTCGGGGTCACCGGGCCGACCGTCGCGAGCGAACGACGCGCGAATTCGGGCATCTCGTAGCGCGCGAGCACCGCCGGATCGACCGGGGCCGGCGTCACGGCGGGCACGGGCAACGCGGTTTCGGGCGTGGTCGCCGGCAGCGGCTGGATCATCGCGCTCGGCGGCAGCGGTTGCCCCGGTGTCGGCGATTGCGGCGATTGCGGCGTTTGCGTCCCACCTGGCGTTGCCGGACGTGCAGGCTGCGTGCCGGCTGGAGGGGCCGGACGCGGCGCAGGCGTGGGCGTCGGCTCGCCGAACCCCGGCGGCAGGATCGATTCGGGACGGTCCTGCCCGATCGCCGGTGCCAGCGCGACCAGGGCTCCGACGGCAACCGCCGCCGTCAGGGTTGCCTTAAGAGAGGTTCGCAAGCGTCACGGCCTTCTCGACGCGGCTCTGCGGACGCTCGGTCGCACGACCGGCCAGCAGGAACAGGCCGCCGACCACCACGACAAGAACGACGACGACCGAGACGATGAAACGGGACATGACGGCGTAACCTTGTAGTGGACGGGGTAGTGGACAAAACAGGCGGCAAGAGCTTTTGCCCTCGCGCGGTGCCGCTGTATAGCGCCCCTCACGATGTTGCAAAGCCACAACCCCTCAGGCGGGCCCTCAGGCGGTTCCGCCCCTGCCCCGATCGACCGGCCGATCGTGCTTGTCGGGCTGATGGGCGTCGGCAAGACCACGGTCGGCCGGCGCCTCGCGCTGCGCATGAACCTGCCGTTCGTCGATGCCGATCACGAGATCGAGGCCGCGTCCGGCATGACCGTCACCGAGATCTTCGCCAAATACGGCGAAGAGTATTTTCGCGACGGTGAGCGCCGGGTGATCGCGCGGCTGATCGACGGCACGCCGAAGGTCATCGCGACCGGCGGCGGCGCGTTCATCAACGACGACACGCGCACGCTGATCCTGCGCGACGCGATCTCGGTGTGGCTCAGCGCGCATCCGGACATTCTGGTCGAGCGTGTCGGCCGCCGCGACAGCCGCCCGCTGCTGCGCAACCGCGACGCGGGGAAAGTGCTCGCCGAACTGGCGCGCGTCCGCAACCCGATCTACGCGCAGGCGCACATCCATATTGTCAGCAACAAGACGCCGCACGAAGCGACCGTCGCCGCAATCCTGAGGGCGCTTGGCCGATGAAGACCGTTACCGTTGAACTGGGCGCGCGGACCTATCCCATCCATATCGAAGCGGGGATTCTTGCGAAGGCCGGCGACTATCTCGCGCCGCTCGCGGGGAAGCGCCGCGTGGCAATCGTCACCGACGAGAATTTGTCCGTCCACCTCGCGACGTTGCAAGCCTCGCTGACGGCGGCCGGTATCGCGTCCGAGGCGATCGTTCTCGCGCCTGGTGAAGGCAGCAAGAGCTGGGCTACGCTGGAAATGCTCTGCGACCGGCTGCTCGAACTCGGGGTCGAGCGCGGCGATCATGTCGTGGCGCTGGGCGGCGGCGTGATCGGCGATCTCGTCGGGTTCGCATGCTCGATCCTCAAGCGCGGGTGCAACTTCGTGCAGATCCCGACGAGTTTGCTCGCGCAGGTCGACAGTTCGGTCGGCGGGAAGACCGCGATCAACACCCGCGCCGGCAAGAATCTGATCGGCGCGTTTCACCAGCCGGTGATGGTGCTGATCGACCCGCAGGTGCTCGACACGCTGCCGATCCGCGAGTTGCGCGCCGGCTATGCCGAGGTCGTGAAATACGGCCTGATCGATGATTTCGCGTTCTTCGAATGGTGCGAGGCGAATGGCGCCGCGTTGCTGGGCGGTGACATCGGCCTGCGCGAATACGCGATCGCACACAGCGTTTCGGCAAAGGCGCGGATCGTTGCGGCGGACGAGCATGAGACCAACGGGACGCGTGCGCTGCTCAATCTCGGGCATACGTTCGGGCATGCATTGGAAGCCGAGACCGGGTTCTCGCAGGCGCTGATCCACGGCGAGGGTGTGGCCGCGGGGTGTGCGCTGGCGTTCGGGTTCTCGGCATCGCAGGGGATCTGTTCGGGTCAGGACGCGCAGCGTGTTGCCGCGCATTGGCGTGACGCGGGATTGCCGGACGGGCTGGCGGCGGCCGGTGTCGGCGCGAGCGGCGCGCGGCTCGTCGATCACATGCGGCACGACAAGAAGATGGCGGCCGGCACGCTGCCCTTCCTGCTCGCGCGCGGGATCGGCCGGACGTATCTCGACAAGACCGTCGACCTCGCCGACGTCGAGGCGTTCCTAGACGCGCAGCCCCGCTGATGCCCAACGGGATCGCCAAGCAGAACCTGCCGACCAAGGTCTGTCCGGCGTGCGAGCGGCCGTTCACGTGGCGGAAAAAATGGGCGCGCGACTGGGACAGCGTGATCTACTGCTCCGACGCCTGCCGGAAAAAGCGATAGCCCCGTTTCAATCCTCCCCTGCAAGGGGAGGTGGCAGTCCGCAGGACTGACGGAGGGGTATTGCGCCATCGAGAGGGCGTTACCCCTCCGTCTGGCTCCGCCAGCCACCTCCCCTTGCAGGGGAGGATCAGGGGCGGCTCGCACTCCACGCCAGCCACAGCCACCCACCGATCAACAGCGCCCCACCAATCGGCGTGATCGCGCCGAACCAGCGCGGCGCACCCAGCGCCATCGCATACAATGTCAGCGCAAAGATCGCCGCACCGACCACGAACAGCCACGCCGGCCCACGCGTCTCCATCCGAACCGCGACCAGCGCCGCGACCACATGGACGAGCTGGTACTGCGCCCCGGTCTTCAACCATTCCGCCGCCGAGCCAATCGCGCCGTGTGCGCCGAACGCCCCCGCCGCGACCGCGATCGCGCCCGACAAGGCTGCAAGAACAACGATAATCATTGCGAATCATTCCCCCAGGGAAACCGCTTGGCAGTCTCGGCCCGCGCCGCGCGCATGTCGCCGGAATCGATCTGCAACTGCAACCGCTCCTTGTCGCGCGACCGGTATATCTCCTCCGCGCGATCGATATCGGCGGGCGCGACGTCGAGCCCGCGCAATGCCAGCCGCGCCATCTTCACCGCCGATTCGAGCACCTCGCGCACGACCGCGGTCGCCGACGTGTTCTTCAACTTCACCAGCGCGCGACGATCGAACGCACGGACGTAGATCGCCGCCTTCGGGAACGCCTCGTGCACGCCTTCAATCGTGTCCGGATCGAGCTGATCGCCGTCCATGCAGAAACAGATGATCTCCGCATCGGCCGCGCCCGCCTGGCGCAACAGGTCGAGCCGCGTGCCGTCGCCGTAATAGACCTTCGCGCCGAACTCGCCGGCGATGTCGATCATCTCGATATCGGTGTCGATCAGCGTGACCGGGATGTCCTGCGCGAGCAGCATCTGGCCGACCGTCTGGCCGAACCGTCCATAGCCGACGATGATCGCATTCGCGCCGTCGACCTTGGGGCCGTCCCGCTCCTGGTCCTTGGCGATCGGCTCGGTGCGGAAGCGCTTGGTGATCCCCATCAGGAACGGCGTGGTCGCCATCGACAGCGTGATGATCGCGCCGAACAGGCTCGCCGCCTGCGGTTCGATCAGCAGCCCCGCCTGCGCCTGCGCGAACAGCACGAAGCCGAACTCGCCGCCCTGGCTCAGCAGCAGCCCAAGCGCGAACGCCTGCCGCCACGTCATCTTGAACGCCATGCCGATCAGCATGATCACGCTGGTCTTGGTCAGGATCAGCGCCGCCGCCATCGCCACCACGAACACCGGCCGCTCGGCGATCGCATTTAGGTCGAGCACCATGCCGACCGCGAGAAAGAACAGCCCGAGCAGGATCGAACGGAACGGCTCGACATCGGCCTCCAGCTCATGCCGATACGGACTGTCCGCGAGCATGACGCCGGCGATGAACGCGCCGAGCGCGGTCGAAAGCCCGAGCCATTCCATGATCGCGGCGCTGGCGATCACCGTGAAGAGACCCGCAAATACGAACATCTCGCGCTCGCCGAGATTGCCGATCAGGCGGAAGAACGGGCGGAGCAGGAAGCGCCCGGCGATGATCAAGCCGCCGACCGCGAGCACCGTATAGATCGCCAGCAGCCACCCCGGCGGCGCGTTGGCATCCGCCGGGTTCCGGCTCATCGCCGCGACGATCGTGATCAGCGGCACGATCGAAAGGTCCTGGAACAGCAGGATCGAGAAGGCGCGTTCACCGAACGGCGTCCGCATCCGGCCCGACGAGCGCAGCATCGGCAGCACCTGCGCGGTCGACGACAGCGCCAGCGGGAGGCCGAGCGCGAGCGCGGCGGGCAGCGAGAACTTCGCACCGATCCAGACGATCGCGGTGATCGCGAGCCCACAGATCGCGACCTGGAGCAGCCCGAGCCCGAAGATCTCGTGCTTCATCCGCCACAGGCGCGACGGATTGAGTTCGAGCCCGACGATGAACAACAGCAACGTGATGCCGAGTTCGGCGAACCCGAGCTTCGACTCCGCATCGCCGACGAGGCCAAGCACATGCGGCCCGACGACCGCGCCCGCGACCAGATACCCCAGCGTCGCACCCAGCCCGAGCCGCCGGAACAGCAGCACGAACATGAGGCCGAACCCGAGCAGTACGACACCGTCCCGCAACAGCGACGGCGACGCCTCCGCCATCAGACTTTCGCCTTTGCAGCGGTGTCGGCGGCCTCTGCGGCAGCCTCGGCGGCGGCTTCGAACGCCAGCCGGATCGAGGGGTGGCGCGCGGTGTAGTCGAGCGCGGGGGTAAAGATGTCCATCCCCGGCCAATCAGGCGCATCGCCCTCGCGCGCAAGCCATGCCGTCAGCGCATCGCGCGTCGCGGCGAGTTCGGCGGGGGTGCGGCCGAGGATATTGGCGGCGAGCAGCGACGACGACGCTTGGCCGAGCGCGCAGGCGCGGACCAGCAGGCCGACCTCGCTGACGCGGCCCGAATCGTCCACCGCGACGTCGACCGTCACCCGGCTCCCGCAGATCGGCGAGCGTTTCTCGGCGGTCGCCATCGGCTCGGGGAGGCGTTCGTGGTGCGGGATCGTCGCGGCGAGGCGCAGGATCTCGGCATTGTAGAGGGGAGCGCTCATGACTTCGGCTCGCTTGCGTTTTCGGATCGGGAAGGGTCGGATCTGGAAGGCGGGGTGGTTGCGCCGAAGACGGGTTTGCCACGACGGCGGCGGTCGACGAAATCGGCGATGCTCGCGCTGGTCGCGTTGAGCAGCGGATAGGTGCGCGACGTCGTCATCCAGCCGGGCCGGCGCGAGGCTCCGCCGCCCATCGTGTCGATGACGAGCGTCGCGAGCAGGAAGACGAGGCTGGCGAGGATCAGGCCCTTCAGCGCGCCGAACCCGAAGCCAAGCGCGCGGTCGACCGGGCCCAGGATCGAGGTCCGCGTCCGCGCACCGATCGCATTGGCGACCAGCCGCCCGCCGATATACGTCACCCCGGTGATGATCGCGAACGCGAGCACCGCAGCGCCGCCGACCGTGCCGACCACCGGCGACAGCGCGGCGGCGAGCGGTATGTGGAACAGCTTGAGCATCGCGACCATCGCCACCCAGGCGAACATCGACAGCACTTCGGTCACGAACCCGCGGACCAGCCCCAGCACCGCGGACCCGGCGACGGCGATCAGGACGACGATGTCTAGGGCAGTGAGGTTCATGCGCTCTGGAATAGGGACGCAGGGGCCGAACCGCTAGTGCATGCTGCGACCGACGCGTCCTAGCGGTTCAAGCCGAACACACCGTAGCGTTCGCGCCATGCGGCGACTTCGTCCTGCAAATGCGGGGGTGCAGCCTCTCCGGAGAGGACGAAGCGAGCGACGTCATTGTCGGGATGCATCAACATTTTCTTCGACCCGTCGCTGAACCAGACCGGGACCAGCTGGTCGCATACGTTGTCCAAGACGATCGCCGCCATGCCATTCGCGATCGCGTCACTGCCCGCGAGGACACGGACGTTGATCGAGACGCCTTCGAGGCAATTCTGCGGTTGGCTGACGAAATTGAGCGAGACGAGCAGCCCGGACCGGTCTGGTCGCGCTTCGTCGGGAAGGCTGGCAACCCGTCGCCAGGCGCAGAACCAGGTTCGGCAGATGCGCGGCCGGACGGCGTGAATACCGCAGCCCTGGCCGGACAGGTGGACGCACGGCGTTCCCGCGGGTTTGGCGAACTCCGGCGTATCTACCGTCAGTTCGGTGCAGCACGCGGTGCAATCCCCGCAGCTCCGATCCGGCAGGACCGGCCCCAGCAGCGTGGTTTCGAGATCGGCTTGGGGCTGCGTCTGCGCGCGCGTGTCCGTCGGGGTCGGGGTGTCACGCCGATCCACGGTTCAATTCCCTTCGGAATCCACCGTGAAGACCATCGGCTTGCCGCGCGACATCGGCTCCCACCCCGCCGCCAACGCTGCCCGTACCCCGCGAGCGATCGTCGCGTCGTCGATCTGGAGCCGCCCGCGCGGCAGGCCCTTCAACAGGCGTTTCGGCGCGGGGAATTCGAGCAGGGCTTCGCGCTTGGCGTCGTCCTGCAGGAGCGAGATCGTCATGCCCTTCCAGCCATCGGCATCCGTGTGTTGCGGCTCGCGCTGGAGGTGCCAGTCGTATCGGGTGCCGTCGACCTCGACGGTACCGGTATTGCTTTTCGTGTTCGCCATGCGGGTGGCCATAGCATGGCTGTCACGAGAGGCCATGCGTTCGGGTTGTCTTGGATTTGCGGGCTGGGGATGCCGTTACGTGCTTGATCGATCGACCGATGAAGGACAACGGCCCTCACCACCCCACCCCGGCGGAGGCCGGGGCCCAGTTGGAAAGGTCGCGGTAATTAACCGCAGCGGTCGCCAGCAGCGTCCCCCAACTGGGCCCCGGCCTCCGCCGGGGTGGTGCTTAGCTGGGACGTTGGTAACGAACTGCAGCTATCCCTATCGTAAGGCCCCGTCGTAAAGGCCCAACGTAAAAGTGCGCCCGGTGCCGCACAGTCGCTACCCTCCACCCTGTTCTCCCGCGAAGGCGGGAGCCTAGTCTGGATCCCCGCCTTCGCGGGGAAACAACCTTTGCCTGGTCGGAGCGGGATGCCCGCCTCAATAACGCCCGCGACTACCCCCGCCCCATCATGTGATCGACGAACGACGCCAGCGTCTTGAACCCCGAGAGCTTCATCCCGCTCTTCTCCCCCGTCATCGACGCGGGCACCAGCGCACGTTCGAAGCCGAGCTTGCTCGCTTCCTTCAACCGCAGCGGGCCATGCGCGACCGGGCGGATCTCGCCCGACAGCGCGACCTCGCCGAACGCCACCGCGTCGACCGGCACCGGCCGTTCCGACATCGCCGAGATCAGCGCCGCCGCCACCGCCAGATCCGCCGCGGGGTCCTGCACGCGGTAGCCGCCCGCGATGTTCAAATACACTTCGGCGTTGGAAAAGCTCAGCCCGCACCGCGCCTCGAGCACCGCGAGGATCATCGCCAGCCGTCCCGAATCCCAGCCGACCACCGCACGCCGCGGGGTCGCGCCTGAAGCGAGCCGCACGGTCAGCGCCTGGATCTCGACCAGCACCGGCCGAGTCCCCTCCAGCGCCGGGAACACCGTCGCCCCGGTCATCGCATCGTCGCGGTGCGTCAGGAACAGCGACGACGGGTTGCCGACCTCCGCCAGCCCCTCGGTCTGCATCGAGAAGACGCCGATCTCGTCGGTCCCGCCGAAGCGGTTCTTGATCGCGCGGAGGATGCGGTATTGGTGGCTGCGCTCGCCCTCGAAGCTCAGCACCGTGTCGACCATGTGCTCCAGCACGCGCGGGCCGGCGATCGAGCCGTCCTTGGTCACATGCCCGACCAGCACCACCGCGGTGCCGCGCTCCTTGGCGAACCGGATCAGCTCCTGCGCCGATGCCCGCACCTGGCTGACCGTCCCCGGCGCGCCCTCGATCAGGTCGGAGTGCATCGTCTGGATCGAATCGATCACCAGCATCGCCGGCGGTTTCGTCTGCAAGGTCGTCAGGATGTCACGCGTCGACGTTGCCGCCGCGAGCTGCACCGGCGCGTTGCCGAGCCCGAGCCGGCGCGCTCGCAACCGGACCTGATCCGCCGCTTCCTCCCCCGATACATACGCGACCGACTGCCCCGCCAGCGCCATCTTCGCCGCCGCCTGGAGCAGCAGCGTCGACTTGCCGATCCCGGGATCGCCGCCGATCAGCGTCGCCGAACCCTCGACGAAGCCGCCGCCCAGCGCGCGGTCGAGTTCGGCGATGCCCGTCGCCATCCGGTCGGGCAGCTTGATCTCCGCATCGAGACCGACGAGCTGGATCGCACGGCCGCCGGTCTGGAGATTATGCTTCGAATGGAACGGCGTGGCGGCGGTGTTCGCCTCCTCGACCAGCGTGTTCCACTCGTTGCAATCCGCGCATTGCCCCGCCCAGCGGTGCGACACCGATCCGCAGGACTGACACACGTAACGCTTCTGGGGTTTCGCCATACGGCCGATGTACGAGAACGATACGGGAACATCAATGGCCGACGACTAGCGTATGTTACAGATTCAGTGGCGCTTGTCGGCGCACGGCGTTATCCGCGCGACGATGCACGCCACCGATCTGCGCGTTGCCGTGTTCAGCGGTAACTATAATTACGTTCGCGATGGCGCAAATCAGGCGCTGAATCTGCTGGTCGGCCACTTGCTGTCGAAGGGCGTCGCGGTGCGGGTCTATTCGCCGACCAACGCCAAGCCGGCCTTCCCGCCGACCGGCGATCTGGTCGCGGTGCCGTCGTTGCCGCTTCCCGCAGGGCGCGGCGAATACAAGATGGCGCGCGGGCTGCCCGCCGCGATCCGGCGCGATCTCGATGCGTTCGCGCCGAATATCGTCCACGTATCGGCGCCCGATTTCCTCGGCCATCGCGCGATCAGTTACGGGCGGCGCAACGGCATCGCCACGGTCGCGTCGCTGCACACGCGGTTCGAGACGTATTTCCGCTATTACCGGATGGCGTTCTTCGAGCCGATCATGGTGAAGATCCTGACGCGCTTCTACAACCGGGTCGACGCGGTGCTGGTGCCGGGGCGCGGCATGGCGGAGATCGTCCGCAGCTGGGGCGTGACGACGCCGACCGCGATCTGGTCGCGCGGCGTGAACCATGATCGCTTCACGCCGACGCGCCGCGATCTCGAATGGCGGCGCGCGCGGGGGATTGCGGACGGCGAGGTCGCGGTCGGGTTTCTCGGGCGGCTGGTGAAGGAGAAGGGGCTCGACGTCTTCGCCGACGTGATCCGGACGCTCGAGCAGCGCGGCGTGCCGCACAAGGTGCTGGTGATCGGCGAGGGTCCCGCGCGCGACTGGTTCGCGGGCCATGTGCCGGGTGCGGTGTTCGCGGGGTTCCAGTCGGGCGACGATCTCGGCCGCGCGGTCGCGTCGATGGACGTGTTCTTCAACCCGAGCGTGACCGAGACGTTCGGCAACGTGACGCTCGAAGCGATGGCGGCCGGCGTTCCGGTCGTAGCCGCACGCGCGTCGGGTGCGGTCGGGCTGGTCGACGACGGGGTGACCGGATTCCTGGTGCCGCCGACGGATATCGCCGGATATGCGGATGCGATCGCGCGGATCGTGTCCGAGCCGGGCCTGCGCGAGACAATGGGATGGGCCGGGCACGACAAGGCTGCCGGGTATTTGTGGGATACGATCAACCAGACGGTGCTGGACACGTATGTGGAGGTAATGGCGCGGCGGGGGGCGTAGCTCGCGACTGCTCCCCTCCCTGGAAGGGAGGGGTTGGGGGTGGGTCGGGTTCCGCGAATCCTGGGCTTGGTGGCTCAAACCGGCCTACCCACCCCCAACCCCTCCCTTCCAGGGAGGGGAGCAGGTTGCGCCCTCAGGCCGTCGTCCAGTCGAACGTCAGCGGCGCCTCGCGGAAGGCGAACCGGTCGAGGTGGCTCGACACCACCCCGCGCATCCGCTCGACGTCCTCGCCCTCCGGCACCGTCAGCGCGACGTCTAGCGTTTCGCTGTCCGCGCGCATCTCCAGCACCGCGCCGTTCGGGAAGGCGATGCGGCCCTCCTCCTCCGAGAAGGTGACCTCCATCTTGTGGCTCCAATGCTTGGCAAGCTGCTGGAGATACTTGCTGGCCGAATGCGTCGGCACACGTGCGACCGAGACGCTCACTTCAAGCGCTCGATCTTCTGCGCAGCCTCGTCGAGCAGCGCCGCGACGTCGTGCAGCGTATCCTCGTTGACGTCCTCGCGCATCAGCCGGTGCTGGAGCACCTGCCGAAGATTTCCCATCGCCCGCCGGATCGGCGCACCATCGGTCCGCTCGGACTCCGCCCCCACTGCTGCCAACCGCGCGAACAGACCGTCCACCACGGCCGCGTTCTCGGCCAGGTGCGCGCGCCCCTCGTCGCTCGCCGCAAAGCGCTTCTTCGCGCCTTCCGACTGCTGCTCCTCGATCAGCCCCATTTCGTCGAGCATGCTGAGCGTCGGATAGACGACGCCCGGGCTCGGCGCATAGCCACCGCCGGTCAGCCCTTCGATCTCGCGGATCAGGTCGTAGCCATGGCGCGGCGCGTCCGCGATCAGCTTCAGCATGACCAGCTTCAATTCGCCGCCGTCGAACAAGCGCCGCCGACCACCAGGGCCGCCGCGATGCCCGTGCCCGTGCCCATGTCCGTGCCGACCGTGACCGTCATGTCCCGGCCGCCCCCGGCCTTCGCCGTCGGCCCGCGGACCGCCGGTCCAGGCTCCATATCCCATACCAAAACGCATTTGAGTGTTCTCCGATATATCTTCGTTCATGAGCTGAGATATATCGCAGAGTGTTTTCAGTTCAAGGGGTGGGTGTGAAAAGATTCGCTTTTTCTCGTCCGTCATCTCCGCGGAGGCGGGGACCCATACCCTCGTACCGGGTGAGCGTGGATTGCCGCCGGCCAGTATGGATGCCCGCCTGCGGGGGAAGGACGATGCGTTGGCCGAGAAGGAGTACGGATGGGCAAACCGCCCCCCCACCCCTATCTTCCGCACATGGCCGATCTCTTCGCGGGCTTCGAACCCGCCGCCCCCGACTACGCGTCCCATCGAAACCGTACGATTGCCGTCTTTTCTCGGATTATGGCGAGGCAACGGCCGTGACCGGCTCCCTGTTCGCACGCGCCGTCGCCCGTCCGCTCGCCGAGGAACTGCGCCCCGCCGCTATCTCGGAGGTCATCGGCCAGGACCATCTCCTCGGCCCCGATGGTCCGCTGGGCCGCATGCTCCGCGGCAAGCGGCTGTCGTCGTTCGTCCTGTGGGGTCCGCCCGGCGTCGGCAAGACGACGATCGCGCGGCTGATCGCGGCCGAGGCGGGGTATGAATTCTCCCAGCTGTCGGCGGTATCGACCGGAATCGTCGACCTGCGAAAGGCGATTGCCGCAGCCGCGGTGCTGCGCGAGGATACCGGCAAATCGACCGCGGTGTTCATCGACGAGCTGCACCGCTTCTCGCGACCAGTACAGGATGCGATGCTGCCGGCGATCGAGGACGGCACGTTCGTGCTGATCGGGGCCACCACCGAGAATCCGAGCTTCAGCCTGGTGTCGGCCCTCTTGTCGCGGGCGAAGGTGTTCACCCTCAATCGCCTGGACGTCGAACACCTGGACCAGGTCATCGCGCGTGCCGAACGCCATTTCGATCGGCCGCTCCCGCTCGATCCAGGCGCCCGCGACGCGCTGATCGCGATGGCAGACGGCGACGCGCGCTATCTGCTCGGGCTTTGCGAAGACCTGTTTTCGATGGCGGCCGACGCACCGCTGACCACCGCCGAGCTGGCGGCGTTCGCACAGTCGCGCGCACCGCTGTACGACAAGGGCAAGGAAGAGCATTTCAACCTGCTCAGCTGCTTCCACAAGAGCCTGAGGGGAAGCGGTGTCGATGCGGCGCTGTACTGGGCGGCGCGGATGCTGGCCGGCGGGGAGGATCCCGCGGTCATCTTCCGACGGCTCGCCTGCGCCGCGTCGGAGGATGTCGGCATGGCCGATCCCAACGCGATGATCCAGGTGATGACCGCATGGCAGGCATTCGAGCGGGTCGGCCTGCCGGAAGGGCGCCTGTTCCTGGCGCAGGCGATCAACTATGTCGCCACTGCGCCGAAATCGAACGCATCCTATCTGGCGTTCGACCGCGCCACCGCGCTCGCCAAGAAAACCGGATCGCTGCCGCCGCCCAAGCACATCCTCAACGCGCCGACCGCGCTGATGAAGGAACTCGGCTACCATAAGGGCTACGCGTATGATCACGATCACCCGGATGCGTTCTCGGGCCAGGAGTTCTTCCCCGACGAGATCGCGGCCTCGAACCCGGAGCCGCTGTACGCCCCGAACGAGCGCGGCTTCGAGCGGGATATAAGGAAGCGCCTGGCCTATTGGTCGGCGAAGCGCGATGCGGGTCGCTGACGACATGTCCCACGATCATCCAGCCATCGATGCGTCGACCGCCGAACATACCCGCTGCGGCTGGGCACAGAACGATCCCCTGCTCGCCGCCTATCACGACGCGGAATGGGGCGTTCCCGAGTACGACTCTCGCGCGCTTTGGGAAAAGCTGATGCTCGACGGGTTCCAGGCGGGACTCGCCTGGATCACGATCCTGCGCAAGCGCGACGCGTTCCGGACCGCCTTCGCCGAATTCGACCCCGACATCGTCGCCCGGTTCGACGACGACGATGTCGAGCGGCTCGTGGGCAATGCCGGGATCGTCCGCTCGCGTGCGAAAATCCGCGCGACGATCGGCAACGCCCGCGCATACCTCGCGATGCAAGCGGCCGGCGAGGAATTCGCCGCGTTCGCCTGGAGCTTCGTCGACGGGACGCCGGTGGTCGGCGACGGCCGGAAGGCACTCACCCGCTCGCCCGCATCCGAGGCATTGTCCGCCGCCCTCAAGCAGCGCGGCTTCAGCTTCGTCGGGCCGGTGATCGTCTATGCCTGGATGCAGGCCTGCGGCCTGGTCGACGATCACGAGGAACGGTGTTTTCGACGAGGTGCCGCCGCGTCGTGACCGCTACGCCTACTGCACCCACGGACGTCCCAAGGTTCGATCGATTCGCCGCGGTCGACTGGTCGGGCGCGCAGGGCCATCGTCACAAGGGAATCACGGTGGCGGTCTGCTCGACCGGCACTGCCGCCCCCGCGCTGGTGACGCCGCCCGAGGCTTCGGCGTGGTCGCGGGGCGACATCCTCGACTGGCTGCTACAGCAGCACGGTTCGGCGACTCTGATCGGGCTCGATCTGTCGCCGGCGTTGCCGTTCGTCGACGAGGGCAGCTATTTCCCTGGTTGGCAGGACAGTCCCGAGGATGCGCGTGCCCTATGGGCGATGGTCGAGTCGACGTCGGTCGACGATCCCCATTTTGCCGCGTCGAGCCTTTTGCAGGACGCCGAGATCCGCCGCCATTTCCGCCAGCATCGCGATTGCGGCGACCTGTTCCCCGGTGGCGCAGGCCGGATGCGCGCCTGCGAGATCGGCCAGCGCGCGATGGGCCTGTCGCCGACGAGCTGCTTCAACCTGGTCGGCGCGGCACAGGTCGGCAAGTCGAGCCTGACCGGGATGCGCGTGCTCCACCGGCTGGCGGGCCGCATTCCCGTATGGCCGTTCGATCCTCACCCTGAGGACGGCCCGGCGATCGTCGAAATCTATACCACGATCGCGGCACGCGCCGCCGGTATCCGCAAGGGCCTCAGCAAGATGCGCGACGCCGTAGCATTGGACGCCGCATTGGCAGGCCTCGGCAGCGCCCCTCACCTGCCGCTCGCGCGCTACGACGATCACGCGACCGACGCGATCCTGACCGCGGCCTGGCTGCGCGCCAACGCGCACCGCCCCGAACTCTGGTCACCGACCGCGATGACTCCCCATATCGCACGCACCGAGGGCTGGACCTTCGGCGTTTCCTGACGCATTGGGTGCCGCGCAGGGTGTCGCCGCACACACGGGGTCGCCGCCTGAAGGCGGCACGCGTTGGGCCGGTTTAGCTCAGTTGGTAGAGCGCCAGTTTTGTAAACTGGATGTCGCGGGTTCGATTCCTGCAACCGGCACCACCCTCGCATTCGTGTCTCGACCAGCATCGCGTCGATCACCCAGCCGTCCGACCGTCCACCCGCCCGTCCTCCAAGGCGAATTCAGACACCTAGCTGGCCACCACAAGCCTGTTAATGGTCAATATCGGCGGCGACGTCCGGCGTTCAATGTGGATCTCGACGAATTCAACGGGAGTACGAGAACCATGAACTCGGCCTGACGACCGTCGATACAGTCAGTTTGATCTGCATGCCATTAAGAGCCCGGCCAAGCCAATTGCACGACCAAGTAACCGACCCAAGTAAAATTGGGCAGTTGGGGAGGAACGTAATGCACAAGTTCAATTTACTTCTGTCGACATCGTTGCTGGTATGTGCGGCCGCCACCACGCCCGTGTCCGCCCAGCCCGTGTTCAGCCAGCCCGTGTTCGCCCAGGATGTCGCGGCCTCGACCGAAGCGACGGCCACAACTCCGCAGGACGCATCGGTTCCGGCAGCCGCTGCCAGCCCCCAGGCCGTGCCGGCGGCGGGCGCAGATCAAGCACCCGCGGCGGATCAGGCGCCGGCCGATGCTTCGGCGCTTCAGGACATCATCGTCACCGCGGAGCGCCGGTTCAACACCGCGCAGAAGACCGCCGCGGCGATCACCGTGCGGCCAGGCGCGGAAATGCTTCGCCAGGGCCGCTACGAACTCAAAAACATCCTCGAGGACGTGCCGGGCGTGGTCGGCGGCGCCGCCGCCACCGTCGCGACGTCGCAGGGCAGCGGCACGGACAATCCGGCGGCAGGCCTGGTCATTCGCGGCGTCCAGCCCAATTCGGGCGCCGGTGGCAGCGCGACGTCGACCTCGTCGACCGCCGCCATCTATGTCGACGACGTCTATAACGGCATCGGCGGCAACTACGATATCGACCGGGTCGAAGTGCTCCGCGGGCCACAGGGGACATTGTACGGACGCAGCGCCACGTCCGGCGTCGTCGCGATCCAGACCGGCGCGCCCGATGCCTCCGCGATCAGCATGGCAGGAACCGGCGAAGTCGGTAACTTCGCGCTTCGCCACCTGACCGGCGACGTGAACATCCCGATCATCACCGACAAGCTGGCGATCCGCGCGTCGGGCAATCTCTACAAGCGCGACGGCTATTATTCGGCCGAGGGTGGCGCCGTCTCCAGCGAAGCCTTCCGCGTGAAGGCGCTGTTCACGCCGACCGACAATTTCTCCGCCCTGATCGGCTATGCGCAAGAGTTCAACGTGACGCATTCCGGCGGCGTCTCGATCCGGCAAGGCGATTCGCCGACCGACTTCATCTACACGCCGCAGGACGTCGGCACCGGCAAGAACCACTTCCGCCAATATTGGGCGAATTTCAAACTCGACCTCGGTCCAGTCGAGATCACCTACATCCCGGCGGTCCGCACCTGGTACCAGAACGCGACGATCGTCGCGCGCGGCACGGTCTTCAACGCGGACCAGACGATTCTCACGCCGGACGACAAGTTCGTGACGCACGAACTGCGGATCCACAGCACGCCGAACGATTCGAAGATCAGCTGGCAGACCGGGGCGATGTACTACCGGAACACGCTTCGCACCGAGAACAACCTGTTCAACCTCGACCTGAACCGGTTCCTCTACAAGGACGTCACCGACAAGGCGACGACCGCGATCGGCGTCTTTGCCGAGGGTATCTATGCCTTCGCGCCCACCACCCGCCTGACCGCCGGCGTCCGGTATGATTATACCAAGGTCGCCGTGACCCAGGATTACACCAGCGTCCTCGGCACGACGGCGTACCTGCGCGGCGACGAGGGCGTGCGGAAATTCAACAACTTTACCTACAAGGCGCGTATCGAGCACGACGTCGCACCGAGAAATCTGCTGTACGCGTCGATCTCGACCGGGTTCTCGCCGGGCGACATCACCCTGACGACCGGCCAGGACTTCCAGCCGGTGGTCCAGACCCTGCAGGCCGAGACGTTGACCGCCTATGAGGTCGGGTCGAAGAACCGGTTCCTCAACGATCGCCTGCAGATCAACGGCGCGTTGTTCTATTACGATTACGCCGGATACCAGACTGCGCAGATCAACCTCACGCCCGAGAATCCCGGCAACCCGACATTTGCGACCATCACGGTACCGCTGAAATCCTATGGTGCGGAACTGGAGGTTCAGGCGCGGCCCTGGGCGAACGGCACGTTCAGCCTGAATGCGTCGTACACGAATGCCCGCTACGGCGATTTCGGCATCTACAAGAAATATTACTCGACCCAGAAGGTGTCGGGCGTGCCGCCCCTCCAGGGCAACGTGGCCTATGACCACCGTATTCCGCTGGGCGGCGACGCCACCCTGGCGCTGCGCGGCGTGGTCCGTTTCTTCACCGCGCACGACCGCTCGCGCCTGACCGAGGAATGGGCGGAACTCGGTGCCGGCCCCTATGGCCGCGTCAAGTCGCAGGCACTCGCCGACTTCAACGCGACGTTGATCATCAACCCGCAATTCTCGATCACCGGCTATGTCCGCAACCTGACCGACAACCGGTTCCTGCCCGACGGCTGGGCGATCGGCAGCGTCACGCCGAGCACGACGCCCGGCGGTCCGCTCCAGGTCAGCACCGACCGCTCGGCGCTCAGCGATCCGCGCACGTTCGGCATGATCGTCACCTTCCGATACTGAGGCAACGACGCAGCGGACGGGCAGCGATCGGGTATCCCCTGGTCGCTGCCCGTTTGCGTTTGTGCGCTGATAATCGCCGATCGTGCAGCGCGTATCGAGCGCGGTGGAGTCCGACCCCGCCGTTGCGGGTCACGATCGCTCCGTCACCCCGGACGCGTTCCGGGGTCCACCGTTCCACAAACCGCAATCTCTCGATTTAACGGTACCGTGGATGCGCGAACAATTCCGGCATGACGGACCAGGATAGATCTCTCCAGCCGAGCTGGATGGCGAAGCCCGAACTCCCCGCCCGCCGCCATTTGCAGGCGCGACCATCATGTCGGCATCGAGCAGTCCGGCGGGACTTCTGACGCGACCTCCGTCACCGTCCGCGACGCCCCCCGGAGCGAGACGACGAAAAACGCCGGGACTGCACTGCGTGTCGCCACGCGTTGCAGTCCCGGCGCTGTGTCCCTTCAAACCGGTCGTCGAAAACGTCCGGTGTTGGCGCCTATTTGCCGCCGATCACCGTCGTACGCTGGAGGATACGCCACTCGCCGTTGCGCTTTTCGAGAACGTCCTCGTAATGCCCGGGCAGGCCGACGATCGTCGTCTTCGTCTTCAGGTCGGGATAGACGCTCACGAAGTAGCCGTATTGCGTCGCCCGCGTCGGGCTCTGGAACTCGAAGTGATGGCTCAGCGACAGATGCCAGGGCGGGTTACCGTTGCCGATCGCGTTGGGCAGCGGCCCGCCGCCGGGTGGGGCTGGCGGTGGCATCGCCGCGGCGCGGTACGGCATCGTGAAGCTCTTGCCCGGCTCGGGCTGCGCGACGATCGTCGCCTCGGGCCAGAACGCCTTGTCGAACCGCGCCATGTCCTGCCGCTCGAGCCCGAGCGTGTAATTGTCGACCGCGGCGTTGACGCCCATCCAGTCCTCGACCGTCGGCTTGAAACCGCCGGCCGGCGCACTCGCCACAGGACCCTGCGCACTCGCCATGCCCGCCGTCGCCAAAGCGCAGACGACGGCCAATCCAGCCATATATTTCATCGTAAATTCCCCACCTGATTGACGGCGATCCGCGCGTTACTTCGCGTCTTTTGCCTGGAGTTTCTTGAGCACTTCGGCCGGATCCTGCATCACCGACTCGTTGGTCGCCGGATCGAACTCGAGCGGATCGGCGCCCGATCCACAGACCCATTCGGCCGGCAGGCCGGCATCGCCGCGGTTCCGCTTGAAGATCTGCGTGTTGGCGACATAGGGCTCGGTCCAGACGGTATCGTCGTAGATCGTCAGCTTGATCTCCATCGTGTCGGGATCGAGCAGCTTCATCCGCTCGACCATCTTCAGGTTCGGACCATGCGGACCGAACACCGACTCGATCGGCAGGACGAAGCGGCTCGTGCCCTTGCCGGGGAAATTGGTGTACTGGAACAGAATGTCGTCGGCGAAGGCGATGCTTTCGACGACGAACTCGTTGCCCTCGAAATGGCCGATCGAGTCACCCAGATAGCTCGGGTTCGGGCGGGCGGCGTGCTTGCCGTTGACCTTGATGAACCGCGTCATGCTGCTGTTTTCGATATAGATCGCGATCATGCCCGGCTCGAAGAAGAACTTCAGCGGCGAGCCGAGGCGCTGGATCGTCGGCATGCCCGGCGTCTTGCAGCCTGCACCCGCAAACGGAATGTCGGTGATCGGCTTGAACGTGTCCGCATAGGCCTTCGCCTTCGGGGTCAGCGGTGTCTTCGGCTCGCGGTCCAGGAACGACGTGACGCTCTGCCAGTTGCCGGTGAAGAAATCGGGCAGCTTGGTGACATCGGACCATTTCGATCCAAGCGCGGTCGACGGTGGCTGCATCGTGTTCGGCGAAGGCGCCTGCATCGGGATCTCGATCGGACGATCCTGCGCCCCACCCGGACCTGGGCCCGGACCTGAACCCGGGCCCGGAGGAGGACCGGCCTGCGCGGACACAGCCAACGGCAGCGTCATCATCGCCGACCCCAGGAACGCCGCCAGCAATGCTGTGTGATACTTCATGATCATCCCCCGATCAGTTACCCGGAGCAACGCCGGGAGGCGGTGCACCGAAGCCGGCGCCCAGCACCTTGCCGTTGGCCAGCTTGACCTCGCTGATCAGCCCCACGGGCCGTCCGTTACGGCTCGGGCTGGCGGTGACGGTCACCTTGTCGCCGGTTTTCATGTCGCCCGAGTTCCAGCCGCTGCGCGCGAGCATCCCGGCGCTGCCGGCCTCGAAACCCCAGATTTCCTGCGCGCCGCCGGGCTTGGTGGTCCGGATGTACAGCCACGAGTGCGGGTTGGACCACACCCACTTCTCGACCGTGCCGCTGATGCTGATCTTCCGGGTCATGTCGAACGGCGCTGCTGAATGATGTGCGGCCACTGGAATTGCCACTACGGCAAGTAACGACGCCGCCAATACAGCCGAAACACGAGTTGAACTCAGCACTTTCACCGCAGTCACCTTTCGAAGTTCTCGATATGCCGACGCTACAGCATATCCTCGCTGGCAGCACACAGCCAAAGCGTTGCCGCGGTTTAGACCAAGGCGACCAAGCGAGTTAGGTGCTAGAATTGCCGCTATGGACGCCCCGCACGGGCGAACCGAAGCGCCTGGAATCTTTGCACCTAACTCTCGTCGGGCGCGCACGCGACAGCGCCGGCGATGAAGCTCGCAACACTCAAGGATGGTTCGCCCGACGGCGTGCTGCACGTCGTATCCCGCGATCTGACGCGGTCCGTAGCGGCAACTGCGATCACCCCGACGCTCCAGACCGCGATCGAGAAATGGGATCTGGTCGCCGACGCGCTGGAGCAGCTCTACGCCGCGCTCAACGCCGGCACCGCGCCCGGCGCGATCGCGCTCGAACCGCGCAGGCTCGCCGCACCGTTGCCGCGCGCCTGGCAGTGGCTCGACGCCTCGGCGTTCCACTCGCACGGCGATCTACTGGAGAAGGTGTTCGGCCTCGATCCGCCGCCCGAAAAGCGCAGCGTACCGCTGATGTACCAGGGTGCGGGCGACGACCTGATCGGCGCCTGCGACGATGTCCCCCTGCCTTCCGAAGACGATGGCATGGATTTCGAGGCCGAGCTCGTGGTCATCCTCGACCGGGTGCCGATGGGGACGACCGTCGCGCAGGCCGAAAGCCACATCCGGTTGCTGACATTGGCCAACGACACCAGCCTGCGCGCGCTCGCGGCCAAGGATCTGAAGACCGGCTTCGGCTTTCTCCAGTCCAAGGGCGCGACCACGTTCGGGCCGGTGGCGGTGACGCCCGACGAACTGGGCGATGCGTGGCGCGATGGGCGTGTCCACCTGCCGCTCCACGTGCACTGGAACGATCAGCCGTTCGGCCATCCGCATTGCGGCGCCATGGGCTTCTCGTTCGGCGAGCTGATCGCCCACGCCGCGCGCACGCGCAATCTGGCGGCGGGAACGCTGATCGGCACCGGCACCATCTCGAACGAGAATTTCCGCGAGGTGGGCTCGGCCTGCATCGCCGAACGCCGCGCGATCGAGCTCGTCGACGAGGGCGCACCGCGGACGCCGTATCTGAAGTTCGGCGACCGCGTCCGCATCGAGATGTTCGACACCGCCGGACGATCGATCTTCGGTGCGATCGAGCAAAGCTATGTCCGGGCCGACATCGGCTAGCCGGGGTCAGCATCGGCCAGCAGAGTTCAAATAGTATCAAGGAGGTTCGCATGGCGATTTATCTGAAGCGCGGCGCGACCGCGGAGGCCAAGGCCGAAACCAATCGCCAGGTCCGGGACACCGTCGAGGGCATCCTCGCGGATATCGAGACGCGCGGCGATGCGGCGGTCCGCGATCTCTCGATCAAGTTCGATGCCTGGGATCGCGACAGCTATCTGCTGACCCCGCGCGAGATCCAGGACTGTCTCGACCAACTCTCCGGGCAGGACCTCAAGGACATCGAGTTCGCGCAGGCGCAGGTCCGCAATTTCGCGCAGATCCAGCGCGCCAGCATGACCGACGTCGAGGTCGAGACGCTGCCGGGCATCGTGCTTGGCCACAAGAACCTGCCGCTCAATGCCGCGGGCTGCTACGTGCCGGGTGGCAAATACCCGCTGCTCGCCTCCGCGCACATGTCCGTCATCACCGCCAAGGTCGCCGGCGTTCCCCGCGTCGTGACCTGCGCCCCCCCGTTCAACGGCAAGCCCGCGCCGGCGATCGTCGCCGCGCAGGCGATGGCGGGCGCGGACGAAATCTACTGTCTCGGCGGGATCCAGGCGGTCGCCGCGATGGGGCTCGGGACGCAGTCGATCGCGCCGGTCGATATCCTCGTCGGCCCCGGCAACGCGTTCGTCGCCGAAGCCAAGCGCCAGCTGTTCGGTCGCGTCGGCATCGATCTGTTCGCCGGCCCGACCGAGACTTTGGTCATCGCCGACGAGATCGGCTGCGATGGCGAGCTCGCCGCGACCGACTTGCTTGGCCAGGCCGAACACGGCCCCGACAGCCCGGCGATCCTGCTCACCACCAGCCGGAAGCTCGCCGAGGATACAATGCGCGAGATCGAGCGGCTCCTGCTGATCCTGCCGACCGCGGAGTACGCCCGCCGCGCCTGGGACAGCTTCGGCGAGGTGATCGTCGCGGAGGACGATGCCGAGATGGTCCGCATCGCCGACGAGATCGCCTCCGAGCACGTCCAGGTCATGACCCGCAACCCCGACTATTTCCTGCATCACATGACCAACTACGGCGCGCTGTTCCTCGGCGCCCGCACCAATGTCGCATATGGCGACAAGGTGATCGGCACCAACCACACGCTGCCGACCAAGAAGGCGGCACGCTACACCGGCGGGCTGTGGGTCGGGAAATTCCTCAAGACCTGCACCTATCAGCGCGTGCTGACCGACGAGGCCTCGGCGATGATCGGCGAATATTGCAGCCGGCTCTGCGCGCTGGAGGGCTTTGCCGGGCATGGCGAACAGGCCAATATCCGGGTACGCCGCTATGGCGGCCGCAACGTGCCCTATGCCGGAAAGGTGGAACCCCGTTGACCCTCCCCGTCACACCCAGTTTCCGGCTCGATGGCCGCCGTGCCGTGGTGACGGGCGCGGGCCGGGGCATCGGGCTGGCCAGCGCGGCTGCATTGGCAGAGGCGCAGGCCGAAGTGACTCTGGTCGCCCGCAGCCTCGACGAGATCGAGGCAGCCGCCTTGGAGATCGTCGCTGCGGGTGGTCGGGCGGTCGCGGCTCGGCTCGACGTGACCGATCTCGATGCGGTCGCGCACTTCTTTGCCGAGCGACCCGCATTCGACATCCTCGTCAACAATGCCGGCACCAACCGGCCGATGTCGATGATCGACGTCGCCGAGGCTGATTTCGACGCGGTGCTCGATCTGAACGTGAAGAGCAGCTTCTTCGTCGCACAAGCGGTCGCTCGAAAGATGATCGAGGACGGCGTGGCCGGGTCGCTGATCCACATGGGATCGCAGATGGGTCATGTCGGCGGGATCAACCGGTCGCTGTACTGCGCATCGAAATGGGCGCTGGAGGGCATGAACAAGGCCTTCGCGCTCGATCTCGCGAAACACCGCATCCGCTCCAACACGATAGCGCCGACTTTCATCGAGACGCCGCTGACCAAGCCGTATTTCGAGGACGAAGCGTTCAAGTCGAGCGTGCTCCAGAAGATCAAGCTCGGCCGTCTCGGACAAGTGACGGACCTGATGGGCGCAGTCCTGTTCCTGGCATCGGACGCGTCGGCGATGATGACCGGCACCAGCCTGGTCGTCGATGGCGGCTGGACCGCGGACTGACCTCTGCCGCCTGCCTCCGACCTAGGGGCCGAGTATTTACACCTAACTCGCGCAGGTCGCCCAACCTAATCCAACCCGATGCAAATGGCAGGATTCTGCTCGATCGCGCTCCAGGGCTTGCGATCTGGCCCGACGTCCGGCCTCGTCGAGGGAAGGCACGCCTATGATCACCGCTGAACGCCAGGCCGGCACTCTACAGGGCATATTGCTGCTCCTGCCGATCACGATGGCGGTCATGGGCCTTATCGTGCTCGTCCCGATCCTCCCCGCGATGACGGCGCACTACCGCAACGTCCCCGGCGTCGAATATCTGATCCCGCTCATGCTGACCCTGCCGGCGCTGTGCGTCGCGGTGCTCTCGCCCGTCGCCGGCATCGTCGTCGACTTCTTCGGTCGGCGTAAGACGTGCATCGGCGCCCTGGTGATCTACTCGATCGTCGGCGTCCTGCCGATCTTCCTCGAAAGCCTGACCGCGATCATCATCAGCCGCGTCGTGCTCGGCGCGATGGAGGCGCTGGTCGTGATCTCCAGCACCACGCTGATTGGCGACTATTTCCACGGCCGCGACCGAGAGAAATGGCTCGCCAACCAGACCGCGGTCGCCTCGCTGTCGTCGATCTTCCTCGCACTGCTCGGCGGCGCGCTCGGCAGCTTCGGCTGGCGCGGCGCCTTCGCGTCGTACGGCGTCAGCATCGTCTTCGCGATCGCCCTGCTCCTCTGGACCTGGGAACCGCGCAAGAGCGACGAGCCGATCGAGGAATTCGCCGCGTCGGATGCCCGCTTCCCATGGGGCACGATCCTGCCGATCTCGCTGGTCGCGATCTTCGGCGGCACGATGTTCTTCACGATGCAGATCCAGGTCAGCACGATGCTGAGCGAATATTACAACATCAGTTCGACGAGCGCGCTGGGTCTCTACAGCGGCCTCGCCGGACTGGCCGTCGCGGGCGGAACTTTGCTCTATCGCCAGTTCACCGCGCGCTTCGTCACCCCGACCCAGCTGCTGATCGCGTTCGGCCTGCTCGGCGTGTCGTACGTGCTGATGAACTATTCGCCGACGCCGCAGCTGTTCACGACGTGGCTGGTCGTCAACCAGATCGGCTCGGGCATGCTGCTGCCGGCGCTGGTCGTCTCGGCGATGGGCCGGCTGCCGTTCGAGGTCCGCGGTCGCGGCACGGGGATGTTCATGAGCGGCTGGTGGCTCGGCCAGCCGCTGAGCAGCCAGGCGGTCGCGTTCATGCGCGGCCACAATGGCGGCAACCTGCCGGCGACGTTGCAGATCCTCGGTATCCTGTGCCTCGTCGCAGCGGCGATCGCGCTCGCCAGCCGCTTCCGCGGATCGTCGCGCACGGAGGCAGCGACGATAGGCTGAGGCCGACCTATCGTCGCGTTAGGATGCGGCGACCCGCCAGGGTTGCAGGATTTCCGGCGGGGGCCCTTTGATCTCGGCGATCAGCCCCCGCGCATCCAGCCCATAGAGCAGGCAGCCGCGGATCGTCTGGACCTCGCCGGCCTTCAGCCGACGCCCGAAGATCGTCGTGTCCGCGCAGTCCTTGATGCACCGCACCTCGCTCCGCACTTCGGCCGCCGCCCCGGTGCGGTCCGAACAGAAGAACGTCACGTCGAGCCGCTCCTTCACGTAAGGTCGCTGGCGCGCATAGAATTCGAGCACGGCGGCGCGGCCACGGATGTTCATCACGAACCGGATGTCGTCCGCATAATAATCGACGAAACGCAGGTCGCCTGCATTCATAAGACCGATGTAGCGATCATAGGCGGCGCGATCGAACCGCGTGGCGGACGGGATCGCCAAGGCGGGTAACGGCACCAACGCCGCCGCGCCGAGCAGGAGCGCGCGGCGATCGGGGCCTAAAGTCACCCCTGCCCGGTCAGATGCAGGCCGATCTTCTCCATCGGCGCAAGCGCCTGGAGGATCGGCGGCAGGATCGGCACGACCTCGGCGCCCGCGGTATAGCGCAGCATCGGCTCGGCATCGGTCGCCGCCGCCAGCACCGCGGTCACCACCGGCGTGATGTCCTCGGGCGCCTTGGCCTCCAGCCCATCGAAGTTGCGATTGAACGCCCCCGCCGCCGCCGCGTACGGCGCACTCGCCACGCGATCGAGCGACTTTTGCGGCAAGGCTGTCTGGAACGGTCCGGGCATGACGCTGACCACCTGCACGCCGAAGCTCCGCGTTTCGATGTTGAGCGCCGCGGTCGCAGTGTCGAGCGCATGCTTGCTCGCGCAATAGGCGCCCATGAACGGCGTTTTCATCAGCGCCGCAACGGACGTCACGTTGATGATCCGCCCCGCGCCCTGCGCGCGCATGATCGGCAGCACGAGCCGGATCAGGTCGAGCGGGCCGAACAGGTTCGTTTCGAACATCGCGCGCCACTGGCTGTCGGGGGTATCCTCGACCGAACCGCGCGCGCCGACGCCGGCATTGTTGACGAGAACGTCGATCCGCCCGAACTGCGACACCACGAATTCGATCGTCGCCTGCCGCATCGCGGCGTCGGTGACGTCGAGCGGCGCGATCGCGACATCGGTCGGCTTCGCGCTCGCCAGCGCCTTGAGCCGCGCCGAAGCACCCTCCGGACGACGCATCGTCGCGACGACCTGATAGCCGCGCTCGGCAAACGCAACGGCCATCGCCTCGCCGAAGCCCGAGCTGCAACCGGTAATCAATACGACCGGCATGGCGGCAGTCCTTTATGAAGAATGGCCCGTCACGGGCGCAGTATGACGACCGCGCCGCCGCGAGACCAAAGCCCCGCCACGGCGCTGCGCGTTATTTTCCGAGCGTCTCGAGCACCGGGTTGGGTGGTCCCCACTGCCCGCCGAGCAACTGGTCGAGACCCGCGATCCCGCCGCCGTCGGCCGTGCGCAGCTGGTCGCCATCGGTCCAGTGCTCGATCTCATGACCCCAGGGATCATTCCAGTAATCGAAGATCTGGCTACCGAGGATGTGACGCCCGACGCCCCAATGCTGATGCCAGCCCGCCTGGATCAGGAAGTCGTGCCCGGCCATCAGGTCATCGACATCCGCCACCTCGAACGCCGAGTGCATGAATTCTGGCAGGCCCTTGGGCGGCTCGAACAGGAATATAGTATGGTGATCGCACGGCTCGTCGCCGCGGTCCGCGCGCATGAAGGCACCGATCGCGACACCCGGCTCGGGCTGGATCTCGTCCGAGGTGACGAATCCGAACCGCGCCTTGTACCATTGCTCGGACTGCCGGAAATTGGAGACGCCGAGCACGCAGTGACCGAGCCGCTGGACGTGCGACGCCCCCTGCCGGACGCGACGGAAGCTGCCGATGCGCGGATGTTCGCCGGCATGGTTCCACGGCATCGGATACGGCAAAGTGCGCTCGACCTGCGGCAGCGTCTCCTGCTCGGCGACCGCCTCGATCAGGAAACCGTCCGGGTCGGTGAGCCGAACGACGAGCCCGCCGCCGGGTGCATCGAGAGGCTCGACCGCGGCTCCGTCATGCGCCGCCAGCGCCTCGAGATCGGCGCGATCGCGCACCCAGATCCCCAGCGCCTTGAAGCCCGGTTCGCCGAGTTCGGTCGCATGCACGAACGGCGCACGACCGGTGCCGCGCATGTACAGGCGATCCGGCGCCTGCTCGGCCACCGAGTCGACCATGCCGAAATCCAGCAGGAAGTTCTGCATCTTCGCGAGGTCCGGCGCGCTGAAGCGCACATAGGCCACGTCGACTGCTTTCGCGATGCTCATCGATCATCCACTCCGCGGTCCCGCCGCTTCATTTCGAGCGGGCGGGATATTGATGTTCGGGCGTGAACGGCGACACATGCGACCGTTTCCACGCCGTGCATTTATTGAACTACATAGTCATATTTGATCGGAATGGTCAACCTATATGCGCCCGTCGGCCTTCAGGCCAGCGGGTAGGAATATCCGATCCAGCGGCCGAGGAAGACGATCACCAGCCACAGCGTCAGCGAGCTGAACCCGGCGATCTTGGCGGCGCGCGGCGTCGGCAGCTGGTCGTCCCAGTCGCCGATCTTGCGGTACGCGGTGATGTGGAAGATCGCCATGTTGATGCCCGCGATCAGGATTGTCAGCAGCTTGAAGCGGAACGGCATGCTCTGGAAATAGCCGGTCGCGTTCGACAGGAAGAGCAACGTCCCCGAGATCACCGCCAGCACGAACGCGACCCAGGTGAAGGGCAGCATGTCGAGGATCAGCTGGCGCGCGCCGCGACGGTGCGACGCCACCCCGATCAGCCGCAGGTCGACGATCGCGATCGTGCCGACCACCGCCGCGATCATCAGCACGTGGACGCTCTCGATCCACGGGAACAGCGTCGCGCTCTCGCGGATCGTCGTCCCGATCGTCGACTCGTACAGCATCTGCATCAGCGCGTTGGGCGGCGCAGTGTCCGGCATCATGGCATCGTCTCCGGAAAAATAGCGGGAATCATTGATAGTAGGCGATCCAGCGACCGCAGAAGACCACGACCACCCAGATCGCGAGCGACGCCCAGGCGAGCGGCTTGATCAGCGCGGCGGCGCGCGCATGCTCGATCCGGTAGTCGGGGTGGAGGATCGGGTAGCGGAACAGCAACGTCAGCGTGAAACCGGTCAGCACTAGCGCCATCTTGACCCAGAACACCGCGTTCATCAGCACGCGGTACGGCTCGCCGAGACCGAGCACGAACCCGCTCGTCAGCAACAGCGCCAGCGACGACCACATCCACGGCAGATGCCGCTTCACGACCGCGCGCGGCGTCTCGTCGGTCGCCAGCACGCCCGCCAGCCGCAGGTCCATCACGATCGCCGCGCCGACCACGCCCGCGATCGCGATGATGTGGACGCTCTGCACCGCCGGGATGATCCAGCTGGTCTCGCGGATCGCCGTGCTGATCGGCGTGCCGTACAGATGACTGGCAAACGATTGGAGTGACATGATCTGCTATCCTAAGACTTGCGCGTGCCAGGGAATCCCGGAACGCCTCCTCCGGAAAGCCCCCAGCCTCGCTTGATGACCGACGCGCTGCCGCGGGCGTGCCGCGCTACTGGCTGGGCGGCGCGCCGGCGCCCGGAGACGGCATGGTCAGCGTACCGGCGCCGGGCGACGGCATGGTCGGCGTGCCGACATCCCAATGCTCGACCAGCTTGTTGTCCCGAACGCGGAACATGTTGAAGATATAGGCTTGTTTCAGCTGCCCTGTCGCGGGGTCCGGCATCTCGCGCGCGGTCAGCATCATGACGCGGTCGCCCTCGGCCATGACCGCAATCGTCTTGGGCGCGGGCATCGGCTTCATCGCCGGCATGCCCTGGAACATCCGGACCAGCTTGTCGCGCGCGGTCCCCGGTCCCGGCATATCGACTAACGACGCCGCATGCTGCACGTAATCCGGGCTGAGATATTTCTCCGCGATCCCCTGGATCCGGGCCTTGGTCGTGCCCGTCGCATCCGCGGCGTTCAACGCCTGGTAGAAGTCGAGCACGATCTTCTTGTTCGCCGCCTCCGACTTCGGGTCATGGGCAAACGCTGGCGACGCTACCGCCAGCATCGCGGCACAAGATATGCCGACCGACTTCCAGATACTCTTCCGCATGACGTCTCCTGGCGTGCGCACGACGATCAGTCCTGTGGTTCGGGAACGAGCCCGGCATCGGCACTGACGCTCGGATCGCCGACCTGTTCTTCGCAATTATACTCGGCGAACACCGCCTGGTGCGGCGCCCAGCCAAAGGTCCGCACGATCGACCATGGCGCGGTATAATAGGTCGGGTCGACGATCGTCGTGACCACCTCGAGGAACGGCACGCGGCCGGCGTCGCTCACCTTGCGCATCCGCTGGATCAGCTTGCCGTTCGCCGACAGCGGCGTCCCGTCGACGTCGAGCCAGATCGGCTGCTTGAAGTCGGTCGTCTCGACGACGAGCGTACCGCCGTCCCAATGCCCGACCGAGCGACCCATATATTGCTTCTGCGTCGGCAGCGGCACGCCCTGCGGATCGAGCGAGATATACCAGCGGCCGTGATATTCCTCGAACAGGACCTCGACATGATCCTTGTCCTGGACGATCGAGAACGGGAAGTTCAGGTCGCGCTGCCATTGCGGCCCCGGCGGACGGCAGATCGCCGACGCGTTGATGAACGGCTTGCCGGCCTTTAGCGACATCACGCGACGCGACAGGACCTTGGCGCCGGCCATCGTATAGGGCGCGAGCGCACCGTACATGTCGCGCTGCGAGCGGAACTGGAGCGGCTGGTTGTTGACCCAGGTGCCTTGCAGGTCGCGCGGGTCCGCACTCGGCATGACCGCATCGGCGGGCAATGGCGGTCGCGGCGGTATCAGGCCCGGCCCCGGCGGTGGCAGGGCAGCAACGATCTTCTGCGCTTCCGTCAACACCGGCCCGGTCGGCGCACCGGGTGGCGGACCACCCGAAGCACCCGGCGGGAGTTGCATCTGGCCACCGGGCGGGCCCTGCTGCGCGTGCGCGGACGCAGGCGTCACTGCCAGCATCAGCGCGGTGGCCGCAGCGATCGGCCCGCGCATCGTGACGGGTAACGGGAAGCGGGTCGTCATACGGATAGGCTCCAGATCAGATTGCGACCGCGTCACTTGGCAAACGCCGGCTGCTTCGCGGCAAGCCGATCGAGGCACACGTCCTCGGCGAAGATGGCGTCGGGTTGCCGCTTGTAGGTCACGACCGACGTCCAGGGCTGGGTGAAGAACACCGGATCCTCGACCGTGATGCGGTCCTCGAGCGTGTTCGCATCGACCAGGCGATAGCGCTCGGTGACCTTCAGGTCGTAGCCGTGCGGCACGAGATCGTCGATCAGGGTGCGATCCGATCCGCCCTGCATCACCGAGACCAGGGTATCGCCCTCCCAATGCCCCTTCGACTTGCCGGTCATCGTCGGCACGAGGCCCTGCCCCATCAAATCCGGCTGCGGCGGCACGCCGACGTTGATCTGGCGGAGCGCACGGTTCCACTCATAGTCGAAGGTCACGACGCCCTGCCGGTTCCAGATCTTGAACCGCATCGGCGTCAGCGCGAGCCGCGGCACGCCGGGGTTGGAGCAGCGCGCGAGCGTGATGTCGTAATCGTCGAACTTGCCCTGCGCCCTCAGCGCCTTGTTCGCGTCATACGCCTTGCGCCCCTCCGCGGTGAACGGCACCGCACCGGAGATCGGCTTGAGCGTCGTGGTTGGCGTCGCGATTTTCCAGACACCTTCCAGGTTCGCGCCCATAGGCGGCGCCGACTGGGCGGAGGCCGCGCCCGCGAGACCCAATACCGCGCCCGCCAAGGCGGTGCGCACGGTGAGCCGGATCATCCTGGGATCAATCGCCATGTCGAAAACTTTCAATTGCCGCCGGCACGCGCGGCTTCGGTGTCCGAAAAGCTCTTGCCGCTGGACAGCCTGACGCTCGCCATCGCGCCGCCGGGCTGACCGCTGATGTTCGGGTGGAAGGTGACCTTCACCTTGTCGCCGCGCTTGAAATCGCGCGGGGTGAGCCCCTGTTTGGAGAACATCAGCGGACTGCCGCTGACGATCGACATCTGCTTTTCCTTGCCCCGGTCCATGTAGATCAGGACCATCGACGAATGGGGTGCGCCCCAGCGAAACTCCTTGAGAGTCCCCTCGGCCGACAGCGTCTGGTTCATGTCGTACGCCGCGAAGGAATGGTGCGCGATCGCCGGGCAGGCCATGAGACCGACGCTCACGGCCAGGACCGGCCACAAAAATCGGGGTGCCTTCAACGCATTCATCATAGTGCTCCAAACAGGCGGGGTCGGTCCGGGATCGCCCGAACCGCGGCGATACCCGGCGCGATGCCTCGCGGCCGACGCGTTGGAGAAACCCCGGCTCGTCCGAGAGGGTGCGACATAAGCCGCGCGCGATCGGGGTGGCGGCTCTCGCCCTTGCCCCTCGCACGGAGACGGCCCTGCGACCTCACGTTCACCCAGTCCCTCCAGTTCCCGTGTCGTCGTGTACGGGTTCGAGAGAGGAGGCTACTATGGCCGGCAGGGGCGAGTTAGCTGCATCATCTCCCGCCGGCCCACCGGGTGGGCCTCCCGCCAACCCTCCCGGCGCCGCGTCACGCGACCTGTCGGTAGCTGTCGGCCGGCTGCTGCATGAGTTCCATCTTGACGCGCGCCAGCATGGTGACCGTGCCGACATCCCCGGCCTCGATCGCCTGCAGCATACGACGGTTGATCGCGATCACGTCGCGCAGATCGGACGGCGGCAGCGGATCGGCGGCGGCGAAGATACTGGCCACCCCCAACGACCGCACGACGATCGCCAGAAGCGGGTTGCCGCTCAGCTCCAGCAGGAGGTTTTCGATCGTCAGCGCCTCGAATGCGTCGGGCAGCGGCGCGGACGGGAAACGCCTGACAGGCAAGGCGCCCCCGGCCTGGGTGCGACGCGCCGCGATCACCGATCCCTCGCCGACCAGGAACGAGATCGCCTCCTTCTCGTCCGACGCCGACATGGCGCCTGCCATCAGCAGCGGCGCGAGCAGGCGGATGACGCCCGTCGGCGCGGCCGGCGGCGCGAGTTCGGCGCCCTTGCGGCCCTGCCGGCAGCGAACGATCCCGAAATCCTGCAGGATGCGGCGCGCCTGCCGTACGACCGCATCGGTATAGCCAAGGCGTTCCGCGGTTTCCCATTCCGCCTCCTGCGTACCGCCGCGCAGGGTCAGTTCGTGCGTCATGCGCGCGGCAAGCGCCATCGCCGACTTTCGGCCGGACAGGGAGAAGGCACGCTCGGCCACCTCCAGCGTCACGACCGACGCCTCCAGGCCGGTCGATCCCGCCAGTTCGCCGAGTCGATCGAAGGCCTTGGCGAGATCGCCCTGCCTTATGGCGGCCTCGAGCGCGGCATCACGCGGCGGGGCAGGCGCCTGCGACGACGTCTGCACCAGCATCTCGGCCAGTCGTGCCAGCAGCACCATCGTCGTATTGCCGGTCTGCTCCGCAAGATCGACCGCAAAGCCCCATTGGCCGGACGCCGCACAGGCCGGCGGCAGCGAGACATGCCGCTGGATCGCCGCGTTGACGATCATCCGCCACACCAGCAGGCGAAACTCCTCGATCGGCGCGAACGTCTCGCCGGTCAGCGCGAGATACATCAGCACCGCGCCGACCACGTCCTCCAGCGCGGGCGCGGCCACGAACAACCCGCCGCCGGGGCCGCGCCGAACGTCGAGCAGCCCGCGTGCCTCCAGGATCGTGATCGCCTCGCGGAACGCTGGGCGCCCCAGGCCAAGCCGGGTCCGCACTTCCGGCAATGCGCCCAGCGACCGACCGACGGGCCAGCCCTGCCCAAGCAGGCTCATCTCCATGCCGAGCACCGCCTGATGGGCAAGGCTCGCCGGGATCTGCGACCCAAGCATGCAGGCGCTGATACGCAGCAATTCGTCCATGCCGGTGCCGAACATGATGTCGGTCGTCGTGCCGGTGCGATGCGGGACGCCCTCGATGCGCCGCTGTTCGGTGCCCATCATTGCTTCAGGAATTCCGCATCGAGGATCACCATCACCTTGCCGACCATCCTGGCCATGGGCAGCTGGGTGAACTGGGCGGTGTCGACCATCATCGTGCCGGTGAAGCCGACCATCGGCGCGCCTTCCATCGATTGCCCGACGCCGACCAGCTCGGCTTCGATCGCGACCGGCTTGGTCACCCCCATCAGGGTCAGCCGTCCTTCGACGACGGCGCGACCACCGTTTTTCACGCGGACCGCGGTCGATACGAACCGCGCCTCGGGATATTTGGCGACGTTGAGCGACTGCGGGCCTTCGGGCAGGATTTTATAGACGATCGGCGCGTAGAACGGCTTGGCGTCGACCGTCACGTCGAGTGCGATCGATGCGGGGTCGGCCGGGTTCCAGCGCAGGCTTCCCTCGCGCACGCCGAAGCGAAGCACGTTGTACGACAGGCCCCGATGCAGGACCCGCGCGACGACCGACGAATGTTCGAGATCGACATGATAGGTGCCGGCCGGTGCCGCCGCGGGATCCTTGCTGGCGGGGGCCATCGGGCCGGAGAGCGGCGCGCCCTTGGGCGGCGGCGGTGGCCGATCCTGCGCCTGCACCAGCCCGGCAAGCAGGAACGGAACCGCAGCAACGCCGATCCAGGATCTCATAGCTTTTCGCATCATCCACTCTCCATTTTCCGTCCTCTGGCGGGATCGGTCTACGCCCGTCTTTCACACACCAGATCGAGTGCGTGAAGACGGCAGCTGTTAGCCGAGCCTATCCAAGCGGACGGTGCCTCCAGACTGGACCCCGTGTTCGGGACCCGTCTGGCTTGTGTGAACTATTCAGTCATATTTGGACGACACGGTCAAGTCCCGACCGCGCGATTCGTCGAAGCGAGACATATAAATACGTGCGAACCGCGTCTCGCAGTTGTTGCACGAAACGCGCAGGCCTCAACCAGGAAAACACATCGCAAAAAAGGGCCGCCAGCATGTCGCCGGCGGCCCCGATATTGGCGCAGATATCGGATCGACGACCCGACCGGTCGAGACGCGCAACTCCCCTCGATGAATCGAAAGGCGGTCTCCAGTCGAGCGCCGATTTATGCCGGCTCGACGGCCCGATGCCCGTTCATCGCAACGCCGACACCCGGTCCCGTGAAGTGCACCATCTCCGCGTCGGTATATTCCAGGACGTCGAGGTCGGCGATGCCGTTGACGATGTGGAACGACAGCGGCAGCTGCTCGAACGTCGCGCGATGCCAGTCGAGCGTCCCCTTGCCGGTCCAGCGCCGAAACTCGAACTCGTCGAAGTTGATGTTGGCGACCGCGCCGCCACTACCGGCCAGCGCGGCCGACGTCGTGACATAGGCGAGGTCGGAACCCTCACGCCCGCCGGGGCTCGTCCGCGGCATGTACTTGTAGTACATCTGCGCACCGCCGTTCGAGCCGGGAAGCTGCTTCGTCGGGTTCTGCTCCTCGACCAAGTCGGTCAGCGCGATGTCGAAAAACGTGTGATCGTACCAACCCGCGTCGCAGGTCGCGCGTCCCGTCGCTTCATCGAAGTCGATCTCGGCGAAATTGGCGAACATCTTGGGGAAACCGAGCTCCTCGCGACCGGTCATGATCGCGTCCGGCGATCCCTCCCAGATGATCGGGCAGAGCGCACCGTCGAGCCGCTCGGTCTTGCCCTGGTACGTCACCGGGAAATCGACCGACAGGATGCCGTAGCCTCGGCCCGCCAGCCAATAGAGGTTCTTGAACCACGCGCAGCTGACCGAGACGATCGGATCGCCGCGCAGGCTGAACCCCGCCGGCAGCAGCTTTTCCAGCTTGGCCGGGTCGGTCCGATACCCGATCTTCATCCACTGCGCGGTCATGTTGCCGGCTTCTTCGGCGGTCCACATCCGGCCTTCGGAATGTTGCCGCGGTCCTGGCGCGGGGCCGAACATGATCGGCATCCGGTAACGCGATTCGGCATTGGGAATAAATGTCATTGGACAGGTTCCATTGCGGTTTGGGTTGGCGGGAGGTGAATGTCGGGAGATCTCGGGATCGGCTCGCCGCTCAGGCGGCGATCTTGCGCCGCTCAGGCGGCGATCTTGCGCCGCGTCCGCTCGGTCCAGGCGCCGAGCAACGCCTCGGCCTCCCCGGTGCCGAAGACATGCCGGTCGGGCCGGATCAGCACCGCGTCCGCGCCCGCTTTCGTCAGCCAGTCGCCGATCGGTTCGGCAAACTTGCGGATCTCCGGCGCGTCCAGGCTGAACCTTCGCACCCCGAGATCGGTCGTATCGGTCGCCGATCGCGAGATCAGCACCGCGTCGAGGCCGAACAGCGAATCGAGCCGCTCGCCCTCGTCCGTCACGGGTTGCGGGAACAGCGCACCGGCAAAGGCGGTATCCGTCAGATGGCCACCCGCGAGGTCGGGATACAGGACCGACACGTCCTGCGCGCCGGACGATTTGCGCGCGAGCATGTTGCGGTTGCGCTCGGCCGCTGCGGTCTCGTCGAGCATGCAGACGATCTGCCCCATCGCGATCGCCGTGCCGATGATGGCCCGGACATGCGGCTCGCGCTCTTCCTGATAGGTGTCGAGGACGGCGTCATCCGCCTCGCCGCGGACGACGGCGGCGATCTTCCAGGCAAGGTTCGCCGCGTCGCGAATGCCCGAGCACATCCCCTGCCCGGCGAACGGCGGCATCTGGTGCGCGGCATCGCCCGCCAGCAGGACGCGCCCGTCGCGCCATGTCTCGGCGACCAGCGCATGGAACCGATAGACCGCCTTGCGTTCGATCTGGATGCGATCGGCGCAATTCCACGGCGCCAGCAGCTCTCGGATACGCGCATCGTCGAGCATCTCCTCCGCGGTTTCGCCGGGCTTGATCATGAACTCCCAGCGGAAGCGCTTCCCGCTCATCGCCATGTGCGTCACCGGACGCTTCGGGTCGCAGATCTGCTGGCAGACGATCGGCAGGTCGCCCGGCTCGTCGATGATCGTATCGAGCACCAGCCACGGCTCGTCGAAATTATAATCGTCCAGCTTGATGCCCAGCGCCTCGCGAACCGGGCTCCACGATCCATCGCACCCGACGACATAGCGCGCGCGGATCTGGCGCGGCGAGCCATTGTCGGTGACATCGACGGTCACGCCGTCCCGGTCCTGCGCCAGACGCTCGAACGCGACACCGGTCTGGACGCGCACGCCGAGTTCGTACAGCCGGGCGCGCAACACCTCTTCGACCGCGGGCTGGTGAAGCGCGTACGTCTCGGCCCAGCCGAACGGGCCGACCCGGGCGTTCTCGAAATCGAGCAGGACCTGGCCGCACGCGGTGTGGAACTGGTACCGCTCGGGCGCGCGACACAGCGGCGCGATCTTCTCGGCGACGCCGATCATCTGGAAGATCCGCATGATCTCATGATCGAACACCGCCGCCCGCGGCAGCGGAAACGGCGTCGGCGCCCGCTCGATCGCGATCACCGACAGACCATGGTTCTGCGCGAGTGCCGCCAGCACGTCGCCGACCGGTCCGAGCCCCACGACCAGAAGATCGCAGTCAAAATCACTGTCGAAATCACGGGCGAATTCACTGGTCATGACGATTGTTGTTCCCTTGGCAAGGACGGCGCGGGACCCTCCGCGACCGCCAGCTAGTCCGTGAGCGAGCCGGCTCGCGACCACTCGCGGCGGCCGGCGTCGGCGTCAGTCGAACGAGAGTGAGACGAATGCAGAAGGGTCAGCAGCGCCCGCATGACGGGCGCAGAAACTTGGCGCGGCTTTCATCATCCCTCTCCGGACTTTGTTGCACCATACAGTCATATTTGAACTATATGGTCAACTACAAATGCCGTCCGTTTGGTACGTATCTGTTGAATGCAGCGGATTTTGCGGGCTGCGGTAACATGGGTTTGCCGCGCGGCTGCACAGGGGCCCTCGACCGACTCATTTGCCGCATCGGCAATCGGAATGCGCAGACCTGCAACCGCGAAGGCCCCTATCGATGCCGAACACGTGCACCTCCCCGGCGAAGGCCGGGGCCCAGGTGGAAAGGTTGCAGTAACGGAGCGCTACCTCGATGAGCAGCGTCTCCCAACTGGACTCCGGCCTCCGCCGCGGAGGTGCGTACGTGTTCGCAAGGTACCCGTGCCAAACGGTGCGCACCCACAGCGTCCGGTCCGCACCGCGAAACGCCGCCTCTATTCAGCTGAATCTATTCCAGAGTCGTGCGCGCCGCAGCCTTCGCCGCCGCCGCTGCACTGTCGCCGTCGACGCCGAGCGCCTTCAGCACGCCGCCCATCAGCGGGATGATCCGTGCGATCAGCCGCTTGACCGATTTCTGCCGATCGATCGAATCCTGCAGCATCACCAGCATCGCACCCACCATCAGCAACGTGGCCGAATCGGACGGGATGCCTTTGAAATGCCCCGATTCGAGCCCTTCGACGATGATCTCCCGCGCCTTGACGTTTAGCGGATTGTTGGTCTCGAGCAACGCCGGCGACAGCTTGAGCAGCGCCGCGACGCTTTCCGGATGATCGATGGCGAAGCGCAGGATGACGAACGCGCCGCGCACCAGCCGCTCGGGCGGCGGCGTCTGGTCGTCGACCGCGGTATCGAGCAACTGGGCGACATGACCGCGCACCATCCGGAACAACTCGTCGGCCAGCGCCTCCTTGCTCTCGAAATGATTGTAGAGGCTGCCCTTGGCGACCTCCGCCTCTCTGGCGATGTCGTCGATACTGACGCTGTCGACGGACCGCGTGGCGAACAGCCGCTGCGCCGCTTCGAGCAGCGCGACCCGCGTCCGACTGACTCGACGCCCGGTCGCCTCGCCCGGCTTCCGTGCCGTATCGAGCTGTCCCAGAAGCGAGGGAGACCGCTTCGTACCCTCAGTAAGTCGTGGCCGAGCGGCCATGGCATGTTCCTATCGATACGTTCGCCACGGGGGCACGGGTAGCGTTGCAGGCGCACGGTCAAAATTGACCGCGCCGTTCAATTACAGTCCTTGTCCGATATCGTCAAAATGTGACTCGCACCCCGGCGCGCAGCGTACGCGGCTCGACCACGCGGCTGACCCGCCCCTCGACCGGTGCCGCGTCGAAGCTCGGGACATAGGTCTGGTACCAATAGGCGATATCCTTGTCGTCGCTCGCCAGGACGTTGAGTATCTCGGCGTAGACCTGGAACGCCCCGAACTTGCGGGCACCGCGGATATTGACCACGTTGCTGCCCTTGTCGCGCTGCGAATTGTCCTCGACCAGCGGATAGGGTCCGAGGTGGCGCAGGCGTACGCTCGCTTCCCACGGTCCCTTGATGAACGAGACGCCGGCCGACGCCGCATTCTCGAACGCGTTGGGAATATAGTCGCCATTGTCGTAGCGCGCATGGCTCGCGGTATAATTGCCGTCGATCGCCAGCCACGCGAACGGATGCCAGAACGCGACGATTTCATACCCGTGGCGCTTGCTCGCGGCGCTCGGCTCGACCGCGTTGGAATCCCCGACGAACCGCAATTCGCTGCCCAGGTCCAGCCACCAATAGGTCGCGGTCACGCTGACCTTCTTGAACTGGAACCGCGCGCCCAGTTCCTTGCCGGTACCCGCAACGAGAACCGGCACCGGCGTCGTCGTCACCGCGCCGCGCACGTCGTTGGAATGGAAACCCCTGCCCCAGCCCGCATAGACCTCGACATGGTCGCCGATCCGGTAAGCCGCCTGCGCCTTTGGCGACAGGATCGCGTCCGATCCCGATCCCTGCCCCAGCGCGGCAGCCTCCGCATCAAGCGCCCGCACCGAATAGTGATAATAATCGCCGCGCAGGCCGCCGATCAGGCGAAGTCCGTCGATCGGACGCCATGTCGCCGAACCGTACACCGCCGCCGAGGCTTCATCGACCGTGTAGAGGCCGAGCGAATTCACGAACTGGCGCGCGATCGTATGCTGCACGCCGACCCGGTCGATCTTGTCGTAGCGATTCTCGGTCCCCAGCGTCAGGTCGATCGTGTCCGACAGCTTCCAGTCCCTCTCGCCGGTCAGGCCGTACACCATGCGCTTGTCGATCTGGTGGATCTGCGCGCTCGTGCCGGTGGCGTCGAAATATTCGGGGTTCGAATACATGTCCCAGTTATAATATTGCGCGAAGGCGTTGACCCGCCAGCCCGCGCCGGACAGCTTGGCGTTGGCGATGTAGCGCGTCGTCTCGCCGGTCGCGGTGGGATCGGGCGAACAGAATTGATCCGCACACACCGACGATCCGATGATCCGTTCGGGAATTTGCTCGGTCGGTTTCCACGTCCCGCGATAACCGTGCAGCGTCAGCTCCAGCTCGGCGGCACCCAGCGGCTTTGCGTATTTCAGGAAGCCCGCATAATGGCGCAGGTGCTCGGGCTGCTGCCACGGCCCGTCATACACGCGGAACTCGCCGACCGCCGTCAGGTCGCCGCCCGCGACGTTCTTGATCGTGCCCCCTGCGGCGATCCGGCGATGACCGTATGATCCCGCCTCGACCGAAGCCCAGGGTCGATCGTAGCGCTCGATCGTCGTCATGTACGCGGCGCCCGCCATCGCGAAGTCGCCGCCGTCGGCACGGTACGGGCCTTTGCGGAAATCCTCGCGCGCGATGATCTCGGGGATCAGCCCGTTGAGGTCGAGATAGCCCTGCCCGTGACCATGCGTGCGGAAGTTCATCTGCACGCCGTCGATATAGGTCGTGAAGTCGGACCCGTGATCGAGATTGAAGCCGCGCAGGAAATACTGGTTGGCCTTGCCGCTGCCCGAATGCTGCGCGGCGACCATGCCGGGTACCGCCTCGAGCAGTTCGGCGACGCGCAGCAACGGCCGCACCAGCAGGTCGGAGCCACTGATCGTCCCCTCGCTGGCCGACTGCGCGGTCCCGATCTTGAGCTCGCCGCGACCGAAGACGACGATGTCGTTGGCCTTGCCCGCAGCGGAGGGATCGTCGGCGGCTGGTGCCGCAGGGTCAGCGGCGGGCTGACTCTGCGCCAGTGCCGGCACAGCCGCCATTTGTAGCAGGACACAGGGAACGACGGTCGCGAGCGCGCGGCGGATCGATGGTTTCAAGAAACATACCTCGAAGGATGGGAGCGGACGCACGACCATCCTCGTTCGGACGGCGGTGGATCGGTTCCCTGGTGACGCATCCTTCTGGGGTCGTCCCGAACAGGAACGCTCGCACGTTACGGTTCTAACCCATGTTCTGTAACGGCGCGTATCCACGTTCCGCAGCCGGCGAACGCGGCGCCCTCAACGCGAAATGCGCAACCGGCGGGGGGCCGGCTGCGCATCTGGTCTTTTCGGAACGGTCGGGAGGATCGTCAGGCCAGCGGGTAGGAATATCCGATCCAGCGGCCGAGGAAGACGATTACAAGCCACAGCGTCAGCGAACTGAATCCGGCGATCCTGGCGGCGCGCGGCGTCGGCAGCTGGTCGTCCCAATCGCCGATCTTGCGGTACGCGGTGATGTGGAAGATCGCCATGTTGATCCCAGCGATCAGGATCGTCAGCAGCTTGAAGCGGAACGGCATGCTCTGGAAATAGCCGGTCGCGTTCGACAGGAAGAGCAGCGTCCCCGAGATCACCGCCAGCACGAACGCGACCCAGGTGAAGGGCAGCATGTCGAGGATCAGCTGGCGCGCGCCGCGAAGGTGCGACGCCACCCCGATCAGCCGCAGGTCGACGATCGCGATCGTGCCGACCACCGCCGCGATCATCAGCACGTGGACGCTCTCGATCCACGGGAACAGCGTCGCGCTCTCACGGATCGTCGTCCCGATCGTGGACTCGTACAGCATCTGCATCAGCGCGTTGGGCGGCGCGGAATCCGGCATCATGGCTTGGTCTCCGGAAAAATAGCGGGAATCATTGGTAGTAGGCGATCCAGCGACCGCAGAAGACCACGACCACCCAGATCGCGAGCGACGCCCAGGCGAGCGGCTTGATCAGCGCGGCGGCGCGCGCATGCTCGATCCGGTAGTCGGGGTGGAGGATCGGGTAGCGGAACAGCAACGTCAGCGTGAAACCGGTCACCACCATCGCCATCTTGACCCAGAACACCGCGTTCATCAGCACGCGGTACGGCTCGCCGAGCCCCAGCACGAACCCGCTCGTCAGCAACAGCGCCAGCGACGACCACATCCACGGCAGATGCCGCTTCACGACCGCGCGCGGCGTCTCGTCGGTCGCCAGCACGCCGGCCAGCCGCAGGTCCATCACGATCGCCGCGCCGACCACGCCCGCGATCGCGATGATGTGGACGCTCTGCACCGCCGGGATGATCCAGCTGGTCTCGCGGATCGCCGTGCTGATCGGCGTCCCGTACAGATGACTGGCAAACGATTGGAGTGACATGATCTGCTATCCTAAGACCTGCGCGTGTCGGGGGGCTCTTTGGGGGCCGCCCCTGCATCACGATCGATGACCCGCTTCTGCGGGCAGCGCGCGTAGAGAACCGTTTCTCTACGCGCGTGCTACCGTTACAAACCCGGTTCCGGCGGGGTCAGATCGGGTAATGACCGGGCAACGTCTCGATCGTGATCCAGCGCAATTCGGTGAACGAATCGATTCCCGCCTTGCCGCCGAACCGGCCGTAGCCCGACGCCTTGGTGCCGCCGAACGGCATCTGCGCCTCGTCGTGCACGGTCGGGCCGTTGATATGGCAGATCCCCGACTGGATCTGCCGCGCGACCCTCAGGCCGCGTGCGGTGTCACGCGTGAACACCGCCGACGACAGGCCGTATGCCGTGTCGTTCGCCAGCGCGATCGCATGCGCCTCGTCACGCGCGTGGATGATGCCGACGACCGGGCCGAAGCTCTCGTCCCGGAACAGCTTCATTGCCGGCGTCACCTTGTCGATCACGTGCGCGGGCATCAGGACGCCGTTCGCATCGCCGCCGACCAGCGTTTCGGCACCCTGCGCGAGCGCATCGTCGATCAGGGCCTGGACCGTGTCGACGGTCTTCTGGTCGACCACCGCCCCCAGCGGAGTCTTGCCCTCGCGCGGATCGCCGCACGGCATCGACGCCACCTTGTCGCGGAACTTCGCGGCAAATGCGTCCGCCACCGCTTCGACGACGATGATCCGCTCGGTCGACATGCAGATCTGGCCCGAGTTCATGAACGCGCCGAACGCCGCCGCCTTCACCGCCTCGTCGAGATCGGCGTCCTCCAGCACGATCAGCGGCGCCTTGCCGCCCAGTTCGAGCAGCACCGGCTTCAGATGCTCGGCCGCGCGCCTGGCGATGATCTTGCCGACATGAGTCGATCCGGTGAAGTTGATCCGCCGCACCGCCGGATGATCGACCAGCGCACCGACGATCTCGGCAGCGTCCTCGGGCGCGTTGGTGACGATCTGGACCGCACCCTTGGGCAGCCCCGCCGCCTGGAACGCCTCGACGATCAGCGCGTGGGTGCGCGGGCATTGCTCGCTCGCCTTCAGCACCGCGGTGTTGCCGCAGGCGAGCGGCATCGCGATCGCGCGCACGCCGAGGATGATCGGCGCATTCCACGGCGCGATACCCAGCATCACGCCGACCGGCTCCCGCATCGCCATCGCGATACAGCCGGGCTTGTCGGAGGGAATGATCTCGCCGGTGATCTGCGTGGTCATCGCCGCGGCCTCGCGGACGATCCCCGCCGCCAGTGCCAGGTTGAACCCGGCCCAGCCCTGCGTCGCACCGATCTCGCCCATCATCGCCTCGACGAACTGCGGCGCGCGCGCCTCGAGTTCCGCCGCCGCCTTCATCAGCACCGCGCGACGAGCGTTCGGGCCCATGCCAGACCATGCCGGGAACGCCGCCTGCGCCGCATCGCAGGCCGCATTGGCGTCCGCGACGGTTGCCGCATGGACCGTCGTCGCGACCTCGCCGGTGACCGGATTGCGCCGCTCGAAGGTGCGTGCGGCCTGCTGCTCGGTGCTCAAACCCGACATCTCGCTCTCCAAAATTCTTGTCGTTGTCGTGGGTAGGCGCGCGCCGCCGGTGTTCCGACTGGCGCGCGGGTAGTTCAGCGTTCGTTGACGAACCGGTTCTCGATCGCGCCGAGCCCTTCGACCGACACGCGCACGACGTCGCCTTCCTTCATGAAGCGATTGCCGGCGATGCCGACTCCGGCGGGCGTACCCGTCGCGATCAGGTCGCCCGGCTCCAGCGTCATCACTTCGCTCAGATACGAGATCTGGTCATAGATGTCGTAGATCATCTCGCTGGTCGAGGCATGCTGGCGCTCCTCGCCATTCAGTTCGAGCGTGATCGTCAGCGCATGCGGATCGGCGATCTCGTCGTCGGTCGTGATCCACGGGCCGATCGGGCCATGCGTGTCGAACGACTTGCCCAGCGTGAAGGTCGGCGAGCGGAACTGCCAGTCGCGCGCGGTGACGTCGTTGCACACGACATAGCCGGCGATCATCGACCGCGCCTCTTCGCGCGACACGTGGCGGCAGCGCTTGCCGATCACGACGCCCATCTCGGCCTCGTAGTCGACCATGTCCGGGCCGGCCTTGGGCACGTCGACGTCCGAGAACGGACCGTTGATGCACGTCACCTGCTTGTTGAACCAGATCTGCGTCTTCGGCGCGGTCTTGCCCGCCGCCTCGGCCTCGTCGACATGCGACTGGTAGTTCATGCCGATCGCGAGATACTTTTTCGGGTCGGCGATCGGCGCTTCGAGCACGACGTCGGCCACCGCGAACGACGGCGCATCGACCGCGTCGATCGCGGAGCGCACCGAATCGAACTGCTCGAGCAAAAGCCGCATCGAGTCGCCGGCATCGGGTACCGCCGCGCTGATATCGATGACCCGGTCATCGACCATTTTGCCCAGACGGGTGCGGCCCTCAACGGTAAACCTGGCAAGCTTCATCGGATCGATCCTCTCAGAATAATGTCGCGACATGGCGCGCAGCAGGTGTCGACGACCGTCCGAGCGCCCTTCCGGACAACCTCGATCCGACCACCGCACCTTGCTTTTTTCTTGACTAAGTTGTCCAACGATGACTGTCTAGTTCAAATATAGCATTGCTGCTGTGCGCTTGGTCGTACGGTCTGGCGGCGGTCGGAATGGCCCGGTGCAACGGCGCCGAAACATCAGGATGGAGGAGAGCGTATGGCAACCGGAGCGGTCGAGGCGGGGTGGCTGCCGAACAGGCCCAGTACCGAAAGTGCGCGCTACACCCGCGTCGCGATGTGGCTGCACTGGGCGATCGCGATCCTGATCATCTATAACCTGGTCAGCGGCCTGCTGGTCTGGGATCTCGCCGCCGGTTTCTTCAAGGCGCACAAGGCCTTCTACGGCTTCGGCATCACCTCGCACCTGTCGTCCGGGCTGACCGTGCTCGCGCTGACGGTGGTCAGGATCGCATGGCGCCTGTTCCACGAGCCACCGCCCTATCCCGCCGAGATGAAGCCCTGGGAGCGCCACGCCGCGCATGTCGCGCATTTCCTGCTATACGCCGGCATGATGCTGATGCCGCTGACCGGCTGGGCGATCCTGTCGGCGCATCCGCCCGCCGGGTCCGCCGGTGCGAAGGTCGCCCGGCCACCGATGGGCGCCTCGCCGATGGCCGCACCTGCGAGCGGCGCACCGGGCGGCGCACCTGGCAATGCTGCACCGGGCGGCCCTCCTGCCGGCGCACCAAAGGGCCCACCCCCTCCCCCCGGCATCTGGTGGGTCATTCCCCTCCCGGCAATCACCCCGATCGCGAACATCGGCTTGGAACCCGGCGGCGTCGAACCGCAGCACGTGCTGCACGAGGAGTTCGCCGAGTGGCACAAGATCGGCGGCTACCTGATGATCCTGCTGCTGATCCTCCACATCGGCGGCGCGCTGAAGCACCAGTTCATCGACAAGGAGCCGGAATTGCAGCGCATGGGCTTCCGCAGTCGCAAGCGTAACGCGGAATAATCCGCTCAACCCGATGCGAAAAGGGGCTGCCGGGTCACTCCCCGGCAGCCCATTTTTTGTTCGCCATCTCGCAGTCAAGCTCACTCCACGCCAGGCGCATACTGCACGTGACACGCATTGCACGCGTCGTTCAGCTTGAGCCCCGCCTCCAAATACGCGTCCTTGTTCTGCTTGCGGGTCAACGCCGCCAGCGTCAGCGCAGACCGTCGCACCCCCGCCACGCTGTCGATCCACGCCTTCTCGTCGACCCTGCGCCCCGGCAGCAGCAGGATGTTGGTCATTTCCGCCAGGCTGAGCGCGTCGTTCTCCGCCAGCTTCCACTCCTCCGCATCCTTCGGGAACAGCGAGTGCAACCCGGTCGCGTCGGACATATAGCCCTGCCGCTTCCAGATCTCCTGCGCGGCATGGCCGAACACCGCGCTCATCACGGTCTTGAGCGGCAGGTCGGTATTGTACCGGCCAGCGTTCGCCGAAGCGGCTGCCCCCGCAACGGGGGTCGCCGCATCCGCCGCGGCGGCAACGCCTTTGGCATAGATCGGCGCGAACGACTCGACTCCGCCCTTAACGGTCGCCGTGACGACGACCGGCTTGGCGGTCGGGTTTTTCCAGAACCAGCCGTGATGCCCCGCAAACCCCGCCTTGAAACTCCCTTGCGCGCTGGCCTTCGTGCCCTTTTCGTAACTCGAATAGTCGCCGGGCGTCGTCGGAGTATCCGGCTCGCCGTGAAACTCGAACTCGACCGCCACCCCGTCGGTCGACCAGCGATAGGTCATTCCGGCCCCCGCCTTCATCACCGCCTTGACCTCGCGCCCGGCATAGGGACCGAGGACGATCCGCACGCGCCTGCCCCCGTCGGGCGTCGTCGTGATCGCATCGCCCGCGACCGGCCCGGCGGGCGCCTTGCCGCCGTTCGCCTGTGCGATCCGTCTTTCCCCCATCGGCGTGAGGCCGAGGACGCGGCCGATCCCGGTCGGATCGACGCCATATTCGGCGGGCAGCACCGCCGCGACGGTGATCGCCGCCGCCGCGACGGTCGCGATCAGCACTGCGGTGTTCAGCCGCCGCAGCGTAGGCGGCGCAACGATCTCCGGTCCGGTCGCGGTCATGCCGATACTCCCAGGAAATAGCCGGCCATCTGCTGGCCGAAGAGAACGAAGCCCGCGGTCATCAGCACGATATTGGCGGCAACCGCATGACGCGCGAAACCGGTGGTCCGCCGCCAATAGCCCATCGCGATCAGGATCGCCGCGAGCGCCAGCAACTGCCCGGTCTCGACGCCCAGGTTGAACGCGATCAGATTGGCGATCAGGCCGTCCGACGACAGCCCGAGATCCTGCAATTTGGTCGCCAGCCCCAGTCCGTGGAAGAACCCGAAGATCAGCACCGCCGCGCGCGGATCGGGCCTGATGCCGAACCACCGCTGGAACGCACCGACATTGTCCATCGCCTTGTAGACCACCGACAGCGCGATGATCGCGTCGATCAGATACGCGTTCACGCTGGTCCGGAACAGCACGCCGAGGATCAGTGTCGTGCTGTGCCCGATCGCGAACAGCGTCACGTAGGCCGCCACCTGCCGCAGTCGGTAGAGGAAGAAGATCACTCCCATCAGGAACAGCAGATGGTCGTAGCCGGTCACCATGTGCTTGGCGCCGAGATAGAAGAACGCGCCGATCTGCACGCCCTTCGTGGTCGCGATATAACCCCGGTCGCCTTCCGCCACGTCATGCGCAAGCGCCGATCCTGCGCAACACAACGCGATCGTCGCCACGGCAAGCGCGACCGACCGTATCCTCGTCCTCGATGCGATCGTCATGCTTTCTCCCCGACTGCGCGATCACGACCCGCGCGCGTTACCGGACTGCGTTTCGGTCGCCTGAGCCGCTTCCACCCCAGCCAGATGCCGCTGACCGACGTCACCAGCCCCAGGATCGAGAGCGCCCACAGCATCACGTCCCAGACCGGACGATTGCCCGTCAGCACGGTCAGGTCCCATTTGTGGAGCAGGTCGAACAACCAGCGATAGACCCGCCCCCGCGCATCGACGCTGCCGAGCACGCGCCCGCTCGCCGGATCGATATGCACCCAGGTTCGCCCCGCATCGCCGAACCGGACGCGAACGACGGGCAGCTTGGGCAAGCCGTCGAGCGCGTACCAATAGGCATCGGGCGCCGTGAGCCTCTCGGTCCCAACGATCGGCGCCCCCGGCACCAACGCCGCTGGCGCAATCACCGGCGCGAACGGTGCAAGCGTCCGGGCGTCGACGATCCGCGTCCTTCCGACCCAGCGGATTTCGAGCACCGATCGGCCCCGCACCCAGGCGAGTTCGACCTGTCTCGCACCGCGCGCGACGTGGCCGAGCCGCCTGATGTCCGGCGCGCTCGCCCAGCGCGCATCCTCGTACCGCGCCTCCGCCTGCGCCGTCACGCCGCCGCCGCCGAACAGGCGGAACGGGTCGACCGACAACCAGCCGCTGAAGATCCACGTCAGCAGGAACAGCCCACCGATCAACCCGGCCCAGTGATGCCACAGCATCCACCCGCGATAGGGCGTCATCCGGCCGTCGCGGTAGCGCCTGCGACCGAAGCGGGTGCGCAGGATGCCGATCCAGAAGCCGGTCAGCCCCGCGACGATGCACGGCCCGGAAACCCACATCACGACCTGCCGCCAGACCGCATTGTCCTGCCGCACGACCGTGAAATACAGCCAGTGCGGCACCGATCCGAGCCAGTTCCAGAACCGTTCGGTGCGGACGGTATCGAGCACGACCGCGCCGGTGCTACCGGAGATATAGAGGCTGCGCGCATCTGCCCCTGCAAGCCGTACTTTCCAGAGCGGGCGGTGGCGGTCGAATGCGCCGGATACGGTCCATTGATCGCGTTCGATCCGTTCCACGCCGATCACCGCGTCGCGACCGAAACGCGCGGCGATACCGCGCGCCTGCCCTTCGGTCGGCGGCAGTTGCAGCGTGCCGTCGAGCGCCGAGATGCTCCGCTCGCCGCCGCCGCTGTCGTTGCGGACGCGCCAGACGGGAAGTGCACCCCGCATCTCCAGCACCATGACGCGCGGCGGGCTTTCGAACCCCTCGGCGCGCAACGACTGTCCGGGAACGACGCGGACCAGGCCCCAGTCGATCATCGGCAATCCCGCCAGCCGCTCGCCTTCGGTCAGCGCCGGAAACGGGACATAGATCATCACCAGCCCGGACACGAACCACATCGCGAACAGGATGCAGCTGCCGATGCCGAGCCAGCGATGCCCGATATAAAGCCAGCGTTTCAGCCAGTGGCCGATCGCCGGGCTCCAGGGCCTAGAAGCGGGCGCGGAGCGAGACATCGATCGATCGCGGCCGGCCGAGGATCCATTGCTGGTCGTTATAGGTCGTCAGCGCATAATCCTTGTCGAACAAATTGTAGACGTGAAGGTCGAGCGCGAGTTCGGGCCGGAGCGCGTAGCTCAGGCTGCCATCGACGACGGCATAGGCCGGTACACGGAACAGGTTCGCATTGTCCGAATAGCGCGCACCGACATAGCGCAGCCCAGCCCGTGCGCCGATCTTCTGGCCGGTCCAGTTCAGCCAGAGATTGGCCGAAGTCTGCGGTACGTCGGTCGGAACGTTGCCGGTATAACTCGTCCCGCCGCTGACGAAATCGTCGTAGCGCGCCTTGAGCACCGTACCGTTGGCATCGATCAGGAACCCGGCCGGCAGGGTGACGCGAACCGTAGCCTCGATCCCCTTCGACGACCGCTGGCCGATCTGCTCGACCGGGCTGGTCGGCGTCCGCTGTGCGGCGAGATTGTGCTTCACGATCCTGTAGGCGGACAGGGTTGCCGATACGCGGCCGTCGAGGAAACTGCCCTTGATACCGGCCTCGATCTGCTCCCCGGTCGCGTTGGTGAAGTAATATTGGTCGGCCGCGGTCGAATAGGTGGTGAGCGTGCCCAACGGGTCGACGCCCGTCACATATTGCGCATAGAGCGAGGTGTTGGGCGTCGGCTGATACACCGTACCGATCCGCCAGGTGGTGTTGTCGAGCTTGCGCGACCCGCTCGTGCCGCCGTTCAGCGCCGGCACCTCGCCGGTGATCTGGTCGCCGGTGTAGACGAAATTGTAGCGCGACACCTTGTCGCTCTCCGCGCGCACGCCGCCGACGATCGACAGCTTGTCGGTGAGCGTCAGCCGGTCCTCCGCGAACAGGCTCCACTCGAAGGTCCGCGTGCGATAGCGCGGCGCGATCCCCTGCGTGTCGTAGAAGGTGCCGGGATCGAACTGGTACGGATCGACGAAGTCCTCCTGCAGATCCGATCCGAAGTCATGCGAATAGGTCAGCTTGACGAGGTTCACGTCGAACCCGACGACCAGGTCGTTCGCCATGCCGTGGCCGAACGGCGTGCTGAGCTTGACCGTCCCCTGGTCGCCCCACTGCGTCTGGTCGTGGACGATGCCGGTATTGTCGGTGCGATAGATCGTCCCCGGCGTGCCGGACGTGCCGTTGTACCCGCTCGGGCAATTGCCGCTCGCATCGATCCAGCAATAGTTTTCGAGGTTCCGCCACTTCCGCTTGCTGGTCATGTAATAGCCGACGTTGCTGATCGTGACCGTGTCGCTCGGCGACCAGTCGAGGGTCAGCGACAGGCGATTGTCCTTCGACCACATCTCCGCGTCGGCGACGTTGTAGTTGCGCTCGCGAATCGCCGTGTCGAGCTTCCCGTCGATCAGCGGCGTGCCGAAATATTTGGACGGGTGCACGTCGCCATAATCGTCGCGCAGCGTCAGCGAGAACCGGTCGCTGGGCGCGAACCGCAGCGCGCCCGACAGCGCCAGGCTGCGCGATCCGCCGCGGTCGACATAGCCGTCCGACCGCCGATAGCTCGCATCCGCGCGGTAGGATACGGTCGGGGTGACCGGTCCGCCGATCCCGGCCGCGACGTGCGCCGTGTCCTGCGATCCATAACCGACCTCGGCGTCGATCCGCGTCCGATCGCCGCGGGGCATCTTCGAGATCACGTTGACCGCGCCGCCAAGCGAACCCTGCCCGTACAGGACCGAGGCGGGACCGTTGAGCACCTCGATCCGGTCGATCGTCCACGGATCGGTCGGGAAGGTGATCGTGCCCGCCGCCGGGAACAGCCGGATGCCATCGACCAGCTGCAGCACCGAGCCCTGCCCCGAAAACCCACGCGCGGCGAGCGCGGTGCCGCCATTGCCCGGGCTCGCGACGCTGGTGATCCCCGGCGCGCGCGTGACCGCCTCGACGACGCTCATGTCGCCCCGCGCACGCACGTCGTCGCCGTCGAGCACCGCAACGCTCGCCGGCGTCTCCAGCACGGTCAGCCCGAGCCGGCTGCCGGTCGCCGTCCTGGCCTCCAGCGACACGGTCCGACCGACCACGAGGATGTCCGAGCGGTTGGCATCGTCCGTCTCGGCGCTAGCCGTAGCCGCCTCCTGCGCCCCAACCTGCGCCCCCGCCACTCCGGCCATGCCCGCGGCGAGCGCCAGCACCGAGCAGGCATGGCGCAGGATCCGTATCGATCGAATCATGTCGATCTCCCTCAATGTTCACTGTCGAGGGTCCTGAGACGCATTCGGCCGCAGCCGCCAGTTACGTACCGTCACCGCACCGGATCGAACCTGCCGTCGCCGAAGTTACCCTAGCGAATGCAGCGACTTGCTCAGTTCGCCGAACCTGCCGAATTGCCGGCGCTCGCCTGGCGTTCGGGTTGCCAGATGCTCTCGGCGCGGATCGGTCGCGCCAGCACGAGCGAACTGCCGAGATTGAGATTGCCCAGCGTCCGCACTTCGAACAGCGCCTCGAAGGCGCCGCCGCCGCTCTTCGCATCGATCGCGTCGAGCTGTTGGCGGTCGACCGCGATCTCGGCCATCTGCGCCACCGCGGGGTCGCGCGTCCCGGCGATGATCAGGATGCGGTTGCCGGTCGGCCCGAGCATGCTGGCGATATAGCCATAGTCGCGCTGCGGCACCTTGCCGTCCGCGACCACGCCCCAGTCCGACTTGAACCGCCGGCCGCTCGCCTTGTCGATCAGCTCGTCGAAATTGTCGCCGACCTTGAAGCCGGACGCGCGGAACAACGGGTCCTGCAACGCGCCCAGTCCACTCAGGAAGCCGAGATAGACGACATTGGCCGCCTTGAAGATCTCGGGTTTCATGTCCGACATCGTCTCGACTCCGGGGTGCTCGCCGCTGCCCCCGGCCACCGCGTTGACGACCGGCAACAGGCTGCGCAGGCCACGCCCGATGCTGACCGGCAGATAGTGCAGGTTCACGTCGACATAGCTGCCGACCTTCTCGGGATTGAGCATCAGGTAGCGGTCGAGGTCCTCGCGCGAGTTGATCGCGAAGTCGCGCGTCAGCCGCGACACGACGATCCCGTCCGCCGCGTCGCCGAAGATGTAATAGTCGCCGAGCACGACCAATGTCGGCCGTTTGTTGTCGGCGATCGGCCGCCACAGATTGCTCCGCACCGCCGCGTCGTCGCTCGACGATCGGTCGACATAGACGATCCAGGCGATGGCGTTGAGCAACGCGATCGCCAGCACCGCGAGCCAGACCCGGTTGATCCGCCGCGTCGCCGGCGCCACGACGACGGGCTCGGGCGGCGCTGCAACCTCGTCGACGACCTCCGGCGAGGCGAGCACGACGCGGTATTCACCCAGGGGAATCGAGATCCAGTCGGGATCGCCCGGCGCCCGCGCGTAATGCTCGGCCAGCTTGCGGCGCAGCCGGTGGATATACACGCGCACCGACGCATCAAGCATCCCGTCGAAGTCGTTGGTCTTGTCGAAGACGTCCTGCGCAATCTCGATCTCGCGCGGAATGCGGCCGTCGAGCGAGCGTTCGACGAGGAAATCGAAGAGTCTGATCAGCGGTTCGGACCGGCCGAGGTCCCCGCTATCCCGAACGCGCTTGGCCTCTGCGGCCAGTCGCTCCCGATAGTCTGTGTCCGTCGCCGTCATCCCCCGTCGCTATCAGCCTTTGTCCGCCGGACAAGCGCAAACGTCGCTTTCGCGCCGCTCCCGACGGTTTCGTAACCTGTACGTTACGGTTCGGTGCTGGACGCGCAGGGGCCGAACGATAGACGACCGCCGCCATGAAGCCCCCCCGGATCCTCGCCCGCGCCGCAACACCGCGCCGGCTGATATGGATCATCCCGCTGTTCATCCTCATCGTCGCGGTCGTCAGCCACGGCCTGCGCGAACGGGCGATCGCGGCCGACGTGTTGCGCGCCGATCCCGAGGCGATCCTCGGCGATCCGACCCTGCGCGAAGCTGCGCTCGCTGCCGGGCATCCGGTCTACCAGCAGCATTGCGCGTCGTGCCACGGCGCGACCGGCAAGGGCGACCGGACGCTGGGCGTGCCCGACCTCACCGACGACGACCATCTGTACCGCGAGGGAACGGTGGCGCAGATCGAGGATATCGCGCGCTACGGCATCCGCGCCGGCAACAAGCATGGCTGGAACCTTGCGGTGATGCCGGCCTATGCCAGCAAGAACCCCGATGCGGCCGAACCGCTGCCGCCGCAGACCCCGGCGCAGATCGAGGTGCTGACGCAGTTCATCCATTCCTTCACCGCCGGCGTCAAGGATCACGCCACGCAGCAACGCGGGCGCGACGCCTATAACAAGGCCGGATGCTGGGATTGCCACGGTCGCGATCTCGGCGGCGACGGCGCGATCGGCGCGCCCTCGCTCACCGACGACATCTGGCTGTACGGCGGCACCCCTGCAGACATCCGCCGGTCGATCAGCCGGGGCCGCGCGGGCATGAGCCCGGCCTTCGCGCGCAAGCTGACCCCCGCACAATTGCGCAACGTCGCGGTCTACGTCGCCTCGCTGGCGCCAACCCAACCGGACAGGAAATGACCCAGCAGCCCCCTTCGCCGAACCCGGCCCAGCCAACGGCGTCCTCCACAGCTATCGGCGATGCCGTCTGGGACGTGCACAAGCCGGTCGGCCGCCGCTCGTTGCTGCTCGCCGCGCTCGGCGCGCTGCTCGGGCTCGCGATTGCCGGCTACGGCCTCTTCACCGCGCAAGGGACACGCACTGCATCGGTCCCCGCGGAGGATGCCGCGCTCGTCAACAACATCCCCGTCCTCCGTGCCGACCTGATCGCACAGGTCACCGCGCTGTACAGCCTGCCCTATTCGCAGACCACGCGACCGCAGCGACAAAAGGTCCTCGACGACATGGTCCGCGAGGAACTCTACGTACAACGCGGCGTCGAGATGGGGCTACCCAACGACGACATCGACGTTCGCCAGGCGCTCGTCCAGGCAACCGAAGGCCAGATCGCGCAGGACGCGACGACCGCCAAGCCGGCCGAGGACGAGCTGCGCGGCTGGTACGACGCCCACCGCGCGAAATACGCGACGGAGGGTCTGATGACCTTGCACGAATGGCGCGCGCCGGGCGGTGTCGACGCACGACGCGCGGTGACGGCGCTGCGCAACGGTGCGTCGCCCGCCGCGGCGGGACTGCTGACGACCGGTCGGGTCGACGACGGCGAGGAATTCTATTTCGCCGCGCAAGAGCATCTCGGCAAGCCGGTCTTCGCGGTGGCGCTCGGCTTGGCCGATGGCGCGATCTCGGACCCCATCCAGACCCCCGGCGGAATCCACATTCTCCAGATGGTCCGCAACACGCGTCCGGTCGCGACACCCTATGCCGAGGCGCGAGACCAGGTGCTTCGAGACTTTCTCGCCGACAAGGTCGCACGTCTCCAGGAGGGCAACCAACGCTTCCTGAAAAAGCGTGCCGACATCAAAATCGCGCCGGACCTGCGATGATGACGCGCACGATGATGACGCGCACGGAGATGACGCGCACGGAGATGACGCGCACGGAGATGACGCGCACGATCGGCCGGTGGCTGCTGGCCGTGGCGGCGATGCTCCTCTGGCAGGGCTCGCCGGCCAGCGCACACACGCGTTCCGAATCCCATTCGACCTGGCTGGTCGACGGCAGTTCGGTGCACCTGACGTTCTCGGTGTCCGACCTCGAGGCACGCCGGCTGACCGGCGATGGCCGCCCGCCGAACAATCCCCAGTTGATCGCCTATCTGACGCCGAAGCTCGGGGCGACCGCGCAGGGCAAGGCCTGTGCACTGACCGGCAAACCCCGGCCAGTCGCGGCCGTCACCGGCTATCGCCGGGTCGAGTTCTTCTACGATTGTCCCTCCGCGGAAGGGATCATGCTGCGTGATGGCGCATTCTTCGAACTGGTCCCGACCCATGTGAACCTTGCACAGATCCAGACCGCCAAGGGCGATTTCGTCGAGGACGTGCTGACCGCCGATTCCCAGACGATCGACCTCGGCAAGGCGCAGGGCGGCGAGATCGAGGGCGCCGGTTTCCCGACCTTCGTGAAGATGGGCCTCATGCACATCTTCACCGGCATCGATCATATGAGCTTCCTGCTCGGGCTGGTCCTGATCTCGCGCCGGTTCAAGGATCTCATCTTCGTCATCACCGGCTTCACGCTGGGGCACAGCCTGACGCTGGCGCTCGCCGTCACCGGCATCATCCGTCCGCACGCGGAGTTCATCGATGCGCTGGTCGCACTGACGATCGCGCTGATCGGGGTCGAGAATCTTGCCGTGCAGATCCAGCGGCCGGGGCTCTTCGCGCTCTGGACGGGTGGTGCATTGCTGGCGATGGCAGGCCTCAAGCTGCTCGGCATCGGCTTGCTCCCGTTCACCCTGCTGCTGGGCGCCGGGCTGTTCTCCGCCAACTATCTTATGGTCGCAGGCCATGTCCGCGATGCCGGCCGCCTGCGGCTCGTCGTCACGCTGATCTTCGGCCTCATCCACGGCTTCGGGTTCGCCGCCGACCTGCTCAACGAAGCGATACCGCCGGCAAAGCTTGCCGAACTGCTCGTCGGGTTCAACCTCGGCGTCGAGATCGGCCAGCTCACCGTCGTCACGACTCTGGTCGGCGCCGTCACGCTGCTCAGACGGTTCAAGCTGACCTTTCCGAGGCCGATCGTGGTCGATGTCTGCGCGTCGTTCCTGGTGCTCGAAGGCGTGTATTGGTTCGTCAGCCGCAGCTTCAGTTTCGCCTGAGCCGTCCGGACCTGGCCTCTTCACGACGTTGCCCTTCCCGACGTTCCCCTAAAGATGGTGCCAATTCATGCACCTATCTTGAGGCAAGGCGCCTGCTAGTTTCGCAGGATGACGTTTTCTCTCCAGAGCATCGTGCGCGATCAGCCTGAATAGCTTGCATCCGGTCGGTCGGAATAACCGTCCGAGTGTCGTTTCGGATAGCGACACCGAGGCAAACAGGCGTCGTGCATACTCTCATGGACCGCATGAAGGTCATGGAAATTCGAACATGAGCGGCCCCGCACAGGGTCGGGCCCGGAACGCGCTATGATGAGTAGACTACAGCTTCTTGTACTGCTCTCCTTGCTCGGCAGCGCGGCGGGGACGCAACTGGCGACTGCCAAACAATCCCCTGCCGCGCTGAACACTGTCGCATCGGTGTCGGGCGAAAAGATTTACCGGAAATGGTGCAGCGATTGCCACACCCCCGCGACGGGGCCAGGCAGCATCGCTCTACAGCGCAAATATCAGGGAAATCCGGCTGCGATATTGTTGCAACGCACCGATCTGACTGCCGAATACGTGAAATTGGCAGTCCGGAACGGCGTGTCCTTCATGCCGTCCTTCCGGAAGACCGAGATCACCGACGCCGAACTGGCGCAATTGGCGACCTATCTCACCGCGCCGCACAAGCGGGCTGTTCCCGCGAGGACACGGCCATGAACACCGGCATGAACAGTGCCATGAGCACTGCCATGAGCACTGGCCATCGAAACGACGCTTCCGCGATCGATGTCGCTGTCGTCGATCGCCCCTCGATGACGCGACGGACCGTTCTCGGCTCCGGCATGATCGCCGCGTCGATCGCCTGCTCCGTCGGATCCGCGGCCTCCGCGCAGGTTATCGGATATCACGCCGCGCCGCGGCCGATCGATGCGCTCCTCGTCGATCACGGCGTCGAGATGCCGCGGCTGTTGGCGACCTTCGTCGCGGCCAGGGCACGAACGCTCCCGATCGTCGGCATCCGGCTCGATGCCGTCGGCCATGCAGCGCTGGTTCGCGTGCTGCGCGACAGCCACGTCCTTGCCGGGGTCACCTCGGGCGCGACGTTGTTTTGCGTCGAGCGGATTGCCTGGGATCACGGCTATCGCCTGACGGCGCGAAGCGGACGCCGCTCCGCAGACCTGGATGGTTCGGGCCTGGATGACGCGGACCTGGATGACGGCGCGCGCTTGCAGGACGCGGTCGCCTTCCTGAACGCCGCGCACCCCTCGGGCACGTCTCCTTCGGTCCCTGCCCGCCACTACCGGCCGTCACGGCAGGATGGAACGCTGCACGCCTGGACGATGCAGAAGTCGAGCAGCGCTCCGTCACGCCTTGATCGCATGAAAGCCTGGTCATGAAATTGCCTCCCAACGTCAGCCAGGCCGATTTCACCGCAGCGCTGAAGGCGTTTGCCGCGATCGTCGGCAACGAGTGGCTTTTCACCAGCGACGAAGATCTCGAACTCTATCGCGATTCCTATTCGGTGATGTGGGACGAGGCCGCGGAGCCGACCGCCTCGGCAGCGGTCGCGCCCGATACGTCGGAGCAGGTCGTCGAACTGATCAAGATCGCCAACCGGTACAAGATCCCGGTCTATCCGATCTCGACCGGCAAGAATCTCGGCTACGGCGGTGCCGCCCCTGCGGTCGCGGGCAGCGTCGTGCTGGACCTGAAGCGGATGAACCGGATCGTCGAGATCGACGAACGCAACGGCTATGTCGTGGTCGAGCCCGGGGTCAGCTATTTCGATCTCTACAGCTACATCCAGGAAAAGGGCCTGAAGCTGTGGATCGATTGTCCCAGCCCGGGCTGGGGCAGCCTGATCGGCAACGCGCTGGACGGCGGCGTCGGCGTCACGCTCGCGTCGTACCGCAATCATTTCGATGCGCAGTGCGGCATCGAGGTGGTTCTCCCCAACGGCCGGATGATGCGGACCGGCATGGGCGCCATGCCCAACGCCAGGACGTGGCAGCAATTCCGGCCCGGGTTCGGTCCGCGGATCGACGGGCTGTTCAAGCAATCGAACTTCGGCGTGGTCACGAAGATGGGCTTCTGGCTGATGCCGCCGCCCGAGAATTTCGCGACCGGCGTGGTCACCGTTCCGAAATTCCGCGACCTGATCCCGCTCGTCGACGTCATCGGCCGGCTCGAGCAGAGCAAGATCGTGCAGGGCCTCTGGACGTTGTCCAGCCCGACCACCGGCGTTCGCGGTGACGCTGCGCATATCGTCGGCGGCGTTCCCCCGCAGATCGATCCGCGCATATCCGCCGTCCTGAACGATCCTGCCGGCGCCGACATGACCAAGCTCGACGTGGCGGCGCAGGCTGCGGGCGTTCCGTTCTGGGCCTGCGAGTTCAATCTCTATGGCCCGGGCAAGCTCATAACGGCGCAATGGGACTGTATCCGCGACGCGATCGGCGCCGCCGTCCCGAGTGCGCAGTTCACGCTGAACGCTATCCGCACGCTGCCGCTGCCGGCGGCGGAGCTGGCCGGGCTGTTCGATACCGGGCCGCTCGGCATCCCGTCGCTGCGCACCTTCAGCATGGGGCCGATGATCTCGTACGAGGGCGAGGACGTGGTCGGCCATGTCTTCTTCTCGCCGGTCATTCCGCGGACCGGCGAGGCCGCGATCGAGGCGATGGACGTGTTCGCGGCGATCGCGCGCAAGTACAAGCTGCCCTCCCCGCCGTTGCAATTCCCGTCCTCGATCTTCGAGCGCGCTTTCCTGTTCGCGATGGGTTTGCCGGTCACCCGGTCGACCGCGGTCAATGCGAAGGTCCGCGAAATCGTCCGCGAACTCGTCGCGGTGGCGGCCGAGCATGGCTGGGGCGAGTATCGCACGGCGCCGGCCTTCTACGACGTGGTCATGGAGACCTATTCCTACAACGACCATGCGCTGCGCGACTTTCTGGAGACGATCAAGGACGCGGTGGATCCCAACGGGATCATGTCCGTCGGCCGCTACGGGATCCGCCCGCGCCAGCTGAGAAAGGCCAAAGCATGACCTCCTGTTCCTTCGCTCCCCCATTTTCGATGACGAGACTATCATGACCGACACACCACGATCCCGCGCGCGTCGCTGGGGGCTCGCGCTCGTCGCGCTGGCGACGACCTTCGCGCAGACCGCCGACGCGCATCACTCGTTCGGCAAGTTCGACATGGGCAAGCTGACGGCGATCACCGGCACGGTCCGCGAATTCACCTGGGCCAACCCCCACACCTGGCTGATCGTGATCGTCAAAAAGGCAAATGGCACGACCGAGCAATGGGCTCTCGTCGGATCGAGCCCCAACATGATGAGCCGCTGGGGCTGGAACGCCAGCGACATCAAGGCCGGCGACAAGATAACGGTCGACGTGCATCCGGGCCGCGACGGCTCGTCGATCGGCGCGATCCAGACGGTCTTCACGGCCAAGGGTAAAATTCTGGGAGATCCGGCTGGCTCGACCGGACAGGCACTCGCAGGCGGTCCCAGCCAGGTACCGACCAAACCGCAGGGACAACCCTATAAATGATCGACATTCCAGCGCCTCGGATGAAGAAGCCCCTGGTCCGCGCGGTGTGCGGTGGCCTGTGTTCGCTCGCGGCTTTGACGCTTGCGGTCGATGCCGGCCGAGCCCAGCAGACCGCAGAGACGCCTGCGGTGCCGCGATCGGCCGCCGAACAGGCCAAAGCCTGGCAGGAGATCGCCAACCGGCCGGATTTCTGGCAAGGCACGTGGCAGTCGATCGCGCCGATCGCGGACAATTTCACGACGCCGCCCGACTACACGCCTTCGGCACTTGCCTATATCAAGGCCTACAAGCCGGCCGAAGACAGCCCGTTCACCAACTGCAAGCCGTTGGGCATGCCGTTCGTGCAGAACATCGGCGGCATGCCCATGAAGTTCTTCCAGTCACCGGGAATGATCGCGCTCTACATCGAGACGTCGGGCATGACGCGGTTCATCCATACCGACGGGCGCAAGCACACCGAGGAACCCAATCCCTCCTATCTCGGGGAGTCGATCGGCCATTGGGAGGGCGATACGCTGGTCGTCGACACCACCGGCATTGCCGCCGATTCGGTATTTCAACTGGGACGGTTGAGCGAGAAGCTCCGACCACAGGGCGATCACTCGCCGGTATCCGGCGTGATCTTCGGCCCACACGGCCCCAACCTCCGACTGGTCGAACGCATGCGTCTGCTCGACTTCAATACGCTGGAAATCCAGACGACGCTGTACGACGATACCATCTTCAAAAAGCCCTACGCGCTCGAACCCCGGAAGTTCGTGCGCGGGATCGAACGGCGCAACGAGCCGCAGGAATGGGCCTGCACCGACAATCGCGACTATCTCGACCCGACGACGGGTAAGCTCGAACTGAACGTCAAGGACAAGGCGCAGAACCGCTAGGGTCGCTGCAAGTTCTCGCGCCCTGGCTGCCCCCTGCCCCCTGCCCCCTGCCCCTGCCCCCCGCCCCGATCGTCGCGCGATCGGGGCGGGCCCCTCTCCCAACCTGTTTCGCCGATATCGGCCGGGATCCTGCCCGGCCGCCTGGAGTATGAGCATGCGTAGAGTTTCAGCCGTTCCGATCCTCGCCCTCGCGATCACCTGCGCGACCGCCGGCGCACCGGCCGCGGCGAAGGACGTGATCGTCCATATGCGTAATCAAGGCGCTGCGGGCGTGATGGTCTTCGAGCCCGCGTTCGTGAAGGTGATGCCGGGTGACACGGTACGTTTTCTGCCGACCGATCCCAGTCACAATGCCGAGACGATTCCCACGATGCTGCCAGCTGGCGTCACGACATCGAAGGGCCAGATCAACAAGGAGTTCGCGCTGACCGTCTCGACGCCCGGCCTCTATGGAATCGAGTGCCGGCCGCATTACGCGATGGGGATGGTCGCCCTGATCCAGGTCGGGAACGGACCGTCGGCCAATCTGGCCGCAGCCAGGGCCGCCAAGCTTCCGCCGTTCGCGGCCAGGCGCATGGCGCCCCTGCTCGCGATGGCGAAATAGGCGGCCCCGCGCCGCATCCCTAGAGTCGTCCGCCGGGAAGCACGATGCCGGCCGTATCCAGCGCGTCCTGCTCGCGCGCCAGCGCCCGCCGGAAACCGGGCCGGTCGCGCACTCGCCCCATATGCGCGAGCAGCGCGCCATAGCCCCCCATATCGACCTTCGCCCCGATGCACATGCCCGTGATCCAGGCGAGATACACATCCAGGATCGACCAGTCCGCCCCGAACCACCAGGCATTCTCGCCGAGGCGACGCTGCATCAGATCGAGTTCGGGCGTCAGTTGCGCCAGCGCCGCCGCGCGAACGGGATCGGGATCGCCGAGCGTCATGCGCTGCGGCATGAGGACCGCACGGACCAGGGGGTGCAAGGTATTCGAGCACCAGACGATGTCGGCAAACGCCTGTGCACGCGACACCGCATCCTCGCCGGGAATCAGGCCAGCCGCGGGATACGTCTCGTGCAGCCACAACAGGATCGCCGGCGTCTCGGTCAACACCGCCTCGCCGACCAGCAACGCCGGAACCTTCCCCTTGGGATTGATCGCGAGATAGTCCGGCCGGCGCTGCGCCCCCTTGAAGATGTCGATCGGTCGCGCCTCGAACGGCAGACCCAGTTCCTCCAGCGCATTCAGCGTCACGCGGGAACATGTTCCGGGGGTAAAGAACAGCACGATTGAATCATTGGCGGGTTCGGTCATGGTCACGCTTCCTCGACGACGATGTATCAAGCCGTGACGACCGCACGCCGAACGCCGTGCCGGACCATGGGATCGATCCTGACAGCACAGCGCCCTCGCCCGCTTGATATTTTTGAACTATCCAGTGCAAAGCTGACTGTCGAGTATAAATAAAGGTCCATGACTGGCCTAGGTTATCGGGCGTGCGTGCCGACGAGACCGACGGTACGAGCGCAGATACGAACAGGGAGACGATGCAGCATGACGAGCGTAAAAATCGTGGCGATCCTGACCGCACGCGCAGGCAAGACGGACGACTTGAAAGCCCTGCTGGACGGAATGGCGGCACCGAGCCGGGCCGAGCCAGGCAATCTGCGCTACGACATATGGCGCGATCGCGACGATCCCGGGCGGTTCGTCCTGGACGAGCTCTATGTCGATGGTGCCGCCGTGACGGCGCACCGCGCGACACCGCATTTCAAACGCTACGTGGCGGTCATCGAGGATCTCGCGGAGCGCACCGCCATCGTCCTGGACCCGATCGCCGTGACGTGAACCGCCCCGACGAGCGGCGCCCGGACGCACCGACGGGTTCGCTACGTCCGGCGTGCCGACCGTTACAAACGCTTACGTTTGCTTACCCCGCGAGCATGTTTGGAGGCCGCCGGACCGCCTAGCTGCGGAGGACCATCAGCAAAAGGTTCTCCCCATGATCGCATTCGAACTCGCTGCCGCCATCGTCGCGATGGCCGCCGCTCCGCAGCACGCGGAGCCGTCGCGTTCCACGTCGTCCGTGCGCGTGAGCGATCGCGCTAATACGCGCACCGCCCCGGCCAGCACCAACGCCCGCCGTGCGGTCCAGACCAAGAAGACCGTGCAGAGCAAGAAGACCGTCAGCCCCTGCCGCCGGTCGAACGCATCCTACGACGCGAAGTCGAATACGTACCGCGACGCCCGCGGCAAACGCCAGCGCTGCGCGCGCTGAGCAGGCCAAGATCATGATCCCGTCGAGGCCGCATCCTCTGACCGCTCTGTTGCTGACGCTGGCCGTACCCCTTGCGGGGTGCGGATCGTCCAAGGAGGGTATGCCCAAAATGCCCCCCGCCGAGGTCGGCATCGTCACGCTGAAGACGGAGCCGGTAACGACCACGACCGAACTGACCGGTCGAACGGCGGCCACCGCGATATCGGAGGTACGTCCCCAGGTCGACGGGATCATCAAGGCCCGATTGTTCACCGAGGGCACGCTGGTCCGCGCCGGCCAGCCCTTGTACCAGATCGATTCCCGCCTGTACCGGGCCACCCGGGACCAGGTCGCCGCACAATTGGCGAGCGCGCAGGCCTCGGCCGTCACCGCACAGGCCAAGGTGCAGCGGTATAACCGCCTGCAAAGCGCGGATGCGGTCGCGCGGCAGGACGTCGACGATGCCGTCGCGACGTCGAGGCAGGCGAGCGCGAGCATTGCGCAATATCGCGCCAACCTGCGCACCGCGAACGTCAACCTGGGCTTCACGCGGGTCTATGCGCCGATTTCGGGGCGGATCGGTCGATCGACCTATACCCAGGGTGCGCTCGTCACGGCGGCGCAGACCACGGCGCTGGCGACGATCTCCCAGCTCGATCCGATCTTCGTCGATATCCAGCAATCGAGCAGCGCGCTTTACGATCTGCGACAAAGCCTTGCCACCGGCGAAGCGCTGCCGGCGAGCACCACCGTCCGCCTGTCGCTGGAAAACGGTCGCGCCTATCCGCAGACCGGAACGATCCAGTTCGGCGAGGCCGTCGTCGATACGACCACCGGGACCGTTACGCTGCGCGCGCGGTTCGCGAACCCCAAGGGCCTGTTGCTGCCCGGGATGTTCGTGCGTTTGACGGTGCCGCAGACCGTGATCCGCAACGCGGTCCTCGCACCACAGCAGGGCATCACCCGCGACGCCAAGGGCAACGCCACCGCGATGGTCGTCGGCACCGACAACAAGGTCGCGCTCCGCCAGGTCACGACCGCGCAGGCGGTCGGCGACAAATGGATCGTCACCGCCGGACTGAAGGCCGGCGACCGGCTGATCGTCCAGGGGGTCGACAAGGCACAGGCCGGCGCGACCGTGAAGCCGGTCGCCGTCAAGCTCGGGACCACCAACTGACATGGGTATCAGCCGCTTCTTCGTCGAACGCCCGATCTTCGCGTGGGTGATCGCGATCGTCATCATGCTCGGCGGGGTCGCGGGACTGCGCTCGCTGCCGATCGCGCAATATCCCGACGTCGCACCCCCGACGATATCGATCAGCGCCACCTATCCGGGCGCCTCCGCCGAAACGCTGGAAACCAGCGTGACGCAGGTGATCGAACAGCAGCTGACCGGGATCGACGGCCTGCAGTATTTCCAGTCGAGTTCGGATTCGTCGGGATCGGCCTCGATCACCGTCACCTTCGTCAAGGGCACCGATCCGGATACCGCGCAGGTCCAGGTGCAGAACAAGGTCCAGCAGGCGGAGGCGCGCCTGCCGAGCGCGGTGACGTCGCAGGGCGTCACCGTGTCGAAGTCGAACAGCGACTTCCTGATGATCGTCGCGCTGTACGACAAGACCGACAAGGCCACTGCGAACGACATCGCCGATTACCTAGTCAGCAATTTCCAGGACGATCTCGCGCGCGTCGACGGCGTCGGCCAGACCCAGGTGTTCGGCGCGCAATATGCGATGCGCGTGTGGCTCGATCCGACCAAGCTCGCGGCGGTGCAGTTGATGCCGTCCGACGTGCAGAGCGCGATCCAGGCGCAGAACGTCGACGTCTCGGCCGGACAGGTCGGCGCATTGCCCGCGGTGAAGGGGCAGATGCTGAATGCCACCGTCCGTGCCAAATCACGCCTGACGACCCCCGACCAGTTTCGTGCGATCGTGCTGAAGACCAAGACCGACGGATCGATCGTCCGCCTGTCCGACGTCGCCCGCGTCGAACTGGGACAGGACAGCTATAACTCCTCGGCGGAACTCGACGGCCATCCGGCGTCGGGGATGGCGATCCAGCTGGCGACCGGGGCAGATGCCCTGGAGACCGCGACCGCCGTGAAGGCGCGGATGGCCGAACTGTCGACCAACCTGCCCGCCGGCTATGCCATCGCCTATCCGCGCGACACCACCACGTTCGTCAAACTGTCGGTCGAGGAAGTCGTCGAGACGCTGGTGATCGCGATCATCCTGGTGATCGTCGTGATGTTCGTCTTCCTCCAGAACTGGCGGGCGACGCTGATCCCGGCGATCGCGGTTCCGGTCGTGCTGCTCGGCACGTTCGGGGTGCTGGCGGTGTGCGGCTATTCGATCAACACGCTCACCCTGTTTGCGATGGTGCTCGCCATCGGGTTGCTGGTCGACGACGCGATCGTCGTGGTCGAAAATGTCGAGCGGGTGATGGCCGAGGAAGGCCTGAACCCCCGCGAGGCGACGATCCGGTCGATGAGCGAGATCGGATCGGCCCTGGTCGGCATCGCGCTCGTCCTGTCGGCGGTGTTCCTGCCGATGGCGTTCTTCGGTGGATCGACCGGCGTGATCTATCGCCAGTTCTCGGTCACGATCGTGTCGGCGATGCTGTTGTCGGTGCTGGTCGCGCTCGTCCTCACCCCTGCCCTGACTGCGACCTTGCTCAAGCCGACGCATGGCGATCCGCTGGAACGGCGCGGCGTGTTCGGCAAGTTCAACCGGTGGTTCGATCGCTCGACGCATCGGTACGTCGGAGCGACGCGCGCGGTGATCGGCCGGCGCGGGCTGCACATGGCGGTGGTCGGCGTCATCACGATCGTCCTCGCCGTGCTGTTCCTCCGGTTGCCGACCAGCTTCCTGCCGACCGAGGATCAGGGGCAGGTGATGGTGATGTACACGCTGCCCGCCGGTGCCACCAACGAGCGGACCGAGGCCGTACGCGACCGCGTCCAGAGCTATTTCACCGATCACGAGAAGGGGACGGTCGCCAACGCCTTCAGCATCACTGGATTCGGGTTCAGCGGATCGGGGCAGAATGCCGGCATGGCCTTTGCCAGCCTCGCGCCGTTCGACGAGCGCAAGGATGCGAGCCAGAGCGCATCGGCGATCAATGCCCGCGCGATGAAGAGCTTCAGCCAGATCCGCGATGCGACCGTCATTCCGCTGACCCCACCCGCTATTTCCGGGTTGGGCCAGTCCAACGGCTTCACGTTCGAGCTGACCAACACGAGCGGGCTCAGCCGGGATGCTTTCGTCGCGCTGCGCGACAAGCTGATCGCGGCGGCCAACAAGGATTCCAAGCTCGCGCAGGTCCGCGCCTCCACGCTGCCCGACACGCCTCAGCTTCGCGTGACGCTCGACGATGCCAAGCTCGCGGTGTTCGGGCTGACCGAGAACGACGTGACCAACGTGCTGTCGAGCGCCTGGGGCGGCGTGTACGTCAACGATTTCGTCGATCGGGGCCGGGTGAAGCGCGTCTACATGCAGGCCGACGCGCCGTTCCGGATGCTGCCGAACGACCTTGACGGCTGGTTCGTCCGCACCTCCAGCGGCACGATGGTCCCGTTCTCGGCGATCGCGACGATGTCGTGGGAGAAGGGCCCGAACAGCGTCGCCCGCTTCAACGGTCGCTCGTCCTATGAAATCCAGGGCGAGCCGGCCGCGGGCGGCAGTTCGGGTGCGGCGATGAAGGAGATGATCAAGCTGCAGAAGCAACTGGCACCCGGCACCGGCTATGCCTGGGCGGGGCTGTCGTTCCAGGAGAACCAGGCCAGCGGACAGGCGCCGATGCTGTACGGGCTGTCGGTCCTGATCGTCTTCCTGTGCCTCGCCGCGCTGTACGAGAGCTGGTCGGTGCCGATCGCGGTGCTGCTGGTGCTGCCGCTCGGGATCATCGGCGCGGTGATCGCGGTGACGATGCGCGGGCTCGACAACGACATCTACTTCCAGGTCGGGCTGATCACCACGATCGGGCTTGCCGCCAAGAACGCGATCCTGATCGTCGAGTTCGCGGAAGAGGCGCGGCGCGACGGCAAGGACGTGGTCGATGCCGCACTGGAGGCGGCGCGGACCCGGCTTCGCCCGATTTTGATGACCAGCCTCGCGTTCATCTTCGGCGTGTTCCCGCTCGCGGTCGCGACCGGTGCGGGGGCCAACAGCCGGATCGCGATCGGCACCGCGGTGGTCGGCGGCATGCTGACCGCGACCGTGCTGGCGATCTTCTACGTGCCGATGTTCTTCGTCATCGTCGCCCGACTGTTCCACGGCAAGAAGGAGAAAGCGGCATGATCCGCGTGCGTATCGCGGCGGCGCTGATCGCGGCCACCGCGCTCGCCGGGTGCAATCTCGCGCCCCATTATGTCCGCTCGGTCGCCGATTTCGTGCCGCCGCAATGGCCGAGCGGGGCCGCCTATGCGGCAAACCCCGACGCGAAGGCGGGCATGCCGTGGCGGTCGCTGATCGTCGATGCCCGGTTGCGGACCGTCATCGAACGCGCGCTGGCCAACAACCAGGACCTCGCCCAGGCGGTCGCCAACGTCGCCTCGGCGCGCGCGCAATACCGCGTGCAGAAGTCGAGCCAGCTGCCGACGCTGTCGGCCGATGGCGGCGCGAGCATCACCCGGGCGGTGACCGGCGGCGGCACCGCCTCGGCCGGCTCCAGTACGCTGTTTTCCGGCAGCGTCGGGATCAGCGGCTTCGAGCTCGACCTGTTCGGGCGCCAGAAGAACCTGTCGCGCGCGGCGTTCGAGACCTATCTCGGGACCGAGAGCGGGGCGCGGAACACGCGCTTCACCGTCGTTGCCGAGACCGCCACCGCGTATCTGACGCTGCTCTCCGACCGCGACCTGCTGGCGGTCGCCAACGCCCAGGTCGCCAGCAGCGCGCGCACGGTCAAGCTCAACGACGAACTGCACGATGTCGGGCTGGTGAGCGGCTCCGACCCCGCGGATGCGCGGACCTTGCTGGCCCAGGCGCGGGCGGACGTGGCGCAATACACGACGCAGGTCGCGCAGGACCGCAACGCGCTGGAGCTGCTGGTCGGTGCGCCGGTCGAGGACGCGTTGCTGCCCGCCAGTCTCGACGCGCTCGATACGGGTATCGCCACCGTGCCCGCCGGGCTGTCCTCGACCGTGCTGCTCGACCGACCCGACGTGGTCGAGGCCGAGCACCAGCTGAAATCGGCCAACGCCAATGTCGGTGCGGCGCGCGCGGCATTCTTTCCGACGATCTCGCTGACCAGCGCGCTCGGCGTCGCGAGCACCGCGCTGACCAGCCTGTTCTCGGGTTCGACCTGGTCCGCGACGCCGTCCGCCAGCGTGCCGATCCTCGGCGGGACCAATCGCGGCAACCTCGATTACGCGCGGGCGCAGGTCGACTATTACCTCGCCGCCTACCGCAAGGCAGCCCAGACCGCGTATCGCGACGTCGCCGACGGCCTAGCCCGACGCGGTACGATCGCCCGCCAGCGTGCCGCGCAGGCCGATCTCGTCGCCGCCGCGCAGAAGAGCTACACGATCAGCGAGGCACGATACCGCGAGGGCACCGACAGCTTCCTCACCGCGCTCGTCGCACAGCGCACGCTGTATTCCGCCCGGCAGAGCGCGATCACCACCGTGCTGACCGATCTCCAGAACCGCGTGACGCTGTACCAGGCGATCGGGTCGGACGACACGCTTTGAACGGGTTGAGCCGGGTGACCAGGTTGCGCGGGGTGCGGGTGGGCATGCCAGGCCGGGCGGGCTATGCCTGCGCCACGGCCTCGACATGACGCCGCCCGATCGGATGGATGACGACATGATGCCCGGCACGGCGGCGGACCGCCCTCACCTCCTGATCGCGGACGACGACGCCGATATTCGCGACCTGGTGACCGCACAGCTGGCGCGAGAGGGCTATGCGCTGACCGCCGCCGGCGACATTGCGGGGATCCGCGCGGCGCTGGCGGCGCACAGCATCGACCTCATCGTCCTCGATCTCGGGCTGCCCGACGGCGACGGGCTGACGCTGTGCCGCGAACTGCGCGGCGAGGGCTATCCGGGCGCGATCATCATGGTCACCGCGCGCGACAGTGCGATCGACCGGGTGCTCGGCCTGGAACTGGGCGCCGACGACTATCTCACCAAGCCGTTCGAGCCGCGCGAACTGACCGCGCGCGTCCGCAACCTGCTCCGCCGCGGTGCCCGCGACGTCGGTACGGCGGCACCGGCGCGGATCGCGACGTTCGGCCGGTGGCGGCTCGATCTCGTCAAGCGTCGCCTGCTCGCCCCCGGCGACAACGTCGTCATGCTGTCCGCCGCCGAGTTCGACATGCTCTCCCGCCTGGTCCATGCCGCGGGGCATCCGCTGTCGCGCGAGGCACTCGTCCCCGCCCGCGCCGCGACCGCCTCGTACGACCGGACGATCGACAACCAGATCAGTCGCCTGCGCCAGAAGCTGAGACCCGACGGCGAGGACCTGATCCTCACGGTCCGCGGCCAAGGCTATATGCTCGCCGCCACCGTCACGTTCGGATGAAGCCCGTCATTGCCCGGATGGTGCGCTTCGCCGGCTCGCTGACCGGCCGGATCGCGCTGATCCTCGCGGTCGGCATCCTGATCGCCTCGGTCGGCGCGCTGCTGATCGCAGAACAAGGCCGTCGCGGCGAGTTCATGCGGATCCGCGACGAGCGCGTGATCGCCAGCGCGCTCGACGTCCTCGGCCGCCTCCACCGCGATCCCCAAGGCACGCTGCGCAACCTCAGCGACGGCCGGCTCGTCGGTGCGCATCTCGTCGATGGCCGGACACGGCCGTTGATCGATCCGAACAGCACGCTGAGCGAGATGCTCGCCGCACGACGCGCACCGGGCGCGGCCGTCACGATCTCGCCTGCGCCCGCCGCCGCGTGCCAGGTCAAGGACCCGTTGCAGGAGCGCCCGCGCACGGCCGGGATCCAGCCGCTGGTGCTCGACTGCTGGCTGATGGCGACGGTCCTGGACGGCCGCTCGCTGGTCGTCGCGCTCAACCTGCCGCAACTGCCCGCACCGCCGAGCTGGACCACCGACCGGTTGTTCCTGCTGCTCGTCATCGCCGCGGCGTTGGCCCTGTCGCTGATTGTCGCGCGCCTGGCGACCGCCCCCTTGCGCCGCCTGTCCGCCGCCGCCGACGCGTTCGCGCGGTCGATCGATGCCGAGCCGGTGCTGGAAACCGGCCCGACCGACGTGCGCGCCGCGCTCGCCACCTTCAACCTGATGCAGGAGCGGGTCCGCGCCGGCCTGCGCGAGCGCACCCGCATCCTGGCCGCGATCAGCCACGACCTGCAGACACCACTGACCCGCCTGCGCCTCCGCCTCGAACAGGTCGAGGACGAGCCGTTGCGCGACCGCCTCGTCGCGGACCTGTCGGCGACGCTGGCGATGATGAAACGCGGCCTCGACCTCGCCCGGAGCGGTGACAGCGCCGAGGATTGGTCGACGGTCGATCTCGATTCCGTGCTGTCGAGCATCGCCGACGACGCCGCGGAGTTCGGCCATGCCGTCCGTTTCACGCAGCCCTGCGGCGAAACCGTCCGCGTACGCCCCGACGCGCTCACCCGGTGCCTGTCGAACCTCGTCGATAACGCGATCAAGCATGGCGGCGACGCCCATATCGCGGCGCGGCGGGCGGGCAAGACGGTGATCGTCACCGTCCGCGATCACGGCCCCGGGATGAGCGAAGACATGCTGGCGCACGCATTCGACCCGTTCGTCCGCGCCGACACGTCGCGGTCGAGCGGCGATGGAACCGGGATCGGCCTCACCATCGCCCGCGCGCAGGCCGCCGCGATCGGCGCGCGCCTGGACCTCGCCAATCATCCCCATGGCGGCCTGGAAGCGACCCTGACGCTGAATAAAGCCTGAGCCCCTCCGGCGGGGAACAAGCCCTGGAGCCCCCTCGGGCTCGACGGTGCAATAACTCCCGCCGGTCAGCGGCTCGCGAGCGTGGTCGTCGGCACGGCGGGCGGGGCGAGGGTATCGATCCGGTAGCGTACGGATACGCCGACGTGATCGGACAGCATCGTTCCGTCAGCGGCGCGGCCGAACGGCGCCGCCAGCGCGACCGGACGGATGCGGACCGTCGGGGAATCGCGGTACATCATCCAGTCCTTGCCGCGACCGATCGAGATCGCCATCCCCGCCGGCTCCGCGACCGTGCATCTCGGGGCGATCCGGCAGGTCGCGACCGCGGTCTGCAACGACGCCGCGCCACCCAGCATGCGAAGATCGAACTGCGTCCGCCGCGCCAGATCGCGCCCGACGTTGAAGTCGCCCGCGACCAGGATCGGGCGATTGCCCGCACCCAGCGAGCCGATGAAGGTCGCCAGCAGATCGAGCTGTCGACGATAGGCATAGATCGCGCGGGGCGATCCGGCACCCGAGGCTCCGTTGGAATTCAGGTGCGTATCGACGACGACGATCGGCGTGGCGATTCCCGGCACCGCGATCATTGCCGCGACCGCGCCCTTGTTGGCGAGGCAATCATAGCCGGCACAGACCGGGTAGGCCATGCGCCGCACCGCGAGGATCGGGTAGTCGGAGAAGATCGCGAGGCCGCTGTCGACATGCTTGCCGAGCCGTTCACCGACCAGCCGGCTGCCGTCCTCGACGAAACCGTCATCGGTACGCGGCACCGGCGCGGCGGACTCCTCCGCTGGGCCGAACGCCGCATAGCGATAGCCCGCCGTCGCCCCGATCGCCTTGGCATCCGCGACGAACGCCTCCTGCAGGACGACGATGCCGGGCTGATCGCCCGCGGTACGCATCGACCGCAACCGGGCGCCGATCGCATGAAGATCGGCTGAGCGATCGTCGGTGATCGGCCATGGCAGCCCGTGGACGTTATAGGTCATCAACGACAGGTCGCGGACGGTGGGGCCCGCCATCGCCGGCACGCCCGCCAGCGCCACGGCGAGCATCGCCGCCGCCATCTTCGCGCCGGTCTTCGACGCCGCCTTCAGCCTGGATTTCGCCCTGAACGTCGCAGCGCCCGGATATCGTGTCGTCACTATGAAAGCATCCCTGTGGCAGTCTGCTTCGGTGACGTCGCCGCGTGACGGAGTCCGCAGTGCGACCGAATGCTCGCCCGTCGCTTTTTCGTTTCGGACCGGGTTCCTTGCCGTTTCATCCGGGCATTCTGTCGTTTCGGCCGGTCACTTTGTCGTTTCGCCCGGTCACTTTTTCGTTTCGAAAACGTGATGCTGCAACCGCGGTCGCGCGGACGGCGTTATAGGGCCCACGCATGATCAAGGTCGCCAGCTACAATATCCACAAGGGCATCGGGCTCGACCGTCGGCGCAACCCCGAGCGCGTGGTCGAGGTTCTGCGCGAGATCGACGCGGACGTGATCGCGCTGCAGGAGGCAGACCGGCGGTTCGGCGCGAAGGCGTGCGTCTTGCCGCATCATCTGCTGGAGGAACATAGCGACTGGAAGCCGGTCGATTTCGGCCTCCGCGCGCTCAGCATGGGGTGGCACGGCAACGTTATTCTCGTCCGCAAGTCGGCGCGGGTGGTCGCCAGCGAACCGTTGCACCTGCCGGCGCTGGAGCCGCGCGGGGCGGTGATGGCGGACGTGCAACTCGCCGGCGGGACGATCCGCGTGCTCGGCATGCATCTCGATCTGTCGGGTTTGTGGCGGCGCAAGCAGGCGGCGGCGATCATGAACCATGTTGATACCTGCGCGCATCGCCATCCGACGGTGATGATGGGCGACCTCAACGAATGGAGCGCGGGTGCCGGATGCCTGCGCGATTTCGGGCGCGACTATGCGTTTGCCGAAACGGGCGCGAGTTTCCATTCGCGGCGGGCGGTCGCGCGGCTCGACCGGATCATGGTCTCGCGTGACCTCACCGTCGTCGATTGCGGCGTGCATGCGAGCCCCGCGGCGCGGAAGGCATCGGATCACCTGCCGATATGGGCTATACTGCAACCCAAGGCCCTGGCTCTGTAATCGATACCCGGACGAGGATGTGGAATGCGCGAGAAGGAACTGCGGCTGGCGCTCGTCTGCTATGGCGGGATCAGCCTGGCGGTCTACATGCACGGGATCACCAAGGAGATCTGGCGTCTGGTCTGCGCGAGCCGCGCATTCCATGACGGCGAGGCGCCGAAGGGCGGCAGCCAGGGCGTGTACCACGCCCTGCTCCAGGAGATCGAAGACCACGCCGCGATCCGGGTGCGTGTGCTGGCCGACATCATCGCCGGCGCCAGTGCGGGCGGGATCAACGGCATCTTCCTCGCGCAGGCGATCGCAACCGGCCAGAGCCTCGATCCGCTGACCGACCTGTGGATGACGTCGGCGGATGTCGAGGCGCTGATCGATACCGAGGCGGCGCCGAAATCGCGCTTTTCGAAGGCCTGGGCGATGCCGCTCGCGTGGATGGCGGCGGGGCGGAGCACGGACAAGGTCGAGGCGCTCGACGAGCCGACCCGCGAAGAGGTGCGCACCAAGCTGTCGCATTTCATCCGCTCGCGCTGGTTCGAGCCACCGTTCGGGGGCAAGACCTTCACCAACCTGCTGCTCGATGCGTTCGATGCGATGGGTGCGAGCGAGCGCGGGCCGCGGCTGTTGCCGCCCGGCCAGCCGCTCGACCTGTTCGTGACGGTGACCGATTTCTCCGGGCATCCCGAGCGGTTGCAGCTCAACTCGCCCGCCGAGGTGGTCGAGACCGAGCACCGGCTGGTGGTCGACTTCACCGATCATGGCGGCGCGACCGAGACCCTCGCGCCGCGCGCGGAACTGGCGTTCGCGGCGCGCGCGACGTCGAGCTTTCCCGGCGCGTTTCCGCCGTTCACGGTCGCCGAACTGGACGGCGTACTGGAGCAGCGCAAGATCGCGTGGCCGGGCCGCAGCGGCTTCCTCGCGCGCGTGCTGCCCCGTCATACCGCGGCCAACGCGGCGGAAAGCGCGGTGCTGATCGACGGCTCGGTGCTTGCCAATGCGCCGTTCCGCCCGGCGCTCGACGCGCTGAAGGAACGCCCGGCACGACGCCAGATCGACCGGCGGTTCATCTACATAGACCCCTCGCCCGGCATCAAGCTGCGGCTCAATCGCGGTGAAGGCACGCCCGGGTTCTTCCAGACGATCATCGGCGCGATCAGCGACATTCCGCGCCAGCAACCGATCCGCGACAATCTGGAGGCGATCGCCGCGCGCTCGGCGCGGATCGACCGGATGCGCGGGATCGTCACCGCGATCCGGCCGGAGGTGGAGGCCGACGTCGAATCGCTGTTCGGTCACACGCTGTTCCTCGATCGCCCGACCGCGCCGCGGCTGATCGCGTGGCGGCGGCGGGCGCAGAAGGCCGCGGCGGCGAGTTCGGGCTATGGGTTCGTCGCCTACGGGCATCTGAAGCGGAGCGCGGTGATCGAGACGATCGCGAGCCTGTTGTACGATGCGGGGCGGCATCACAGCCCGCGGCGGCTGGTGCAGATCCGCGCCGCGATCGTCGCGCGGGTCGCGGCGACGGGCGCGGACCAGCTCGGGGCGAGCTTCGCAAACGGTGCCAGCCCCGCGTCGATCGCGTTCCTCCGAACCTTCGACATCGGCTTTCGCATCCGTCGGCTGCGCCTGATGGCGCGGCGCCTGTCGGAGGTGGAGACCGCCGCCGACGAGCCCGAGCTCGCCCCGATGCGCGACGCGATCTATGAATCGCTGTCGCCGTATCTGGATCGGCTGCGCGGCGATATGCATGCCGGGATGCACGATGCGGTGCGCGCGATGAAGGGCGATGCGACCGCGGTGCTGGAGACGCTGGGGCGGACGTTCGATCTGGAGCGGCTCGATGCGGAAACCGACCAGCGGCTGGCGGAGGCGTTCGCCGCGCTTGCCAAGCCTGCGCGGCGGACGCTGTTGCTCGCCTATCTGGGCTTTCCGTATTTCGATACCGCGACGCTGCCGCTGTTGCAGGGCGAGGGGCTCGACGAGTTCGACCCGATCAAGGTGGACCGGATCGCCCCCGACGATGCGACCGCGATCCGCTCCGGCGGCGCGGAGGCGACGTTGAAGGGGATCCAGTTCGGCACGTTCGGCGCGTTCTTCAGCCGTGCCTACCGCGAGAACGACTATCTCTGGGGGCGGCTGCACGGGTCGGAGCGGATGATCGACATCACCGTCTCGACGTTGCCGCAGACCGTGCGGATGAAGCCGGGCCGGGTCGCGGCGATCAAGCGGGCGGCGTTCCTCGCGATCCTCGACGAGGAGGAGCCACGGCTGACCGCGATCCTGCCGCTGATCGCGCAGTTGCGGACGGAAATCGGCTAAAGCTGGCCAAACGGCGGATGTGGCGGTAGCTCTGCGTTTCCAACCGCGTTTCGGCGCGATTGGGGCACAAAAGAGGGTCGCCGCATGCAGTTCCTGAAAATCCTGTTCTGGTGCCTGCTGGCGTTCGTCGCCGCAGTGTTCACCATAAGCAACTGGAACGCCGTCCAGATCCAGCTCTGGGGCGGCCTCATCGCCGACGTGAACCTCCCCCTGTTGCTGTTCGTCACCTTCCTAATCGGGTTCGTGCCGACGATGCTGTATAACCACGCGATCCGGTGGCGGCTGCGGCAACGGCTGTCGACGTGCGAGCGCGAATTGCTGGAACTGCGGACGCCAAGGCCGGAGCCGGTGGCGTTCGTGCCGGTCGAAACGCCGGTTGCGACGCCGATGACAGCGCCCGTCACACCCACCGCCGTACCGCCGGGTGACGTGCGATGAGCAACCGGATCTACGTCGCGCTCGACACGCCCGACTTGGCGCGCGCGAAGGCGATCGCCGCGCGCGTCCGCCATCATGTCGGCGGGATCAAGCTGGGGCTCGAATTCTTCTCGGCGCACGGCCAGCCCGGCGTGCATGCGATGGCGGAATTCGGCCTGCCGATCTTCCTCGACCTGAAGCTGCACGACATTCCGAACACGGTGGCGAAGGCGGTGCAGGCGCTCGGCGCGCTCGAACCGGCGATCCTCACGGTGCATGCCAGTGGCGGGCGGGCGATGCTGGAGGATGCGAAGGCCGCGGCACCGATCGGGACCAAAGTGATCGCAGTGACGATGCTCACCAGCCTCGACGCGGCCGATCTCGCGGCGACCGGCGTTATCGGCAACGCGCACGACCAGGTCGCGCGGCTGACCGAGTTGGCGCGCGAGGCTGGGATCGACGGCATCGTCTGCTCGGGCGCCGAGGTCGCCGCGGCGAAGGCGATATGGCCGAAGGGGTTCTTCGTGGTGCCCGGCGTCCGCCTGCCCGACGGCGCGATCGGCGACCAGAAGCGCGTGGTGACGCCGCGCCAGGCCATGGATGCAGGCGCTTCGATCCTGGTGGTCGGACGCCCGATCACGCAGGCCGAAGACCCCGACACCGCCGCCCGCGCGATCGGCGCGACGCTGTAACAGCCGATGAAATCGTTACGATCCTCCCCCGCCAGGGGGAGGTGGCAGGCATAGCCTGACGGAGAGGGAGGTAAGGGCAAACCTCTGTTCCGTGTCCGCCCCCTCCGTCGCCTTCGACGCCACCTCCCCCTGGCGGGGGAGGATGATCAATCTTCCGTGATCCGTTTTAGGAACGATGATGACCACCGCCAAGATCTGCGGCCTGTCCACGCCCGCGACGCTCGACGCCGCGATCCGGCACGGTGCGAGCCATGTCGGGTTCGTGTTCTTCCCCGCGTCGCCGCGGCACGTGACGTTCGCGAAAGCCGCCGAACTCGCCGCACGCGTGCCGGGCCATGTCGCGAAGGTCGGCGTGTTCGTCGATCCCGAGGACGAGATGCTCGAGCAGGCGGTCGCATCGGCCGCTCTCGACGTGCTGCAACTCCACAAGGTGACCCCCGCGCGGGCCGCCGCGATCCGCGCGAAGTTCGGGATCGAGACCTGGGTCGCGGTCGCGGTGCGCACGCGGGGTGATCTTGAGGCTGCGCATGGCTTTGCCGGAGTTGCGGACCGGATCCTGTACGATGCCAAGACCCCGGACTCGGCGGCGTTGCCGGGCGGGATGGGCTTGCGGTTCGACTGGGACCTGCTCGACGGGTTCAGGCATCCGCTGCCGTGGGCGTTGTCGGGTGGACTCGATCCGGTGAACGTGGCGGAGGCGATCCGGCGGACCGGGGCGGAACTGGTCGACGTGTCCTCAGGCGTGGAAAGCGGCCCCGGCACGAAGGACCAAACTAAGATCGCGGCGTTCCTACGCGCTGTCGCCACACGCTAGCACCTCCCCGGCGAAGGCCGGGGTCCAGGTGGGAACGGCCATTTGGCACGAGCCAAACTCCGTTACCGAGACCTTTCCAACTGGGCCCCGGCCTCCGCCGGGGTGGTGCCTGATAAAACGGGAGGGGTGACAGCGATTTACGAAGTGCTAAACGCCCAGTCATGAACGCTCCAACCCTCGCCCCCAACTCCTACCGCGCCCAGCCCGACGAGCGCGGCCATTTCGGCGATTTCGGCGGACGCTATGTCGCCGAGACGCTGATGCCGCTCGTCCTCGAACTCGACGAGGCCTACCGCGCCGCCAAGGCGGACCCCGCGTTCAAGGCGCAGTTCGACGACCTGCTCGAACATTATGTCGGCCGCCCGAGCCCGCTCTACTACGCCGAACGCCTGACCGAGGCGCTGCGCGAATCCGCTGAGCCGGGCATGGGTGCGCAAATCTGGTTCAAGCGCGACGAGCTCAACCACACCGGCGCGCACAAGATCAACAACTGCATCGGCCAAATCCTGCTCGCCATGCGCATGGGCAAGACGCGGATCATCGCCGAGACGGGTGCAGGCCAGCACGGCGTCGCGACCGCCACGGTCTGCGCGCGCTTCGGCCTCCCCTGCGTCATCTACATGGGCGCCAAGGACGTCGAGCGGCAGGCGCCCAACGTCTTCCGGATGAAGCTGCTCGGCGCCGAAGTCCGCCCCGTGACCAGCGGCGCGCATACGCTGAAGGACGCGATGAACGAGGGCATGCGCGACTGGGTCGCCAACGTCCACGACACCTTCTACATCATCGGCACCGCCGCCGGCCCGCACCCCTATCCGGAGATGGTCCGCGATTTCCAGAGCGTGATCGGCACCGAGGCGCGCGCGCAGATGCTGTCGCGCGTCGGTCGCCTGCCCGACATGCTGGTCGCCGCGATCGGTGGCGGATCGAACGCGATCGGGCTGTTCCATCCGTTCCTCGACGATGCCGACGTGCAGATGCTCGGCATCGAGGCGGCGGGCCACGGGTTGGACAAGGAACATGCCGCCAGCCTCGCCGGCGGGTTCCCCGGCGTGCTCCACGGCAACAAGACGTATCTGTTGCAGGACGAGGACGGCCAGATCACCGAGGCGCACTCGATCTCGGCGGGGCTCGACTATCCCGGCATCGGTCCCGAGCACGCATGGCTGCGCGATATCGGCCGTGTCCAATATGACAGCGCGACCGACCAAGAGGCGCTCGACGCGTTCCAGTTGCTGTGCCGCACCGAGGGCATCATCCCCGCGCTGGAGCCATCGCATGCCATTGCGACGGTGACCAAGAAGGCGCGCGAGATGCGGCAGGACCAGATCATCCTGGCGAACCTGTGCGGCCGCGGCGACAAGGACATCTTCACCGTGGCGGAAGCGCTGGGAGTGGCGATATGATCGCGATCGAGGCGCAGTCCCCCTCCTCCACCCGTCACCCCAGCGAAAGCTGGGGTATCCATGGGGCATGTGCCGTGGTCGCCAACCGGGATACCCCAGCTTTCGCTGGGGTGACGGGTGTTGGTGTGGCTCGGGAGATGGGTCGAGCGACGGGCGTTGGTTTGGAGGGGGGCAAGTGAGCCGCCTCGCCGCCACCTTCGCGCGCACCGCCGCCGCCGGCCGCGCCGCGCTCGTCGCATTCGTCACCGCAGGTGATCCAACCACCGAGGCCACCGGCCCGATCCTCGACGCACTGGTCGCGGGCGGCGCGGACGCGATCGAGCTGGGCATGCCGTTCACCGATCCGATGGCCGACGGCCCCGCGATCCAGGCCGCCAACATCCGCAGCCTCGCGCAGGGGACGCGCACCGCGGACATACTCGCCACCGCCACCGCGTTCCGCGCGCGCCACCCCGACGTGCCGCTGGTCCTGATGGGCTACGGCAACCCGATGCTCCGCCGCGGCGCGGACTGGTTCGCCGACGCCGCCGCGAAGGCCGGAGTCGACGGCGTGATCTGCGTCGACGTGCCCCCCGAGGAAGACGATTCGCTCGGACCGCAGTTGCGCGCCGCCGGAATCGACCTGATCCGCCTCGCGACGCCCACCACCGACGCCGCCCGCCTGCCGACCGTGCTCGATGGCGCGAGCGGGTTCCTCTATTACGTCTCGGTCGCCGGCATCACCGGGCTCCAGCAGGCGCAGCAATCCTCGATCGAGGACGCCGTCGCACGCCTGAAATCCCAGACCGACATCCCGATCGCGGTCGGTTTCGGCATTCGCACGCCCGAGCAGGCCGCCAACGTCGCGCGCGTCGCCGATGGCGTCGTCGTCGGCTCGGCGATCGTCGAACTCGTCGCACAGCACGGCGCCGCTGCGGCTGAGCCGGTCCGCGCCTATATCAAATCTCTCGCCGACGCCGTCGCGTCCGCACGGAAGGTCCCCGCATGAGCTGGCTCAACAGCGTCCGCAACGTCCTGCCCTTCGTCGCGAAGCGCGAGACGCCCGAGAATCTCTGGCACAAGTGCAAGGGTTGCGGGCAGATGGTCTTCACCAAGGAGTTGGAGGACAATCTCTACGTCTGCCCGAAATGCGATCACCACGACCGCATCGGCCCGAAGATCCGCTTTGCGCAACTGTTCGACGAAGGCAGCTGCAGCGAGCTTCCCGCACCGAAGGTGCCCGAGGATCCGCTCAAGTTCCGCGACCAGAAGCGCTACACCGATCGCCTGAAGGCGGCACGAACCGACAATAGCGAGCAGGACGCGCTGATCAACGCGCGCGGGAGCATCGACGGCCACCGGGTCGTGGTCGGCGTGCAGGACTTCGGCTTCATGGGCGGCTCAATGGGCCTCGCGGTCGGCGAAGCGTTCGTGCGCGGCGTCGAGGCAGCGATCGAGGACCGCGTGCCCTACGTGATCTTCACCGCATCGGGCGGCGCGCGCATGCAGGAAGGTATCCTCAGCCTGATGCAGATGCCGCGCAGCACGGTCGCGATCCAGATGCTGCACGATGCCGGGCTGCCATATATCGTCGTGCTGACCGATCCGACCTCGGGCGGCGTGATGGCGGCATACGCGATGCTCGGCGACGTGCAGATCGCCGAGCCCAAGGCGACGCTCGCCTTCACCGGCCGCCGCGTGATCGAGAGCACCATTCGCGAAAAGCTGCCCGAGGATTTCCAGACGAGCGAATATTATCTCGAGCATGGGATGATCGACATGGTGGTCCACCGGAAGGACCTGCGCGAGCAGCTCGGCACCGTGATCGGGTATCTCAGCGCCCGCGAAGCCGCGTAAACCTGATCCTCCCCCGCAAGGGGGAGGTGGCGCCGAAGGCGACGGAGGGGGCGGACACGAAACCTACGTCGTCGCTTACCTCCCCCTCCGTCTGGCAAGAGCCAGCCACCTCCCCCTGGCGAGGGAGGATCGTGAGGAGCTAGAATGCCCGACCACGCCGTTTCCTCGTCCCCCGCCGTCCAGGCCCAGCTCGACCGACTCACCGCGCTGTCGCCGGGTGCGGACATCCTCGGCCTCGAGCGCATCACCGCGCTCCTCAGCCGCCTCGGCGACCCCCACCTCGATCTCCCCCCGGTGTTCCACGTCGCCGGCACAAACGGCAAGGGCTCGACCTGCGCCTTCCTCCGCGCCGCGATCGAAGCCGCCGGGCACAGCGTCCACGTCTACTCATCCCCGCACCTCGTCCGCTTCAACGAACGCATCCGCCTCGCTGGCAAACTGATCGAGGACGACCTGCTCGCCGCGCTGCTGGAGGAGGTTCTCGACCAAGCCGCAGACCTGCAAGCCAGCTTCTTCGAAGTCACCACCGCCGTCGCCTTCCTCGCCTTCGCGCGCACGCCCGCCGCCGCGACGATCGTCGAGGTCGGCCTCGGCGGGCGGCTCGATGCAACCAACGTCATCCCGAACCCGGTCGTCACCGGCATCGCCGCGCTCGGCATCGATCACCAGTCGTTCCTCGGCGACACGCTGCTGGAGATCGCCGGCGAGAAGGCGGGCATCGCCAAGCCCGGCATACCCCTCGTCACGATGGACTACCCCAAGGCCTTGCGCGCGAAGATCGCCGCGATCGCCGATGCGGCGGGGGCGTCGGTCGTCGCGCGCGGCACGGCGTGGACCAGCGAGACCGCGCGGACGACGATGCGCTACGAGGATGCCGGCTTTTCGGTCGTCACCAATCGCCCTCGACTGGTCGGCGCGCACCAGTCGCGCAATCTCGCGCTGGCGATCGCGATGCTGCGGCATCAAGGCGTGGTGCACATCCCGGAAGCCGCGATGCGCGCCGCCGCCGACTGGGCGCACTGGCCGGCGCGCATGCAGCGCCTGTCCGACGGTCCCCTGCTCGCGCGCCTGCCGCACGGCTGCGAACTATGGCTCGACGGGGCGCATAACCCGAACGCCGCGCAACCGGTCGCGCGGGCGCTACGGACGCTGGCGAAGGGTCGTCCGGTCACGCTGATCCTCGGAATGCTCGCCAACAAGGATGCGGAGGCGGTGATCCGCATCCTGTCGCCGTCGGTCGGGCATGTCGTTGCCATCCCGGTGCCGGGCCACGCGCATCACGCTCCCGAGGCACTAGCAGCGCTTGCACGAAGCTTCGGGAAGACGGCCGAAACGTCGTCGACCCCCGCCGACGCGCTCGACCTGATCGGGATGCGGAGCGCCCTGCCCAACCTCGTCCTGATCGCCGGTTCGCTCTACCTCGCCGGTGAAGTGCTCGCGGCAAACGACCAGCCGCCGGACTGAGTTCTTATTGCTATTGACTATCAATAACGGACGCGCGACTTTGTGGACACCACCACGGAGTCGCGTGAATGACCGATACCCGCCCCAGTTCGACGCCCAGTTCGACGCCCAAGTCGGCGCCCAGGTCGACGGCCGCCTCGGCTAACCTGCTCGCCAGTGCGACGACGTTGCTGCCGCATCCGCTACCGCCTTGTGAGAATGCGCGAATCGCCTTGTTCGCGATGCGTCGGATGGGGGCCCACGGCCTTGCCGATGCCCGTGCCTCGCACACGATGTTCACCGCGTTCGGGCAGAGCTTCCGCCGCCCGCTAGTGCTGTTGCGTGCGCTGATGGCCGACCTCGCCGGCACGTCGGCGGGGACGATCGCGATCGCGCCGTGCTGCTGCGCGCGGATGACGCCGGCGGAGTCGGCGATGCTGTCGATCCTCGCGCGCGTCGAGATTGCACCGGAGAGCGCGCGCTACCTGATGGCCGACCTGCTCGGCGTCCGCCGCGTCGATGGCGTCCTCGCCAGCGCCGCGGCGGTGGCAGCCGCGTTTGCCGACGAGGGGCGACCGGTCACGATGTAGAGGTAGGTCTCACGATCCTCCCCCGCCAGGGGGAGGTGGCAGGCGCTTGCCTGACGAAGGGGGAGGCAAACGCAAACGCCGGTTGCGTGGTCCTCCCCTCCGTCGCTTCGCGCCACCTCCCCCTGGCGGGGGAGGACTAGGAAGACAAAGCGACTCAGCTCTATGGAGCAGTACCGTCGCGGGCGTCGCCCTCTCCCTCGACGCCCGCGCTGCCGATCGAGCGATCGATCATGCCCGACCGGCTCATCCACCAGAACAGCAGGACGCCAGGCAACGCAACCAGTGTCGTCATCCAGTAGAAGTCGACATAGCCGAACCGCTCGACCAGCCCGCCCGCCGTGGTCGCCGTTAACAATCGTCCGACGACGCTCGATGCCGCGGAGATCAGCGCATATTGCGCGGCGGTAAAGCGCAGGTCGCACAGGGCGGAGAAATACGCGATCACAGTCACGCCGCCGATCCCGCTGGCGATATTCTCGAACCCGATCGCTGCAGCAAGCCCTTCGTTGCTGTGTCCAGCGCTCGCGAGCAATGCGAAGCTCGCATTCGACACGGCCATCAGCACCAGGCTGAGCAGAACCGCGCGCTTCAGCCCAAGCCGTGCATACAGCGCGCCGCCGACGAAGATCCCGACCAGATACGCCCAGAAGCCGACACCGACGTCATACAGGGCGATCTCGTCGTTGCTGAACCCCAGATCATTGAGCATCAACCGGAGCACGATCTGGCCCAGCGTGTCACCGATCTTGTGAATCAGGATGAAGAGCAGGATCACGATCGCGCCCTGACGCTGGAAGAATTCGACGAACGGTCCAACGATCGACGCAATCACCTCCGCGGTCGCGCGCTTGGCGGTCGGCTCGCGGTGGCGGTCGGGTTCACCCATCAGCAATCCGGTGAGCATCGCCGGCAGTGCGAACACCGCGCAGGCAAGGTACGCGCCGCTCCACCCGATCCGTGCCGCCAGCACCAACGCCAGCGACGCCGCCGCCACGTTGCCGATCCGCCAACCATATTGGGTCATGCCTGAGCCAACACCCAGTTGGTAGGGCTTCAGCTGCTCGATCCGGTAGGCGTCGATCACGATGTCGAACGTCGCCCCCGCGATCCCGACCAGAATGGCAGCGACAATCGTTCCCGACAGGTTCGTGCCAGGGCTGACGAACGCCAGATTGACGATCGCCGCGATCGTCAACAGCCCCGCGAACACCAGCCACGACACACGCTGCCCCAGGCATCCGAGAACCGGCAGCCGCACGCCGTCGATCATCCATGCCCATAAGGGCTTCAGATTGTAGACGAGGAACCCGAGCGTGAAGGCGGTAATGGTCTTTTTGTCGAGACCATCCTGCGCCAGCCGGCTGGTCAGCGTCGCGCCGATCATCGCATAGGGAAATCCCGAGGACACACCGAGGAAGAACGCCGCCAGCGGCGCCTTTTCCAGATATGGGCGAACACCGTCGCTCCAGCGCTTGCCTTCGGTTCCGTCCATCGCACTTACGCTCCCACTCGCTTGCGCGGACCCTAACGGGAAATCGCCGATGCGCTACCCGTCAGGCGATGGAAGGCGGCAAACGTCAGGCTTTTGCTTCGAACAGCGTGAACCCGGACGGCACGCGCCTCGGCTTTTTGCCGCCCATCATCGCCTCGATCGCCTCGATCGCAGCAATCAGATCGCGCGGTGCGTAGGGCTTGGCCATGCAGCCGGCGGCAAGCGTGGTCGCCTCGACCGGGCAGCTTCCGGTCACGAACATCACCGGCACGCCGCCAGCCTGCGCCGCGCGGGCGACGTCGACGCCCGATCCGTCGGCGAGGTTCACGTCGACCAGGACCAGATCGACCACCGTATCGCTCGACAGGATCAGCAGCGCTTCGGCGACCCGGTCGATCGTCGCGACGATCGTGAAATCCGCCTCGGCCAGGAAATATTCGGTATCGAACGCCACCAACGGCTCGTCCTCGACCACGAGGAGCCGGACAATCTGCCGCTTCTTCTTTCCGAACAACATCGCCGCAAGGCCCCCGGACGCTAACGAAAGGTCGTTACGCTCGCGTGTCTTAACGCGCCGCAGCACGAACGGTCGCAAATATTTCGCGCTTCGAGGCGATCCATAGTATCAGCCGCGCCATGACGACTTCAAAAGACGATAACCCGACTGCCAGCCCGTCGCCCGACGCGCCTGCAACCCCTGCCACAGCCCCTGCCGCACCGATCAAGGGCGACCGTATCGCCAAGCTGCTCGCCCGCGCCGGGATCGCCTCGCGCCGCGATATCGAGCGGATGATCGCCGAGGGACGCGTGGCGCTCAACGGCTCGACGCTCGACACGCCGGCGACGATCCTGCGCAATCTGAACGGGGTGACGGTCGATGGCGATCCGGTCGAAGCGCCCAGCGCGGCGCGGCTGTTCCTGTATCACAAGCCGACCGGGCTGCTCGTCACCGAGCGCGATCCCGCGGGCCGCACGACGATCTACGATCGCCTGCCGCAGGATCTGCCGCGGCTGGTGCCGGTCGGTCGCCTCGATCTCAACACCGAGGGGCTGTTGCTGATGACCACCGATGGTGGCCTCAAGCGCCAGCTCGAACTGCCCGCGACCGGCGTCGAGCGTGCCTATCGTGCACGCGCCTACGGCAACATAACGCAGCCGCAACTCGAGGAACTGATCGAAGGCATCGAGATCGAGGGCGTGCGCTATGGCTCGATCAACGCCAATATCGAGCGTCGAACGGGCGCGAACGTGTGGATCGAGATGATCCTGACCGAGGGCAAGAACCGCGAAGTCCGCCGCGTGCTGGAGCATCTCGGACTGCAGGTCTCGCGGCTGATCCGGACGCGCTACGGCCCGTTCGTGCTCGGCGACCTGCCGCCGGGGCAGATCGGCGAGGTCCTCCAGCACGACGTCGTCGCGTTCCAGAAGGAGCTCGCGAAGGGCCGGCCCGAGGGTCCGGGTGCGCGCGCGAATATCGGGATCAGCGCGAGCGCCGGTGCGGGTGCGGGGATCGGTGCGCGGTCGAGCCAGCGGGGCAGCAATGCGCCACGGCCCGTCGCAACGACACGGCCTGCGCCGGGTGCGCGACCTGCCGCTGGCGGTGCGCGGACGCCCGTCCGGAGCCCGTACACGGCGCCGGCAAGCTCGGGGTTCTCGAGCGGCACGGTGCCAACCGATCGTCCGTCGCGGCCTGCACGGCCGGAGCGGATTCGTCCGACTGCGGCGATGCAGCGCGGCGACGTCAACGATCCCTGGGCGCGGCCGGATGCCCGCAATGCCGCTCGGCCGACGGGGACGCATCACGCCCGCCCGACGAGTGGCGAAACGTCCAAGCCCTATGTGCGTCAGGAACGCGCGGATCGCGGCGAGGAACTGAGCACGAGCCCCAAGATCAAGCATTTCCGCGCGGCCAAGCCGCCGCGCGAGCGGGCTGCGCCGTCGCGGGTCGGTGCCGGAGGTACGGTGGCGCCGCGTCGCGCCGATACGCCGCAGCGTCAGGAGCCGCAGCGCGGTTTTCGTCCTCAGGCGGATGACTCGCGCGGCCGCAGTTCGCTCGACAAGCGTGCCGCGCGCAGTGCGTCCGGGCGTCCGGGTGCCGAACCGCGGCCGGTGCGCGATGCGCCGGCACGGCCCGAGCGGGGGACACGTCCGACTGCGCCCGGCAAGGGTCCGTCGGGGGGGCGCGGTCATCCGCCCCGTGCACCACGTGGAGGGAAGCGCTGATGCGGATCATCGCAGGGCAGTTTCGCGGCCGTCAGATCGCCGCGCCCAAGGGTGACACCACCCGCCCGACCGCCGACCGGATGCGCGAGACCTTGTTCTCGATGCTGACGAGCCGAGTCGGGAGTTTCGAGGGTCTGGCGGTTGCCGATCTGTTCGCAGGCTCGGGCGCGCTCGGGATCGAGGCGCTTTCGCGCGGCGCGGCGACGTGCATGTTCGTCGAATCGGACAAGCTGGCGGTCGATGCGCTGAAGGCCAATCTCGCCAAGCTGGAAATCCGCGGTGACGTCCGCGCAACGTCGGTGATGGCGCTCGGGCCGGCACCCGCGCCGCTCGACGTGATCCTGATGGATCCGCCCTACGCCACCGGTGCCGGACTGGTCGCGCTCGACAAGCTGTCGCGACTGGGTTGGGTCGGGCCGGCGACGTGGATCAGCCTGGAGACGGCGAAGGCGGAGGTCGTCGAACTGGCCGGCTTCGAGGTCGACGCCACGCGCGTGCACGGCAAGGCGCGACTTACGTTGCTCCGCCCTATCTA
>NZ_JANBVH010000014.1 GCF_024273235.1 Sphingomonas faeni | reverse complement strand
AAAGCGAATTGTGAGTCGTCAAACTTGGTAACCGTTGGGGTTTCTATGACGAAGCGACCCGGTCTTTCAGCATCACGACCTGCCGAATATCCGACGTTTATGGTTCCCTTATCCAAACCAGAGCCGATCAGCCCTAGAGTCGGTTGGAAGTAGAATTCGCGATGCCACCTAGCTAGGTCGCCGATACAACTGCTGCGAGCCGTGACAGCTTCGATACGAGCAACTTCATAAACCGATGGTTTGCCGACAGAGCATCCCGCAACCTGTAACAATCCCCAGAACGTGACAGCTAACCCCCGCACGCTTTGAAGCTGAACGAGTGGCCGGTGTTAGGCAAGGCCGAGAGGCTCGTAAGAGCCCAAGATTGGGCGTTTTCAGACATGCGGCAGTCCCACGAGAAACCTGCGCCTCCTTAACATAACGACCCGGCTTCTGGGATGCTGGTGACGGGCGAAAACGGCAAGTAACGGCTGTTTTCCGTCTTGCACTGTGCGTCAACTACGAAACCAGTGGGCCATCCCGGAACCAGTCGGCACTCGTCCCCAACATGCAACCGCCATTCCCGCGCAGGCGGGCACCCATATCGGCAAAACCCCGCGAGATGACCGCGACCTCCCGAGCATCGCGGTCCCCGCCTCCGCGGGCCCGAACTGCCGAATGTCGATCCGCCATGGTGCCGGCCGTGATGCTGGCCGGAAAGACCTGGTCGGAGCGTTGCGCCGTACGCCGCCCTCAGCGCCTTGCAATCAAGACGATCCCACAGCTGTTCGGTAGCCCCGGCTGCGCTCGTTACGGGTGCAGGGCCGACGCCGTCGGGCCGGTCGCGCGAAGCGCTTCCACCGCCTCGCGCGCGGCCATCGGTCGTCCGAAGAAATAGCCTTGTGCCTCCGCGCATCCGAGTTCCCGAACGATCCCGAGCGCGAATTCGTCCTCGATCCCTTCGGCGATGACGGCCACGCCTAGGCTGGCCGCGAGCCGCGTGATCGCCAGCACCATCCGGTACGCCTCGCTGTCCCGTTCCAGCTCCTGTACGAACGATCGATCGATCTTGATCTTGTCGAAGGGGAGCATCTTCAGATGCTGGATCGACGAGAAGCCCGTCCCGAAATCGTCGAGCGCCAGCAGCATGCCCTCGCTTTTGAGCGACTGGATCAATCGCTTGGCGTTCGCGGGCTCTGCGATCAGCGCGTTCTCGGTGATCTCCAGCGTCACCCGCGATGCGGGAAACCCGGTGCGCGCGAGTACGGCGAGAACCTTGTCGCTGAACCCCGGGTCCTTGAGCTGCACGGGCGAAACATTCACCGCCAGCATGATGTCCGGCCCCCATGCCGCGGCATCGATGCAGGCGCGGTCGAGCAATTTGAGCATGAGGTCCCCGACCAGCCCGCATTCCTCGGCGATCGGGATGAATTGGTTCGGGCCGATCTCCTCCCCGTCCGGCCGGTGCCAGCGGGCCAGCATCTCGAAGCCCTGGATAGTGCCCGATACCAGGTTCACGATCGGCTGGTAGAAGGGCAGGAACGCGTCGCTGGCGATATCCTCCCGCAGCGCGCGTTCCAGAACCGAGCGCCGCGTGATCTCCACGTCCATCCGCGGCTCGAACATCTGGTACTGGGACCGGCCGTTTTCCTTGGCCTTGTACAGCGCGATGTCGGCCTGCCGCATCATCGTCTCGCGATCGGCTGCATCGCGGTGGACCAATGCTATGCCGACGCTCGCGCCGATATGGTGGACGAGCCCGCCGACCTGGAACGGTGCTGCCAGGCCATCGACGATGGCCTGTGCCAGCGAGGTAGCGGAATCCTTGTCGGGGTCGGTCGTCTCGATGATCACCGCGAACTCGTCGCCGCCGAGCCGATAGGCGACACCGACGCCGGCGACGATACCGGTCAACCGGGTCACCACCGCCTGCAACAGGCTGTCGCCCGCGGGATGGCCGTGAACGTCGTTGACCGCCTTGAAGCGATCGAGGTCGAGGACCAGCAGGGCCAGGTGCGTCGAGCAGCGATCCCGAAAGCCAAACCTATCGAGCTGTTCGCTCAGCGCCCGTCGATTGTACAAGCCCGTCAGAACATCGCGATAGGCCAGTTCCTGGGCGCGTTGCTCGGCGTCGCGCGCACGCTCCCGCTCCAGCTGCATGTCGGATCGGCTTCGCACCACCTCGGTAAAGCCGGCATAGCTGGTGGACATCGTCCGCAGGATGAGGATGGCGACGATCACGAAATTGGCACCGGTCCCGATCAGCTGCCAGTCGCCGGACATCAGGAGTTGGACGGTGACGGGCAGGGCGCCCAGCAACAGCACCAGCCGGCCCGCGGTCGGGAGGGTCAGCAGGCAGTAACAGCAGCTGATCGTGCCGACGAACACATAGAGCGCGACCGCCATGCTACGCTGCGGCTCGGCTTGCTCGAACAGCACCATGCCCCACCCGCCGAATGCCAGGCTGAGGATCGTGGCGGCGATGATCGTTCCGCGAAGATAGCGCCGTATATCGGCAGGCGGCGCGGCGACTTTCCTTCGGCGGAGCCACAGCCCGGCGCGCGCGGTTATGGCGACCGACAGCGCAACCGGCACGCCCAGGCTCATCGCCAATGGTATGTCGTCGTAGGAGGAAACCGCCAGGAAGACGATGTCGATGAACATCAGGGCGTACATGAGCGGGATCTGCTTGCGCAAAGCCGCATATTGCTCCGCGAGCAACACGTCCTCAGTATCCGCCCCTGGCGATGGTGCAGGGGAAGGCCAGTCCGACATCCGCGCCTCGCTTCGCCTTTCCTAAGTGATCCAGGTTATGGCGGAAGTGTTGAGAATTGGTGTGCTCGGCGCAACCCGAGTATTCGTCCCGCGCGCGACCCGGTCGCAGCGCATCGAAACGCATCGACAAGGCCCTGCCGGAACGGACCTGCCGTCAGCTCCAGTGACGCAGGGCGCCCGTGTCGACATGCACGAAGCCGTCGTGCGGATAATAGCCGACGCCGCCTGCGCGCAGCGACAGCGCGGCATCGCGGAGGCGGTTCAGGTGCACGCCGGGGATGGCGATGTCGGTCGCCTTGCCGAGCATGTGCTGGCTCTTGCTGGCGACGCCGTGCGATCGGGCATGCATCCGCCCATTCGTCTTCGGACTGCGGTAGGCCGAGACCAGCCGTAGCGGCTTGTGCGACGACACGTCGAGGCGGTCGCGGACGTGCACCAGCAGGTCGAGGAGTTTCGGGTCCATGGTTCGCGTGGCCCCCGTGCGCCAGTCCCGCATCGCGTGGTTCAGCTCGGCGAGGCCGTCCGCGCGGTAGCGGCCGTTGGCGAAGAAACAGGCATCGTACCGCTCGCCGGTATTGGCATTGAACAGCGCAAGGCGACGCTCGGGCGACCGCGCGGACGCGCGTTCGGACAAGGCCGCCATGACGAGGGCCGCGGTCCCGCCGTTCAGCAGATCGCGGCGGGAAAGCAAGGCGTTGGGCAAGATATCGGTTCCACTCAAAAGATTGCCTGCACCCTAGGGCCATCGTCCTTGCTCGTCCGTTTACCCACTACGCATTGGCCGGCGTCTGTCGTACCGCATGACCCGTTCACCCGATTGTCATCGGTCGGCGTGCATTCGGAGCAGGCTGATCGGCAGCGCGGTGTCCAAGCGAATCTGGGAGTATGGTGTGCGTTCAACAGTCGGAAAATCGCTGGCCTTGGGGCTCATGCTGTCGGCGTGCAGCGTCAACGTCGTGCCGAACCAGAACGAGGCGTCGAGCACGGATGCGGCGACCACGCCCGCGCAGTGGAGCGACCGGACGACGCAGCAACTGCGCAAGGCGATCGATGCCCGCGCCGCGCACGGCCTCGATCATGTCGATTTCGGCGCCACCTCCGGCAAGGATGGCGACCCGACCGCGCAGGCGTTGCGCTTTGCAGGCGCCCTGGCGCGCGGTGCGTCGGATCCGGCCAAGCTCTACGACGTCTATACCGTGCCGCGCCCGGCGCCCGATCTGAAGGCGGGCCTGGCCGCCGCACTGCGCGCCGGCGATCTGACCGCGTGGCTCGACAGCCTCGCGCCCCACGATGCCAATTACGCCAAGCTGTCGAGCGCCTATCTCGAACTCCGGCGGCGACCGGCGGCGCCCGTCGCCGACATCGCGGTCACCGGCAAGGCGATCGAGCCGAACGCGACCGATCCCCGCCTGCTGGTTATCGCGCGCGAACTGGTCGTCCTCGACTATCTCGGTGCCGATGCCGCGCAGGGCGATCGCTATGGGCCGGCGATGGTCGACGCGGTGCGCCGGATGCAGGCGGATTACGGCATGAAGCCCGACGGCATCATCGGCAGCGAAGCGCTGGCGATCCTCAATATGTCGGACGTCGACCGCGCCCGCGCGATCGCCGTCGCGATGGAGCGGTTGCGCTGGCTGGAACGCACCCCGGCGGCGACGCGGATCGACGTCAACATCGCGGCGGCACGGCTGACCTATTGGCGCGACGGCAAGATCGCCGACAGCCGCAAGGTGATCGTCGGCGAGCCCGACACGGAGACGCCCCAACTGGGCTCGCCGATCTTCCGGCTGGTGGCGAACCCGACCTGGACGGTGCCCCGCTCGATCCAGGAAAAGGACATCGCAAAAAAGGGCGCCGGATACCTCAAGGCGAACAACATGGTCTGGAAGAACGGCTGGATCGTGCAGCAGCCGGGGCCGAAGAATTCGCTCGGCCTGGTCAAGTTCGACATGCAGAACGACCACGCCATCTACCTGCACGACACCCCCGCCAAGACCCTGTTCGCGATGGTGCAGCGCCAGCGCAGCCATGGCTGCGTCCGGGTCGACGATGCGCTCGGGTTCGCCGAGCTATTGGCGAAGGATGGCGGCGTGCTCGACCAATGGCATCAGGCCCGCGCCACCGGCAAGGAAACCTTCGTCAAGCTGCCGCGGCAGATCCCCGTCCGGATGCTCTACCAGACGGTATTGTTCGACGATGCCGGCGAGCCGATCGTGCGCAACGACCCCTATGGTTGGGACGACCGCGTCGGCGCGGCCCTGGGCTTCAAGGCCGGCAAGGCCTTGCGCGTCCAGACCGGCGCCGCCGATGTCGGTCCCTGAGGCCTGAGCCCGAATGCACGGCGCGAGCGCACGCGACGGTCATCGGATATCAACCAGAACGAGAGGGCGGGCGACGTGTCGGCCGCACGCCCTTTCGACCGCACGCCCTTTCGACTCCATCACCGAAGTCGCCGGGATCAGCGTCTAGTTTCCATGCAAGGCGATCTGCGAGCGGATCACGGCGGTCAGCGCAGCATCCATCTCCCCGACGCCCCGATCGGACAGTGCATAGACCCGGCGCTGGTCCTCGGTCTCGGTGACGTCGACGGTCCCCGCGCATTCGAGCACCTTCAGCCACCGCAGGATCACCGACTGCGGCACCGTGCTGCCCTGCGCAAGCTCGTCGATCGTCACGTCCCGGCGTTCGCCCCGCCCGACGACCAGCTTCAGAAGGATGTCGAGTGCCGGATCCGCGAGGATAGCCGACGGCAACGGGCCATGCAGCGCCTTGCGGGCCGCCAGCATGCTGTATGCACAGGATAAAAGCTCGGCAGGTCCCAAGTCGTTCGGTGCGACGAATATCGTTGCCACGGTGCCCGCCATCGCCCTTGCCTCCTGATGCCGCCCGTCGCAGCCACGCCGCGGCAAGTTGATGAAGAATCTGTCATGTTGCAACTGGTTTCATTTTCTACCGGCACGTGGCACACGACCATGGCGTTTACGTTACCCAAGGTCCGCTCATCATATTGGCTGCAATAGGCTGCTGCATGCGTAACAATACCGACCCGATCGCCAGGCTGACCTATGTCGCCGGTGTGGTGCACGAGGCGCTTACCATCGTCGACGAACAAGGCGAGTTCATGATCGCGGCAAAGCTCGATGAAAGCCTGAACTGCATCCGCGACCGAATCGACGCCCTGAAGTCGCAGAAGATCTGACCTGTCGAGGTCGCGCCGGGAAGCATCGTTGCAAGCGTTTCAGGCAAATCCATAGGCGGAACCGCGCGCTGGCTGCACCGTCGAGGCAACCCCCGCAACACGGCGACCCATGGCGGATCGACACGCGGCACTCCGAGCCCGCAGCAATTCCAGCATCCGTCCGTCAACCATGACCAATTCCAGCGACTACGGCATCAACTAAAGCAACTTGCATTATTTAATTGACGACGACGCCAACGTCCGCGAAAGTTCCTGCGCTTCTAGACGACGATAAGTCGCGATTGGTGCAGGGAGAGGGGTGCTGAGCGCGTGTGCGCTGCTCAGCCAGATACTTCCGAACGCCAAGTGGAGTGATCGCCAGCAATGGTGGTCCGCAATGGCTCGGAGGAGAACGCCCGTGAATTCCCGCGTACAGTCCAAGACGATACTGATGATGGCCGCGTCGGTCACTGCCCTCGCTTATGGTGGAGCGGCGAACGCCCAGCAGACGTCGACCACGCAAGGCGTTCTTCAGTCGGCGCCGACCGACCAGGCGGCGTCTCCCACGGCGGTTGCGGCCGACCAGTCGAGCGAAGCGCAGAACCCCAGCACGCCGACCAGCGACGCGGGAGCCGAAGGGGCCGACATCGTCGTCACCGGCATCCGCGGCGCGCAGCAGCGGGCAGTCAATTTGAAGCGCGATGCCGCATCGGTGACCGACTCGATCTCCGCCGAGGACATCGGCAAGCTTCCCGACGTGACGATCTCGGATTCGCTCCAGCGTATCCCGGGCGTCCAGATCCGCCGCGACGCGGGCGAGGGTGCAGCCATCAACATCCGCGGCCTGCCGCAGGTGACGACGCTGCTCAACGGCGAGGCCTATCTCGGCGCGCAGTCGATCACGACGATCCAGCCGAACTTCAACGACATCCCGTCGCAGTTGTTCGCCGGCGCCGACGTCATCAAGTCGAGCACCGCGGACCTCCTGAACGCGGGCATCACCGGCACCGTCAATCTGCGCACGCGGCGTCCGTTCGACCTGAAGAAGGGCTTCACCTTCGCCGCCGCGGCCGAGGGCGCGTATGGCGACAAGACCAAGGAATTCGATCCGAACCTGAACGGCCTGTTCGGCTTCCATGGCGAGAAGTTCGGCTTCCTGGTGTCGGGAGCCTATTCGAACCTGCATCTGTCGAACTCGCACAACGGCATTCAGGAGGGTTACGGCGCGGCGCTCCACAACGAGCAGTTCAACACCGAGGCCAACCCGACCGGCGACGTCAACCTGAGCAGCGGCTTCTCGCCGGCCAATCGCCCCAAGGGCACGATCGTCGGCACCGGCCGCGACGTGAACGGCGACGGCGATGCGAACGACATCTTCATCGTGCCGCAGGGCTTCACGGCCTGGGACAAGGTCAACCAGCGCGAGCGGATCGGCATCAACGCCTCCGCGCAGTGGGAGATCAGCGACGCGCTGACGCTGAACGCAGATGCGTTCTTCACGCGCCAGAACGAGAATGACCGCACCGCCGGCATCCAGATGCAGAACGTCAACTGGCAGGCGGCCGAGTTCGTACCCGGTCAGTCGCGCGATACCGGATCGATCGTCACGCAGACCGCAACCAACTCCCTCAACCAGACAGTCTCGCGCGATTACAATCTCAACACGACCCAAGTCTATAATTACGACCTCGGCAACTTCGATTCCTACGCGCAGAACGATCGCTTTGAATCGCAGTCGCAGAACTACAATGTCGAGTTAAAATACGACAATGGCGGTCGCTTCAAGGCGAGCCTGCGCGGCATCTACGGCAAGGCCTATTCCAACTACGACCAGAGCTATTTGCAGTTCAGCCCGTCCAACGGCGCGCAGTGGCAGCCTGGCGGTGTCGGCCATTATCCCACCGGCGACGTTGCGTTCAATCCCGCCGGCTACGTGGTCAACACTGTCGCGGGCACTGCATCCTTGCCCGCCACCGTGGATTTCACGGGTAACCAGCCAGTGTTCACACTGCCGGCGCAGTTGACCGGCCTGCTCGGCGACATCAACAATTACGCGATGAAGACGACTTCGTCGGAGGGCAATTATAGGCGCAAGGGTGATTTGAAGCTGGTCCGCGGCGATGCCTCGTACGAGGCGAACGACAATGTCAGCATCGCCTTTGGCGGTCGCTACAGCGAGCGATCGGTCGACGATTTCGAGTTCGACCGCGCCGCGCCGCTCTATGCGGGGCAGGCGTCGCAGACCGGCGGGTGCCTCGTGAAGTGGAAGGCGTTCGACGTGGGCATGAACGACCAGACCTGCTCGGCCGTGTCGGGCACCTTCGGTACGCCGGGGTTCCAAGCCTATACGGCCGGCGTGGTCCGCAACGCGAGCGATCCGATCTTCAACGGCCAGGTCAAGCAGTACACGCTGCCGGGTGCCGGCCTGCCGCCGATCTACGTGCTCGACCCCAAGGTGATGGATAACGCTCTGGCGTTCCAGAACAGCTTCTATCCCGGCAACGTCGAAGTGCAGAATCCCGGCGCTTCGTTCAACGTCGGCGTGAAGCAGATTTCGGGCTACGCGCAGCTTAACGTGAAGGGTGACGTGTTCGGTATCCCGGTTTCGGGTAATGCCGGCCTGAAGATCATCAACACCAAGCTCGACATTACTCAGTTCGTGACCGGGGCGCCGCGACCCTATGGCCTGGCGAATGCGAGCAACGGCACGGTCGAGACCAAGCGCAGCTTCACCGACTTCCTGCCCGCGTTTAACCTTGCGTTCGAACTGTCGCAGAACCTGAAGCTGCGTGCCGCCTTCTCGAAGACCATGACACTGCTCGACCTCAACCAATGGGGCGGCGGTCTCAACCCGACCTACGCGATCCAGCCCGGCGCGCCCGGACAGGCTCCCGTGTTCCGCGTCACCGGCGGCAGCTCGAACGGCAACCCGTTCCTCGATCCGTGGCGCGCCACCAACGTCGAAGGGTCGCTGGAGTATTACATCGGTCGCAGCAGCCTGATCAGCGTCGGTGCGTTCTACATCGACGTCGCCAGCTTTATCCAGCAGGGCAACATCATCCGTACCGACCTGCCCGATAACGACGGCGTTGTGCGCAACCGCACTGTGTCGATCAGCACGCCGATCCAGGGCGAGGGCGGTACGCTGAAAGGCGTCGAATCCGGTGCCAAGCTGTCGTTCAACGACTTCGCGTTCATGCCGTCGATCCTGACCAACTTCGGCATCGACGCCAACATCACCTATTCGCCGTCCGATTCCGGTGCGGTCGATCTGAAGGGCGATGCGATCCCGTTCCAGGACAATTCGAAGATCCAGACCAACCTGGCGGGCTTCTACCAGGACGATCATTTCCAGGCGCGCGTCGCATGGAATTATCGCTCGAAGCGCGCGGTGCAGCAGAATTTCGGCGGCATCCAGGGCCTCGAACTCTATCAGCAGCCGACCAACTATATCGACGCCTCGATCAGCTATGACTTCACGCAGAACCTGACGCTGTACGCGCAAGGATCGAACCTGACCGGCGAATATGAGAAATACTATCTGACCTTCCCGGATTCGAAGGCCTACAACAACATCTACGAGCGCCGGTTCATGGCAGGCGCGCGCTTCAAGTTCTGATCCGCGGCATCGGCATGGACATGATGCCCGTCATCCTGTTTTCGGATGACGGGCATCGGTGTGGGTGACGGGAAGAAGGGGGACGGTATGACGAACGGGCCGCTTGGAGCGGCAGCGGACCGCGCACCGCTGCGATCGATCGTGATCGTTGGCGGAGGCACGGCCGGGTGGATGGCGGCGACGCTGCTCGCGCGTCGGCTCGAACATCAGCCGGTGAAGATCACCGTCGTCGAATCCAGCGCCATTCGCACCGTCGGCGTCGGCGAGGCGACCGTGCCGGGTATCCGCGATTTCTTCCGGGAGATCGGCGTCACCGAGCAGGAGGTGATGGCGGCGGCGCAGGGCACGGCGAAGCTCGGCATCGAATTCGTCGACTGGCACCGCAAGGGGGAAGGCTTTTTTCACCCGTTTGGCCTGTACGGGATGCGGTCCCGCGGCGTGGCGTTCCATCATTACTGGCGCAAGATGAACGCCGCGGGGCATCCGACGCGGTTGGCCGACTATTGTCTCGCGACGGCGCTCGCCGAACGTAACCTGTTCATGCTGCCGACCGACAAGCCGGTGCACGACCTGCTGTTCTTCGATTGGGCGGTGCATTTCGATGCGGGGCTGTACGCGCGTTTCCTGGCGGAGAAGGCGGCCGAATGGGGTGTCGAGCATATCGACGCCACGATCACCGATGTCCGTGTCAACGATGCGACCGGGTTTATCCGCGGCGTCGATACCGCGTGCGGCAAGGCGATCGACGGCGACTTGTTCGTCGACTGCTCGGGATTCCGGTCGCTCCTGCTCGGCGGGGCGCTCGGCGTACCGTATGAGGACTGGAGCAACATCTTGCCGTGCGACCGGGCGGTCGCCATCCCCTGCGCGCGGACCGGGCCGCTGACGCCGTATACCCGCAGCACGGCGCTTGCGGCAGGGTGGCAATGGCGGATCCCACTCCAGCACCGCGTCGGCAACGGGTATGTCTATGCCAGCCGGCATGTGTCCGACGACGAGGCGGTCGCGACGTTGCGCGGCCGGCTGGAGGGGGAGGCGCTGGCCGAACCGAACCTCATACGATTCCGCACCGGTCGGCGGACCGCGTTCTGGCAGGGGAATTGCGTCGCGCTGGGGCTCGCCGCGGGCTTCATGGAGCCGCTGGAATCGACCAGCATCACGCTGATCCAGACCGGGGTTGAAAAGCTGCTGGCCTTGCTGCCCGACCGTCGGTTCGATCCGGCGCTCGCGCAGGAATACAACCGGACAACCGCGCTGGAATATGAACGTATCCGCGATTTTCTGGTGCTGCATTATGCGGCGAATGGTCGGCACGGCGAGGCGATGTGGGACCGTTGCCGCGATACCGCGCTGCCCGAGACGCTGGCGCACAAGCTCAGGCTGTTCAAGGCGCGCGGGCATCTGGTGCGGTACGAATGGGAATCGTTTCAGGATCCCAGCTGGCTGTCGATGTATGCGGGGTTCGGCATCGATGCGGCGGCGCATGATCCGGTGGCCGATCGTTTCTCGGTGTCGGATCTTCAGGCAGCGTTTGCGCGGATGAAGGATTCGATCGCGCAGGCCGTCGCGCTTGCCGAGCCGCATGCGGCGTTCCTCGGCCTGTCCGAAGCCGCGCCGACTTTCATGATCCCGCCAGCGAAGTGAGCAAACCGATGGATTTCTCGGAACTGGATCTGTCGGGTCACGGCAGCGTGACGGCCAATGATCGCGCCGTGCGGCTCGGACCCAGCCTTTCGGGGACCAATCTGGAGCGGGCGGGGGACTATAATCAGCGGGTGGTCCTTCAGGTGATCCGGCGCAACCCGGACATCACCCGCAACGAGATCGCGGCGATGACCAATCTCACCTCGCCGACGATCGCCAATATAACGGGGCGCTTGTTCGAGGCCGAGCTCATCGTCGATGCGGGGCGACGGTTCGGGGGGCGCGGACAGCCCGCGACGCGGTTGCGGATCAATCCGGAGGGGTGTTTTTCGATCGGGCTGAACATCGACCGCGATCATGTGACGCTCGTGTCGCTGGATCTGGCGGGGACGGTGCGGTCGCGGTTCACGCGGCAGGTCGCTTTCGCGATGCCCGAGGACGTGGTGCGGATCGTCGGCGAGGGGATGGAGGAGATCCGCCGTGCCGGCGTGATCCGGATCGACCGGGTGCTGGGGGTCGGGGTCGCGCTGCCCGACGATCTGGGGCAGGTCGACCTGCCGCACCGGCCGCCCAACTACGACCGCTGGGGCGATGTCGACCTCCGCAAACTCCTCGTTGAAGTAGCCCCCTGGTCCATCCACACCGACAACGACGCCGCCGCGGCCGCGATCGGAGAGGCCCAGTTCGGCGACGGCCACGATCATGTCAGCTTCTTCTACATTCTCGTCAGCGCGGGGCTGGGCGGTGGTGTGGTGATCGACGGCGCCTATTACCGTGGTGCGAACGCGCGGAGTGGGGAGATCGGCTTTCTGCCGCTTGCGGCGGATCCGACACGCGTGTTGCAGGACGTCGTATCGCTGTCGGCATTGTCCACCCGGCTCGAGGCTGCGGGCTTGGTCCTTGCCGGGATCGACCCCACCCAGCCCTTTCCGATCGCGTTCGCGCCGCATGTTGATGCATGGGTGGATTGCGCGTCGGATGAGTTGGTGCCGGCGCTGAGGGCGGTGAACTGTCTGGTCAATCCCGCGGTGGTGCTAGTCGGCGGGCGTCTGCCGGATGATGTGCTCGACCAGCTTGCAGCAGCGTCGTATCGCAAGCTCGTAGCCGCCGCGCACGGTATGCCAACATTGGCGCCGATCGCTCGGGCCAGTCTGTCGAGAGATGCACCTGCGGTCGGAGCAGCAATCCTGCCGTTCCTCGATCGCATCCTGCCGTCCGACGCAATCCTCATCAAGGGGTGACCGCCACTGGTAGATAATGCGGTCCAATGCATGCTGATTCAGGATCGCGATACTGACCAGCTTTTCGACTGTGATCGGCAAGAGACAGTGCCCACGCGACCGCCAACGTGACGCGCACGTGGCATGTCGCTCCATGGGCCGATTGGAGTGTTCAATTGAGGCGGCGGTCACAGTCTTCGCACCGTAGTTCGACCACGAACTGGTTAAATCGAACGGCTACAGAGACGCGGTCACATTAGTATGTCCGGACCGTTGCTCAGCGATATTCGCGTCCACGGAAAGCCATTCAGAACGGGCGCAATTTACCTGACCAATTCACTCATGTGGCTCGACAGTGGGACAGCAAGCGATTAGCCCCCGTTCGCGAGATCAGGGGGATATGTAATGGGGAATAACATTGTGCCGACGCGGCGTGTTCGCGCGCGCGCGCTAGAGACGAGCGCGATTGCGGCAGCGCTTGTGCTTTCGGTGCCTGGTTTCGCGCAATGTGCGCCCGACCCACCCCGCGCCGACGTCGTAACAACCTGCACGGGTACCGACGCGGATGGCATCGGCATAACCGCGCCGGGTGCTACGGTCGTAGTAGACGGCAGCGCGACGGTGGTCGGCTTGTCCGCGCCGGCGATAGCGGTGAATCTCCCCTCCGATCCGAATGTCTTCGGCACGCGAACGGCGTCGATCAGCGTTGCGGGAACCGTGAACGGTGGCCTTCAGAGCGGCATCGACGTGCGCTCAGGCACGGTACCGTCGGGTTCGTTCGACTTCTACGGTACGCATGTCGACATCGCGGTTCAGTCGGGCGCAACCGTCGCTGGCGTGAACGGTATCACGGCTGGATCGTCGCCCGGCAACAGCTATGGCGTGGCTTTGGTCAGCCTAACTAACGCCGGGACGATAACGGGGACCGGTGGTCCGGCGTTGCTCGCAACCGAGCCCGCAAGGGGCGGCTTCGACGTCATAGTCAACACTGCAACCGGCTCGATTGCGGGGATCAGCGGCGCGGTCGGGCAACTCGCCAATGCGGGCATGATCGATGGGGGAGTTCGGAGCGCGATCGAGCAGACAACGACCTATAATTCGGGGGTCAGGGCAGGTGCGTGGACGAATGAGGGCACGATCCGGTCCGCGTCGAACGCAGCGACCCTCGCGAATTTTTCGCAGAGCGCGTCGCTGACCAACAGCGGAACGATCCGCAACGATGGCACCGGCGCCGCCGTGCAGGGTAGCAATCTGAAGATCACGAACTTGGTCGGGGGGCAGATCGGTACTGCTGGAATTACGGCGTTGGTGGCGGGCTCGGCGATCCAACTGGTCAACGCCGGTACGATCACGGGGGGCATCGTCGCTGATCCGGGTCAGGGGACGGGGTTTTTCAGTGTTGTTGATTCCACGGTTGGCATCATCAATGGCAACGTATCGCTCGGCCGGGGCAACGATCTTGTCTACGCGCGGTACGTCGGGACGTCGGCGCTGGTAACGGGGATCACGGGCAGCCTCAATGGCGGCGAGGGGACCAATTCGATCGTCCTGGCACCGACGACCGACCTGACGGTGAACACCGCGATCACGCTGCCCGGTGGCTTCCAGCGGTTGCGGCTCGATCCGGGCGCGGAGGCGACGGTCACGTTAGCCGACGGCTTCGTCACGCCCGGTACGATCGAACTGGCGGGGTATGGCAGCATCGTCAACGACGCCACGATCACGACCAACGGCCAGGCGTTCGTGCAGTCCTATTATGTAACGGGCGGCCCGACCTTCACCAACAACGGCAGCATCCAGACGAGCGTCACGCAGGGATATTATGCGGTAAGCCTCGGTAATTCCATGCTCACGAATGCCGGGACGATCGCATCGAATGGCAACGGCATCGCCCTGTCGGGCGGCACGCTCGTCAACACCGGATCGATCGTCGCGGCGGGCACCGCCGCCTCGTTATTCGGCGGTGCACTCGAAAATCGCGGGCTGATCCGTTCGACGGCGGGCATCGGCGTCGAGCTGAGCGGCAACACCGACAACATGCCGGCGATCAACAGCGGCCGGATCGAGGGCGCCACCTTCGGCGCGGTGACCGGGTATGTGTTGACGAACAGCGGGACGATCGCAGGCCTGGGGAGCGGCACCGCCGTCGGGCTTTCCAATTACGGCGTGCTCAACAACCTGGCGGGTGGTACGATCAGCGGCGGGGCCAATGCCATCAGCGGCCGCGATCCCTATGGCTCGACGAGCGTCTATAACGGCGCGGTCTTCAATGCCGGGACGATCGACGGCGACGTGACGTTCGTATCGCCACGCGATACCGGCTACGGTAGCGGCAACGCCAACCGCTTCGTCGCGCTGACGGGCGGCGTGCTGAACGGCAACCTGACGCTGGGCAAGGGCGACACGCTGGTCGTCGACTTGGTCAATCCCGGGCAGACTGCCTTCGCCGGGATCAACGGCACCGTGATCTCCAACGCCGGCCTGTTGCGCTACCGTGTGAGCGGCCAGCAGAGTGCCGTGATCGGCGCAGTCGGGCCGTTCCTCACGGCTGGGTACGAGCTCGTCGATAGCGCCACACTGACCCTGACCGCAGCCGCGGCACAGACGCTGCCGATCGTGCTTGCCGGCAACGGCACAGTCGACCTAGCCGCCGATGTCGCCGTGACCAACCAATCCGCGCTGCGCATGGCATCGGCGTCAATCGTACCCGGCACGACGACGGGCGGTTCGGACGGATCGACGGAGGCACTGACCGTCGTCAGTCGCGGAACCCTGAGCGGAACGATCGACGATTATTTCGCAGGTGCGTTGGGCGTGGCGGTTCTCGGTTCGAACAACACGCTGCAGAACGAGGGAACGATCCGCGCGGCGTACACGGCAACCAACGGCGGCGATGCGTTCAATGCCGCCGTCGTTTATACGGGTACCCTGATCAACAATGGCCGGATCGAGCTGAACGGGAGCTACGGCACCTACGGCGTCACGGACGTGATCAACACCGGCACGATCATCCAGACCGGGCCTCGGGCGTCCGTCGGGATCGGCAACGCCAGCACCGTCGCGAACAGCGGCACGATACAGACCGCAGGCTTCGCGATCAGCGGCGGATATTCGTCCGGCTCCTACGTGACGAACTCCGGCACGATCGCGAGCACGGGCGGCGTGGCGATCGGCAATATCTCCGGTGGCCAGGTCACGAACCTTGCCGGCGGTACGATTTCCGGCGTCGGCGGTACGGCGATCCGGATGGACGGCACGGTCGAAAATGCCGGCACGATCATCGGTTCGGTCGATTTCAGCTCCGGCTTCTCCAGCGGCGGGTCGACCTACTTCGCCAACGGCGGCACGGTCGCTGGCAATGTCAGCTTCGGGTATGGCGACGACACCTTCGTCGCCCTGAACGACGTGATCGGCGTGAGCGGCACGGTCGATGGCGGCAATGGTGACAACGTCTTCGTTCACGCGCGAAACACGAGCGGCACCGTGGCATTGGGGACCTTGCCAGCGGCCAACGTCGTCAATTTCAATCTCGAGGGCATCCGCGCGCTGGGCGCCGGAACGATCCTCACGGCGACCGCATCAAACCCGTTCCAGTCCGACCTTTATCTCTCGGGTGACGGCAGCATCGTCAATGCCGCCACGATCGAAGGCGCGGTACTGAGCGGTTACTATGATTATATGAGCGCCGATCCGGCCGCCCAGCTGGTCCTGTCCAGTTTTACGAATCAGGGAAGCATTCGCGACGGTTTCTTCGGGACCGCACGGAGTTTCACCAACACGGGGACGATCGGTTCCACGTCTCTTGCGGGCGGAGCCGTGTCGATCGACAGCGCGAACGACGTCAGCTTCGTCAACAGCGGCCGCATTTCTGGTGATGACAGCTACCAGACCGTCCATCTTTCGACCTATGCGGGATCGATCGTCGCGACGAACACCGGCAGCATCGAGGGGGGATTGACCGCCTCGGCCGGGAATTACTTTGGCTATTCTGACGCCTCACTCCCGTCATCGGCGATATCGTTGACCAACGCGGGCGTCATCTCCAGCGCAGTCCAGGCCGTATCGCTCTATATCATCGACTGGACGGGTCTCAGCGGTACCGTGTCGCTGGCCAACAGCGGTACGATCGAGGCGGCTGGGCCGGGTGGCGCTGGCGCCTCGGTCGGCGTCTATAGCTATAGCGATCTCACCGGTCCTGCCACAATCGGCGTGACCAATTCCGGGACGATCCGCGCCAATGGCGGGGGAATCGATCAGGTCTATTTCGACACCTATGGCACTGCGTATCACGTGACCCAAGCCGCCAACGCGCTCGGCTTCAGCGCCAGTTCGGGCATTGCGAGCATCACCAATATGGCGGCCGGCGTGATCGAAGCGACCGGCGATCGTTCTGTCGGAATACTGGGCTACGGCGCTGGCTTGGATCTCACCAACGCCGGTACGGTCCGCGGCGGCGTGGGCACGACGCTTGCCAGCTACGACGGGTTGATCGACACGATCGGCTCGACCTACCTCGCCGGCGCGATCCAGACGGTCGGCGGCGTAGACGATCGGATCGTCAACACCGGCACGATCATCGGCTCCATCGCGCTGGCCGGCGGCAACGACAGCATCGAGAACCGCGGCACGATCCGTGGCGACGTGTTCCTCGGCTCGGGCGACGACGTTTTCCTCCAGCAGGCGAGCGCGACCCTGGTCGGCACCATCGATGGCGGCGAGGGGAATGACGGGCTGATCGTCGATGCCACCGGCGGCGGCGCGGTGAACGGCGACCAGTTCGTCAACTTCGAACGCTTCACCCAGACCGGATCAGGCAACGTCATCTATTCGGGCAGCTTTCGCTTCGACACGATCGGCGTCAGCGGTGGCAGCGTCACGGTGGCAGCGGGGCAGATCCTGAGCAGCGACGGCGCGGTGACGATCACCGGCGGCGACGGTGCCGAGACCGTGACGAGCAATGGCACCATCACCGGTTCGGTCGACCTCGCAGGCGGCAACGACCGCGTCGTCAACGCCGGCGCGATCCTCGGCTCGGTCGCGCTCGGCAGCGGCGACGACGAATATGTCGAGGGTCTGGGCAGCCGCGTGGCCGGCACCGTCGATGGTGGTGCGGGCAACGACCTGTACACGGTGATGCTCGCGGGCAATCGCAACGGCATCGGCCAGCGTACCGGCTTCGAGCGGCTGGGCATCGCGGGCAACGGCATGCTGTCGCTGGCGCTCGACCAGGATTTCACCAGCGTCGCGCTGGCAGGAACCGACCTCGACCTGGTGCTGGCCGGGCATCGGATCGGATCGCTGACGGGTAGCGATGCGGCCGAGACCGTGGTGGTCGATGGCGATCTCGCCAACGTCTCGCTCGGTGGTGGTGACGATCAGCTTTCGCTGGGGACTACAGTCGCGATGGGACGCTATGATGGCGGCACGGGCAATGACCTGTTGCGCTTCGCCACGACGGGGCCGGTTACGCTGGCCGGCAGCGCTACCGGCTTCGAGCAGATCGCGCTGGCGGGCAGCGCGCTCACGGTGACGGGCGCGCTCGGTTCGACGGGTATGCCGCTGTCGTTCGGAAACGGCGACCAGCAACTGACGCTGGCGAGCGGCGGCACGCTGGCCGGCGTGATCGATCTCGGCGCGGGTAACGACGCGTTCCGCTGGATGGCGGGCGGGATACTCAACGGCACTGTCTCTGGTGGCGCGGGCAGTGACACGGCGACGATCGGACTGGTGGGCGTACCGACGGGCGATCACGTGCTTGCCGCCGGCGTGCTCACCGGGTTCGAGACACTCGCGACCGAAGGTAACGGCACGTTATCGCTGTCGGGCACGCAAAGCTACGACCGGGTTGTCGCCAATACCGACCTTGTCGTTCTCGGTGGCGGATCGCTGACCGCGGGGCAGGTCCAGTTCGGTGGCGGCAACAATCGCCTGGCCGTCCTCGGCCAGTTTGCCGGGTCGGTCGATGGCGGAGCGGGTACGGACACGATCGCCGTAACAGGCGGTACCGCAACCGCGCCCGTCGCGTTCGGCAGCATCGCCAATATCGAGAATTTCGGCATGGCGTCGGGCTATGCGACGATCGCGGGCACGGCGGTGCTTGGCAGCGTCGACCTGACCGGCGGACGCCTCGTCGGGCTGGCTGGATCGACGATCGGCGCGACGCAGATCACCGTGCGGCAGGGTGCGACCTTCGGCTCGGCGGGAACGGTGAACGGCAATTTGGTCGTGGCCGGCACGCTGAGTCCGGGCGCGTCGGCGGGTACGATGACGGTAAACGGCAACGTCGCGCTGCAGGAAGGATCCGTGTCGCTGTTCGAACTGACACCAGCGGTATCGGACAAGCTCGTCGTCAATGGCGCAATATCGATCGCGTCGGGTGCGACGCTCCAGATCGTTACCAGCGGGACGCTGCGCGCCGGCGTTTCGTACGACCTCGTCGTTGCCAGCGGCGGGATCACGGGAGCCTATTCGACGGTGCTCAAGCCCGATAGCCTGTTCGGCTTCGTGGTGCAGCGGGCGGATCGGATCCAGCTTCTCGGCCAGTTCCTGGGGGATGCGGCATTCTCGCCGCAGGTGGCTCGCAGCATTGCCTATGCAAATACGGCGCTGGCCGCGCAGCCCGCCACCAGTGCGCTATTCGCCGCGGTGCCCGCGCTGCTGACCGCGTCGGGCGCGTCGAATCCGACCGCGTTCGCGCAATTGACGCCCGAGGCCTATGCGTCGGCGACGCAGATCGGTGTCGATAACGCGCTGACGCTGTCTGGTGCGGCACGGGGTACGGCCTTCGCGGCGACCGGCGACACGGTCCACGCCTACACCTTCGCACAGGCGCTGGGCGGTTGGCATCGCTTCGGCGCGGATGGGGGCGCGGGTACCTCGGCAACGCAGAGCCGCAATTACGGCTTCCTGGGCGGGATCGGCATCGGCGATGCATCGTGGAGCGTGGGCGCGTTCGGTGGTTATCTCAATACCCGCCAGCAGATCGAACGGCTGGGTGCGCGGACCCGTGCGGATGGTTTCGTGGCGGGCGTGCATGCGCGCTTCATGGCGGACACAGGGTTCGGCATCACCGGATCGGTGATGTACGACGGCGGCAAGGCGTCGACGACACGCGCGCTGCCGGGGACCGCGGCTGGTGTCGGTCGCTATGACCTGCACAGCTGGGTCGGCGACCTCTCGATCGGCTATGGGATTGCCCTGGCATCCGATTGGACGCTGCGGCCGCGCGCGGGGATAACCTATGTTCGCACGACCCGTGACGCGACGGACGAGACCGGCGGCAGTGCCTTTGCGCTGACCGTGGCGCGAGACCGCCATGTCGCAGGCTTTGCGGATGCGGGGCTGTTCCTCGGCCGAAGCGAGGCGTCGTCGGCGCCGTTCCGCCCGTTCGCGTCGTTCGGCGGGCGCTATCAGGTCCAGGGCCGACGGGTCGATGCGCTGGCAGGCTATGCCGGCGGTGGTCTCGGTCTCGAGGCACTGGGCGCGCAACGTTCCAAGCTGGTGGGCACCGCGCAGGCTGGCGTTGGATATCGCCTGCCAAGCGGGCTCGACCTGTTCGCGGCGGCAGGATCGCAGACCGGTCGCGATGATCACCAGGAGAACATTACCGCGGGAGTGCGGCTGCGGTTCTGAGGATCGGGACGGGCGTGCAATCGGCTTGGCGTGATCCGCCATGCCGATTCCGCACCCGGTAGCCGTCCTCAGTCGCTGCGGGGGACGGCTACCGGCGTTGCTTTGCGGGGGGCTCTACGCAGGTTGCGTTATGGCGCCGCCAGTCAAAGCGCTTGCCGCCGCCATCCTGCTGACTTACATCTCTACTACACCTTAGTCGGGAATTTTAATGCGCACCTCCTTCGTCATCGGTTTCACCGCCCTGCTGCTGTCCACGACCGCGCAGGCGAGCCCGGCACCGGCACCGGCGCCGGCACAGGGGCCATCGCAACAGGGTGCACCGACCAAGGCGGCGATCACCCCGGATGCGAACGCGCCGAAGGGGAGGCTTTCCGACGCCGCGGTTCCCAAGGCGTATCGTCTCGATTTCACGATCCTGCCGGAAAAGGACAGCTTTTCCGGGCATGACGAGATCGACGTCACGCTGAAGGCGCCGACGAAATCTCTCTACATCCACGGCCGCGACCTGAAGATCGCGAAGGCGGTCGCCATGGTCGGCGGGAAGGCGACGCCGGCGGTGTTCACGCAGGTCGACCAGAGCGGGACCGCGCGGCTGGACTTCGCGCAGACGCTGCCGGCGGGCGCGGCGACGCTGGCGTTCGATTACACCGGTAGCTTCGGCGACAGCGCGTCGGGCGTGTTCCACGTCAAGGTCGGCGACGCCTGGTATAGCTGGACGCAGTTCGAAAGCATCGACGCCCGCGCCGCGTTCCCGAGCTTCGACGAGCCGGGCTTCAAGACCCCGTTCACCGTCTCGGTCACGACGCACCCCGGGATGGTCGCGGTCAGCAACGCGCCGCAGCTGGCCGTCACCAAGGTCGCGGGCGGGATGGAGAAGCACCAGTTCGCCCCGACCAAGCCGCTGCCGACCTATCTCGTCGCGTTCGACACCGGTCCGTTCGTCCATCAGACCGGGATGATCCCGCCGACGCCAGAGCGGCCGACGCCGATGCCGTACGGCGCGGTCGCCACCACGGCGCAGAAGGACAAGATGGGCTATGTGATGGCCGAAACGCCGCGCATCGTCTTGCTGCTCGAGAAATACTTCGGGGAGCCGTTCCCCTTTCCCAAGCTCGACCAGATCGGCACGCCGATCATGGCCGGCGCGATGGAGAATGCCGGCGCCGACACGTATGGCGACGGCATCATCTACCTCGCGCCGGGAGCGACCACCCGCGAAAAACAGTCGTTCGGGATGATCGTCGCGCACGAACTGTCGCACCAGTGGTTCGGCGATCTCGTGACGCCGGCCTGGTGGGACGACATCTGGCTGAACGAGAGCTTCGCCAACTGGATGGGCTACCGGATCGGCAACGAATGGCGGCCCGAACTCAACATCGGCGTCGGCGCGCTGGCCGAGGGCTTCGGCACGATGAACACCGATGCGCTGGAGGTCGGCCGTCCGATCCACCAGCCGATCACCGAAAACGGCCAGATCGATTCCGCGTTCGACAACATCACCTATGGCAAGGGCGGCCAGGTCGTGGCGATGATCGCCGCGTATCTCGGCGACGAGAAGTTCAAGGAAGGTGTCCGCCTCCACCTCAAGCGCCACGCCTACGGCAACGCGACGTCCGAACAATTCTTCGAGTCGATCTCCGATGCCGCCAAGGATCCGCGCGTGCTCGCCGCGCTGAAGTCGTTCGTCGACCAGCAGGGCGTGCCGGTCGTCGACGTGCGGCGGCAGGGCAATGGCCTCGTCGCCACCCAGTCGCGCTATGCATTCCTGGGCTCGTCGCCGCCGCCGCTGAGCTGGACGATCCCGTTCTGCGTCCGGGTCGGCGCGGCGAAGCAGTGCGCGCTGCTCGACAAGCCCGCGACGACGATCGCCGCGCCCGCCTCGGGCGTGATCATGCCCAATGTCGGCGGTGCGGGCTATTACCGCTTCGACCTCGCGCCCGCCGACTGGCAGTCGTTGATCGCGGCGTCGGGGACGCTATCGCCGGGCGAGGCGCTCGCCACCACCGACAGCCTGTGGGCGGCGTTCCGCGCCGGCAAGGCACCGGCGGCCTGGCTGTTTGCCGAAGCCCGCGCGGTCGCCGCGAACCCCGACGCGACCGCGAGCATCGACGGTGGCCGGCGGATCGCCGGGCTGCGCGCGCGCGGCCTGATCACCCAGGCATCGCTGCCGGGCTATCGCGCGTTGCTCGCGTCGATCTACACGCCGCGCCTCGCCGCACTCGGTTTCGATCCCGCCGCCGGCGCCCACGCGAAGGACGACCCCGACCGTCAAAGCCTGCGCCACGACCTGGTCGATCTCGTCGCCGACGAAGCGCGCGACACCGCCGTCCGCAACACGCTGAAGGTCGCGGGTGAGAAATATCTCGCCGGCGATGCGACGGCGCTCGATCCCGGTTTCATCGGCAGCGCGCTGACCGTGGTGGCGCAGGAGGGCGGCTTGCCGGTGGTGAAGACGCTGATCGACAAGGCGCTGTCGAGCGAGGATCCGACCTTCCGCCAGAACGCAATCGGTGCGGCGGCGTCCAGCGGGCGCGCCGAGGCCGCCACCTATCTTCTCGGGCTCGATGACAAGCGGATGCGCAGCTACGACAAAATCGCGCTGATCTTCGGCATCGTCGGCAACGCCGACACGCGCGACCTCGGCACCGACTGGATCCTGGCCAATTACGAGACGCTTCTCGCCGGCGGCACCGGTATCTTCCTGACCAGCCGCCTGCCTCAGGCGCTCGGCACGCAGTGTGGCGCCGACCAGGCCGATCGGATCGACGCAAAGGTCGGCGCCCTCATCCGCAAGGCCGATGTCGGCGTGCTGACCTATGATCGAACCTTGGAAAGCATGCGCCATTGTGGCGTACTGCGCCAAGCCAAGTCCGCCGAGATCGCGGCGGCGCTGGCCGTAAAATAGCGGATCGGCGTTCGGTCGCACGGCGCACCGGTCAGGACCGCGTGCGCCTGCGATAGAAGATATGCGACTTCACCTGCGCGACCTTGTCGAGCGAGGGGCGCCAATAGGGGACCATCCAGTCGGTATGGTAGTGCGTCGCTATGCCGACCGGGGCGTAGACATGACCGTCGAGTGCGCGCCGCGCCGCGCGCCGGGCCTGCGTCCATCCGTCATGTTCGGGGCGGCGGGTCAGCGATCCGTCGCAGGTGAAGGAGAACTGGCAGCCGGTGATCCGTCCCGATCCCTGATACACGACACCGCAGACGGTCTTCGGGAAGCCCCGCGCGCGGACCCGGTTGAGGATGACCTGGATCACCGCGCGCTGCCCCTCGCGATCGCCGCCGGCCTCGTAGAGCGCGGCGGTCGCAAGGCATTCGGTCGCCTGTTCGCGCGATGCGACTCCGCCGCGAAACCGGAAGGGTTTGGCGGGCGCGCCGGCATCGGCGACGATCGGCACCGCCGCATTCGATACACGGGCCTCCGCCATCGTCAGGGGGCGGTGGGGCGGTGAGGCGGACCCGGCAAACGGCGCCGGCAGTCTGGTAAGCAGGCCGCAACCCACCGCGACCATGACGGCGGTTCCCAGGATCAAAAGCCAATGCTCGGACGACGGCCTGGCCTTACGCCGGCGGCCGTTCTTTCGGGACGAGGATCGCGTATGCCGGGCCGTCATGTCGCCTGCGCTCTACCGCGAATCCAGCGGCGGACCAGTTCACAAATCCTATTTCGAGCGCCCATCCGATTTCGCGTCGCGTCAAGATCGGGTCGCACCTTACGAAACGGCGTCGGCCGTCGCCAACACCCGGTCGGTGGCCGACCCACGCCGGACGCTGACGATCACCGCCACCAGCCCCAGCGCCGAGGCTACCGCGCCGGCCAGCGCGACCGCCGGATACCCCAGCCCCGCCGCGATCACGCCGCCGCCGACCGCCGCGCCGATCGCGTTGCCCAGGTTGAACGCCGCGATGTTCATGGCGGAGGCGAGATTGGGGGCGTCGGCGGCGGCGTGCATGACGCGGATCTGGAGCGGCGGGACCAGCGCGAAACTGGCGATACCCCAGAGGAAGATGAGGATAGCGGTCGGCGCCCGGAACGGCATCAGCAGGGCGAAGGCGACGAGGATGATCGTCAGCGCGGCAAGCGTCACGATCAGGGTTCGATCGACCGAGCGATCGGCGAAGCGTCCGCCCAGCCAGTTGCCGACGGTAAGCCCCAATCCGTACGTCACCAGCATCGCCGTGACATAACCGAGCGAGGCATGCGTCACCTCGCGCAGGATCGGCGTGATGTAGGTGAAGACGGTGAACATCGCGCTCGCACCGATGACGGTCAGGCCGAGTGCGCCGAGCACCGGGCCACGGGTGAGCACGCGCAATTCCGCCATCGCATCGCTGCCGGTGGGCGCGGGCAAGGCGGGGAGCGTCAGGCGCAACGCCGCCATCGTCGCGACGCCCAGCGCGGACACGCCCCAGAACGATGCGCGCCAGCCGAGATGCTCGCCCGCCCAGGTCGCGAGCGGCACGCCGACGACGTTGGCGATCGTCAGCCCCATGAACATCGCCGCGACCGCGCCCGCGCGACGCTCGGCGGGCACGAGGCTGGCCGCGACGATCGAGCCGACGCCGAAGAACGCGCCATGGTTGAACGAGGTCAGGATCCGCGCCGCCATCAGCATGCCGTAGCCGGTCGATACCGCCGCCAGCAGGTTGCCTATGGTGAAGATGCCGGCGAGCGCGATCAGCAGCGTCCGCCGGGGCACGCGCCCGGTCGTCAGCGTCATCAACGGCGCGCCGATCACTACGCCGAGCGCATAGGCGCTGATCAGCAGCCCGGCGGTCGGGATCGACACGCCGAGATCGCCGGCGATAACGGGCAACAGGCCCATCGGCGCGAATTCGGTCACGCCGATGCCGAACGCACCGACGGCCAGGGCCAGCAGGCCGGGGTTGGGCTTCATCATGTCGATCCTCAAACGAGTGCCGGGTTCAGGCGGGCGAAACCCTCCTGCTGGCGGTATGGCGTGTGCGGGTAGGGCGGCAGGACGTCGCTGGCCGCATCGAGTATGGCGATCTGGCCGGGCGACAAGGCCCAGCCGACCGCGCCGAGATTGTCGCGCAGTTGCGCCTCGTTGCGCGCGCCGACGATCACCGACGCGACGGTGGGCCGGCGCAACAGCCAGTTGATCGCGACCTGCGGGACGGTCCTGCCCGTTTCTTCCGCAACCGCCTCGAGGGCGTCGATCACCCGGTAGAGATGCTCGGCCTCCACCGGCGGGGCGAACTGCTCGGTATCGTGGAGGCGGCTACCCTCGGGGACCGGACGGTTGCGCCCGATCCTGCCCGTCAGCCGGCCCCAGCCGAGCGGGCTCCACACTAGCGCGCCGACGCCCTGGTCGGCACCGAGCGGCATCAGGTCGGCTTCGTACGCGCGGCCGATCAGCGAATAATAGACCTGGTGCGTGACGAGCCGTGGCCAGCCGTTGCGGTCGGCGATGCCCTGCGCCTTCATCACCTGCCAGCCGGGATAGTTGGACACGCCCGCATAGCGCACCTTGCCCGTCGCGATCAGCGTGTCGAGCGTGCCCATCAGTTCCTCCGTGGGGGTCGACGCATCGAACGCGTGAAGCTGGAGGATGTCGACATGATCGGTGCCGAGCCGCCGCAGCGATGCCTCGACCGCGCGGATCAGGCGCGCGCGCGATGTGCCCCAATCCTGTGGCCCGTCGCCCATCGGCAAGCCGGTCTTGGTCGAGATCAGCACGTCGTCGCGGCGGCCCTTGATCGCCGCGCCCAGCACCGACTCCGACGCGCCGTTCGAATAGACGTCGGCGGTGTCGAACAGCGTCACGCCCGCCTCCAGGCAGACGTCCACAAGGCGCCGCGCTTCGGTTTCGTCGCTGCGCCCCCACGCGCCGAAAAGCGGTCCGGTGCCGCCGAAGGTCGCGGTGCCGAAGCTGAGCACGGGCACGCGTAACCCCGATGATCCGAGTTGCCGGTATTCCATGTGCCTATCCCCAATCGCTACGTCGAAGCATAGATGGACGCTTCACCTGCGTCGCATTAGTGTCTGCGTCGGCGAAGGATTTATGACGTGGACGCAAAGATGGTCATGGGCGCGGATCGGGCGCGGGCGTTGGAGATCTTTGCGGCGGTCATGCGCGAGGGCAGCTTTTCAGGCGCCGGGCGTGCGCTCGGGCTGACCCCGTCGGCGGTCGCGCGGTCGATCGACCGGATCGAGGCGCGGCTAGGCGTGCGGCTGTTGCTGCGCTCGACCCGCGCGCTCACGCCGACCGTGGAGGGCCAAGTCTATCTGCAGACCGCGCGGCGGATCCTCGCCGACCTCGACGATGCCGAGCAGCAGATCGCCGATCAGGGCGCGCCCCGCGGCCGGTTACGGATCAGCGCGGCGTTGTCGCATGGTCGGTTGTGCGTCGTCCCGTTGCTCGGCGAATTCGCACGACTGTATCCGCACATCCTGATCGACTTTGCGCTGACCGACACGATCGCCGACGTCGCGGGCGGACAGGCGGATGTAGCGATCCGGTTCGGTCCGCTCGCCGACAGCCTGCTTACCGCGCGCAAGCTAGGTGAGAGCCGGCGGGTGATAGTCGCCGCGCCAGAGTATCTGGCGCGGTGCGGTATGCCGGTCGAGCCCGAAGACCTGCATCGGCACAACTGCCTCAACTTCAACTTCCGCCGGGTCGAACCAGTCTGGCCGTTCCGCCGCGACGGGGAGGCCATCGCATTGTCTGTGAAGGGCAATATCGAGGCGAACAACGGCGAGACGCTTGGCCAGCTTGCCGCGGCAGGCGTCGGGGTGGCGCGCGTCGGGTCCTTCAGCGTCGTCGACGATATCGCTGCGGGGCGGCTTGTCGCGCTCTTGGAGGATTTCAATCCGGGCGACGTCGAGCAGATCCACGCGGTGTTCGTCGGTGGCAGCAACATACCCGCGCGCGTTCGCGTTTTCGTGGACTTTCTGGCGGCCCGGTTGGCGGGGGAAGGTAGGCGAATGCCGGGCCGTGGCTGATGTGTCGTTACGATGACGTGGCCAGTTGCGGCCGTTCTGCGCGGTTCGTTCCATTTTCGCCGACGGATGATGCGGCGATCGCCTCGCCGATCAGCAACAGCGAGGGATCATGGTCGCTGATCGTCTCGACGAGGAACGCGAGCGCCGACAGTCGGCCCCGCAGGATGCGCTCGGTCGGCAGCGATACGTTGACCGCGACCATCACCGGCGTCTCGGGCGCGCGGCCTGCCGCGATCAGGTTGCGCGCGACTTCGGCCGCGGCGGCGCGGCCCATATAGACCGCGAGTGTCGCGTCGGGCGCCGCGAGCGCGGTCCAGTCGAGATCGAGCGCTTCGCCCGCGCGGGCGTGTGCGGTGACGAAGGTGAGTTTCCGGGCGAGGCCTCGTAGCGTCAGCGAGGCCCCACCAGAGGCTGCGGCGGCGCTCGCGGCGGTGATGCCGGGGCAGATCCGTACCGTGATGCCGTGGGCGGCGAGGTGCTCGAGCTCTTCGGTCGAGCGGCCGAAGATCGATGGGTCGCCACCCTTGAGGCGGACGACGCGCTTGCCGGCCTTGGCGGCGGTGGCGATCAGCACGTTGATCGAGACCTGATCCTTCGAGTGCCGCCCCGATCGCTTGCCGACGCTCACGGTTTCGGTGGCCTCGGGGATCAGTGCGAGGACGCCCGCGCCGACCAGCGCGTCGTAGAAGACGATCTCGGCCGCCGCGAGCAGGCGTTCGGCCTTGCGCGTGAGAAGGTCGGGATCGCCGGGGCCGGCACCGACCAGCCAGACCGAACCGGGCGGGAAATCATGCGACATAGGCTGATCCTTGCGTGACGAGGAGTTTGGCGAGAGCAGGGCGGCACGATCCGCAATTGGTGCCGGCTTTCAAGGCCGCCCCGATCGCGGGGACGTCGGCGAGATGCTGGTCGGCGATGGCGGTCAGGATCGTCTTCAACCCGACGTCGAAGCACGCGCAGACGATCGGCCCGCGGTCGATTTGCACGCCGGGCGCTCGGCCGGCGAGCAGGGTGGGCGCGGCGACCGCTTCGCTTAGCTGCGCGACGAGCCAGTCGCGGGGCGGCAGCGTGCCGTCGCGCGTGACGAACAGGACGGCGGCGAGCCTGCCGGCATCGAGGATCGCGATCCGGCGGCTGCCGCGCGCGGAGTCGATCGCCTCGATCCGCTGTCCCTTGGGGAGCAGCGCGTCGAGCGCGGCGGCGTCGCCATTTCCCGCCATCTCCCATGCGGTTCCGCCCGGCACCGCGACGCGCGTTGCCCACAGGCAATCAGGGCGGTTCGCTAGTTCGCCGCTGAGGACGACGAAGCCGCGCCACTCGGTCGCCACCGGTTCGATCCGCACGGGGGTCGACTTGAAGCCGGGCTGGCCCGAGATGGGATCGGCGAGCGGGCGGGGCAGCAGGCCGGCGCGACCACCGGTCGCGGTGCGGTCGGTCCAGTGGATCGGCACGAACAGCTCGCCCACCCGCTGCGTCTTGACGACGCTCGCGCGGAACACGCTGTCGCCCTGCGGCGTCGTCACGCGGGCCAAGCCGCCATCGACGATCCCAAGCCGTTCGGCATCATCGGGGTGGATCTCGACCAGCGGTTCCTCGCGGTGCCGCGCGAGCTTCGGCGACAGGCCGGTGCGGGTCATGGTGTGCCACTGGTCGCGGTAGCGTCCGGTGTTGAGCGTCATCGGCCATTTTACGAGCGGCGCGGCGACCGGCTTCTGCACGACCGGTACCAGCCGCGCGCGGCCGTCGGGCGTCGAGAACCGCCCATCCGCGAACGGCGTCCCACCCCAGCGGAACGGCGTCATCGCGTCATACTCGGCATTGCCCTTGGCGGCATGCCCGGGAAGCGCGAACAGCCGCGTGCCGTCGTTTTCGTACACCGACAACCGGCAATGCTCGCGCCAGATCTCGGCCGGGCGATCATAGGGGAACGCCGTCTTCCACCCCATCCGCCGCGCGACCTGCGTGACGATCCACCAATCGGGTTTCGCCTCGCCGGGGGCGGCCATGAAAGCGCGCTGGCGGCTGATCGTGCGGTCCGAATTGGTGACGGTGCCGTCCTTCTCGCCCCACGCCGCGGCAGGCAGGCGGACATGCGCGTGGACCGAGGTGTCGGTGTTCTCGATCACGTCGGACACGACGACGAACGGGCACGCCGCCAGCGCCTCGCGCACGCGCCCCGCGTCGGGCATCGACACCGCGGGGTTGGTCGCCATCACCCACAGCGCCTTGATCCGGCCGTTGCCGAGTTCGCGGAACAGGTCGACCGCCTTCAGCCCCGGCTTGGTCGCCATGTTCGGCGCGGCCCAGAACCGGCCGACACGCGCCACGTTCTCGGGCGCGAAATCCATGTGCGCGGCGAGGGCGGACGCCAGCCCGCCGACCTCGCGCCCGCCCATCGCATTGGGCTGGCCGGTGATCGAGAAGGGCGCGGCACCGGGCTTGCCGATCCGCCCGGTGGCGAGGTGGAGGTTGGTGATCGCATTGACCTGATCGGTGCCCGACAGCGACTGGTTCACGCCCTGGCTGAACATGGTCACGGTCTTCGGCGTCGCGGCGAACAGCTCGTAGAAGCGCCTGAGATCCTGCGGCGGCACATCGCAGATGCGCGCCACCGACCACAGGTCGCTGCCCTCGCCAAGCTGGTCCCAGAAATCGTCGGGCGTCGCGACATGCGCGGCGAGATAGGCGTGATCGACCACGCCTGCGTCGCGGCACCACGCCAACAACCCGTTCATCAACGCGACGTCGGTGCCGGGTCGGATCGCGAGGTGGAGGTCGGCCTCGTCCGCGGTCTCGGTACGGCGCGGGTCGATCACGACCAGCTTCGCGCCGGCATCGCAGCGCGCGCGGATGCGCTGATAGACGACCGGGTGGCACCAGGCGGTGTTCGATCCGACCAGCACGATCAGGTCGGCGGCATCGAGATCTTCGTAGCTCGCAGGCACGATATCCTCGCCGAACGCGCGAGTGTGCCCCGCGACCGCGCTCGCCATGCAGAGCCGCGAATTGGTGTCGATGTTGGCCGATCCGATGAAGCCCTTCATCAGCTTGTTGGCGACGTAATAGTCCTCGGTGAGCAGTTGCCCGGAGACGTAGAAGGCGACGCTGTTGGGGCCGTGCTGCGCGATCGTGTCGCGGAAGCGCTTGGCGACGAGGTCGAGCGCCTTGTCCCAGGATGCGCGGCGCTGGCCGATCATCGGGGTGAGCAGGCGGCCTTCGAGCCCGATCGTCTCGCCGAGATGCGTGCCCTTCGAACAGAGCTTGCCGGTGTTGGCGGGGTGGTCGGGGTCGCCCTTGATCGTGACGAACCGCTCGCCGGTCGCGGTCGCGAGGATACCGCAGCCGACACCGCAATACGCGCAGGTCGTGCGGATATCCTCCCCGGCACGGGGAGGGGGACCATCCGAAGGATGGTGGAGGGGGGCTTCCGCAGGCGTCTCCCTTTGTGGAGGCCCCCCTCCACCGCCTGCGGCGGTCCCCCTCCCCGTGCCGGGGAGGATCACGCCGCCGCTTTCATGGTCGACGTCCGACACAGCAAAACCCGCCCACCGCTCACCTTCACCGGGATCACCGGCGTACACCCCTTGTCCTCGCCCAGCGCGTCGCCCGTATCCAGCGCGATCCGCCAATTGTGTAGCGGGCACGCCACCGCGCCGCCGTGCACGATCCCCTGCGACAGTCGCCCGCCCTTGTGCGGACAGCGATCGGCGAGCGCGAACACCTTGCCGTCACCGGTGCGGAACACCGCGATGTCGTCACCGCCGGTGACCTGTACCGTGCGGCTGCCGCGCACCGGGATCTCGTCGACCCAGCCGATATCGAGCCATTCGCCGATCATGCCATTTCCCTCCCTAGAGCGATGGGCGTTGCGTCCAGAGGCGTAAACCGCGCCATCGGCGCATGCTGCTCGCGATGCTCCCCCGCCGCGCGTGCCGCCCACGGATCGTCCTGCGTGAACTGCTGCGAGAACAGGAACCGCGCCGCCAGCGCATCACGACCTTCCGCATCGTCGGCGATCCGTTCGCGAATGTATTCCACGCCGATCCGCTCGATCCACGGCGCGGTCCGCTCCAGATAGCGCGCTTCCTCGCGGTACAACTGGATGAACGCGGCGCAATAGTGCATCGCCTCCGCCTCGGTCGCGACCTTGCACAGGAAGTCGGTCGCGCGGACCTTGATCCCGCCATTGCCGCCGACCGACAGCTCGTAGCCGCTGTCGACGCAGACCACACCGAAATCCTTGATCGTCGCTTCCGCGCAATTCCGGGGGCAGCCGCTGACCGCGATCTTGAACTTGTGCGGCATCCACGATCCCCACGTCATCCGCTCGACCTTCACGCCGAGCCCGGTCGAATCCTGGGTCCCGAACCGGCACCAGTCCGACCCGACGCACGTCTTCACCGTCCGCAGCGACTTGCCGTACGCATGCCCGCTGACCATCCCGGCGGCGTTCAGATCCGCCCAGACCGCGGGCAGATCCTCCTTCTTGATCCCGAAGATGTCGAGCCGCTGTCCGCCCGTCACCTTGACCATCGGCGCATCGTATTTCTCGACGACGTCGGCGATCGCGCGGAGCTCGCGCGGGTTGGTGAGCCCGCCCCACATCCGCGGTACGACCGAATAGGTGCCGTCCTTCTGGATGTTGGCGTGCAGCCGTTCGTTGACGAACCGGCTCTGCTGGTCGTCCTTGTAATCGCCCGGCAGCGCGCACAGCAGGTAGTAATTGAGCGCCGGGCGGCACGACGAGCACCCGTCGGGCGTCGACCAGCTCATCTTCTGCATGACTTCGGGGATCGATCGCATGCCCTGCGCGACGATCTCGCGGCGGACGTCGTCGTGGCCGAAGCTGGTGCATTTGCACACCGTCTTCACCGCCCGTTCGCCCGAATACTCGTCGCCCAATGTGACTGCGAGCAACGTCTCGACGAGACCCGTGCACGACCCGCACGATGCGGACGCCTTGCAGGTCGCGCGGACCGCGTCGAGCGTCGTGTTGCCCGCGCCGATGCACGCCACGACCTTGCCCTTGCTGACGCCGTTGCAGCCGCAGATCTCCGCATCGTCGGAGAGCGCCGCAACGGCCGCCTTAGGGTCCGCCTGCGCCCCTCCCGAGGCGAAGGACTGGCCGAAGATCAGCATGTCGCGGATCGGCGAGATGTCCTCGCCGCGCCTGAGCAGGTCGAAATACCAGCCGCCATCGGTCGTGTCGCCGTACAGCACCGCGCCGACGATCCGGTCGTCCTTGACCACCACGCGCTTGTAGATGCCGCGCGACGCATCGCGCAGGACGATGTCCTCTGCGCCTGCACCACCCGAAAAATCGCCCGCCGAGAACACGTCGAGCCCGGCGACCTTCAGCTTGGTCGAGGTCACCGATCCGCGGTAGCCGCTGTGCTGGCCGACCAGCCCGTCGGCGAGCGCGCGGCACATGTCCCACAGCGGCGCGACGAGGCCGTAGACGTTTCCGTCATGCTCGACGCATTCGCCGACCGCCAGGATCGACGGGTCGCTGGTGACCATATGATCGTCGACCTTGATCCCGCGGCCGATCTCCAGCCCGGCGTCGCGCGCGAGGGCGACGGAGGGGCGAATGCCAACCGCCATGACGACCAAGCTGGCAGGGATCAGCGTGCCGTCCTTGAGCATCACGCCCTCGACATGGGTATCGCCGACGATCTCCGCCGTGTTGGCTTCGGTGAGGATCACCTGCCCGCGGGCCTCCAGCGCCGACTTCAGCAACCAGCCTGCCGCCTCGTCGAGCTGCCGCTCCATCAGCGTCGGCATCAGGTGGATCACCGTGACCTTCATGCCGCGCAGCGTGAGCCCGTGCGCCGCCTCCAGCCCGAGCAGCCCGCCGCCGATCACCACCGCCGCGCCGCCCTTGCCAGCAGCCGCCAGCATATGATCGACGTCGGCCATGTCGCGGAACGAGATGACGCCGGGCAGGTCCTTGCCGGGGACGGGGATGATGAACGGATCGGAGCCGGTCGCGATCAGCAACCTGTCGTAGGACACGGTCAGACCCGACCGCGCGGTGACCGTCTTCGCGGCGCGGTCGATCGCCTGCACCGGATCGCTCGTGACCAGTTCGATCGTGTTGGTCGCGTACCAGGCGTGATCGTTGATGACGATCTGCTCGAACGTCTTCTCGCCCGCCAGCACCGGCGACAGCATGATGCGGTTGTAGTTCACGTGCGGCTCGGCGCCGAAGATCGTCACGCGGTACCGGGTCGGATCGCGCGCGATCAGTTCCTCGACCGCGCGACAGCCGGCCATGCCGTTGCCGATCACGACGAGATGCTCGCGCGCCTTGGAAAAGGGGGTGTCGGGGGAGGGGGTTTGGTGGTCCATCAGATCGTCCAGTCGCGTTGGAGCCGGGGAAGGGGGGTCACGCGGGGAGCGCGCCGTTCACGGAGCGGTCGCTGGTGCGCCGTGCGTCGAGCGCCGCATCGAGCAGCGCACGCTCGTCCGATTTGTGCGTCGCCGAGAACCGCACCGCCAACGCGCAGACCGCCGTGCCCGCGACGATGTAGCCAAGCACCACGAGGCATTGCTGCGGGGTGGCCGACGCCTTGTTCAGGAATCCCGCCGCGACCGCGCCGATATTGCCGCCTGCGCCGATCAGTCCGGCGACCCCGCCCAGCGCCTTGCGGTCGATGAACGGCACCAGCGCATAGGTCGCGCCGCACGCCATGTGCGTGAACAGCCCGAACATCGTCATCGCCAGGATCGCGAGCGTGACGCTGCCGGCATTGCCGAACAGCACCAGCCCGATACCCTCGCCGAGCATCAGCACGAACAACAGCAGCGCGCGGCCATCGAGCCCTTTCACGAGCGCGATCCGGTCGCTTGCGATCCCGCCGAGCGCACGGGCGAATAGCGCCAGCCCACCGAAGATCCCCGCCGCCAGCCCCGCATTGGTCAGCGAAAGCCCGAACCGGTCGACGTAATAGCTCGCCGCGATGTTGTGGATGAAGATCTCGACGCCGAAGCACGCGCCATACGTGGCCGCGAGCATCCAGGTCCGGTAATTGGCGGCGGCACGGCGGAAGATCGCCATGCCCGTCGCCTTGCCGCCGTCGAGTTCGATCCCCGCCGCGCGGAGGTCGACGATGTCGCCCTGCGGCGTGTCCTGCGTGTAGCGCGCGTAGACCAACGCCATCGCGACCATAGCGATGCCCGGCACGAACATCGCCGCGCGCCAGCCGAAGGCGTGCTCGACGCCGAGTCCGATCAGCGCCGCGACGACCAGCGGCATCAGGCTCTGCGCCGCGCCGCCGCCGGCATTGCCCCAGCCGCCGACGGTCGCGTTGGCGGTGCCGACGACGTTGGGCGCGAACATCACGCTGGTATGATATTGCGTGATGACGAACGACGCGCCGATCGCCCCGATCGCGAGGCGGAAGAACAGGAACGTCTCGTACGTCTGCGCAAACGCCAGCCCGAACACCGGGACCGCACCGAGCAGCAGCAGCCACGTGTAGGTGCGGCGTGGACCGAACCGGTCGCAGAGCGGCCCGACCACCAGCCGCACCAGGATCGTCACCGCAACCGCAGCGATGTTGATGTTGGCGATCTGATCCTTGTTCAGCCCGAACTCGGCCTTGATCAGCGGCATCAACGGCGCGGCGGCGAACCACGCGAAGAAGCACACGAAGAACGCCAGCCACGTGACATGAAACGCGCGCATCTGCGGCGTGGCGACGCTGAACAGGTCGATCCGCGTGGCTTTCGGTGCGGTGGCGTCGATTCCCGGTGATGCGAACAGCATGATTTCCCCCATCTGCGACGGACAAAGAAAAAGCCGCCCAGACGACGACCTTGCGGACGTATCAGGGCGGCTTCGTTGCCTATGGACGATCGGTGGATCGCCCTACGCGGTCAGGCCCCATCGTTGGAACCGGTCTCGCGATGATTTCGTGTCCGACTCCCTTGCCAGACGATGCGAAGATGACCGAAGTGGCCGTATCGCGCAAGCGCCATTTCGCAGATGCAGCAGATTTGGGGTGTTAAGGGCGACCGACCGCTAAAACTCCCCTCCCTGGAAGGGAGGGGCAGGGGGTGGGTCGGCTTCCGCATGTCCGAACCGCGGTGGCTCAAGCCGACCAACCCACCCCCAACCCCTCTCTTCCAGGGAGGGGAGAAGCCAAGGTTCACGGCAACCCCGCCAGATACCCTTCGATATCCTCCGGATCGAACGCCCGCCGATCGAAGAACGCATCCCGCCCCAGGATCAACCGCCCCTGCGTCGATCCCGCGCCGATGCCGTCCGCCCCGATTGCCCCCTCCAGCTTCGAACTCGCATTGGGCAACGGCGCGTCGGAACCCGCCAGAGCCGCACGGTACACATCCGGACGGAACACGCCTTGCGCGACGTCCGCCTCGGCGGCGGAGAACGGCGTGCCGTCCCACCGGACCATCTGCGAATACAGCCACGCCGCCTGGCTCCGCCACGGGAAGTTCGCCGCCTCGCGGTACTGGAACATGAAGTCCGGCACGTGGATCGGCACGGCATCCCGCACCAGCCGCACCCGGTCGCCGATCGCCCGCGACACCGCACCGACCGGCGCATCGAGATAGTCCGCGCGGGCGAGGATCGCGGCATTCGCCTCGAGCGTATCCGGATCGACGAACTGCGCAGCGGCGGCGTGGAGCGCGCGGATCAGCCGGTGAACCACGTCGCCGCGCTCGACCAACGTCGCCTCGCGCATCGCCAGCACCTTCTCGACGCCCCGCCGCCAGACCTGAGCGGTCACCAGCGCGATCCGCCCGACCCCGCGATCGACCGCCACTCCGTTCCAGGGCTCCCCGACGCAGATCCCGTCGACTTCGCCCGCCGCCAGCGCATCGGCGGCGAAGGTCGGGCTGGTCGTGACGATCTCGACATCGGTGTCGGGCCGGATGCCCACCTGCGCCAGCCAGTAGCGCAGCATGTAATTATGGCTCGAATACCGGTGGACCACGCCAAACCGCAGCCGCCGGCCCGCCGCGAGACGCTCGACCGCGACCGCTTTCAACCGCGCGCCAAGCAGGACGGGATCGCCGAGCGCATCGCCATCCATCACCTGCGCCGCGAGCGGCAGCGACAGCGTGATCGCATTGCCGTTCAGCCCCAGCACGAACGGTACCGCCATCGGCACCGCCGGCCGTCCGCGCCCCAGCGCCGTCGCGATCGCCAGCGGCGCGACCATGTGCGCGGCGTCGGTATGGCCGTACAGCAGCCGGTCGCGCACCGTCGCCCAGGTCATGTCGCGGACCAGTTCGATCTCCAGCCCCTCGGCCTCGGCAAACCCGCGTTCGCGCGCCAGGATCGGCAGCGCGGCATCGACCAGCGGCAGGAAACCGATGCGGACCCGGTCTAGCGCCATCACAAATCTCCCATGAGCGCATCGCTGGTGATGATCGCGTCCGCAATCTCGGCGATCCGGCGGTTGGAGCGCATCGCCTGCGCGCGCAGCAGGCCGTACGCGGTCGGCTCGTCGATCCCGCGGCGTTTCATCAGGATCGCCTTGGCCCGGTCGACCGTGGTGCGGTCGGCCAGCGCACTGCGTGCTTCATGCAACTCGGCCTGCAACCGCGCGAACGCCTGGAACCGGCGGATCGCGAGGTCGATCACCGGCTTGATCCGCTGTTTGGCCAACCCATCGACGATATACGCCGACACTCCCGCATCGACCGCCGCGGCGGTAGACTCCGCATCGCTCTGATCGACGAACATCGCGATCGGCCGGGCCAGCGCGCGCGACACCGCGAAGAACTCCTCAAGCACGTCGCGACTGGGGTTCTCGAGGTTGATCAGCACTACTTCCGGCGCCGCCTTCTCCAGCGCGGCGACCATCCCCAAAGTGCCGTCGATCACCACGATATCGTCGAGCCCCGCCTCGCGCAGGCCGTCCGAGATGATCGCCGCCCGCGTGGTACTCGTGTCGATGATCGCGATCCGCATCCCTCTATCCTATGCGGCACCACAACGAATGGCGAGCCGGGAATGGCGAGCCGGAGATCGTCCGATGCCGCCAAAGCCTCTCGCCACCCAATGCGAAGGCCGTTGACGAAAGGCCGTCCGGCTTTCATATGTTGCAACACGGCAATGGATTTCTGCCGGGTCTTCGGACCGAACTGCCCTGGCAAGGGACGATGATTCCTACTTGGCGCCGCGAGGCAGCAAGGAGGGATTGTGCGCGCTTCTTTTTCCAATCTCGTCACCGACCTGAACGTCGCCGCGTTCGTGCGGATGCGCGGCGATCACGCCGTGTCCGTCGCGAAATGGGGGCTGATCCTCGTACCGATGGCGGCCGTCGTGGGCACGCTATGCGCGGGCTTCCTCTGGGCCCTCGATGCTGCGACGCGGCTCCGTTTCGCCTGGCCGTGGCTGCTCTATCTCCTGCCGCTCGGCGGTTTCGGGGTCGGGCTGCTCTACCATCTGACCGGGCGTTCGGTGGAGGGCGGCAACAACCTGATCGTCGAGCAGATCCATGAGCCGGGCGGCGGCGTGCCCTTGCGGATGGCGCCGCTGATCCTTTTCGGCACCGTCGTGACGCACCTGCTCGGCGGTTCGGCAGGGCGCGAAGGTACGGCGGTCCAGCTGGGCGGCAGCCTCGCGAGCGGCTTCGGTCGCGCGTTGCGGCTCGATACCGACGGCACGCGTATCCTGTTGATGACGGGAATCGCCGCGGGGTTCGGTGCCGTGTTCGGCACGCCGATCGCCGGCGCGGTCTTCGCGCTGGAGGTGCTGGCGATCGGGCGCATCGAGTATCGCGCGCTGGTGCCGTGCCTGGTCGCGGCGTTGGTCGGCGACTGGACGTGCCTGGCATGGGGCATCCATCACGGGGTCTACCGGATCGATGCCATCGTGCCGGTCGATGCGCTGCTGGTCGCCAAGGCTGGCGCGGCAGGGGTGGCGTTCGGCCTGGTCGGGCTCGCCTTCGCCGAGGCCAACCACGCGCTCGGCGGATGGCTGAAACAAATCGTGCCCTACGGCCCGTTGCGTCCCGTGATCGGGGGGCTGGCGATCATCGCGCTGGTCTTCGTGTTCGGCACCCGCGATTACCTGGGGCTGGGGACGCTCGCGGCGTCGCCGGGCGGTCTCACCATCGCCAGCTTCTTCGGGCCCGACGTCCATGCGTGGAGTTGGGCGCTGAAGCTGCTCTTCACCGTCGTCACCCTGAGCGCCGGCTTCAAGGGCGGCGAGGTGACGCCGCTGTTCTTCATCGGTGCGGCGCTTGGCAACGCGCTGGCGCCGGTGTTCGGCGTGCCGACCGGTGTATTCGCCGCGATCGGGTTCGTGGCGGTATTCGCAGGCGCGGCCAATACCCCGCTCGCCTGCACCCTGATGGGGATCGAACTGTTCGGCGCGACCTATGCGGTGCCGATCGCGGTCGGGTGTTTCGTCGCGTATCTCTGTTCGGGTCACAGCGGCATCTACCTGTCGCAGCGCGTCGCGATTCCCAAGGTGCCGACGGACGGACTGACAACCAACACGACACTGCGCGACGCACGGGCGAACCGCCGGTCGGGCCGCGCACGCGCCACGAGACGATCGCCCGAGGTGCCGATCCCGCCGCGGTTCACCGCCGGCGACTGACGGTTCGCAACGCACGTATCGCGCTCAATCGGTTATGTCGTCGATCCGCTTGCGGCCGTCGACGAGCAGCGCGGCATCGTGCCGGGGACGCTCACCTGCTCGCCAGATGCGTTGTTCGGGCCGACTGCGGTGTCCGGCATCCCGGCCGGGAGCCTCGGCGAGTTCGTTAACCTCGGAAGGCTGGCCAGCGTGCTGCGATGACGACCAGCTTTCTACAACCGTCCGGCGACCATGCTGGTCTACGCGAACCGGAACTACGAGAATAATCACTTCGGCCGCACCTTCCTCATCGGTGCGCGCTTCAAAATGTAAGCGCGGCGAGGCTGAGCAGTTCCTTTTCCCGGGCGCATTCCCAGTGGAGTGCGCCCGTTTTCCTGCCGGGGGGGGCGGATGTGGATGGTCGAGGTCGCATTTGGCTTAGCGGCCCCTTATCCGGTCTTGGCTTCGCGTCCTTCCAGGACGACGACGCTCGCCCCGACCGGCGCCGGTACGATCACACTGGTTGTCACCGCAGCACTGTCCTGCTCGGCTGCCATGCGCTTGCCCTTGATCATGGCGGCGCCGGTGCCGGCCCAGTTGTGGACGGTGACGGCGATCGATGTCCACCACGGTTTGAACCCGCCCTCGGGCTTGGCGAAGTCGATCGACAGGCCGGTCGGCGTGATCGTGCAGCGCACCGTCTGGCGGAAATACCCGCGGCGGGTGTACGCCAGCGTGCGGCCATCGTCCTCGTAGAGCGTGCCCATGCAGTCCGCGCCGGGATAGATATCGAGGCGCAGCGGACCGTTCGGGGTCTCGCTGGTGCTCTGGGCCAGCGGCTGGCGGGGCAGGATCGTGCCGGCGCGGACGAACACCGGCAGATGATCGAGGCGTGGCGTTTCGGTCACGCGGTCGCCGAGCGTGCGTGCGGTCGGCACGGCTTGCGTCGCCGACTGGATCGGGCCGGCGGCGGCGGGCTCGGGCGTGCCGACGCGCTGCCCGGTCCAGTAATCATACCAGCCGCCCGCGGGCAGGCACACGTCGTAGGTCTGCGGCGATTCCGGCTTGGGCGGCGGCGCGATCAGCAGCGACTTGCCGAGCGTGAAGGCCATCGACTCGTCGCACGACGCCGTCGCGGCGGCGGGGTAATCGTAGAATACCGGGCGCATGATCGGGTCGCCGAACCGCGCGTTCTGGTCCGCCAGCGCGTAGAAATACGGCATCAACCGGTAGCGCTCTTCGATGAAGTGGCGGCGGATCGCGAGGTGGTCGGGGCCGTCGACCCACGGCTCGACCCGCGGCGTGCCGGTCGCCGAATGGTTGCGGAACACCGGCGTGAACGCACCGATCTCGGTCCAGCGGGTGAGCAGGTCGGGGCTCGGGCCGCCCGCGAACCCGCTGACGTCGGCGGCGCTGTAGCCGAAGCCCGACAGGCCGAGGTTGATGATCTGCTGCACCGACAGCTTCAGATGATCCCAGGTCGCGCTGTTGTCGCCGGTCCAGGTGACCGCATAGCGCTGCCCGCCGGCATAGCTCGCCCGCGTCATCACGAACGGGCGCTCGTCGGGGCGCAGCTTGAGCAGGCCGTCGAACGTCGCGCGCGTGTTGAGCATGCCGTAGACGTTGTGCGCCTCGCGGTGATCGGTGATGCGCGCGGCAAAATCGTCGCTGTCGATGCGGTGGCGGGTGTCGAGCGGCATCGTCTTGGTCGGCGTCTCGAAGATCGCCGGCTCGTTCATGTCGTTCCAGAACCCCGCGATCCCGGCGTCGAGAAAGCCCTTATATTGCTCGCCCCACCAGGTCCGCGCCGCGGTCTTGGTGAAGTCGGGGAACACCGACGGGCCCGGCCAGACCGGCGCGACATAGGGCGTGCCGTCGGCGTTCTTGATGAATGCGTCGGCCTTCATCCCGCTCTGGTAGGGCGCGTAACCCTGCTCGACCGCGGCGATGTGGAGATCGGTGATCGCGACCAGCTTGATCCCGTCGGCCTTCATCTCGGTCGCGAGCCTGGGGAGGTCGGGGAAGGTCTTGGCGTCGGTGGTGAACGGGCGGTTGCGATCCTGATAGCCGATGTCGAGCCAGATCACGTCGGTCGGCACGCGGTCGCTGCGCAGGCGGGCGGCGATCTGGCGGACTTCGTCGGCGCTGCCGTAGCTGTAGCGCGACTGCTGGTAGCCGAGCGCCCATTTCGGCGCGAGTGGCGCGTGGCCGGTCAGGTCGGCGTAACGCCGCGTGACCTCCGCCATCGACGGCCCGGCGATGAAATAATAATCGATCGGGCCGTCGGGGCCACCGAACGAGAGCGTCTCGGCATCGCGGTGGCCGAAGTCGAACCAGGTGCGATACGTGTTGTCGAGCAGGATGCCGTAGCTGCCGCCGGCTCCACCGCTGCCGATGAAGAAGGGTATCGACTTGTAGATCGGATCGTCGGCGCTGCTGAACCCGAATGCGTCGGTGTTCCAGTCGACGAAACCGTGGCCGCGCCGGTCGAGCCCCTGCGTCTTGTCGCCCAAGCCGAAGAAATGTTCGCTGATCGGCAGCGTCTTCGAGATCGCGAACGCCTTGCCGTCGGTCGCGACGGGGGCGGCATCGGCGGAGATGACCTTGCCGTCGAGCGTCTCGAAAATGATCGCGCCGCCGGCACCGACACGCACGCGGACGCTGGCGGTGGCGAAGCCGTCTGGAGCCGCGGTCACGGCGATCTTCTGGTGGCGGATCGCGGCGGGGACGGCCCAGCTGGCGTCCTCGGGGAACACGCCGTCCTTGGCGACGCGGACGCGCACGAGCCCGTCGGTCATCGCGGTGATCCGCGTCACCGTCGTTCCGACCTGCACCTCGACGCCGTCGCGGCTTGGGGTCAGCTTTGGCGCTGCGGCGACGCTCGTCTGGGCCTGGACGGGCGTGCTGCAGATGGCGGCGGTGGCCGCAAGCAGGAGGGCGATGCGTTTCATACGTGATCCTTGTGGTCCGCCAGATGGTGGAGGCGAGAGGCGTGTGACCCGAAATTCGATGCGCAACGGGTCAGGAAATCGTCGATCTTCGGCATGTCGACCGGATCGATATCGGCACCGGGCGGGGTCAGCCGCGCAGGGTCGGGGAAAGTGCCGTAGCCAGCGAACAGGCAGTGCCAGCTGATCGCGGAATAATAGCGCGCGAGCCCGGCGCGATCGATGGCCGCGACCATGTCGCCACCGGTGAACCAGGTGGAGATGAGCATCTTCAGATCGTCCGACAGCGCCTCGACCCGGCGCGCTTCCGCCCAATAGCCGGTCGGATCGTCGTGGCGCTGGTTCAGCCGGTAATGTGCGACGATGTAGTCGCGGACGCCGTCGTAGCGCGCGGCGATGCGCGTGTTGAATGCGGTGCGGACCGTGTCGGTCGCGCCGTCCTGGTCGACCATGTCGAGGAACGCCTCGACGGTGGCGATGACGAGATGCAACGCGGTCGCCTCGAGCGGTTCGAGGAAGCCCTGTGCCAGCCCGACGGCGAGTGCGTTGTGCGACCAGCTGTCGCGGACGCGACCGACGCGCATCTTGAGGTGGCGTGCTTCGCCGGTCTCGACGCCGATATGTGCGCGCAATTCCGCTTCGGCGTGCGCTTCGGTTAGGTGACGACTGGAATAGACGTAGCCGTTGCCGATGCGGGTCGTCAGCGGGATGTGCCATGCCCAGCCCGCCGATAGCGTGGTTGCGCGGGTCTGGCTGGGGATCGGCGCGTCGGGGGCGTGCGCGGTCGGCATCACCACTGCGCGGTCGTTGAACAGCGCGTCGGAGTAACTCGTGAACGGCACGTCCAACGCGCTGAAGATCGTGCTGCGAAACCCGCTGGCGTCGACGAAGACATCGCCCGCAATGCGCTGGCCATCGGTATCGATCAGCGCGGCGATGTCGCCGTTCGGGGCGCGCTCGACGCTGGCGATCCGCCGCTGGAGGTGGACGACGCCCAGCGTTTCGGTCGCGTGCTTGGCGAGGAATGCGCCGACCTTGTACGCGTCGAAATGATAGCCGTAGCTGACCTCGAACGGGAAATTCGCGTCGGGGTGCGGCGCGCAGTTCCCGGCGGCGAGGCGGGCGGGGAGCAGGAACTGGTCGGGATGCGCCTGAACATCGCGACCGGTCCGCCGAGCCCGCGCATTGTAGAAGAATTGCGGCGCGGTGTGGCCGTCGAGCGCGGTGGGGAAGGGGTGGAAATAGCGCTCGCACCCGGCGCGGTCGGACCAGCCTTCGAAGCCGATTCCGAGCTTGTAGGTCGCGTCGCACGCGGGCATCCACTCGGCTTCGGTAATGCCGAGCGTGTCGAAGAAGTGCTTCAACTGCGGCGTCGATCCTTCGCCGACGCCGACGATGCCGATCTCCGGGCTTTCGATTAACGTCACGCGGACGCCGCGATCCCGCCAGCGATGCGCGACCAGGCACGCGGTCATCCACCCGGCGGTGCCGCCGCCGAGGATGATGATGTGCTGGCCGCGCCCGTCGATCACCGCCGCAGCACCAGCCCGGACAGCGGCGGTAGCATGGTCGTGTCGGCACCATCGGTCGCGAACAGCATGTCGCCGAAGGTCGCGATGCCGACCGGCCAGCCGCGCGGTTCGTCGCCGAGGTTGAACGCGCAGAGCAGCGTCTCGTCGTCCGATTTCCGCTCGAACGCGATCACCGCATCGTCGCTGTGCACGATCCGCAGGCTCCCCAGCCGCAACGCCGGATGCGCCTTCCGCGCGGCGATCAGCGTCCGCGTCCAGTGCAGCAGCGACGTCGCATCCGCTTCCTGCGCGTCAACGGCGATCGCGCGGTGGTCCTCGCCGAACGGCAGCCAAGGCTGGGTGCTGCCGAACCCGAGATCGGGCGCCGCACCGATCCACGGCATGGGCGTGCGAGCGCCGTCTCGGGACAACGTCAACGGCCAGTTCGCGATCGCCTCAGGATCGAGCAGGTCGTCGAAGGCAATGTCGACCTGCGTCAGCCCGAGCTCCTCGCCCTGGTACAGGAAGATATTCCCGCGCAGCGCGACCAGCAGCAGGATCTTCATCCGCGCGAACGCATCGCGTTGGTCGGGCGTGGTCCAGCGCGAGATCGCGCGTGGCGCATCGTGGTTCTCGAACGCCCAGCTCGGCCATCCGAGGCCGGGCGTATCGGGCCAGTTGCCGACCGCATCGACGATCAACTCGGGCGTCAACCGATCCGCGTACAGGAAGTCGAAGCCGTATGCGCTGTTGAGCCGGCCATTGCCGCCGGTGAACAGCTTCATCTCGCGGTCGCTGTCGTCGCCGCCGACTTCCGCCACGGTGAACCCGGCGCCATATTCGTCGAGCAGCGCGCGGATCCGCTCGATGAAGCCGACGATGTCCGGATGGCTCTGGTTGTGCAGCTTCTGCTGGAAGTCGAACGACCGCGTCCGTGCGCGATTGGTCGCGGGTGCCGGCGGGTTGTCGGTCAGCGCCGGGTCGTGCATCGCGAAGTTGATCGCATCGAGGCGGAAGCCGTCGACGCCGCGATCCAGCCAGAATCGTGCCGTCGCGATCAGCTCGTCCTGCACCGCGGGATTATGCCCGTTGAGCTGCGGCTGGTCCTTCAGGAAATTGTGCATGTAATATTGCCCGCGTCGCGCGTCCCAGGTCCAGGCGGGGCCGCCGAACACCGACTGCCAGTTCGACGGCGGCGTGCCGTCGGGCTTGGCATCCGCCCAGACGTACCAGTCCGCCTTGTCGCCGCTGCGCGACGCGCGGCTCTGGCGGAACCAGTCATGTTCCTCCGAGGTGTGCGAATAGACCTGATCGATGATGATCTTGAGCCCGAGCGCATGCGCGCGCGCGATCAGCGCGTCGAAATCGGCGAGCGTGCCGAAGATCGGATCGACGTCGCGGTAATCCGACACGTCATAGCCGAAGTCCGCCATCGGCGAGGTGAAGAACGGCGACAACCACACCGCGTCGACGCCGAGCGAGGCGACATAATCGAGATGCGCGGTGATGCCCGGCAGGTCGCCGATCCCGTCGTCGTTCGAGTCCGCGAAACTACGGGGATAGATCTGGTAGATCGTCGCGCCCTTCCACCATGGGTGGTCGGCCACGGCGTGATCGGCAGCGTCAGGCAATCGTGCAGGCATCAACGGGTCTCCGCGGCGCAGACGGCATAGCCGAACGCGGGCAGGGTTATGGTGACGCTGCCGGGGGCGGCAGCGCGGGAGGCACATTTGCCGGCAAGCGTAGCGAAGCGCGTGGAGCCGATCTCGACCTGCACCGCCTGCGTCAGCGGCTTGGCGGAGGTGTTGAACGCCATCAGGATTTCCGCACCCGTCGTCGGATCGAAGCGCGAGACCGCAAGCAAGCCGGGTGTCTCGCTACGGCTGCGGACTACCGTACGGCCACGAGTCAGCGCCGGATGCGCAACGCGCATCTTCGACAGCTCGGCGATCTGGCGGAACAGCGGATTGGCTTCCCCGAAGCTCTCGGTGGCGGTCGTCTTGGTCGTGCCGAGCAGCCGGTTGTCGTTGTAGATCGCGACCTTCGACGCGAACATGTCCTCGCGCGCGTCCTGGTCGTTACCGTCGCCGACAAAGCCCTGTTCGTCGCCCGAGTAGATCGTCGGCACGCCGCGCAACGTCAGCAGCATCGCGTTCGACAGCAGGACGCGCTTCAGCACCTCCTCGTCGGACGCCTGCGGGAACGCCTTCCGCACGAACGTCGCGAAACGGCCGTCGTCGTGGTTGCCGGTGAAGGTCGGCAGGATCGCCGCGGTGTCGGCGCCTTTCGCATACAGCACGTCGCCGTCGAACAACGCTTCGAACGCGTCGGTGCCGCGCGTGCCTGCGACCGTCTCGACCACCGCCTGGCGGAACGCGAAGTCGAGCACCGCGGGCAGTTTGTCGACGATCGTATGCTGCGCGAGCACCGCCGGGCGGACCTCGTGATCCGAGACTTCGCCGAAGATGTGGAAGTTCGGGATCCCGTTGGCCTGCGCGCGCGTCAGCATCGCCGGCACGAACTGCGCCCAGAATTCGGGGTTCACGTGGCGCGCGGTATCGATGCGGAAGCCGTCGACCTTGAACCGGTCGATCCACGATCCGAAGATGTCGATCATCCCGCTCACGACGCGCGGGTTCTCGGTCATCACGTCGTCGAGCCCCGAGAAATCGCCCATCGTCGAGCTCTCGTTCATGAACGTGGTGTCGCCGCGATTATGGTAATAGATCGGGTCGTTGAGCCACGGCGGCACCTTCACGGTCCGCTCGGCGGCGGGCACGTACGGCGTGTACGCATAGGTCGTGTCGGTCAGCTTGGCGAAGTTCGCCGCGGTCCGCACGTCGTCGCCGACGAACCCCGGATTGATCGCCTTGCCGCCGACGCCGCCCTTGCGCTGGTACGGATAGCTCGCGCGGTCGCGGTACGGGCAGGGCATGCCGACCGCGCATTCGCGGTACTGGATCACGTCGGCGGTATGGTTGATGATGATGTCCATATACACCTTCATCCCGCGCGCGTGGGCCGCGTCGACGAAGGCGGTCATGTCGGCATTGGTGCCGAGATGCGGGTCGACCTGCGTGAAGTCGGTGATCCAGTATCCATGATAGCCCGCGGACTCGCGGCCCGGCGAACCCTGCACCGCCTTGTTCTTGAAGATCGGCCCGAGCCAGATCGCCGTCGCGCCGAGATGCTGGATATAGTCGAGCCGCTTGGTCAGGCCCTTCAGGTCGCCGCCGTGATAGAAGCCCTTCGCGGTCGGATCGTAGCCGGTCTTGAGCCGATCGCCGGCGATGCCGCCGCGATCGTTGCTCGGGTCGGCATTTTCGAACCGGTCGGGCAGGACGAAATAGATGACCTCGTCTTGGGGCGCCCGCGCGCGGTAGTCGGCGGGCGGCACGGCGGCCGCGCCGGACAGCGCGAGCAGGATGGCTGCGGCGATGCTCATGCGCCGAGCCCTGCCGGTGCCGCGCAATGCTGTGCGACGAACGCCGCGTGATGCTGCATCTGCGCCACTTCGCGCGCGTTCAGCTTGTCGATCGTGTCCATGAATTCCCCCAGGTCGCTAGTCGATATCGCGTCCGCCAATGGATGGTGGCCCGCTGGAATAATGCCTTGCCCGGCCAGCACCTGAAGCCAGCCGACTTCGGTGAACAGTTCCTCATGCTCGCGGACGATGTGTCCGTTACCGCGCCAGAGGTCGATCTTCGCGGCGAGCGTGTCGGGGACGGCCATGTCGCGGCACTGGCGCCAGAACGGCGTGTCGTCGCGTTCCGTCGCCTTGTAGTGGAGGATGATGAAGTCGCGGATGCGCTCGTATTCGAAGTCGCTCTGGCGGTTGAATTCGGTGCGATCGGCGTCGGCGATGACGCGACCCGGCAAGAGCTTCAGCAACCGCGAGATCGCCGACTGGATCAGGTGGATGCTGGTCGATTCGAGCGGTTCCATGAACCCGGCGGCGAGCCCGAGCGCGACGACGTTGCGGTTCCACATCCGCTTGCGGCGACCGGTCCGGAACGCGATCGTGCGCGGGTCCGCCATCGCCGGGGTGTCGAGTCCGCCGAGCAACGTCGCGGTCGCCTCGTCCTCGCTCATGTGCGCGCTGGAGAACACCACGCCGTTGCCGGTCCGGTGCTGCAACGGGATCCGCCATTGCCAGCCGGCGGCATGCGCGGTCGAGCGGGTGTAGGGCGTGAACGCCTCGCTGCGTGCCGACGGCACCGCGATCGCGCGGTCGCACGGCAGCCAGTGCGTCCAGTCCTCGTACCCGGTGCCGAGCGCTTCTTCGATCAGCAGCCCGCGAAACCCGGTGCAGTCGATATACAGGTCGGCGACCACGGTCGTGCCGTTCTCAAGCACCAGCCCGGAGACATCGCCGCTCTCGCCGTCGCGCGTCACACGAACGATCTTGCCCTCGATCCGGTTGATGCCACGGGTCTCGGAATAGCGTCGTAGGTAGCGCGCGTAGAGCCCGGCGTCGAAGTGATAGGCATAGGGCATCGACGGCAGCGTGCGCGCGGTGCGGGCGGGCCCCCGCTGCATCCGCTCGGCGAGCGCCGCATGTGTGTTGAGCGAATAGGCGCCGAGATCGCCGGCAAGTCCAAGCGACCGCGCGCGCAGCCAATATTGGTGGAACGGCAATAGGCCGACATCACGCCCGACATCGCCGAACGCGTGCATGTAGCGATGGCCCGGCTTGAACCAGTCGACGAACTCGATCCCGAGCTTGAACGTGCCCCCGGTCGCCCGGAGGAACGCGTCCTCGTCGAGCCCGAGCGCATCGTTGAACAGATGGATCTGCGGGATCGTCGCCTCGCCGACCCCGACCGTGCCGATCGCGTCGGACTCGATCAGGTCGATCTCGTACCCCGTCTCCAGGAACCGCGCGAAGGTGGCCGCCGCCATCCAGCCGGCGGTGCCGCCACCGGCAATGACGATGCGCAAGGGGTGGTCGGCCATAGTCTGCGTCCCGTTTTCAAACCGTCAGGTGCCCGTCTGCAGGGCCTCGCGGGGCGGCATCTACCGCCCCGCCCCCCGGTCAGAACTTGTAGGTGATGCCCACATAATAGTCGCGACCATAGCGCTGATAGTCGATCACCTGGCGCGGGTCGTCGTTCTGGTAGGTGACGAACGGCCGGTCGGTCAGGTTTTTCGCCTGCGCCAAAATCGCGAAGTTGCGAAGCGGCCCCGACTGGAATTCATAGCCGATCTGCGCATCCAGGATCGCCTCGGCCTTGGCGGTGCGATAGGTCGGGTTGGCCGACAGACCCGCCACCTCGGCCAGGAAGCTGGAGCGATAGCGATAGTTCGCGCGCGCCTGGAAGCCCCATTTCTCGAAGTAGATCGTGCCGCTGGCGGTGTATTTGGACAGGCCGGGCAGGGTGATCGCCTCGGTCGGGTTGCTGCCGTACTTGATCGTCGACTGCGTGTAGTTGCCGCTCGCGAACATGCCGAACCCGTCGAGCGCGGACGTGATCGCCTTGAACGGCAGCGACAGGGTTGCCTCGACGCCGAGCACTTCGCCGCGACCGGTATTGTCGGGCAAGGAGACGTTGCCGATCGTCTGACCGGCCGCGATCACCTGCGCCTGCTGCGCCGCGGTCAGGGAGGGAAGCAGCGCCGAGAAGTCGTAGGGCAGCGAATTGTTGGGATCGACGAAATCGGTCAGGTGCTTGAAGTAGCTCGACAGCGCGACATAGCCGCCACCGCTGAAATACTTCTCGAACGACAGGTCGATGTTGGTCGACTGGTACGGCTTCAGATTGACGTTGCCGCCGGTCGAGGTGAACACCGGGAACAGGCCGGCGGGCGTCTGGCCGATATTGGTCAGGTTGATCGCGACGTCCTGCGTGACGCGCTCCTGGTCGAGGCGCGGACGGATCATCGTCTGCGATGCGCCGACCTTGACGAAGCCCAGCGGGATCAGTTCGACCGACATCGTCGCCGACGGCAGGAAGTTGGTGTATTTCACCGACTCCTTCACCGGCGCGATCGTCACCGCGCCGCCGACGACGCTGGCGATCTGTCCGGTCGAGCTCTGGTCCGAATGCACGACCTGCGCGCCGATCGAGCCCTTGAGCGGCTTGTCGCCGACCAGCCCGTCGATCGTGACCTTGGCGTAACCGGTCCACACCTTTTCGAGCACGACATTGTCGCGCACCAGCGCGGACGGCCGGCCATCGAACGCGGACTGCAGCGTGTTGTTGTAGAGATACAGCGGATCGAGCGTCAGCATCTGCGGGATGCCGAGATAATCGAGCGCGACGTTGGTCCCGAGCAGCGCTTCGCTGGGCACGTCGCTGCTGAGCGGCGAACCGCTCGCCACGGTGCAGCCCACGCCGCCGCCCGGCGGGCACAGGAAGTAGGACGTGTAGGCGCTGGTCTTCTTGCGCTGGCTATAGTTGCCGCCGGCTTCCCAGCCCTTGACGACGCTGTTCGAGAACTCGCCGTTGAGGCTCGCGCGCAGCGACTTCAGATCGTCCTTGAAGCTCGGCCGGTTGAGGAAGCCGGTCTGGACGACCTGCTGCGTGCCGTTGTTGCCCCAGCCTTGCGGGTCGGTCAGCTTGAAGACGCTGGTGTCGGTGTAATCCAGCGTCGGCGAGAAGGTGTAGGTGCCGTTGCCGTTCTGCTTGACCGTGACGGTGTCGGCCGCGCCGCTCTTGGCGAAGCCGGTGCCGGTGTTGGTTTCCAGAAGGAAGTCGGTGCGGTCCGCATGGCTCCAGCTCGCATCGACGTTCAGGTGGATGGTGTCGGTCAGCTTCAGATCGTTGTTCCAGCCGAACGAGTAATTGTCCGCCTTGCGCTGGTTATAGTCGTTGCGCTGCACGCCGAAGACGTTGCCGAACGTCGCGTCGGTGACGAAACCGTCGCTGCTCGTCACGCCCGAAACCGTCGTGCCGCCGACCGTACCGGCGCTGGCCAGCTGCCCCGCGAGCGGGAATTCGATGCCGCGCAGGATCTGCGTTTCCTGGAAATGCGAATACAGCGCGTCGAAGGTCGAATGGAAGCTGTCGGACGGCTGCCACTCGATCGTCGCGACGCCGCCGTAGCGCTTCAGCTCGTTCGACTGGACATAGGGCTTGGCGCCGTTGACCAGGAACGGATCGGCTGCGGTGCCGGTGCCGCTATAGCCCCAGGCGTTGTAGCGCTCGTTCTGCGACGGCGTCTGCGTCGCGGATACGCCGATCGCGATGCCGAGCGTGTCGTCGGCGAACTTGTCGACATAGGTCGCCGACGCGCGATAGCCGTAGCGCGTGCCGTCCGGGTTGAGCTTGTCGATGCCGTTCATCTGGCCGCGCGCGCTGATCGCGACGATCCGGTTGGGCTGGTCGAGCGGACGCAGCATCCGCAGGTCGACCGTGCCGGCGATTCCCGCGGCGATCAGCGAGGCGTCGGCGGACTTGTAGACGTTGACGTTCTTGAAGAATTCCGACGGATATTGATCGAACTCGACGCCGCGATTGTCACCGGTCGTCACCTGTTCGCGGCCGTTGAGCAATGTGGTCGAGAAGTCGGGGCCGAGGCCGCGGATCGACAGGCGCTGGTCGCGACCTTCGAGGCGCTGTGCGGTGACGCCCGGCAGGCGCGCCAGCGAGTCCGCGATCGACACGTCGGGCAGCTTGCCGACGTCTTCGGCCGAAATCGAGTCGACGATCAGCACCGACTGGCGCTTGATCTTGGCGGAGGATTCGAGACCGGCGCGAATGCCGGTGACGACGATGTCGGCACCGCCGTCGCTCTCAGCGGATACTGCGGCGGCGTCCTGCGGCGCGGCCGGCACGGCGTCGGCCGGCTGCGGCGTGGGTTCGGCGGCGGTCGTGACGGCATCGACCTGCGCGGGCGCGGTCGAATTGGCGTTGGGAACGCCGGGGGCGACCTGTGCGAACGCGGCGTGGCCCGGCAGGATCAGCGCGGCGGCGAGTGCGGTGGCGCTGACACGGAGCGCGAGGCGGCTATGCGCGGAAACGCCGGTCGTGGCGCGCGCGCGGCACGGTGCAAAATTGCTCATGAATACCCCTTTGGCGGGAATGATCCCGCGCATCCTCAATGACTTGTATCGATAGCCTCGACGTCGTGCTTCCGCGTCGATTGTCGCAAGACGGCTATATTTCGGCCGGGGTCGTTGCAAAAGGGACGGGCATACGTATTCACTGTTTCATGCAGACCATGTCTCTTCTGGACCACGTCCCCCGAAGTTGGCGCCGAAATCGGCCCCGGCGCTGGCCCCGACAAAGGCGCTGGTGATGGGGCGCCGCCCGACCTCGTTCGACATCGCGCAACTGGCCGGCGTGTCGCAGCCGACGGTGTCGCGCGCGCTGCGCGGATCCAAATCGGTCAATCCGCAGACCCGTCAGCGGATCGAGGCGATCGCGCGAAGCCTGCATTATGCCGTCGACAAACATGCGTCGTCGCTGCGGAGCCAGTCGGCGAACACGCTGGCGCTGCTGTTCTTCGAGGAACCCGCCGAAGACGATTCCACCATCAACCCGTTCTTCCTGTCGATGCTCGGCTCGATCACGCATGCCTGCGCACGCGCCGGGTACGATCTGCTGATCTCGTTCCAGCAATTGTCGGGCGACTGGCACGTCGATTACCAGGACAGTCGCAAGGCCGACGGCATCATCCTGCTCGGCTATGGCGACTATGAAGCCTATCGCGCGCGCCTCGATCACCTCACCGAACAGGGGACCAAGGTGGTGCGCTGGGGCGCGGTCGGCACCGGGCCGGCGGGGATCACGGTCGGCTCGGACAACCGCGGCGGCGGCGAGGCGGCGACCGCGCACCTGATCGCGCAAGGGCGGCGCCGGATTGCGTTCCTGGGCACGGCCGACGGACGGTATCCCGAACTCGAGGATCGCTACCGCGGATATCACGATGCGCTGGAGGCGGCTGGTCTGACGGTGGACGACGCGTTGCAAGTCGATGCGATCACCACCGAGGACGCCGGGCAGGACGCGGTCGCCGAACTCGCACGGCGCGGTGCCGAGTATGATGCGATCTTCGCGGCGAGCGACAGCATCGCGATCGGTGCGATGCGCGCGCTGGCGGCGGCGGGGCGATCGATCCCCGACGACGTCGCGATCGTCGGCTTCGACGACATCGCCTCCGCGCAACTGACCAACCCGCCGCTGACGACCGTCACGCAGGACGCGCGCCGGGCGGGGGAGGCGCTGGTGCGCACGCTGCTGGCGAGACTGCGCGGCGAAGTGTCCGAAGACGCCCCCCTGCCAACCCGACTGGTGATCCGCGCAAGCAGCGGGGCGTAGCCCGACATGATCCTCCCCCGCCAGGGGGAGGTGGCAGGCGTCAGCCTGACGGAGGGGGCGGCATGAGCAACCGCTGTTGCGTAACCTCCCCCTCCGTCACCTTCGGCGCCACCCCCCCCTGGCGGGGGAGGATCACGTGTACGGGTGGCCGCTCAATCGTCGAACAGGAAGAGATTCAGCGTCAGCCGCCCGGCCAGCGGGTCCGAACTCAGCACCACCTCCGGCGGCAGATACGCGCAGTGCAGCGTATTCCCCGCATAGACGAGCGCCCGGTTGAAGCGCGCCGGCTGGACCCCGACACACTCGTACAGCGCCGTGTCGCCGGCAATGTAGGACGCTTCCGGCATCCCAAACGCCTGAACGCCCGCCTCCAACTCAGCCTTGAACCGATCGAGCCGCACCGCATCGACGCTCTCGAACCCCGTCGACCGCTGCCGGTAAAAGGCGGTGCCGCCTTGCTCGCCATGCCCCAGGAACAGCAGCACCGCGATCCGCCGCGGCTCCACGCCATCGAAATGCGGCAGCCGCTGGATCGGCGCCAGATCGGCGGGCGCCGTGGTGACCAGCGAATAATAGGCTTCCGACACCGCCGGCGCCGGATCGAGACCGAAATGCTCCGCCAGCAACGGCGCGATCCGGCGGCGCATCGTCTCCGCAAGGCGAGGCGGGACCTCGGCGCGGACACCGGGATAATGCGGGCCGATCGCGGTCATCCGCAGGCTCGCCGCATCCTCGCGCAGCGCGTCCGGATCGGGCCAGAAATCGTCGATCGCGATCAGCGGACGCTGCTCCCGGCCCCGGAGATGCAGCTTGGTTTTCGGCATGTCGGTCATTGCGGTCTTCATGCCGCGCGGGTGCGCGACGAGGCAAGGTATTCGTATGCATGGTTGTTTCGACCGCCGCTTGGCGTCAAGCCGGACCGGCAGGATCGTCGTGCAGACAAGCGACGGCCAAGGGAGAGCCGCGTTTTGAACGAGAAACCAGTCCAGGGCTTTGCCGGCCTTTGGAATATCAGCTTCGGCTTTTTCGGCATTCAGATCGGCTTCGCGCTGCAGAACGCCAATATGAGCCGGATCTTCCAGACGCTCGGCGGATCGCTCGACGACCTATCCTATCTATGGGTCGCAGCACCGCTGACCGGGCTGCTCGTCCAGCCGATCATCGGCCATTACAGCGATCGCACCTGGACCCGCTTCGGCCGCCGCCGCCCCTATTTCTTCGCCGGCGCCCTACTCGCCGCGCTCGCGCTGTTCGTGATGCCCGAGGCCAGGATGCTGTGGCTTGCCGCGCTGACATTGTGGGTGCTCGACGCCTCGGTCAACGTCTCGATGGAGCCGTTCCGCGCGTTCGTCGGCGACATGCTGCGCAAGGACCAGCACACCGCCGGCTATGCGCTCCAGACCGCGTTCATCGGCGCCGGCGCGGTGGTCGGCTCGATCTTCCCGTTCGTGCTCGCGCATCTCGGTGTGTCGGGCGATGCGCTCGCAGGGGTGCCCGATACGGTGCGCTACAGCTTCTGGTTCGGCGGTGCCGCGTTGCTGCTGGCGGTGCTCTGGACGGTCGGCAACACGCGCGAATACAGCCCCGACCAGATGGCGTCGTTCGCCGAGCGTGACACGGACGAGGCACTGCCCGCACCGGTCCGCGCGCTTGCCAGTCGCGGCTTCGCGACCAGCTTTGCCTGGATCGTCGCCGGCATGGCGGTGATCGTAGCGGTCCCCCAACTCGCGTTGCAGAAGGAAGTGTACCTGCTCGGCGGGCTGCTCGTCGCGTTCGGCGTCGCCAGCCTCGTCGCCATCGCCCTCGCGCGCGGCGGCAACACCGACAACGCGCTGAGCCAGATCGTCGGCGATTTCGGCGACATGCCCGACGTGATGAAACGCCTCGCGCTCGTCCAGTTCTTCAGCTGGTCCGCGCTGTTCATCATGTGGATCTTCAGCACCCCCGTCGTGGCGCAATACATGTACGGATCGAGCGACGCGACGAGTGCCGCGTATAATGCCGGCAGCGACTGGGTCGGCGTGCTGTTCGCGGTCTACAACGCGGTCGCCGCGCTGGTCGCGCTGCTGATCCTGCCCCGGCTGGCGAAGCGGATCGGCCGCGTGAAGACGCACATCGCGTGCCTGCTGTGCGGCGCCGCCGGGTTCGCGAGCTTCCTCGTGGTGCGCGATCCGACCCTGCTGATCGTCAGCGAAATCGGTATCGGCATCGCCTGGGCGTCGATCCTCGCCATGCCCTACGCGATCCTCGCCTCCAGCCTGCCGCAGGCCAAGCTCGGCATCTACATGGGCCTGTTCAACATCTTCATCGTCCTGCCGCAGCTGCTGGTCGCGACGCTGATGGGCTCGGTGTTGAAGGCGTTCTTCCCGACCGAGCCGATCTGGACGATGGCCTTCGCTGCGGTCGTCATGGCGCTTGCGGCGCTGGCGATGCTGCGTGTTCCCGAAGTCATCGACGAGCACGCCTGACGGACCAGGCTGCCGGACTTACCTAACGGGAGCAGTCGACGACGAGAACGGCCGGGCCTTCGCACCCTTGCCCCAGGCTTTGTTCGGCTGCGCGCCCATCACGAACCGCAATTCGCCACCCTGCCGGATCTCGTCGTCGCGCAGATAGCTGCGGGTGAGGGGCGTGCCGTTCAGCGTGACCGACCGGATATACGGGTTCGCATCCGACAGATTATCCGTCCGGATCGCGAACTGCTTGCCACCGGGCAGCGCCAGCGTCGCCTGCGACAGGAACGGGCGGCCGATCACATATTCGTTCGATCCCGGCGCGACCGGATAAAAGCCGAGTGCGGTGAACACCAGCCATGCGGACATCTGGCCGAGATCGTCGTTGCCGCTCAGCCCCTCGGGCTTGGCGCCATATTGGCTCGCGACGATCTGCCCGAGCCGTTCCTGCGTCCGCCACGGTGCGCCGGCGTAATTGTAGAGATACGCGACGTGGTGGCTCGGCTCGTTGCCGTGGATATATTGGCCGATCAGCCCGGCGATATCCTCCGCATGGCTGTAATCGACCTTCGAATTGTCGAACTCGAACATCGCATCGAGCTTCTTGACGGTCTTCGCATCGCCGCCAAGCAGCCGGAACAGGCCCGCCTGATCCTGCGGTACGAACCAGCTATATTGCCACGCATTGCCCTCGGTATAATCCGAGCCATAGTTGATCGCGGTCGGATCGAACGGTGTGCGGAAATTGCCGTTAGCAAGTCTTGCGCGCAGCCAGCCGGATTTCGCGTCGAAGCTGTTGCGCCAATTGCCCGCGCGCTTCTCGAACCGTTCGGCGATGGCGGTCTTGCCCATGCGGCGCGCCATTCGCGCGATCGTCCAGTCGTCATAGGCATATTCGACCGTCTTCGATGCGGCCTCCGGCTCCTTGTCGATCGGGACGTAGCCGCGCTGGATATACTCGCCGAGCCCGCCGTATGCGGCGCGATCGGCGCTCGCGACCATCGCCTGCAACGCGGCGTCCGCGCTGAAGCCGCCGATGCCCTTCAGATACGCGTCGGCGATAACGGGGACCGCATGATAACCAATCATCGTCCACGTCTCCCGCCCCGCAAACTGCCACACCGGCAAGATTCCGTCCGGACTGTGGCGCTGGCTGGCGATCAGCGAGCGGACAATGTCGGAATTGGTCTTCTCCGGCTGGATCAGCGTCAGCAGCGGGTGTTCGGCGCGGAACGTATCCCAGAGCGAGAAGGTTGAGCGGACCGTGAAGCCGTCGGCCTGATGCACCTGATCGTCGGGCCCGCGATACCGCCCGTCGCTGTCGCTCCAGACGCTCGGCGCGAGCAGGCTGTGATACAGCGCGGTCGCGAAAATCCGGCGCATCGGCGCGGCCGCCTCGAACTTGACCGCGCCCAGCGCGTTATCCCAGTCGCCCTGCGTCCTGGTGCGGACCGCGTCGAAGCCGCCGGGCTCGCTGTCCAGATTGGCGAGCGCTCCGGCCTCGTCGACCCCCGATATCCCGACCTTCACTTCGAGCGGGGCATCGAGCAGACCGAAATCGAGTCGCGCCTCCAGCGCCCGACCCAGTTTCTCTGCCAGCGCATCGCTGCCCCGGCCTGGACCCTGGAATCCCTTGTACGCGACGTCCTTCTCGCGATCGACCAGCGCGTGGCCGACCAGCGGCGCGGAAAACCGCATCGCGAAGTAGAGCTTGCGCCCCGGCGCCCAGCCGCGCGTCTCGCGGAAGCCGGTAAGCACGCCGTCGTCCCGCATGTGCAGCCCCGACCACAGAATCTTGCCGGGGTAATTATAGAGCGACGATCGCAGATCGACCACGAGATGCGCGGCCTTGCCCTTGGGAAAGCTGTAGCGATGCACGCCGATCCGCGTGCCCGCGGTCATTTCCGCACGCACGCCGGGACCGTCCAGCGTGACGGCGTAATAGCCCGGCTTGGCGACCTCGCTGGCATGCGAAAAGCGCGAGCGATAGCCGGGTGCAGCGGGCGTGCCGGGGTCCATCGGCACCGTGTCGCCCGACACCGGCATGACGAGGATATCGCCCAGATCGGAGTGCCCTGCGCCCGAGAAATGCGTGTGGCTGAACCCCTCGATCGTGGGGTCGTCGTAGCGATAGCCGGCGGCGTGGCCGTAGCAGGTGCGGATGACGCACGACGTATCGGTATCCGGCGACAACTGGACCATGCCGAACGGCGCGACCGCCCCAGGGAACGTGTGCCCTTCGCCGCCCGTCCCGATGAACGGATCGATCGCATCGCTCGGTCTGGCCGCGTCTTGGCCATAGGCGCTGGTGGAGAGAAACAAACCCAGCAAGGCGCCCGCAAGGCGTGATCGCTTGAAAACCGACATCGAGATCGCCCGTATGGAGGAAGTGATTGCCGCCGAATATTGCAGGCGATCGTCGATCTGAGAAGCGCCGCCCGATTTAATCGGTCAGCGAGCCGAAGCTGGCTGTGCAGTGCTGCCGCGAACGATGAGTTCGTGATCGAGCGTGACCTGTCGCGACGGGCTGTCGACGCCGTGCAATATGTCGACGAGCAACTCGACGGTGCGGCGACCGATCATCGCTTTTGGCTGGGCGATCGTCGTCAGCGGCGGTTGGAAATAGCGCGCGAGCGGAAGGTCGTCGAAGCCGATGACCGAAACGTCCTTCGGGCATGACAGCCCCGCGTCGCCGATCGCGCTAAGCGCGCCCATCGCCATTTCGTCGCTGAAGCAGAAGAGCGCGGTCACGTCCTGCGCGATCAGGTCGCGGGTATGGTCGATCGCCGAGCCCGCGGAATAGTCGCCGATGCGGATGTGCAGGCTGTCGCGCAGGCCGGCGCGGGTCGCGGCGTCGATCGCGCCGGCGAGACGGTCCCGGCTGATCGGGCTGATCTCCGGGCCGGTGACGACGCCGATCCTGCGATGGCCGAGGCCGATCAGATGCTCGATCGCGTCGGCGCTGGCGGCGGCATTGTCGATATGGACGCTGGGGACGCCGAGGTCCGGACTGTATTCGCAGCCATTGACGATCGGTGCGGCGGCGCCTTTTCGTGACAGCATCGGGGCGAGGCTGGCGGGCAGGCGGTGGCCGAGGAAGATCAGCCCGTCGACCTCGCGGCGCGAGAGCATGTCGGCATATTGATCCTCGACGTCCGGGTCGTGCCGGGTGTCGCCGACGACGACCGAGTATCCGGCATCGCGCGCCGCTTCTTCGGCGCCGCGGATGACGCTGGCGAAGAACGCGTTGGAGATGTCGGGGACGGTCAGCAGGATCTTGGCGGCGCGCAACGTCCGCAGGCTCCGTGCGGCGACGTTGGGTACGTAGCCCGATTCGCGGACCACCGCGAGCACGCGCAGGCGGGTATCCTCGGACACCTGTTCGGGCCGGCTCAACACGCGCGACACGGTTGCGGTAGAGACGCCCGCGAGTGCGGCCACTTCGATGATCGTCGGCATAAGCGCGTCATGGATCCGGTCGTCGGCACTGTCGATATATATCCGATGTAATCCTTTACATTCGGATCGCGGCTCCGTAGCTTCATGTCCGACAAGCAGGCAAACTGCGAGCGGAGAGGTAACGAATGGCGAGTGCAGATACTGGGTCCCAGGCCATGCCAGCCGGTCTGCTGACGGGCCGCCTGAGCGCCATGATGTTCATGCAGTTCTTCGTATGGGGCGCCTGGACCGTAACCCTCGGCCTCGTCATGCAGACGGTCGGCATCGGCAACCTGATCGGCAACGCCTTTTCGGTCGGGCCGATCGCGTCGATCGTTGGCTCGTTCCTGCTCGGCATGGCGGCGGCGCGGTATGTCAGCCCGCGGATGCTGATGGTGATCCTGCACCTGATCGGCGGCGTGCTGCTGTTCGTGCTGCCGTCGCTGGTGACGCCGGAGAATGGCCGGACCTTCGTCTGGCTGCTGCTCTGCTACATGATCCTCTACATGCCGACGGTCGGCCTCGCGAACACGATCGCACTGAAGAGCTTCGGCGAGCGGACCGACAAATTCCCGTTCGTCCGCGCGTTCGGCACGCTTGGCTGGATCACCGCCGGCCTGATCATCGGCTGGGCGGGGCTATCGGCGAGCCCGGAGATCTTCCGCGTCGCCGCGGTCGTCTCGATCGCGCTCGGCCTCTACAGTTTCACGCTGCCGAACGTCACGGCGGACGCGCCGCGCGACGAGAGCGTGCTGCGTCAGGTGTTCTGCGTCGAGGCGTTCGGGTTGCTCCGCCAGCGCTCGTTCCTGATCTTCATGACCTGCGCGACGCTGATCTCGATCCCGCTGGCGATGTATTACGCCTATGCCTCGCCCTATGTCGGCGCGACCGGCATCAACAACGTCGGCGGCACGCTGGCGATCGGGCAGATGTCCGAACTCGTGTTCATGTTCTCGATGCCGTGGCTGTATCGCCGGTTCGGCGTGAAGCCGCTGCTGCTGGTCGGCATGGCGGCCTGGGCGTTGCGCTACGCCCTGTTCGCGATCGGCGATGGCGGTTCGTCGATCTGGGCGGTGTATCTCGGCGTCGCGCTGCACGGCGTGTGCTATGATTTCTTCTTCGTCGCCGGCGCGATCTACACCGGCACGATCGCCACGCCCAAGGGCGTCAACGCGCAGGCGCAGGGCATGCTGACCTTGTTCACCTACGGCGTCGGCATGCTGCTCGGGTCGCAGATCGGCGCGCTTCTGTATGCGCAACTGCCCGCATCGCCGACCATCGCCGACTGGCAGCATATGTGGTGGTACCCCGCGATCGCCGCGGCCGTGATCGCGCTGCTGTTCCAGTTCACCTTCCGCGACGACACCAGAAAGAGTGCAGCATGACCGGCATGAAGGGCCCCGGGATATTCCTCGCCCAGTTCCTCGGCGACGAGGCCCCGTTCGATACGCTCGACGCGCTCGCTGAATGGGCAGCTGGGCTCGGCTATGTCGGCGTCCAGATCCCCTGCAACGCGCAGTTGATCGACCTGAAGCTCGCCGCCGAAAGCAAGACCTATTGCGACGATCTTCGCGGCAGGCTGGCGAACCACGGCATCGAAGTCACCGAGCTGTCGACGCATCTGCAAGGCCAGCTCGTCGCCGTCCACCCGGCATATGACACGCTGTTCGACGGCTTCGCGCCCCCCGAAGTCCACGGCAAGCCCGCCGAGCGCCAGCTTTGGGCGGTCGAGCAGGTCAAGCTCGCCGCCCACGCCAGCGCCAATCTCGGCCTGTCCGCGCACGCCACCTTCTCGGGCGCGCTGGCATGGCCGTACGTATACCCGTGGCCGCAACGCCCCGCCGGGTTGATCGAGGAGGCCTTTGCCGAACTCGCCCGCCGCTGGACCCCGATCCTCGACGTGTTCGAGGAATCCGGCGTCGATTGCGCGTTCGAGGTCCATCCCGGCGAAGACATCCATGACGGCGCGACCTGGGAACGCTTCCTCGCGGCGGTCGACAACCATCCCCGCGCACGCCTGCTGTTCGACCCCTCGCATTTCGTGTTGCAGCAGCTCGATTATCTCGATTTCATCGATCGCTATCACGACCGGATCTCGTGCTTCCACGTCAAGGATGCCGAGTTCAACCCGACCGGCCGAACCGGTGTGTACGGTGGCTACGAGAATTGGGTCGACCGCGCCGGCCGGTTCCGCTCGCTGGGCGACGGGCAGGTCGATTTCTCCGCGATCTTCAGCAAGATGGCGCAGTACGGCTATGACGGCTGGGCGGTGCTCGAATGGGAGTGCGCGCTGAAACGGTCCGACGACGGCGCGCGCGAAGGCGCACCGTTCATCCGCGACCACATGATCCGTCTGACTGAACGCCCGTTCGACGATTTCGCCGCCAGCGGCATCGACCGCGCCGCCATCCGCAAGTTGCTCGGGCTGTCGGAGGAGCAGGCATGAGCCGCCTCCGTCTCGGCATGGTCGGTGGCGGGGAGGGGGCCTTTATCGGCGCGGTCCACCGGATGGCAGCCGCGCTCGACGGCGATTGGGAGCTCGTCGCGGGCGCGTTCAGCACCGACGCCGGGCGCAACACGCGCACCGGCACGCTGCTCGGCCTCGATTCGCAGCGCGTCTATCCGTCGCTCGACGCGATGATCGCGCATGAACGCGCATTGCCCGCCGACCAGCGCATCGATGCACTTGCGGTCGTTACCCCAAATCATCTCCACGCCCCGATGGCGATCGCCGCGCTGAACGCCGGCTTCCACGTCTTCTGCGAAAAGCCGATGGCGATGAGCGTCGTCGAGGCCGAGGCGATCGCCGCCGCCGCCAAGGCCAGCGGCCGCCACTTTGCGCTGGCGTTCACCTATAGCGGCTATCCGCTGATCGAAGAGGCACGCGCGCGCGTCGAACGCGGCGATTTCGGCGCGATCCGTCTGGTCCAGGTCGAATATCTGCAAGGTTGGCTCAGCCAACCGATCGACACCGACGGCAACAAGCAGGCCGAATGGCGCACCGATCCCGCCCGCGCCGGTCTTGGCGGCTGTCTCGGCGACATCGGCACGCACGCGTTCCAGCTCGCCGAGCATGTCTCCGGCCTGTCGGTACACTCGGTTTCCGCGGACCTGACGACGCATGTCGACGGTCGCCGCCTCGACGACGACGTCAGCGCATTGCTCCGGTTCGAGGGCGGTGCCCGCGGTGTGCTCAAGGCGACCCAGGTCGCGGCGGGCGAGGAGAACGGGCTGCGACTGCGCATCCACGGCGAACGCGGCGGCTTGGACTGGTCGCAGATGGAACCCAACACGCTGACGCTTCGCTGGCTCGACCGTCCCGCCGAGATCGTTCGAACCGGCGGCCCAGGGATGTTCGGCGCTACAGCTTTGCTGGTGCGTACACCTGCGGGTCATCCCGAGGGTTATATCGAGGCGTTCGGCAATCTTTACCGTGCGTTCGCCTCGGCGATCCGCGGCGATGAAGACGGCCGCTGGTTTCCGGGCGTGACCGATGGCCTGCGCACGATGCGCTTCATCGAGGCGGTGATCGCCAACGCCGGCGCAGACCAGAAATGGACTTTAGTAAATCCGGGAGAGAATGAATGAAGCTGCTCATGGCTCTGGTCGCGGGAAGTATCGCGGCAGTTGCGGCAGTCACGGTCTCAGCGCCGACCACCGCGCAATCCACCGCGGCTGCACCGCCGGCCTTCGCCGCGTGCCGCGCCTGCCACACCGTCGTGAAGGGCGGCAAGAACGGCATCGGCCCGAACCTGTACGGCGTGGTCGGCCGTGCCGCCGCAGCGACGCCCGGCTTCAACTACTCGCCGGCGATGAAGGCATCGAAGCTGCGCTGGGACGAGAAGACGCTCAACGACTATCTCGCCGCGCCGCAGAAGAAGGTGCCGGGCACGCGCATGCCAATCGCCACCCCCGATGCCGCCAAGCGCGCGACGATCATCGCCTATCTCAAGGCCGAGGGCTCGAAATGACGGTAATGGTCGCATGACGCTCTCCCGCCGAAATCTGCTCGGGGCCGGGCTCGCGGCCGGCGCCGCCGCGTCGCTGGTGCCGGGCATGGCCGGGGGGCAACGCCGCAGTTCGAACGCGGCGCGCTTCTCGCTCGGCTACGCGCCGCACGAGGGCAGCTTCGCCAGCCGCGGCGGGCGGATCGAACAGATCGCCTTCGCCGCCGATCAGGGCTTCACCGCCTGGGAGGACAACGAGGCGGCGACGCGGTCGGTGGCCGAGCAGGAGCAGATGGCCAAGGCGCTCGCGCAGCGCGGCATGACGATGGGCGTGTTCGTCGCCAGCATGCCGAAATGGTCGAAGTCGCGGCCCTTGCTCGGCGCGAACGACGGCGCCGAGCGCGAGGCGTTCCTCGCCGATATCCGCGCCTCGCTCGACGTCGCCAAGCGGCTGAATGCGAAGCGGATGACCGTCGTCACCGGCTTCATGGACCCGAAGGTTCCGGTGGACATCCAGACCGCGCGCGTGATCGACGTGATGCGCCGCGCCGGTGATATCGTCGCGCCATCGGGTGCGGCGATGGTGATGGAGCCGCTCAACACGCGGACCAACCATCCGGGCGTCTATATGCAGACGATCTCGCAGGGCTACGCGGTGGCGCGCGGCGCCAACAGCCCGGCGGTCAAGGTGCTCGCCGATCTGTATCACGAGCAGATCCAGTCGGGGAATCTGATCCCGACGCTCGACACCTGCTGGAACGAGATCGGCTATATCCAGTTCGGCGACAATCCGGGCCGCAACGAACCCTCGACCGGCGAGATCAACTACGCCTCGATCGTCAAATGGCTGAGGGCAAAGCGCTATTCGGGCGTGATCGGGATGGAACACGGCAATTCGATCGCCGGGCGCGCGGGCGAGGATCGCCTGATCGCCGCCTATCGCGAAATCGATTCGGTATGACGGCGATGGGCATGAAGCCGATCGGCAGGAAGGGGATGGGGATGAGGGGAACAAGCATGAAAACCTGTTTGATGGCGAGCGTCGCCACGGCGATGACGCTGATGGCGACGGGGTCGGTCGCGGCTCAGGAGAAGCCCGGCTTCAAGGACACGCCGCTGCTGCCCGGCGGCCAGTGGCGCGTCCATGACGCCGACCGCCCGGCGCCGGTCGTCGTCGCACCGGCCGCGACCGCCGGCGGTCCGCCCGCCGATGCGGTCGTGCTGTTCGACGGGCGTTCGCTCGATGCATGGAAGCCCGATCGGATCGCATGGCCGATCGCGGACGGTGCGCTGACGATCCCGTCGCGTGCGAAGAGCGGCGGCGAGAACAACCTCGTCTCGAAACAGAGCTTCGGCGACGTGCAGATGCATCTCGAATTCCGCTCGCCGAACCCGCCGACCAAGACCTCGCAGGATCGCGGCAACAGCGGCATCTGGTTCATGCAGCGCTATGAACTGCAGATCCTCGATGGCTCGCAGAACCCGACCTATGCCGATGGCACGGTCGGCGCGGTCTATGGCTGGAAGCCGCCACTGGTGAACGCCTCGCGTCGCCCCGGCGAATGGCAGACCTACGATATCGTGTTCGAGCGGCCCCGCTTCGCCGCCGACGGCAGCCTGGTTCGCCCCGCCTATGTCACCGCGCTGCTCAACGGCGTGCTCGTCCAGAACCACCAGGCGATGCTCGGCACGACGATCTGGCGACAGGTCGCGAGTTACAAGGCGCACGCCGATGCCGCGCCGATCCAGCTTCAGGATCACGATTCGCCGGTGTCGTTCCGCAATATCTGGGTTCGTCCGTTGCCCGAGGCGGCGATCGCACAGGACCTGAAGAAGGACGGTAAATGATCGATCGTAGAACTGCACTCGCGGGCGTCGTCGCCATGTTCGGCACGGCCCTGTACGCGCCGATCGCGCGCGCGGCCGGTGTCGCGCAGGCGCCCGGCGCGGCCGCCGGCATCCCCGTCATCAGCGAGGGCCCGCCCAGCGTCGCGGTCTTCACGGCCCCCCAGCGCGCGCTGATGACCGCACTCAGCGAACGCGTGCTGCCGACCACCGATACGCCGGGCGCGATCGCCGCTGGCGTCCCGGCCTATATCGAGAAGCTGCTCGCCGACTGGGCCCTGCCAGCCGATCGCGTGCCGATCCTCGCCGGGCTCGACGCGATCGAGGCGCGCAGCCTGAAGGACTATAAGGTCGCCGGTGCGAAGGCGACGGCGGCGCAGCAGGATGCGCTGCTCACGCTCGCGATGAACGACAAGATCCCGTCCGGCGGCGTCTTTTTCGAGGCGTTCCGGCAGCTCGTCGTCACCGGCTATTACACCTCCGAAATCGGCATGACGCAGGAGCGCGAATATCTGCCGGTGCCGGGCGAATATAACGGCCAGTTCCCCTATTCCCAGGTCAGCAAGGTGTATTCCGCATGATCCTCAACCGTAGAAACCTGCTCGCGGGCTCCGGTGCGGTCGCAGCGCTCGCGTTCGTGCCCACCGCGTCGGCCGCCCAGTTGAAGGCGATCGGCCTGCAACTCTACACGATCCGCGAGATCTTCGCGAAGGACCCGGTCGGCACGCTCGGCAAGGTCGCGCAGATCGGCTACCGCGAAGTCGAATTCGGCGGTGGCGGCTATGACGGCATGGATCATGCGATGCTGCGCCGGACGATGGACAAGCTCGGCCTGACCGCGCCCTCGGTGCATATCGGCTACGACGCGCTGCTCAAGCAGTTCGACCAGTCGGTGACGATGGCCAAGACGCTCGGCGCGACCACCGTCGTGCTGCCGTACATGACCGACGAGCATCGCAACGAGGCGGGCTGGACCGCTGCACTGCCGAACTTCAACCGGTTCGCAACCGATCTGAAAAAGGCCGGGCTGGGCTTTGCCTATCACAACCACGATTTCGAGTTCACCATCAAGCCGGGCGGCGTCAGCCTGTACGAGCGGCTGCTGAAGGAGACCGATCCCGCGCTCGTGAAGCTGGAACTCGATCTTTACTGGGCGCTGCATGCCGGCGAAAACCTGTCGACGCTGATCGAGCGCCTGTCGCCGCGCCTCTACGCCTATCACGTCAAGGACATGCGCCCCGACCGGAGCATGACCGCGGTCGGGCAGGGCACGATCGATTTCGGCGCGCTGTTCAAGCTGAAGGGCAGCGCCGGCGTACGGCATTTCTACGTCGAGAACGACGAGGCCCCCGCGCCCTATCTGCCCGACATCACCACCAGCTTCCGGACATTGCGCGCGCTTCGTTTTTAAATGGGGGCGCTTCTGACGGGGCGAGTTTTTCCGAGTTTTAGGAGAGAGAGATCATGGCTGAGACCAACAGGTTCGACGCGATCGTTATTGGATCGGGCGTAAGCGGTGGCTTCGCTGCGAAGGAACTGACCGAAAAGGGTCTGCGCGTCCTGATGCTGGACCGCGGCAAGATGGTCGAGCACGGCGAAGGCTACACCTATGACGGCAAGCCCGCTTACGAGGTGCCGGCGCGCAACATCATGCCCAAGCCGCTGCTCGAAAGCGATTATTTCATCGGCAAGCACGGCTATGTCCAGCCCAGCAACCGCGAGTTCCACAATGACGACCGGTTGAACCCGTACGCCTATGACGAGGGCAGCAAGTTCTACTGGATCCGGCCCGGCGCGGTCGGCGGCAAGTCGCTGATCTGGGGCCGCTGGTGCTTTCGCTGGAGCCCCGCGGATTTCGAGGCGAACAAGCGCGACGGCATCGATGGCGACTGGCCGATCCGCTATGACGACGTCGCGCCGTGGTACAGCTATGTCGAGAAATATATCGGCGTGTCGGGCTCGCGCGAGAATCTCGACTATCTGCCCGACAGCGAGTTCCAGCCGCCGATGCCGATGAACGTCGCCGAGAAGTGGCTGAAACAGGGCCTGGAATCCAAGTTCCCCGGCCGGAAACTGATCAACACGCGGCTGTCGAACATGACCGAGGACAAGCCCGACCAGAACCGCACGAAATGCCAGTTCCGCAACCAGTGCGGCAATGGTTGCTCGTTCGGCGCCTATTTCTCGACCCAGGCCGTCACCTTGCCAGCCGCCCGCGCGACCGGTCGCCTGACGCTCAGGTCGGACTCGGTCGTCACCAACCTAGTGTACGACGCGGCGCGCAAGAAGGTGACCGGCGTTCGCTATATCGACGCGAAGACCGGCCAGGCGGAAACGGTGCAGGCCGATCTCGTCTTCCTCTGCGCCTCGGCGATCGCCTCGACGCAGATCATGCTCAATTCGCGCGCACCGGGCAGCGACCGTAGCTATTTCGACGAGAGCGGCACGCTCGGGCGCTATATCATGGACCACATCTTCCGCGTCGGTGTCGAGGGCGACATCCCAGGCATGGAGGAGTTCATCGAATATGGCCGTCGTCCGGGCGGCGTCTACGTGCCCCGTTTCCGCAATATCGGCAGGGACGACGGCGTCGGCTTCAAGCGCGGCTATGGCTATCAGGGCAGCGCCTATCGCAACCCCGCCGCGCCGGTCGGGTTCGGCGCGTCGATGAAGCAGGGCATGCGCAAATACGCTCCGTGGAAATTCAGCATGGGCGCGTTCGGCGAATGCCTGCCCTATGCCGATAACAAGGTGTCGCTGCACCAGTCGAAGGTCGACCGGTTCGGCGTGCCGCTGGTCCGCTTCGACGTGACGTTCCGCGACAACGAACTGAAGATGATGGCCGACGCGCGAACGCAGGGCGAGGCGATGTTGAAGGCCGCCGGCCTGACCAACGTCAAGAGCAGCGAGAAGGAGCATGTCCCCGGCGACGCGATCCACGAAATGGGCGGTGCCCGCATGGGCCGAGACCCGCGCACGTCGGTGCTCAACGAATGGAGCCAGGCGCATGCCGCGTCCAATCTCTACGTCACCGACGGCGCGCAGATGGCGTCGATCTCGTGCGTGAACCCGTCGCTGACGTTCATGGCGCTCACCGCGCGCGCCGCGGACCACGCCGTCAAGCAGATGAAGAAGGCCTGACGATCTCGGAGACGGCGACGAGCGGCGCCGTCTCCGAGGGACTATGAAAGGACGGCGGGGACGCCTGTAGCGCCCCCGCGCCCGATCAGTATTTCACCCGCAGGCGGGTATAGTAGAAGCCGCCGTTGAAGCCGAACGGACCGCCACTCCGAGGATAGACCTGGCCGTCTGCCGTACCGCCGGTGAGCGGATAGATCTGCACCGTGCTCGTCGCCGCCAGTCGATCGGGTCGCTCGTCGGTGAAGTTTTGCGCGCCGACCGCGATCGTGAAATGCTCGGCGAAGGTGTAGCTGAGTTCCAGATCGGTCACGAACTTGCCCCCGAACCGCTGGTTTGGCACGCCGTTGGTCTGGCCGTAATCCTGTGCGCTGGTGAACGAACTGTAGTAGTTCTCGCGCACATTGAAGCTCAGATTATCGAGCGACCAGTTGGCGTTGAAGACGACACGGTGCTTCGGTGCGAGGTTCTCCGCGTCGATCAGCTGCGCCATGCTGACCACCCGCGCGTCATAGTCGGTGACCTTGGTATCGTTGTAGTTGTACGCCAGCGAGAAGTTGAGCAGTGCCTCGCTCAGCTTGGTGCGGTACGTACCGACCACGTCGACGCCCCGGGTCCGCGTCTTGAAGCCGTTGGTGAAATACTGCACCTGTCCACCGACCCCAACGGGGAGCAACGCAGGTTGCGCCGCCAAATCCGCGGCCGTGACGATGAAGGGCGAGGTCAGGCCGATCCGGTTGCGCAGGTCGATCTGGTATCCGTCGACGGTGACGGTCAGGCCGCGGACCGGTTCGAGAATGACGCCGGCGCCATAATTGGTCGATTTCTCCGGCGTCAGGTTGCTCGCCCCGTAATATTGCGCGACCGCGGTGTTGGTCGGGTAGGTCCCGCTCTGGAAGGCGACGCCGTTGTTGAACGACGTGGTCACGATCGAGACGTTCGATTGGCCGGGCGATGGCGCGTGGAAGCCGGTGCCGAAGCTGCCGCGGATCGAGAACCCCTCGACGAACTTGTACAGCGCGTTCACCTTGCCGACCCACGCATCGCCGAACGTGTTGTAATGTTCGTAGCGACCGGCCGCGCCAACCGTCAGCGCGTCGGTCAGATCGGTTTCGAGGCCGACATAGGCGGCATAGGCCTTCTGGCTGAACTTGCCCGCGGTCGCCGGACTTGTGCCGGCATACCCGCTCGCGCCGACGCCCTGCGCCGCGGTCGAGCCCGAGGCGACGTACACGCCGGGCGCGGTCTGGGTGTAGAGCTGCTGCGCGACCGCATAGGGCCCCGCGGCGTAGGATTGCAGGTCGCCCGCAGTCTGTTCGTAGGTCTCCTTGCGGAATTCGCCACCGGCCGAGATCGTCAGCGGGGCGGCAAGCCCCAGATCGGCCGCATAGGTGAAGTCGGCGTTGAAATTGGTTTCCTTCTGGATCAGGTCGCCGAAATCGAAGCTGGTCTGCGTGGCGGGGCCGTAGGAAAAGTTCGCCGAATTATACATCGACAGCGACAGCTTGTTGCGCGCCATCGTGCCGGACAGATCATAGCTGAAGGCGCCGGTCGTGCCCTTGTAGCCGACTACGCCGTAGATCTGCTGCGTCTCGCCGACGAAGCGCGGGGTGAAGCCGGCCGGATAAAGCTGCGCGAACTTGAAGGTGTTGCCATCCCGCACGAACCCGCCGGCGGGGCAGGTCGCGTTGCCGGTCGGGCACGGCGTCAGGAAGAACGTATTGTTGAACGCGCCGTTCGCCCCCTGATTCCGCACGACCCCATTGGAATCGACCGCGGTGCTGCTGACGGACGGACGGTAGTTGAAGCTCTGATTGCCCTTGCTCTCGGCATAATTGCCAAACGCATAAAGTTTGCTGTCGGCGGTGACGTTGATCGCCGCGTTCACGACCGACTTGAAACCATGCGACGGCGAATTGCCCCAGATCTGCACGGGCAGGGGGTAGTTGGGAAGCTGCGATGCCAGCGCCGGGAAATTCTGCGCGAAGTTCGCCGCCGACGGTCGTGTCCGGCCGCGGCTGGTCTGGCCCTCGTCGACATATTCGCCGGTCGCGTTGATGAAGCCCCAATCGCCCTTGAGACCGACATTGCCGGCGATCTGATAGCTTTCGCCGTCGCCCGCATAATATTGCCCGGCGCGTCCGACCAGTTCGATCCCCTGATCCTCGCGCAGGCCGTAGTTGAGCACGCCGGCGATCGCATCGGAGCCATATTGCGCAGTGGCGCCTTCGCGCAGCACCTGGAGGTTGCCGATCGCGAGCGACGGGATCGCCGAGATGTCCGGTCCCTGCGCACCGCGGCCAAGTCCGGTGTCGCTGCCGCCATATACCTGGACCAGCGCCGATCTGTTATAGCGCTTGCCGTTCAGCATCACGAGGACCTGATCGCCCGAAAGCCCGCGCAACGAGGGCGAGCGAACGAAGGTCGATGCGTCCGAGATCGAGTTCTGCCCGGCATAGAAGGACGGAACGATATTCTTCAGCGCGTCGATCATGTTCGCTGCAGGCTGCGTCGTCAGGTCCGCGGCACTGATGATATCGACTGGCGACGGGGAATTGGCGAGCGTACGATCGGTACGCCGCGTGCCCAATACGAGAATATCGCTGGGCGGTTCGTCGACCGCAGGCGCCGCCGCCTGTGGCGACGGGTCCTGGGTGGCGGTCGCCGCGGCATCGGCAACCGTGTCCGGCGTGGCCGCAAAGGCAGCGGACCCCGACAGGAGTGCAACCGCCAGTGCGACGGTAGAGGTCGTGTACTTGATCATCCTAAGCCCCCTTGGAAAACAGCGGCTCTCAGGATCCTTCCCCTAAATCATCCTCGCTTGGGACCGCCGATTGCGTTCGGCATGGTTGCGAGTGTCGTGATCATCGACCCGCGCGGAACGACGTCGTCGTCCGCTCGGTACGAATTGCGGTGGCGAGGTCGTCCATTCCGCGCGGCGTTCAACGACCGGCGCGGAGCGGTTGCGGTCGGGGCGAGCGAACTCACCCGCGACGAGACCTCGAAAATGGATATCGGAGCAGACCCGGCGTCCTGCGAACCCAATAGGATCGTCAGTACGCGGGGTCGCGATCATCGGGCGTCGGGCCCGATCGGCGACGCACGGTATGTGAGGAGGGTGTCGACGATGGCAGCTTGCGGCACGGAACCCCCTTTACGAATGACCGACAGCTTGGGCGGACCCGACGCCTTTGCAGCGTCACGGCCAGACCGGCATTTGTACAATTCGCCATATCGCGGGTGCTCTGACAATCGCGAATAGGTCCGATCCGTACGATTACGACATAATGTTGCAGTTATGTCGCAACATATTCGTAATGTTCCGACCACCTCGGCTGCATCCGCTTGGCAGCGAGTGGCGGCAGCCTCACCGTTCGCGCCAAGGTGCGCGCCAAGGTGCGCGCCAAGGTGCGCGCCAAGGTGCACGTCGAGACTCGCGGAGGGGCGCTTGTCGATCGGGATCAGCACGACCGGCCCATCCAGAGGTCGGGTTAGGGCGGCGTCTGCGTCGCGCCGCCCGCAAGTTCACCCGCCGTTGCGCGCGCGCTCGGCCATCTCGTTGAGCTGGACCAGGGTTTCCGGAAAGCGATGGTCCGCCTCGGCATTGCGCAGCGGTCGCACGCGCTCGACCAGGATTTCGTCCGGTACTGGCTGCTGTGCCCAAAGCGTCATGACCTCGTCCGCGAACGCCTCCAGCGGCATGTAGCCCGGCCGGTTCTCCTGACCCGGGGTCAGCGTGGTCTGGACGCCTGGTGGTGCGATCTCGATCACGTCGACCTTGCCTTTCAGCAATCGGCGCAAGCTCACGGTGTAGGAATGGATCGCGGCCTTCGTCGCAGAATAGGTCGGCGCCGCCACCAGCGGGACGAACGCCAGGCCCGACGTCAGGTTGACGATCGCGGCGCCGGGGCGGGTCGCCAGATGATCGACCAGCGCGTTCGTCAGCCGGATCGGTCCGAGCAGGTTGGTGACGATCGTCGCCTCCGCATCGGCAAGATCACGCCGCGTCGAGGCGTCTTCCAGCTTCATGATTCCGGCGTTGTTGACCAGCACGTTCAGCGCGGGGTGCTCCGCGACGATGCGGCGGGCGAAGTCCTCGATCGCCGCGGGGTCGTCGATGTCCAGCGTGATCGCGCTCATCCGCTCGCGACCGGCGATCGTCTCGTCGAGCGCGTCCTGGCGTCGGCCCGAGACGATCACTGTGTTGCCGGCATCGTGCAACCGCTGGGCGAGCGCGGCACCGATCCCCGATCCGCCGCCGGTGATCAGGATGGTGTTGCCGGTGGGTGTCATGAATCGTCTCCTGCTGATGACCGGTCGTAGGTGGTCATGCCGCGCGTGAAAGCAATGCGTTCGCCCTCGTTCGCGGACGGAAACGTCTTACGCTCACCGGGTTATCGCTTGAGCGGCGGGGGCATGCGTTGCAGACGATGCCGAATGGATATCGCGGCGGGTTTTTGCCGACCGCGGCCGAAGCGGAGTTGAGCGTGGCAGGTGTGATGGCGAAGGAATGGGATGGCGCGGTGGTCTGCAAATGGCTGGAGAGCCGCGTCATCGCTGCGCGCGCCGATCAGGTCGTGGCGGAGCGCGGCGGACGTGACCGGCAGGACGATTGCGACAAGGCGACGGCGGAGGAAATGGTCTGCTCGCTGTTGCTGAAGGGCAAGGGCTCGACCGCTCGCAGCTCGGCGTGACCGAGCAGCTCCGGGCCCTCCAGGACCGTGACGAGTATCTCTGGCGCGGAATCTACGACGACACCCGTTTCGACAGGCACGTCCGCTCCTATATCAGGAGGCTGCTCAAGATGACCAAGACGAACGCCGGGTTCGAGACGATCACGCACTACCAATAGCCTGACCTCGACGATCGACGCTCAATGCAGAACCCAGAAGGACGCTCCGGCACCGCGATGACATCCACCGACGAAACTTTGGAAGACCTGGGCTGGAATGCGCATTTCAGCGAGCAGGTTTCGGACGACGAGGCGCTGTATTGCGAGCCTGTCCGGGTCATGGCCGTACACCGGGGGAAGATCGCGGTTTCGGGCGCGGGATCGCAGCGTTTCATCACGCCGTATATTCCCGGCGCGCAGCCGACCGACGATCACCCGACGGTGGGCGACTGGCTGCTGTTCGACGTCACCACGCAACTGCCGCGCCGCGTGCTGCACCGACTGAACCTGTTCAAGCGGCAATCGCCCGCCGATCCTCGCAAGGAGCAGATGATCGCCGCCAATGTCGATACGGTCTTCATCGTCGCCTCGTGCAACCAGGATTTCAGCGTTGCGCGGCTGGAGCGGTATCTCGTGCTCGCCCGCGAGGTAGGGGTGACGCCGGTCGTGGTGCTCACCAAGATCGACCTCACCGATACCCCGGAGACGTTCGCCGCCGCAGCGCGCGCGATCGAACCGGGATTGCTGGTGGAGATGGTCAACGGCCGCGACCCGGCCAGCGTCGCGCGTCTCGCGACATGGTGCGGGCCGGGCAAGACCGTCGCGTTCCTCGGCTCGTCCGGCGTCGGCAAGTCGACGCTCGTCAACACGTTGCGTGGCTCCGACAGTATTGCGACCCAAGCGATCCGCGCGAACGACGATACCGGCCGCCACACGACCACGGTCCGCGAGATGCACCGGCTGGATCAGGGCGGGTGGCTGCTCGATCTGCCGGGCATGCGCGAGTTGCAACTGTCGGAAGCAGCCACGGGCATCGCCGAGGTCTTCGACGACTTCGCGCTGGCCGCGCAGGATTGCCGGTTCTCGGATTGCTCGCACGGCGTCGAGCCCGGCTGCGCGGTCCGCGCGGCGATCGAGACTGGCGCGTTGACGGCGACCCGGTTCGATCGCTGGCGCAAGCTCGCTGCCGAGGAGGGGGCCAACGCCACCCGCCTGGCAAAGCGACGGTCGAGATAGCGTTCCGCCCCAAGCTCCCTGCTGCAAACATCACCCGATCCGCGTGGCCAAGGCGATACCGGTCGCTTGCCGCCGTCGAACACCCGGCGTGGAGCAGCCTGCATCCGGACGGCAGCGAAAACCCTGTTCCAACCGTCCCGTCGCGGGCTAGACGCGGGGTTCGAACTTCTCACTAGGCGCCCGAACCTGCACGCTGTCGTCCTTCTCAAAGCGATCCGCCGCCGCGTTCGCGCGAGCGAGGCTGCGTTCATCGTGCTGGCGACGCTGGTCGGGGCAGGGGCAGGCCTGCTCAGCGTGCTGCAAGGCGCGATCGCGCGGACGTTGCAGCATGATCTGTTCGGCCTGTCGTCGGCCAGCCGGCTCAGTGCGCTGCCCGCACTGCCACTCGCCACGCTGATCGTCCTGCCGATCGGTGGCCTCGTGCTCGCCGCGTTCTCCTGGTCGACCCGCGCGCGCAAGCGTCGAATGGTCGACGCGGTCGAGGCGAACGCGCTGCACGGTGGCCGCATGTCGGTGCCCGACAGCCTGGTGATCTCGGGGCAGACGATGCTGTCCAACGGCTTCGGCGCGTCGGTCGGGCTTGAAGCGGCCTATGCGCAGCTTGGCGGTGCGATCGGTTCGGTCGCCGGCCGCGTCTTCAACCTGCGCCGCAGCGACCTGCGTAACCTGGTCGGCGCCGGGACGGGGGCGGCGATCGCAGCCGCCTTCGGCGCGCCGCTCGCCGGTGCCTTCTATGCGTTCGAGATCGTCATCTGCGCCTATACGCCGACCGCGCTTGCACCGGTCGTCGCCGCGGCGCTGGCGGGAACCCTGGTCGCGCATCTGCTCGGGATCCAGCCCTATGTCATCGACTCGGTCGCGACGATGCCGACCGAGACGCATCACTATCTGATCTATGTTGCGCTCGGCGCGCTGTGTGCCGGTATCGGCATCGCGCTGATGCGGGCGGTGGCGCTGGTCGAGACCGCCACGCGTCGCGCCAGACTGCCCGACTGGTCGCGTCCGGCGATCGGCGGGCTGCTGCTGATCCCCGTGGCGCTATTCTCGCCGCAGGTTCTGTCGGCCGGCCACGGTGCGCTCCATGCCGATCTCGCGGTCGGCGCGCCGCTGGCGTTCATCGCGACGATCTTCCTTGCGAAATGCGCGGCCTCGATCGTCTCGCTCGGCTTCGGTTTTCGCGGTGGATTGTTCTTTGCGTCGCTTTTCCTCGGCACGCTGATCGGCCACCTGTTCGCCGGCAGCCTGGCCGCGATCGCCGGCCACGACCTGGTCGATCCGCGCAACGCGGCGCTGGTCGGGATGGCGGCGCTCGCGGTCGCTGTGGTCGGCGGGCCGATGACGATGGCGATGCTCGTGCTGGAGGCGACACAGGATTTCGCACTGACCGGTGCGGTGCTCGCGGCGGCGCTGGTGTCGTCGACAATCGTCCGTGAGACGTTCGGCTACAGCTTCTCGACGTGGCGGCTGCATCTTCGCGGCGAGACGATCAAGAGCGCGCGCGACGTCGGCTGGGTCAAGACGTTGACTGCCGGACGGATGATGCGCCGCGAGACCAAGGCTTTGCCCGCGGCGATCACGATCGCGGAGTTTCGCCGCCGGGTGCCGCTCGGCGCGACCAGCCGGACGGTGCTGATCGATCAGGACGACCGCTATGCCGGCATCGTCCAGACACCGACCGCTTATGCCGAGGGGCTCGACCCGCAGTCGCCGGTCGGGCCGCTTGCGGTCAACATCGATGCGGCGCTCGTCCCGACGATGGACATCGCCGAGGTCATGCGCCGCTTCGACGCGTCGGGTGCGGATGAACTGGCCGTGCTGGACGAGGATCGCGCGGTGCTCGGCATCCTGTCCGAGTCATTCGTCCGGCGTCGCTACGCCGAGGAGCTGGAAAAGGCGCAGCGAGAACTGTTCGGCGAACGGTGAGGTCTGTGCCGTCATGCCCGGGGTTTTTCCGACATTTACGGTGCCGCAAAATCGAAAGGCTTTGGCTCCGCGGAACAGCAGACCCAAGAACAAGATGCCGGGTATCTGCCTCCAATATGGTTGCGCTGTTCGACCCGTCGCGAACACTATTATGTTCTCCCGCGAAGGCGGGAGCCCAGTCTGGGTCCCCGCCTTCGCGGGGAAACAAGGCCAACATGTTCGATTGATATGATCGCGAACAAGGCCGGACTGAGGGCTCGACTAATCGACGCAGCCCTATCCTCGAACCCACCCATGATCGCCACCGCAAACGCGTGGCAACCATGGGCACGGTACCTCCGTCTTAAAGGACGCGGTTGATCAAATTCTCGATCCGCTCCTGCTGGCCCGAGACCGGCTTCGGATCGATGCCACGCTCGATCGCGAGGTCGGCGATGCCGGCAAGATCCAGCCCACCGATTGCGCCGCCGAACTCGCCGTCCCAGCCGGCATAGCGCTTGGCCTTGATCGCATCGATCTTGCCGTCCTCGATAAGCTTGGCCGCGTTCAGCAGACCCTTGGCGACGACGTCGATCGCGCCGACATGACCGTAGAACAGGTCGGCCGCATCCACGCTCTGGCGCCGCACCTTGGCGTCGAAGTTGAAGCCGCCGGTCGTGAACCCGCCAGCGCGGATGATCTCGAGATTGGCGAGCGTCAGTTCCTCGACCGAGTTGGGGAACTGGTCGGTATCCCAGCCATTCTGCGGGTCGCCGCGGTTCGCGTCGATCGAACCGAAGATCCCCAGCGCAGCCGCCGTCGCGATCTCGTGCTCGAAGGTATGGCTGGCGAGCGTGGCGTGGTTCGCCTCGATGTTGACCTTGACCTCGTTCTCCAGGCCATAGCGCTTGAGGAAGCCATACACCGTGGCGGTGTCGAAGTCGTACTGGTGCTTGGTCGGCTCGAACGGCTTCGGCTCGATCAGGATCGTGCCGGTGAAGCCGATCTTGTGCTTGTGCTCGACGACCAGGCTCAGGAAGCGGCCGAAATTGTCCAGCTCGCGCTTCATGTCGGTGTTCAGCAGAGTCTCGTAACCCTCGCGACCGCCCCACAGCACGTAGTTCTGGCCACCGAGGCGATGCGTCGCCTCGAGCGCATCGCGGACCTGCATCGCAGCGAAGGCGTAGACTTCGGGATCGGGGTTGGTCGATGCGCCGGCGGCATAGCGCGGGTGGCTGAACGCGTTGGCGGTGCCCCACAGCAGCTTGCGACCCGATGCGGCTTGCAGCTGTTCAAGATGGTCGACGGCTTCGGCGAAGAACTTGCGATGCTCCGTGATGTTCGCCGCGTCCGCCATCACGTCGACATCGTGGAAGCAGTAATAGGGCACGTCGAGCTTCTTGAAGAAGTCGAACGCCACCTCGCGCTTGTGCGCCGCGGCGGCGCTGTCGTTGGCGCCACGGTGCCACGGACGGTCGAACGTACCGCCGCCGAACACGTCGGAGCCGGGCCAGCAGAAGGTGTGCCAGAAGCATGCGGCGAAGCGGAGGTGATCCTCCATGCGCTTGCCGAGGACCATCTTGTCCTTGTCGTAGAAGCGGTACGCCAGCTCGTTGGTGCTGTCGGGGCCCTCATACTTGATCTGGGGGATATCGGCGAAGAAGTCGGACATCAAAGCTTCCTACGATTTGGGGGTGATGCGGGAATAGGCTTGGCGGAACGCGGCCTTCTTCTCGGCGAGTTCCGAGACGAGGACAGGGTCGGGGACGATGGTGTGCGAGACGGGGGGCGCGACGCAGACGGCGGCAGGGTCGCCGCCATCGACGCCGAGCTGGGCAAGGCGGGCGGCACCGAGCGCGGGGCCGACCTCGCCGCCCTGGAGGTAGACGAGCTCGACCTCCATCGCCGCGGCGATCACCTGGCCCCAATAGCGCGATCGGGCGCCGCCGCCGATCACCGCGAGGCGTTCGACGGTCGTGCCGGCCTCACGCAACACGTCGAGACCGTCGGCGAGCGCGAACGCCACGCCTTCGAGTACCGCCTGCGACAAGCGGCCGGCGTCGGTGTCGTTGTCGAGGCGGAGGAACGCGCCGCGAACCTCGGGGTCATTGTGCGGCGTGCGCTCGCCCGAGAGGTAGGGGAGGAAAATTTCGGGGCCACTGGCGGGGCCGGCGGCCTCGGCGCGCGCGAACAGGTCGGCGACACCGGCGGCGCCGGTGATCCGCGCGACCCAATCGATGCACGACGCCGCCGACAGATGGACCGACATCTGGTGCCACATGCCGGGGAGCGCGTGACAGAAGGCGTGGACCGCGCGCGCCGGATTGGGGCGGAAGTCGTTGGTCGCGACGAAAATCACGCCCGACGTGCCGAGCGACAGCAGCGCATCGCCATCTGCCACGACACCGACGCCGACCGCTCCCGCCGCATTGTCGCTGCCGCCCGCGGCGACCGGGACCTGCGGCATGCCCCACAGCTCGGCGACCTCGGCGGTAAGCGTGCCGGTGATCTCCGTGCCCTCGAACAGCGCCGGCATCTGCGCCTGAGTCAGGCCGCAGGCTGTGAGAATCTCGTCGCTCCAGCAACGGCCACCGACATCGAGCCATAGCGTGCCAGCGCTGTCCGACAGGTCCGACGCCTTGTCGCCAGTCATCAGCAGCCGGACATAGTCCTTCGGCAACAGCACCGTGGCGATCTTCGCGAAGACTTCGGGCTCATGCTCGCGGACCCACAGCAGTTTCGGTGCGGTGAAGCCGGGCATCGCGATGTTGCCCGAGATCTTACGCAGATCGGGGACGGCGCGCTCCAGTGCCTCGCATTCGGCAAAGCAGCGGCCGTCGTTCCACAGGATCGCAGGGCGCAGCGGCTTGTCGTCGGCGTCGAGCAGCGTCGCGCCGTGCATCTGGCCGGCGAGCCCGATGCCGCGCACCGAGCGGCGGACGCTCGGGTCGATCGCCTGGACCGCAGCGATCGTCGCCTTCCACCACGCATCGGGATCCTGCTCGGACCAGAGCGGATGCGGCCGCTGGACGGTCAGCGCGGCTGTGCCTTGGCCCACCACGCTGCCATGCTCATCGAGCACCACGGCCTTGACACCCGAGGTGCCGATATCGATTCCGAGGAACATCAGTTGACGAACGGATCGATGGTCGGGATCGAGCCGTCGGGTGCGAACTTCAGTTCGGTCACCTTGACGTTGCGGAGGTGGTTCTTGTTGCTGAGCTGCGTGTCCGCATAGAACAGCCACCATTTCTTGTTCCATTCGATGATCGAATGGTGGCTGGTCCAGCCTTGGACGGGCTTGAGGATATGACCCTTGTACGTGAACGGGCCATAGGGATTGTCGCCGGTCGCGTAGTTCAGGAAGTGCGTGTCGCCGGTCGAGTAGGTGTAGTAATATTTGCCGCCGCGCTTGAAGACCCACGACGCCTCGAAAAAGCGGCGCTCATGATCGCCGCCGAGCACGGGCTTGCCGGCTTCGTCGAGGATCTGGACGTCGCGCGGCGTCTCGGCAAAGCTCTTCATGTCGGGATTCATGCGGGCGATCTTGCCGGACAATGCAGGCTGATCGTCCTTCCCGAGATCGGTATCCGACCCGTTGGGATCGAACTTGCCGTCCTTCCAGCGCTGAAGTTGCCCACCCCAGATCCCGCCGAAATACATATAGCTGGTGCCGTTCGCGTCGGTGAACACCGCGGGGTCCATCGAGAAGCTGCCCTCGATCGGCTTGGGATCCGCCTTGAACGGGCCGACCGGGCTCTTCGACGTGGCGACGCCGATCCGGAACGTGCCGAGGCCGTTCTTGTCGAGCTGTTTGTCGCGCGCGGGGAAGTATAGGTAATAGGTGCCGTTCTTGTAGGCGGCATCGGGGGCCCACATCTGCTGCGACGCCCAGGGCACGTCCTTCACGTCGAGCGCAACGCCGTTGATCTTCACCGGCCCGCCGATCCGGTCCATGCTCAGGACGCGGTAGTCGCGCATCGCATATTGATTGCCGAGATCGTCGTCGGCGATCTTCACGTCGATGTCGTGGCTCGGATAGACGTAGATCTTGCCGTTGAAGACATGCGCCGACGGATCGGCCGTATAGATGCTGGTGACCAGCGGCTGCGACAGATAGCGCTTTCCGTCAGGGCTCCGCGGTTCCTTGCCGGCGGACGGGGTTTTCGCCGGGGCGTTGGCCCCATTGGTCTGGGCTAGGGCGATCGTACCCGTTGCGGCAAGTGCGGCAATGACGAGCGTAGGCGCGAGGCTGAAACGCATCGGTCCGTGGTCCTTCCTAATGTTCACCATCTATTGTGGCGTCGAGCTTCGATGTGCTTGGGTAGCGCTACCGTGCGAAACGTGTCAACACTTAGCACGCGGCGCGGATGGCTGTCGATCACGTCGTGGTCGCATACGCCATCGGTCGCGTTCGAATGCGTCACTGCAGCCACGCATAGGGGCCAACCAGCGTGCCGACGAAACCGCCCGCGGTCTTGGTGCTCAGGAACCGAGCGTCCACGTCGCTTGCCAAGGTCCGTTTGCCGCCCGCACCGTCATAGTCGAACGCCATCGTGCCGCTATTCGCGCGGATCGTCAGCGTGACGGGGCCCGCGCCTGTGATGGGCGCAGACCCGACCAGTTGCTCCTTGCCATTGTCGTTGGTGTAGAGCGCGACGACCGGCTTGCCGGCGATCCGGGTAACGCCGAAGAACAGGAAATTCGTGTCGCTCTGCATCGCGACCAGACCTGCGCGATCGCCATCGGTATCGGGGGTAAAGCGGACCGTGGTCGACATCGTCGCGACGTGATGCTGCTGCCGACGCCCGACGAACGACGGCACGCGCGACAGGTCGCCGATGCGGCCGCCATGGTCGAGGACCAGGTCACCGGTTTCGAGCCGGTAGAAGGGCGCCTTGGGCGTGCGCACGCCGACCCATTGCATCGCCAGCTTGCTGCCGTCGAAGCTTTCGACATAGCGGAAATCGCCGCTGGTCGGGATCCGGCTCGGCGGGCTGGCGGGCAGTTTCGGCTTGGTGCCGACGAACGGGACGGGCTGGCCCTTCGGCAGGATGATCGGCCAGCCACCCTTCCATGTTACCGGTAACAAGAACGTCTCGCGGCCGATGTTGTAATAGTCGCCCTCGTACGGACGAACCCCGAGGAAGGTTGCGTACCAGTCGCCGTTCTGCGTCTGGACCAGCTTTGCGTGGCCGGTCGAGGTGATCGGGTTGGGACGCGCCGGATCGAGATCGCGCTGCGTCAGGATCGGATTGCCGGCGAACGCGACGTAAGGTCCGCGGAGCGACTTGGAGCGCAGCGCGACCTGCGAATGGTTGACGCTGGTGCCGCCCTCGGCTGCGGTCAGGTAATAATGACCGTCCTTGCGGAAGATGTGCGGACCTTCGATCCACACCGGCTTCTTCGAGATGTCGACGCCGCCATTGACCAGTTGCGTGCTGTCGCCGACCATCTTGCCCGCGCGCCAGTCATATTCCTGGATCCAGATCGCGCGGTGGCCATCGTAGCGTGGCGGCTCCGCGGGCGCTCGGTTGTTGACGATATAGGCCTTGTCGCCTTCCCAGTAGATCGACGGGTCGATGCCCTCGAACGGCAGCCATGTCGGGTTCGACCATGGTCCGGCCGGGTCCTTAGCCGTGATGACGAAATTGCCTTTGCACTCGACGCAGGTGTTGACGATGTAGAAGACGCCGTCGTGGAACGAAATGTCGGGTGCGAACACCGCCTGCGACGTGCGCCTGCCGGTGAAGTCGAGCTGCTCCGGGCGATCGATCGCGTTGCCGATCTGCGTCCAGTTCACCAGGTCCTTCGACTTGAAGATCGGCAGGCCGGGATAATGCGCGAACGAGGAGAGGACGAGGTAATAATCGTCGCCGACGCGCGTCACCGATGGATCGGGATAATAGCCCGACAGGATCGGGTTGCGGTACTGGCCGGGGCCGACGGTGACCTTCTCCTGCGTCTGACCGTCATAGCTGAAGCTGCTGAACCGCGGTGCGTCGCTCGCGAAGGCGGGCGTTCCCAAGGCGAGACCGGCGAGCAACGCGAACGTCTGGATTTTCATGGCGGTTCTCACTTGGTTGCGTTCGCTGTCTGGGTTGGCTTGGACCCAGCTGCCGCGGCAAGCTCCTGCGCGGCCTGGGCGAGTTCGATCCACATTGCGCCTTCGGGGATGACGTATTCGTTCTCGCCCCAGAAGAACGGCCAGTCCTCATGGTTCTCGGGCAGGTCCGGCTTGATGATCAGCACCCCCGGCACGACGCCTCCGGCGATGAACGAGAAGTCGGCGCGGTTGTTGCCGTAGGCGACTTCCTTCGAGACGGTGCCGACGGCCGATACGAACGATATGTCGGATCCGGGATGGTGGCCGACCAGGAACTCCAGTCCGCGGAACACCGCGTCGGCGGGCATGATCTCCGGGAACGCCTTGTGCAGCGTGTACGCGTTCAGCGCAGTGCCGAGCACGGTGCCGCTGCCCGCCCAGCCGCCGGTCGTGATCGGCACGCCGAACGGATTGGCCTTCGCGGCGGTCTCGGTAGCGGTGGCATAGGCGCGAACCGCCGGGACCATCGCCGCGCGGTAGGCTGGTGGCATGAACGGGATCGCCGCCACCGCATCGCGCAGATTGAAGGCGAAGGTCTTTTCCATCGCCGGCCACAGCGACTGGACCGCGGCGACGTAGCGAGGATCGCGCGTAGTCCGCAGCAGCTCGACCGCAGCGGCGAAGCGCTCCGCATCCAGCGGTCCGCCGGTGGTGTTGCCGTGCTGGTACAGATCGGGCGCGTGCGACTGTTCCTCCGCCCAGGTCCGCGTCGCGATCCCCAGCGCCTTCTTCGACAGCGCCGGATCGGCCTCCGCAAGCGCGCGCGATGCCGCCGCCAGCCCGGCGATCGAGCCGTAGTTCAGCGCCGATGCCTTGGTCGTGAACGCCCATCGGTCGTCGGGCGTACCGCTGCGGCCGTTCTTTTCCTCGCCGAGCTTCAGCGCTGTATCGTAGACCAGCCCGTCGGTCTTGGTCGAGGCGTCGCCGAGATGCGTGTATTGCGCGACGTCCGGCTCGACGATGCCGTGGATCGCATGGCCGACCGCATCGAACTGTGCGACGAGTTGCAACGTCCCGTGGCGGATCTGCTGGACGAGATCGGGCGTGCCGTCGGGAACGTGCATCTCGGTCTTGCGCCGCGTCCAGTCGACCGCGGTGGTGTCGCGCATCGGGCGCCAGCGCTCCCAGCTGTCGACCAGCGAGCGGATCACCTGATATTGCGACTGGGTGCGGATGTCGTAGTCGCCCGCGTCGAACCAGCCGCCGACGGCGAGGCCGGGGATGTGCTCGCCCGGCTTGAACTTCGTGTCGGTGGTCGGCCCCTGCGCGTAGAGATCGATATGTTCGTGGTTCACCGGCGCCTGACGCGCATCGTCGCGGTGCGCGTCGCCGTGCCAGACGCGGTAGCCTTCGTTGACGAACATATGGTCCATCGCGACCGGGAAATACACGTCGAGCGTCGGGTGCCATGCGCCGGCATAGGCATCGACAGCGATGCGGAACGGCGCGGTGCGCGTGGTGCCGTATTCGAGCACGTAGGTGCCGGGCTGGCGCACAGCGCTGAAATCGAGTTGCAGGTAGCTGTAGCGGAGATAGTCGCCCCAGCGCTTGGCGGGCGCGGTCGGCATTGGCGTCATGCTGCCGTCCTCGCCGACGCGGAGCAGGCGCGCGGGCAGCGCGCGGCGGTCGTTGCGGTCGAGTTCGATCGTCGCGACCTTCCGCGCGTCGGGCGTATAACCGAGCTGCGAGTGTGCGATCACCGGGGGACGGAGCCAGCCCGGCACGCTGTTGGGCTGGATCGTCCATTCGAGCACGGTGCCGGTGCGCCCGGCCGGCAGCAGCGAGCGGAGCACGAACCAGCCATTCTGCGCCTGGTTGCGACCGTCGAAGAGCTGCACTTCGGCGGTCGAGCGGATCGTCACGCGGCGTGCCGGATCCTCGGGCGCGAGCACGAAGCGGCTGCCCTTGGCGATCGCGGTCGGCTCGGCGCCGGGCCCTTCCGCGCGACCGCTTGCCGCGTTGCGCTGCGGCGTCTGGATCATCGCATCGGCCGGATAGACCGGGAACGCGCCGCTGACGCCGTCGGCCATATAGCTGTGGTGAAAATAGGCGGCGGGGAGGAATTCGAGGTTGAACCCAGCCTTGCCCGCGAGCGCGGCCGGTACCGGCTCGTCGAGGATCACCGAGACGGCGACCGCACCGCCGCGCTTTTCCGAACGCACGCGATAGCGCCATTTATAGTCGGGATATTCTAGCGTGACGGTGATGGTGCCGCTCGCGGCGTCGACCTTGCGATCGACCAGCCTGCCGATCGCATCCCATTGTCCCGGCGTGGCCGATAGGCGGACGTCGCCGTTGGTGGCGATGCGCTCGCCCTGCTGGACGATCTCGACGCCGCTGATCTTCGAATCAGCGAACAGGCCATCATACCAGTTGGAGAAGACCAGAACATTGGCGGCCGGTGCCTCGTAATAGCCCGAATCGCCCAGGACCATCTCCGTGTTTGCAGGTTTGGTCGCGACGGGAGCGGCGGTCTGAGCCGCGAGCGGCGCGGTACTCGCCAGCAAGGCCCCAATCATCCACATTGCGGATCGTGTCGCCACGGTCATCCCCTCTCGATCTCTGCTCGTCGCTCTAGAATCGGCAACTATTGTCGTACTATAGCGCTAACAAGATGATGCGCCAGCGGTCTTGGAGTACGGATCGCATACGCCTCCCAAGACTGAAAACGGGGCGCGGTAGACTCGATAGCGGTATCAGCATAGGATGCGCAAGAGGATGCCCAGGCACTCCGTCGCATCGGCGTCGCCGAATGCACGGGCCAATGACCTGCGAGCAATCCCTGAAGGGAGTGAGGATGACCGGGCCATTCGTGGATCGCCGTCGTGCGATGCTTGCGCCGATCTTGACGGGGGCGGGGCTGATGTTGCCGCCTATGGCGAGCGCGCAGACTGCACGTGTTCGCTCGGCTTCGGGGACCTGCTCGACGCCGAAGGACGCGACCGTTCGAACGCAGTACGGCCCGGTTAGCGGCTATGTTCAGGACGACGTCTACACCTTTAAGGGCATTCCTTACGGTGCCGACACTGGCGGCGAGAACCGCTGGTTGCCGGCCAAGCCGCCCCAGCGCTGGACCGAGGCCCGCAACGCCGTCGCCTATGGCGCGAACTGTCCGCAGACGCTCCACGATTTCAACGCCGTCGAACACACGTTCCTTCAGCAATGGACCGATGGTTTCGTCGGCGAGGACATGCTCAAGCTGAATATCTGGACGCCGGCGTTGTCCGGCAATCGTCCGGTCATGGTCTATTTCCATGGCGGCGGTTTCGCGTTCGGCTCCTCCTATGAACTCGCGTCGCATGATGGGGCGCAGATGGCACGGAATCACGACGTGGTGCAGGTGTCGCTCAACCACCGCCTGAACGTCCTCGGGTTCCTCGATCTGACCGAAGTCGGCGGCGCGGCGTACGAGGAGTCGGCCAACGTCAGCATGACCGATTGCGTCGCGGCCTTGCGCTGGGTGCATGAGAACATCGCCCGGTTCGGCGGCGATCCCGACAGGGTGATGATTTACGGCCAGTCCGGCGGCGGCTCCAAGGTGACGACGTTGCTTGGCATGGCGACCGGCAAGGGCCTGATCCACCGCGCCGCGGTGCAGTCCGGCGGCGGCGGTGCGCTGCCGACAGCCGAGCAGTCGCGGGATTTCTCGCGGCGCGTGCTGCGCGAACTGAACATCGGGCCCAAGGATATCGGCGCGCTTCAGCGGATCGCGTGGAAGCCGCTGTTCGATGCGGGGAACAAGGTTTCGAACGACATCAACGGCCCGCGCGGGCCGATGGGGCCTTCGCTGACGCCGCGCGTAGGCTGGAATCCGACGCTCGACGGCAAGGTGATCGACGTCCGCTCGTTCTCGGCCATCGCGCCGGACGTTTCGCGCGACGTGCCGATGCTGATCGGCAACGTCAGCGAGGAGGGCATGCGCTGGGGCTACAACCCGAGCGAGGCGCAGTGGCGGACCGATCTCACCGCGCAGATGGGCGGCGACAAGGCCGGGCGGTTGATCGCGGCGATGAAGCAGGCGCATCCTGAAAAGGCGGTGCGGACGCTGGCGTACGGCGTGCAGGGCTTGCAGAACCGCAACCGCGTGCAGGACATGGTACGCCTGAAACACGCGCAGCGCGGCGCGCCCGTGTACCAGTATCTGTTCCAGTGGCAGTCGCCCCAACTGGGTGGCGTGGCCGGCGCATGGCACACCGCCGATCTCGCCTTCTGCTTCGACAACACGAAGCTGTGCGACCAGGGCACCGGTAACACGCCGGAAGCGCAGCGCGTCGCGCGGACCATGTCGACCGCATGGGCGAACTTCGCGCGCACCGGCAACCCGAGCCAGCCGGGGCTGGCCTGGACGCCAACCGATCCGCAGCGTTGCCAGACGATGGTGTTCGATACGACGAGCCGCATGGTCGACGATCCCGAGGGGGCCGTGCGGCGTATCCTGCTGTCTTGAGCGTGACATGATGGACGATTGGGGGGAGAAGGCGATGCGCTGGTCGATCGGATTAGGATGGTTTGCAAGCGTGCTGGCACTGGCGACGCCGGTGCTGGCGCAGGACGCGCGTATGACCGCGATGGCGGCTCCGGCCGAGCCAACCGCGATCCTGCTTAATACCGGTGGCGTGAAAGGTCAGGCCGCGCCCGAGGCGTGGTTCAGCCAGTACGGCGTGGCGATGACGCGCAACGTCACCACCGCGACGCTGACACCGTTCCTGCCCGACCCGGCCAAGGCGACGGGGGCTGCGGTGATCGTCGCGCCGGGCGGTGGCTTCCTGATGCTCTCGATGGAGAATGAGGGCTGGCGCGTGGCTAAGGCGCTTGCCGACCGGGGCATCGCGGCGTTCGTGCTGAAATACCGGTTGAAGCCGACACCGGCGGACATGGGCGGGTTCGAGCAATCGGTCACGGCCATGTTCGCGGGTGCCGCGCAACCGCAGCGGCGGATGAGCCCGGACGAGGCAATCGCCGGGCTCGGCGACCAGATCGCTGATGCGCGAGCCGCGCTTGCTTTGGTGAGGACGCGCGCGACCAAGTGGAAGGTCGACCCCGCCCGCTTCGGGATGATCGGCTTCTCGGCGGGCGCGATGACGACGATGGCGACCGCGCTGGCCGCTCCCGACACGCATCTGGCCTTCATCGCGCCGATCTATGGATCGATGGAGGCGGTAAAGGTGCCGGCAGACGCGCCGCCGCTGTTCGCGGTTCTAGCCGCCAACGATCCTTTGTTCGCCAACAAGGGGTTCGGCCTGATCGAGTACTGGCAGAAGGCGGGGAAGCCGGTCGAGTTCCATCTTTACCAGGCTGGCGGGCACGGCTTCGGGCTGGGCAAGAAGGGCACGACCAGCGCCGGCTGGTTCGAGGATTTCATGCACTGGCTTGACGCCAACGGCATGCTCGTACGGTGATGACCAGATGCAGGGGGGAGACGGGTATGACGCGCTTCACGAAGGTTTGGGCGATCGGGCTGTGTGCCGCGCCGCTGCTGGTGTTGGGTGCGCTGGCCGGGCTGTCGTCCGGTGCGAACGGACAGGATACGGCGCCGACACCGGCGACCGGTCTTGCGCCGTATGTCCAGCCGGTGACGCAAGGGGCCACGACGCCCGACAGCGACGGTTTCCTGCGTCGCTGGCTGTTGCTCGAACCGATCGACAAGCCCAACCGCAGCAATACGGTCTTCACCGCCACCTATGTCCGGCAGGCGCTGACCACGCAGTATTTCCCCGGCCAGTTCACCACGATTCCGCGCGACGGCCAAGTCGTGAAGGCGGCTCAACCGCTACGCTGGCACGCGCTCGATTCAGGCGCGTTCGACGTCAAGCTGTTCAGCTTTGCGAAGGGGCTCGGCAAGCCGACCTATGGCGTGATCTTCTGGGCCGTGACGATCGTCGACAGCCCGCGCGAGTTGCGTGACGTGCGGCTGGCGGTCGGATCGAACTCGGCGTCGATCTGGTGGCTGAACGGCAAGGAAACGGTCGGATTGTTCAACGATCGCCGCATGGTGATGGACGACGTGCTGTCGGACCGCGTGACCCTGCGCAAGGGCCGCAACGTCCTGCGTGGCGCGGTGATCAACGGGCCCGGCCTGAGCGACTTCTGCGTGCGCTTCGTCGACGAGGCTGGCCAGCCGATCACCGACCTCAAGATCGACGTCCGCTAGCATGGAGACCCTCATGACGCGTCTTGCCGCCACCGCGCTCGGGCTATCCGGGATCCTCGCCGCAGGGACCTTTCCCGCTGCAGCGCAGTTGCAGGGCGAACCGTTCATCCACGATCCCTCCACAATCACTTTGTCCGATGGCCGCTACTACACCTTCGGCACGCGCGGTGGGGGACTCGTATCCGACGATGGCTGGACCTGGCGCGGGGGGCCCGAGCGTCCCGGCGGTGGCGTGGCTCCCGACGTGATCAAGATCGGCGATCGCTATTACGTCGCCTATGCGGTCGGCGGCGGCGGCATGTCCGGGGGGCATGCCAGCCAGGTCAAGGTGATGTGGACCTACTCGCTCGACCCGAAATCCCCGCGGTTCAAATTCCACGACATCGGCGTCGTCGCGTCGAGCGATGGCGTCGAGACCGCGGATGCGATCGACCCGGCGTTTCTCTACGTCGACGGCCGTCTGTGGCTGACCTACGGCACCTATTTCGGGCCGATCCGCATCATCGAGCTCGATCCCAAGACGGGCTTGCGTGTTGTGGGCAACCAGCCGATCGACGTGGCGATCGACATGGAAGCTACCGCGATGATGCACCGCGACGGCTGGTATTACCTGCTCGGCACGCACGGCACGTGCTGTGACGGTCCCAATTCGACCTATCATATTCGCGTCGGCCGATCGCGCAGCCCGCTCGGACCGTATGTCGATCACATGGGGACACCGTTGCTCCGCGGGGGCGGCAAGCTGGTCGTGAGCGCGCGCGGCCGCGGCATCGGCCCCGGCCATTTCGGGCTGATCGAACTCGAGGGCGGCGTGCAGAAATTCTCGATGCACTACGAGGCCGACATGGACCGCAGCGGTCGCAGCGTCCTCGCCATATTGCCGCTGCGCTGGACCGACGGATGGCCGGTCGCCGGCGAGACCGTCGCACCCGGCACGTATGAGATCGCCTCGGAACGGAGCGGATACGCGCTCGGTCTCGCGACCGATATCGTGCGCATTCCCTTCGACGTTCGCCGCAGTTTCATGGCCGCGCCGAGCGAGCCGACCAGTCCGATCCCCGACCAGACGCTGGCGCAGGATTCGGCTGCGTGGCCAAAGGGTCGGATCCGGGTCGATCTCGCGGACTACATGGTTCGTCCGCATCAACTCTGGACGATCGCGCCGGTACCGGGCGTGGGCGGATATTTCGGTGCGCCCTATTACAAGATCATCATCGCGGGGACGGATCGCGCGCTGGCGGCCACGCCGCAGGGCGAGGTCGAGACCGTGGCCAGCTTCACGGCCGCTCCCGAGCAGCTGTGGCAGATCGATCAGCTTACCGACGGCACCTATCGCATCGCACCGAGGGGGGCGCCCGGCGGCAGGACTGGACTGGCGCTCTTCGCGGTAGGAGCGAGCACGCCGACGCTCGCCGCGTTCGATCCGGCCAGCCCGACCGGGCGGTGGACGTTCCGACAACCCTGACTCCATGATCACGGCTGTCATCGCAATACAGGCGTTGACGGGCGGGCATATTCAACTACTCCTACAATTACCGAAAAAGACGTGGCTGCTCCAAGCGGCCGAAAGGGAGAGCATGAACCTGTTCAGTCATAGCATCGCACGATCGCGCATCACTCCGACGGGCCGCGCGCTGCGTCGCCTTGCCGGTTCGCTCGCACTGACGCCGCTGATCCTCGCAGGCACCGCGATCACCGCGCCGGCATTCGCGCAGGACGCGACGGCGCCGGCCGTCACCGCGACGTTGCAGGCGGACAAGCCCGGCCCGGTCGTCCACCGCGACGTGTTCGGCCAGTTCGCCGAGCATCTCGGCCACGGCATCTATGGCGGGATCTGGGTCGGCAAGAATTCGCGTATCCCCAATGACGGCGGCTACAGGCGGGACGTGCTTGAGGCGCTGAAGGCGATCAACGTGCCGATGGTGCGCTGGCCCGGCGGGTGTTTCGCGGACGAATATCATTGGCGCGACGGGATCGGCGCGACCAAGGCGCGGCCGACCAAGGTCAACACCAACTGGGGCGGCGTCAACGAGGACAACAGCTTCGGTACGCACGAATATTTCGGGCTGATGGACCGCCTGAACGCCAGCACCTACGTCTCCGCCAACGTCGGCAGCGCGCCGCCCGCCGAGACGGCGCAATGGGTCGAGTACATGACCGCGGCGAAGGGCACGACCGTGCTGGCCAAGGAGCGCGAGCGCAACGGCCATGCAGCTCCGTGGAAGATCCAATATCTCGGCATCGGCAATGAACTCTGGGGCTGTGGCGGCAACATGCGCGCCGAATACGCCGCCGACCTGACCAACCGCTATGCGCAGTTCGCCAAGTCCGCGAACGGCCCGATGCTCAAGATCGCGAGCGGCCCGAGCGATTCCAACTACGAGTGGACCGAGGCGATGATGCGCATCGCCGGCAAGAACATCGACGGGCTTGCGCTGCATTACTACACGCGGCCCCGCGACAAGGACTGGAAGGACAAGGGCGCCGCGATCGGCTTTCCCGAGCGCGAATGGGCGACCACCATGTCGCACACGCTGGAGATGGAGGAATTCATCACCAAGCACTCGGCGATCATGGACAAATATGATCCGGCCAAGCGCGTGATGCTCGCGGTCGACGAATGGGGCACGTGGTATGATCCGACGCCGGGCAGCAATCCCGGGTTCCTCGAGCAGCAGAATTCGTTGCGCGATGCGGTCGTCGCCGGGCTCAATCTCAATATCTTCGCGCATCATGCCGACCGCGTGAAGATGGCCGCGATCGCGCAGATGGTGAACGTGCTGCAGGCGATGCTGCTGACCGACGGCGCGAAGATGGTGAAGACGCCGACCTATTGGGTGTTCGACCTCTACAAGCCGTGGCAGGGCGCGACCTCGTTGCCGATCACGCTGAACTCGCCCTGGTATCACAAGGACGAGGTGGCGGTGCCCGCGGTGAGTGCATCGGCGGTGCGCGATCCGGCGGGTCAGGTGCATGTCGCGCTGGTCAATCTCGACCCCAATCGTGCGATGCCGGTGACGGTGTCGCTGGCGGGGTTGCAGGCGACGCAGGCGAGCGGTCGGATCATCACCGGCACGGCGATGGACGCGCATAACAGCTTCGACGCGCCTGACGTGGTGACGCCGCAGCCCTTCACGGGCGCACAGGTGACGGGCGGTACGCTCAGCGTGACGCTGCCCGCGAAGTCGGTGCTGGTGCTCGATCTGCGCTGATCGGGTGACGATCGGCGACCCTTCGCGCCGGAACGTGCTGGAGGGGGCAGCGGCGACCGTCGCTGCCCTTGCCCTGCCGGTCGCGGCCACGGTTCCTGCCCTTGGCGCCGCCACGGCCACGCCGATGCCGACGGGGCGGCGGCTGTGGTATCGCCAGCCCGCTGCCGTCTGGACCGAGGCGCTGCCGGTGGGAAACGGCAGGCTGGGTGCGATGGTGTTCGGCGGCGTGGCCAGCGAACGGCTGCAACTGAACGAGGACACGCTGTGGACGGGCGGCCCGTACGATCCGGTGAACCCCGCCGCGCACGCCGCGCTGCCGAAGGTTCGCCGGCTGATCGACGGCGGTGCCTTCGCCGAGGCGCAGACGCTCGCCAATGCGGCGGTCATGGGCGTTCCCAAAACCCAGATGGCATATCAGCCGCTCGGCGACCTGCTGCTCGATTTGCCCGCCGCGTCCGGAGCGACCATCGGCGATTATAGCCGAGAGCTCGATCTCGACACCGCGATCGCGATCACGAATTTCACCGCCGCCGGTACGCGCTTCCGACGCGAGGTGTTCGCCGCGCCGGGCGATCAGGTGATCGCGGTACACATCAGCGCGGACCGGCCGTTCGACCTGCTGGTCGGCCTGCAATCGCCGCACCCGGGCGCCGTCGTCGTGGCATCGCCCGCGATGTTGACGCTCACCGGGCGCAACGCAGCGCGCGCCGGGGTTCCCGGACGACTGCGATTTGCGGCGCGTGCGCGGGTGTCGACGACCGGGGGATCGGTGGCCTCGGACGGCGATCGGCTGCGCATCGTCGGTGCTCGATCGGTGACCGTGCTGGTGGCGATGGCGACAAGCTATCGGCGGTTCGACGATGTCGGCGGTGACCCCGAAGCGGCGACGCGCGCCACGATCGATGCTGCCTCCCGCCGCGGGATCGACGGGATCCGTACCGAGACGATTGCCGCGCATCGCGCGCTGTTCGGTCGGGTGCGGCTCGACCTTGGTCGCACACCCGCTGCTGAGGAGCCTACCGACGAACGGATTCGCGCGAACGATGCCGCCGCCGACCCGGCGCTTGCCGCGCTGTATTTCGATTATGGCCGCTATCTGCTGATCGCGTCGTCGCGCCCCGGCAGCCAGCCCGCCAATCTCCAGGGCATCTGGAACGACCAGATCAAGCCGCCCTGGGAGTCGAAATACACGGTCAATATCAATACCGAGATGAACTACTGGCCGGCGGAGGTCACCGCGCTCGCCGAATGTACCGAGCCGCTGGTCCGGATGGTGCGCGAGTTGGCGATCACCGGCGAGCGCACCGCGCGCACAATGTACGGCGCGCGCGGCTGGGTATGCCATCACAACACCGACCTGTGGCGTGCGACCGCGCCGATCGACGGGGCGGAGTGGGGATTGTGGCCGACCGGCGGCGCGTGGCTGTGCACGCACCTGTGGGATCGCTACGATTACGGGCGCGATCTCGCCTATCTGCGCTCGGTCTATCCGCTGATGCGCGGGGCAGCGTTGTTCTTCCTCGATACGCTCCAGACCGATCCGGCGACCGGCGCGCTGGTGACCAATCCGTCGCTGTCGCCCGAGAACATCCATCCCGCGGGCGCGTCGATCTGCGCGGGGCCGGCGATGGATATGCAGATCCTGCGCGACCTGTTCGACCAGGTCGGGCAGGCGGCGGCGTTACTCGCGATCGATGCGCCGTTTGCGGCCGAGGTCGCGGTGGCACGCGCGCGCCTCGCACCTGATCATATCGGTGCGCAGGGTCAGCTTCAGGAGTGGCAGCGCGACTGGGACGCGGCCGCGCCAGAACCGCATCACCGCCACGTGTCGCACCTATACGGCCTGTTCCCGAGCGACCAGATCGATCTCGATCGCACACCAGCATTGGCGCAGGCGGCACGGCGTTCGCTCGAACTCCGCGGCGACGAGTCGACCGGCTGGGCGACCGCGTGGCGTGCGAACCTGTGGGCGCGACTGCGCGACGGCGATCATGCGCACCGGATCCTCGCCTTCCTGCTGGGGCCCGAGCGGACCTATCCCAATCTGTTCGACGCGCATCCGCCCTTCCAGATCGACGGCAATTTCGGCGGCACGCGCGCGATCGCCGAGATGCTGATGCAGAGCAGCGGCGACGAGATACGCCTGTTGCCGGCACTGCCGAGTGCATGGCCAACTGGATCGGTGACCGGATTGTGCGCGCGCGGCCGATGCGCGGTCGACGTGGAGTGGCGGGGCGGCGAACTGGTCGAGGCGGAGGTCCGCGGCGAGCTACCGGGACGCCGCGTGATCCGCCTGGGTAGGCGGCGGGTCGAGGTCGTGCTGACGCCGGGCAAGGCTGTCAGGCTGCGCGGTAGCGATCTGGCGCGCGCATGAACAAGCAAAAGGGGATGTCCGTGAACAGAGTTCTCGTCGCAATCGGTACTGCGTTGGCGGTGCTGTCGACCGGCCCCGCTTGGGCTCAGGTCAAGACGCCGGCACCGCCGGCCGTCGCCGGTGCACAGCCGGTAAAGATCGAGCGGATCACCGTCCACTCCCCAGCGATCGAAGGCAATCTCGAAGGCGAAAGTCCAGACCGCGCCGTGCTGGTTATCCTGCCGCCGAGCTATCGCGCCAACCCGAAGCAGCGCTATCCGGTGGTCTATGCGCTGCACGGCTATTCGATCGGCGTCGAACAATGGATCGGCGAGATCCACGTGCCGCAGACGATTGAGGGCGCATTCGCCAAGGGTGCGCGCGAGATGATCGTCGTGCTGCCCGACAGCAAGACCGCGCATAACGGGTCCTTCTATTCGAGTTCGGTGACTGTGGGCGATTTCGAGACGTTCGTCGCGCGCGATCTGGTCGGCTATGTCGACGGCCATTACCGGACGATCCCGGACCGTCGCAGTCGCGGCCTCGCGGGGCATTCTATGGGCGGCTACGGCACCGCGCGGATCGGCATGAAGCATCCCGAAACGTTCGGTGCGCTCTACATGATGAGCCCGTGCTGCCTCTCGACGCGCGCTCTCGGCACGCCGGATCCGGCGACCGAGGCAGCGATCCGCGCGCTCCGCTCGCCGGCGGATAGCGCGACCTTGTCATGGGGGCAGCGTGCGCAACTTGCGACGGCTGCAGCGTGGTCGCCCAACCCAAAGGCACCCCCGCTGTACCTCGATCTGCCGATCAAGGACGGCGTGCCGCAACCCGACGTGTTGGCGCGCTGGGCGGCCAATGCGCCGCTCGCGATGCTCGATCAATATGTCGGCAATATGCGGCGCTATGCGGCGATCGGTATCGACGTTGGCGACCGTGACGGGCTGAAGGACGATGCCGGCAAGTTGCATGCGGCGCTGGATAGCTACGGGATCGCGAACAGCTTCGAGGTGTATCCGGGCGATCACACCAGCGGCGTCGCCGGGCGCGTGCAGGACAAGATGATGCCGTTCTTCTCGCGCACGCTGGCGTTCGGCAAATGAGGGGCTCGCTGGCAATCGCGCTGGGGCTGATGGCGACCGCCGCGTCGGCGCAGGTGTGGCGATCGGACCAGGGCGACGGGACGTTCCGCAATCCGGTACTCTTCGCGGATTATCCCGATCCCGACATCATCCGCGTCGGCAGCGACTATTATTTCGCCACGACGACGTTCGCGAACACGCCCGGCATCACGATCCTGCACAGCCGCGATCTGGTGAACTGGACGCTCGCGTCGCACCTCGTCGATCGGCTGGAGGGCAAGCCCGAATACGACCTGAAGGGCGGCAACGCATACCGGCACGGGCTCTACGCCTCGTCCTTACGCTACCACGCAGGCACCTATTATCTCGCCAACACGCCGGTCGGGCAGAAGACGCGGATCTGGTACGCCAAGGACGTGAGCGGGCCGTGGCGCTATCACGAACTGGAGCGCGAGGCGTTCGATCCGGGGCTGTTCATCGAGCCGGACGGTCGCGCGTATCTGGCGACGGCGAGTACCGCGGACGGCACGATTACGTTGCTGACGCTCGACAAGGCGCTGGCGCACGTCACCGCGTCGGAGAAGGTGCATTACATCAAGGGCGCGGAGGGGTCGAAGATCATCCGGCGTGGTGCGTATTATTACATGTTCAACGCGCTGCCGCCGCGGCTTGCGCTGAGCGTCTCGCGGTCGCGCAGCCTGTTCGGGCCATGGGAAACGCGCGACCAGATCGACGACAAGACCGGCGGGCATCAGGGCGCGCTGGTCGACCTGCCCGATGGCCGGTGGTTCGGCTTCGTGATGGAGGACAGCGGCGCGATCGGGCGGATGACGAACCTCAGCCCGGTGTTCTGGCAGGACGATTGGCCGGTATGGGGCACGCGGGAGACACCCGGTCGCGTGCCGCGGCGTGCGGCCAAGCCGATCCCCGGGGGCGCGTTTGCGGAACCGGCGACGTCGGATGATTTCGGGAAACCGACGCTCGGGTTGCAATGGCAGTGGAACCACAATCCCGAGCCTTCGCGCTGGTCGCTGACCGAGCGGCCTGGATGGTTGCGGTTGAAACCGACGGTCGCGACCGGCTTCTGGAGCGCGCGCAACACGCTGGTGCAGAAGGGGCAGGGGCCCGCGAGCCGCGGCGAGGTGAAGCTCGACATCCGCCATCTGGCGGCGGGGGATCGCTGCGGGTTCGGGACGTTCGGGCAGTTCAGCGGGAATATCACGGTGCAGGGTGGAGCGGGTGGCAAGGCGATGCTGGCGATGGAGGTGACCGAGGATACGGTCGCCGGCGCCCGGACGGAAGTTCGCGCCACTGCGCCATTGCCGCGGGCCGAGGCGCTGTGGTTGCGGACCGACATGGACTTCACGACCGATCGTGCGCGGGTGACGTATAGTCTGGACGGGCGGCGCTGGACTGGCCTCGGCGGTGACTTCCCGCTCGCCTTCGCGTGGCGGACGGGGACGTTCCAGGGCGAGCAGTTGGCGCTGTTCTGCTACGCGCCGACGGCGAGCCGGGGGTGGCTGGATATCGACCGGTTCACGTTGTCGGCGTTGCCGCCGGGCGCGCCGGAGCGGGTGCGTTAGCGTCGTTTTCAAACCCTTCCGTTCGTGCTGAGCGAAGTCGAAGCACCGCTCTCAACGGGTGCTTACGCATTTGGAGAGGGGCCCTTCGACTATGCTCAGGGCGAACGGGAGAGGGGGCGGCCTCCCCTTTCCCTATTTCAGTAACGCCGCTTCCGCCCATGTTGCAGGTTGCGGCGTGCCGGCATTTACCGCCGCGCCAGTCCCCCGCGCCACCAGTTCGATGATCCGCACGCCCGCCACCTTCGCCTGCAGCGGCACAGCGGCCTCACCGAACGCCATCGGCCGCGACTTGGCGAACAGGCGACCATCGCCCCACACCTCGAACACCGTGGTGCCGGAGCGCGGCTGGCCGGAATCGTTGATGCCCACCTTGGCCGAGAACCGCGCGTAACCCTGGTTGCGGACTTCGAGGCGGGAGTTCGCCAGCACGCCGATCCCCGTGTCGAAGTCGGTGCCGGCCACCCGCAGCAGCTTGCCATACGGCGCACGGTCGGCTTCGGCGCCGCCCCAGCCGCCATATTGCGGGTGCTCGCCGCCGCCGCGCGTGCCGGTCCATGGCGTGATCGACTGGTAGATCGTCGGATCCGGCTGCGGCACCCCCACTCCGTCGGCGGCCGGATTGACGCGGCCGGTCTGCTCCGAAAGGTACAGCCCGCCAGGCAGACGCCGCGTGCCGGTCGCGCGGAAGATCAGCGTTTCGTGCGGCGCGAGCGCCACCGCCATTTCCTTGCGGAAGCTCCGGTCCTTCTTCGTCCACAGGTCCTTCAAGTGCACATCGGCGGTCGGCAGCATCTTGAGCTGTTCGGCAGTCAGCACGGCCTTGGCGGGCGACGCGGTACGGTTGAACAGCGCGACGCCCTTGCTGCCGTCGGCGAGCGTCTTGACGAAGGTCTGTACTTCGCCGGAATCGTAGGCGAGCACCGCCTGATTGCCCGCAGGGTCCTGATTGAGCGCGACGATGTCTGCATTGCCGAAGATCGCGAGCAGGTCCGGCGTCAGCTTGCGCAGGTCGTAGCCGATGATCAGCGGCGAGTTGATCATCGCCCATAGCGAGAAATGCGACCGTGCCTCGGTCAGATGCGCCGCGTCGAAATCGCCGGTGCCGACGAACAGCATGTCGGGGTCGTTCCACGATCCGGGATGCGCATAGAGCGCGCGGTGCGTCACGGTGTCGAGGTTGGTCAGCATCCGCGGCCAGACCGGTTGGATGTCGTCGCTGGTGCGCGAGGTGTTGCCGACGTCCTTGCCCCACGCCCGCACATCGCCCGCGCCCCACAGGCACAGCGAATAGACATAGGGGCGGTCGCCGGCATGTGTGTGCAGCGCGGTGTGGACCTGTTCGTAGAGGCGGCGGATGCCGGCGACGTCCGATCCGCCGAGCGACTGCATGTCGACCAGCGGCGTCAGCGCGCGATAGAGACCCGACTTCACCCGCGGTACGTCCGCCGGCAGGCCGCGTGCGCCGCAGCCATCGACCTTGATGAAGTCGAAATTCCATTCGGCAAAGAACAGACGGATGTCCTGGTCGACATGGCCGTACAGCCCGACCTCGCGCTCCGCGACGGTGCCTTCGGGCTGGTTCTTGAAATCGGGGGTGTAGATCTGGCCGCAGCTGTTGCGGCCGATGTCCGAATAGATGCCGGCCTTCAGCCCCATCGCGTGCAGCCGGTCGGTGAGCGGGCGGAAGCTGGTGTCCGCGCCGGTCGCGGCGGACGGGAAGTGGCTCGTGCGGATCAGCAACCGGCCGTCGGGCTGGCGACGCTTGAGCCACCAGCCATCGTCGATGTTGACGTAGCGATAGCCGATGTCGCGCAGCCTGGTATCGACCAGCGCCTGTGCGGACGCGAGCACCTTCTCCTCGTCGACGTCGCTGTTGAACGCGTTCCACGAATTCCAGCCCATCGGCGGCACCGGGGCGGAGCCATCCGTGTTGGCGCTCCATTTGCCGGTCGGCGTGAGCGGGTCGGCAGCAGCGGCGAGCGGACCGCACAAGGCGGCCAGCGCCACGCCGATCATCATCAAGGGGGTACGCTTCACTTCGGTAGTTCCTTCGACTGGCGTGCGGTGAAGCGTGCGGATTGGACCGGCGCGCCGGTTCCCGGCTGGCCGGAGCCCACGCTGACGCGGTAGCTGCCCGCCGCGACCGAGCGCGTGCCATCGACGGCCACCGAACTCAGATCGCGCGGCGACAAGTCGAAGGTGATGGTACGCGCCTCACCGGGACCCAGCGCGACACGCTGGAAGGCGCGCAACGCGATCCGCGGCGTGCCAGGCCGATCGGGGAAGTTCAGGTAGAGCTGCGCCACCTCTTCGCCTGGACGATCGCCCTGATTGGTCAGTCGCGTGGTGACGCGGATGCCGGCCTCGGCGCCGCCGCGTGCGGGCTTTACGGTCGGCGTCGTATAACCGAACCGGGTGTAGCTGAGGCCGTGGCCGAACGGATAGACCGGCGTGCCCGCGAAGTAGCGATAGGTACGGCCCTTCATCGCGTAATCGCCGAACGGCGGCAGGTCCGCGACGCTGCGGTAGAAGGTGAGCGGCAGGCGGCCCGACGGGTTCGTCCGTCCGGTGAGGATGTTGGCCGCAGCCGTCCCGCCGGTTTCGCCCGGATACCAGGCCTCCAGCACGGCGGCGGCGTTGTCCTTCGCCCAGGCGAGGTTGATCGGGCTGCCGTTCATTGCGACCAGCACGATCGGCTTGCCGCTGGCCTTGGCCTGTTCGAGCATCGCGATCTGGTCCGCGGGCAGGTCGAGCGTCGTCTTGTCGCCCCCTGAGAAGCCCGGCACCGTCACGCCGGTCTCCTCCGCTTCGAGATCGGAAGTGAGACCGACGACCGCGACCAGCACGTCGGCTTCCGCCGCCGCGCGACGAAGCTCGGCGGAGGGTGCATCCGACACGCGCTTCCATACCAGGTCGACCCCGCTGCCCTCGGCGCGGATCGAATAGCGCCGCCCGCCTTCGAGCTTCAGCGTCGTCATGCCCGGCAGGTCGTTCCAGCGTGCCTTGCGCCGGTCGGAGATCATCTTGCCGTCGAGCGTGAGCGTCCCGCCCGATCCCGACAGCCCGACGCGGTAGGTGCCGCTTTCCGGGGGGACCAGGAAGCCGGTCCATTCGGTGCGATGGACGTCGGCGACGCGCGCGAGATCGAGGTTGCGGTCGCCGACATCGGGCTCGATCCGCATGACTACCGGCTGGGTCTGATACTTGGCCGCGGCGACCAGTTTCTCGCGCGTGCCCGGCGCATATTGCGCAGGCATCGGTGTCGTCGGATTATAGTACCGCGCCAGCAGGCCGGGCTTGCCGTCGGGCGTGAGCAGCGCGGACGTCGGCACGCGGTCGCCGTCCGTAACGGACTCGCCGAACGGCACGAGCGTGACCTGGCTCGCACCGAGCGCGGTCTTCAGACCCTCCAGCATCGATACCGGCTGGCCCGATAGCGGCGACGAGTAATTGCCGCGCAGCACGCGCGTCGCATCGCCCAGCGGGCCGATCACGGCGAGCTTCACGCCGGGCTTGAGCGGCAGGATGCCGTCGTTCTTAAGCAGCACCATCGATCGCTCGGCCGCAGCCAGCGCCAGCCGTCGATGCTCCGGCGCGCCGACAACGCTGGTCGGCAGCGCCTTGGGTGCGCCGGCAAGCCCGGGAAGATCGCCGGTCCGGTAGCGTGCGGCGAACAGGCGGACGAGGCTCCGGTCGACGTCCGCCTCGGTGATCAGGTCGCGGCTGAGCGCCTCGCGGTACCGGGTCTCCAGGCCCGCAGTATCGCCCAAGGTTTCGCCGTTGCACTCGTTGTCGACGCCCGCACGCATCGCAGCGGCGACCGCGGCGGCGCTGTCGGGTGCGTATTTATGGTTGTCGGCGATGTCCTTCACCGCATCGCAGTCGGACACGACATAGCCCTTGAAGCCCCACGCCCCGCGCAGATGCTCCTTTAACAGCAGGTCGCTGGCGCAGGCGGGCTGGCCGTCGATGCGGTTGTAGGCGCACATCACCGATGCCGCGCGTCCGTCGACCAGCGCCGCGCGGAAGGCGGGGAGGTAGGTATCCTCCAGGTCGTGCGCGGAAACGAAGACGTTGGCGGAATGCCGCGTGCCCTCGGGCCCGCTGTGGACCGCGAAATGCTTGGGCGTGGCGATCACCTGCGGGCGGTCAGGGTTGGGGCCCTGCATCCCGCGGACGAAGGCAACGCCCATCGCCGCGGTCAGGAACGGATCCTCACCATAGGTTTCTTGCCCGCGGCCCCAGCGCGGATCGCGGAAGATGTTGATGTTGGGCGACCAGGTATCGAGCCCGGTGCCGATATGCCCGTTCCTGCCGGTCTCGCGGCCGAGCGTGTGCAGCCCGCGCACCTCCTCGCTGATCGCGCCCGAGACGTCGTGGACGATCGGCGCGTCGAAGGTCGCGGCAAGGCCGATCGGCTCAGGGAAATTGGTGGTCGCGAGTGGCCCCAGCGCGCCGTGCAGCGACTCGGTCCACCAGTTGTACGCGGGCACGCCGAGCCGCGGGATGGCGGGCGCGACGTTGAGCAACTGTGGCAGTTTCTCGTCGAGCGTCATCCGCGCGACGATGGCGCGGGCCATCTGCTCGGCGGGGTCGCTGGCGGTCTGCTGGCTGGGCGTGGCCGCAGGCTCGCGGGCCAGTGCCGGCGAAAATGCGAGCGCGAGCCCGGCCGTCGCGAGCGCGCTCGCCTTCATGGTCCTGCGCATCGTCACTATCCCCCGTTGCGGCACGCGCGAGCGGCCAATTGTGTTCTTCGCACCCGTTCGGGGCTTATCGACCCGGCGAGACCGCCACTTCGAACGTGCCGACCGGCAGCGGCGCGTCGTCGGCGAGGTTGGTCGCCGGGGCGTCGGCCCAGGCGTAGCGGACGCGTGTGACGGGTTGGCCGTCGCTGGGGAGCGTGACCTCGGACCCCGCGACCTTGCCCGGAGCATAGCGGCAGGTACCGACGGCCGGACCGCAAAGCTCGAAGCCGATCGCCTGCGCGGAACTGCGCGCGTGCAACGCGCCCGTGACGCCGCTGAACCGGACCGTAACGCTGCCATCCGGCTCACGCCGCGCATCGGCGACCGCGGGGCCGGAGGGCGCGATCTTCTCGCCGTACACCGCCGCGCGCATTACGCGTGCGAGCCTTTGGCCAACCTCGTGTTTCTCGCCGGGATGGATGTCGAGCGCGTCGCCGAGGTCGAGCGCGACGGCGATGCCGGCATGCGGGTCCGCCGCCGACACGCGTCGTTGCGCATCGCGGACGTCGCCCCAGCCGCTTTCGCTCGGCGCGATCGCCGGGCTGCCGTAATTGGCGAGCTGGACGATCGCGAAGCCGGTCTCGGGCGTACCGAAACGGCGCCGCCAGTCGGCGATCAAGGCCGTCATCCGGCGATCGTAACCGGGGATGCCGGTGTCGGACTCGCCCTGATACCAGGCCATCCCGGCGAATTTCGTGCTGCCGAGCGGCGCGATCATCGCGTTGTAGAGCGTGCCCGCGCCATTGATGTCGTCCCACGGCACGCGTGGTGCGGCGCCCGCCAGCCGCTTCGCGATCGCATAACGCCAGCCGGTGCCGAGCGGGACGCTGGTCCCATCGGCGAACGACAGTCGCATCGAGTCCGCGGGGCCGGTCATCCCGCCATAGGCATAGACGTCGTCGTCGTTGACGGTGATGACGTTACGCCCGGTCTTCAAACTGCCGGCGGGCAGCGCGTAGACGCGCGATTGTGAGGCTAGGCTGCTGCCGCCGACGCCCACGCCGTTGACCCAGGTGCGGTCCGCGTCGTCGACCATGCCCAGCACTAGCGTCGCAGGGCCGCGCGCCTGCTCGGCGGTCAGCTGGACCTCGTGCTGGTACCAGAGCATGCCGTTGTAACTGGCGAGTTCGGGCACGCCCCATGTCTCGAAATTGGTCATCGCCGGCACGGGACGCCAGTCGAGCGCGGCATCCGGCTGCCACGGCTCGCGGCCGACGGCGTCGCCCGAGCCCGTGCGCCACCAACTTTCCCAGATCTTCGATGCCTGCCGATTGGCCGCGGCGGGATCGCGGGCATAAAGCGCGAGGAGATCGGCGGGGTCGCCCAGTCCGGCTTGCCTAAGCGCAGTATCGCTCATCCACGCGCTGATCCGCGATCCGCCCCAGCTCGAATGCACCGCGCCGATCGGTACGCCTGCCGTCCGGCGCAGCGCCTGGACCATGTAGAAGCACGCGGCGGAGAAGTTTGGCGCCGTGGTGGGGCCGGACACCGTCCATGCCGGCTGTTGGGCAAACCGCGCGACGGGTGCGGCGGCGGAAACCTTTTCGACGGTCAACAGGCGGAGCTTGTCGTCGACCTCCGGATGCGCGTCCGGAAACAGGTCTTGTCCCTGGTCGACGCGCAACTCCATGTTGCTCTGCCCCGAACACAGGAATACGTCGCCGATCAGGATATCGCGGAGGACCGCCGCACCGCTCGGCGCGGCGATCGTGAGGTCGTAGGGTCCACCGGCGGGGAGCGCGGGCAGGCTCGCCGAAAACTTGCCGTCGCGTCCTGCCGTGGCCGTGACGCTGCGACCGGCGAGCGTGATCATCACGGTTTCGCCAGCCGCTGCCTCTCCGGTGAGGGCGATGGGCTGGCCGCGCTGGATTACCGCGTGATCGCTCAGGATACCGTCAAGGCGCGGGGCCGCCGACGCGGCGGTCGCGCCGATGGTTAGGATCGCGCCGATGGCCAGGCACGCTGTGACGGTCCGCATAATGTTCTCCTGACGGCTAGATCGACTGAAGGCCGTGCCGCTTGATCTTGTCGATGAGATCGCGGTGGCCCGGCAGGCTGCTCACCAGTCGCTGGGTCTGCATCTGGTTGTCGTGCCTCGCACGCCGCGCCAGCGCGAGGTCGTCGTCAATCGTCCCGGGCATCACCGCGGTCCGCGCGCCCATACCGTACAGCACATATTGATAGCTGGCGGACGGGAAGACCTCCTCGGCGCGGTCGAACTCGTCATGCACCCATGGCGACTGGAAGCGCCACAATTCCATCAGGCCCATCAGGCGGCCGGGGATCGTTTCCGGCCGGACATTGTCGCGCCAGAACTCGGTGTCGGTCCGCTTGGTCAGCGCATAATGCAGCTTGAGGAAATCGATGATGCGGCCCCAGCGGTAGCTGGTCGTGTCGTTGAACCGGCGCGCGACGACGTCCATCACCTCGCGGCAGGCCGGCATCTGTTCCGCGATCATCTTCGCCGACAATTCGATCAGGACGATCGCGGAGGCTTCGAGCGGCTCGAGGAACCCCGCGGCCAGCCCGACCGCGACGCAGTTGCGCGCCCAGAACTGCTCGCGGTGGCCGGCACGGATCGCCAGCCGTCGCGCGGTCAGGTCGCGCGCCGCAGGGCCGATATAGTCGCGCAGTTCCTGCTCGGCGGCATCCACGCTGATGTGGCTGCTGGAGAAGACATGGCCGACCCCGCGCCGTGTCGGCAGGCCGATGTCCCAGATCCAGCCCGCCGACTGCGCGGTCGAGATCGTATGGCTCGCGATCGGATCGTCGGGCAGGTCGTACGGCACCTGCATCGCCAGCGCGGTGTCGCAGAAGAGCACGTCGGTGCAACTGCGGAACGGCACTTTCATCGCGCCACCGATCAACAGCGCGGCAAAGCCCGTGCAATCGACGAACAGGTCGCCCGCGATCGATATGCCCTGCTCGGTATCCAGGCCGACGATGTCGCCGCTCTCGTCGAGCCGGACCTCGGCGACGTCCGCCTTGACGTGGCGGACACCCAGCGTGTCGCAGCAATGCCGCTGGAGGAAATGCGAGAATTTGCCCGCGTCGAGGTGGTAGGCATAGTTCGCGTGGCCGTCATATTCGGGCGTCGCGATCGTCTTGGGACCAAGCCCTTCGTCGCAGATCCGGCCCTGCGGCGTGACCGTGTCGCAGAACGTCGTGCCACCTTCGTCCGCCAGCCAGTGCGGCGCGAGGTTCACCTGCCCGAAATGCTGCGGGAGCATCAGCGGATGGTAATAGCCGTCGTCCGGCGCGCCCGTGGTCCAGCGATTGAACCGTGCGCCCTGCTTGAAGGACGCGTCGCACTGCCGGAACAGCTCGGTCTCCGACACGCCCATCTTCTTGAGCGTCGAACGCAGTGTTGGCCAGGTCCCTTCGCCGACGCCGATGGTCGGCACGTTGGGCGATTCGACCAGGGTCACGGTGAAGCCGTGCTGGCGACGCGCCTGATGCTTGGCCGCGATGACGCCCGCGGTCAGCCACCCTGCGGTGCCGCCGCCGACGATAACGATGTTCTGAATTTCGTGCATGGTGCAGCGTAACTGAAAAGAGGCGGAGCACGAACAGGTCGTGCTCCGCCAGGGGGGAGGGGGTCAGAAGCGGTAGCGGATGCCGGCCGTGTAGCGACGGCCGTAATCGAACACGTCGAGCAGCTGGTTGTCGTAGCGCCCGTGCGTGCTCTGCTGGTTGTTGTTGATGTTAAGCGCTTCGCCAAACACGCTGAAGTGCTTGTTGATGTCGTAGCTCGTCGTCAGGTCGATCTGGAAGCTCTGGTTGACGAAGGTCGGTTCGGCACCGAACGAACCGGTGTTCTGGTTCTGGCCGAACTGGAGCAGATACTTGTCGCGCCAGTTGAGCGCCGTCCTGAACTGGAACCCGCCCTTGTCGTAGAAGCCGACGAAGTTCGCCGAGTTCGCCAGGCCCGTGACCGCGAAGCCGGTCTGCGAGATGTTCTTGTCGTCATAGGGCCGGTTGGTGTTCACGAACGTCGCGTTGGCCTGGAAGCCGAAGCCGGTGTCGCCGAAGACCTGCTGCCAGGCGAGCTCGACGCCGCGTACGGTGGCGTCGGGTCCGTTGACCTGCTGGGTGACCGCGAAGCTGGCGAGCTGGCCGGTGGTCGGGTCGACGAGGCCGTTGATCGTCTGCCGAGTCACGCCGCCGACCACGAAGTTGCTGACGTTCTTGAGGAAGAAGCCGACCGACAGGTACGAGTTCCGCTTATAGTACCATTCCGCCCCGATATCGAAATTGTCGGCGAGATAGGGCTTCAGGTCCGGGTTGCCGCCGCTTGCCGACAGAGCGCCGATGCGCTGGCCGTTCCCGACGTTGAGCACCGGGTTGAGCAGCGCGAGCGATGGACGGGTCAGCGTCCGCGAGGCATCGAACCGGAGGATCAGATTGTCCGTGAGTTCCAGCTTCGCATCCATGCTGGGCAGCAGGTACGAGTAGGAGCTGTTGCTCGTGACGCCTTGCACTTCCGTATAGGTCGGAATGCTCAGCAGCGTCCGATCCGCCGTGCTGGTCACCAGCGACGTCGGCAGGCGGCCCTGTCCGGTCGAGACGAGGTTGGTGTTCTCGTTACGCACGCCTGCGTTGAACGTGAACGGCATGCTGCCGATCTCGGTCTTGAAGTTGACGCTGAAGTACAGCGACCACGTCCGCTCCCTGACCCGCAAGATGCTGCCCGGATCGACCGCTTCGTCGAAGGTCCCGGTGAAGCCGGTCACGTTGCCATAGTTGAAGCCCGGCACGTTCTGCGCTTGCGGGTTGCCCAGGCTGGTCAGATAGTTCTGGTAGGCGACCGGGCTGAACACGAACACCGATGGCGGCAGGCTGCCGTCGAACCCCGGGATGAAGTTGTTGAGGCTGACCGATCCCTGGTACAGGCTGCCCGGCAGGGGCGCGACGCCCGAGGTGCCCGCGGAGGGTGCACCATAACCGGCATAGGCCTGCCAGAAATTGTTCGTGAAGGTGCTGGTGTTCCGGAAGTTGAACGTGTCCTGATAGAATTGGCCACCGGCCTTGATCGTCAGGTCGTCCTGCTTCCAGGTGGCATTGCCGCGGAACTGCATCAGTTCGTCGGTGTTGCGCTGCGTCTGGTTGACCGCGACGTGCGTGCCGATCAGCGACGTGTCCGCCCAGGCGGCGCTGTTGCCGGCCGGGCCAAAGTTGCTGATCGTCGGGAACGCGCCGCTGCTGTTGCCGTCGACCGTGAACTGCAAATTGTTGCCCAGCGCACTGCCATAACCGATGTCGCCATTCTGGCTGCCGATGACGTTGCCCGGGTTCCGCCAGCTCTTCGCATAGGATCCGTCGGCCTCCAGAGTCAGATTGTCGGTCACGTCGTATTTGACGTTGAGGCCGGTCTGGTTGGTCTGCAGGATCTCGGTGTTGCGCGCGGCCGTGAAGTCGGTCGGCGTACCGGCCTGGGTGAAGTCGACCGCGGTCCCGTTGCCGTCGAGGGTCACGTTGCGCAGGTCGCCCTGGTTGAACCAGACGCCGAACGCGTAATTGTTCTGGACGATTTCCTGGCGGGAGAAATTATTGTCCAGCGTGATCATCAGGTCGTCGGTCGGATGATATTGGAACGCGACGCGGGCGTCGACGCGCTCGTCCTTCACGCGCTGCTGCTCCGCGCCATATTGCTGCGGGAACCAGCCCGGGATGTTCTGGCGGTTGTTGGGATTGGCGTAGGCCGCCGACGTCGTGTCGCTGGTCGGCGAGCACGCCCCGGCGCCCGCGTTCCCGGCCAGCTGGCATGGCGCGAAGTTGCCGCCCGGCCAACCCGACACGTACACACGGTTGGTATCGGTATCACGCCGCGTATAGATGACGTCGGCCAGCACGCCGAACGTCTCGTCCGCATTGGTATCGCTGATCAGCAGGCCCGCGGTCGGCACGATCCTGCCGGCCCGCTCCTGGATCGAACCCGAGCCGGTCGCGGCTAGGCGGAAGCCGGGATGATCGTACGGCTTCGGGAACTGGATGTCCACCGTCGCACCGATCGAGCTCGACGACAGCGATACGTCCGGGGTCTTCAGCACGCTGAGCTGGCCGATGAAGTCGACGCCGACGGTGCTGAAATCGATCTGGCGACCACCGGTGGCAGTCGAGATGCGACGGCCGTCATACAGGGTGGTGTTGAAATCGCCGCCGAAGCCACGGACGGTGATGCCCGTAGGCTCGCCGCGCGAACCCGAGCGCTGGATCGACACGCCGGGAAGGCGCTGCAAGGCCGCCGCGACGTTCGAATCGGGAAATTTGCCGATATCCTCGGCAGATATGACGTCCACCACGCCCGACGACGTGCGCTTCAGGTCGAGGTTGCGCTGCAACGAGCCGCGCAGGCCGGTGATGATGATCTCGTCGCCTTCGCCGGCTGCGTTGCCCTGGGCTGCGTCGGGCGCGGTCGCTATATCCTGCGGCTGCCCGGCCTGCGCCGCGGTGGTCGTGTTCGCGGTGGAGGGGACTGCGGGCGAAGGAACTGCGGGCTGGGGAGCGGTCGGCTGAACGGTGGTGCTGTTCTGCGGAGTACCCGTGTCCTGCGCCAGGGCAGGGATCGACCAGACAAGGGCCAACACGCTCGACGCGCAGGCAAGCGCACTCGTTCGCCCGGACAGTCCGCGGAAGCCATTTGTTACGCGTGTTTTGGTTACCATCACTACATCCCCTCGTAAGACCTCGCACCGCCCTTCTGGTATGGGGCATATGCGAACCGACTTTTCCACCAGCCGAGAGAGGGTGCGATTCCACCCTCGCTTCACTCCGCGGTAGCGCTCACAATACGCCGGCTTCGCGCCATTGCAAGCTTTTGTATGAGTTATGGCGTCGCGACTTTGCATCGGTGCCGGCTTGTGCGATCAAAGTCGCAACAAGCCGTATCGGAGAGGAGAGCGAGGATGGCCGTCTGGGAGGTGCTGAACAGCGAACAGCATGCGACGCTGCGCGTATCACGGAGCGCCGACGGCGAACGGCACTTCGCGCAGATCGTCGCCGACGAGTTTTTGCGCGCGGCGCCCTATTATCCCATCCTGTTCACGAAGCACCCGGAGACCGGTGCGTTCTATGCCGGCGCGATCATGGGTATAGAGCCCGGGCACAGCCTGTTCGCGGTGAAGGGCGCGCTACCGGACTATCGCCCGGCCGACTTGGAACGACAGGGTTTCTTCATCACCGATGGGCAACTCGTCGTGGACCGCGACCATGCCGTCTTCGCCGGTTCGGAAGGCGCGTCGCTGTTCGAGATCGACGGTGGGGCAGGGACGGCGCTCAAGCGTGTCCAGCACGCGCTCCACACGCTGCAGGTCGGCCTCCCGGAGACGGACGGGTTCATCCAGCGCCTGCTCGCGCACGGCCTGCTGGAGCCGATCGACGTGACCATGGACTTCGACGACGGCGAGCATGTGCGGCTCGATGGGCTCTATACGATCAGCCTGGATGCGCTGCACGCGCTGCCCGATGTCGCCGCGCTCGAGCTGTTTCGACGCGGCGATCTGCAACTCGCCTATGCCCAGACCGGGTCGGTGCGCCATCTGCGCACGCTCGCGAGGCTCCGCAACGATCGATCGGCTGAGGACGTCCGGTGATCCTTTCGCCGCCCGCGAATGCGCTGACCGATCCGGAGAGTTTCAGAGCCTCCGTAATGGCGCCGCATAAGCCCGTCGTGATGCGCGGGGCCGCGCGTCACTGGCCGATGCTGGCCGGCGGGGGGCTGGAGGGCGTCGTCGAACAGCTGCTTCAGTTCGACGCGGGCAAGGCAGCCGAGGTGTTCGTGGGCTATCCCGCGATCGGCGCGCGATACAATTATGATGCTGGGCTTACCGGCTTCAACTTCGACCGTACTATGATGCCGTTCGGCGAGGCGCTGGCCCGGATCCTGTCCAGTGCGTCCGAGCCCGATCATGCGAGCCTGTACATGGGCTCGCTCGCGGCAGAGCTTTATCTGCCGGGGATCGAGCAGACCACCCGGCTGCCGTTCGTTCCGGCGGCCGTCAAGCCGCGCTTCTGGATCGGCCATTCGTCGACCGTGGCGTGCCACTACGATACGATGGACAATGTCGCGTGCGTCGTCGCGGGCCGGCGGCGGTTCACGCTGTTTCCGCCCGACGCGATCCGCGATCTTTATGTAGGACCAATCGATCATACGCTTGCCGGCCAGCCGATCAGCCTCGCGGTTGGCAGCGAGCCCGGCGATCCCCGCTACCCCCGGTTCGCGGAGGCGAGGGATCGTGCCCTGGTCGTCGAACTGGAGCCGGGCGACGCGCTCTACGTCCCCAAATTATGGTGGCACCAAGTCGAGGCGATCGGCGAGGTCAACGTCCTGGTGAATTTCTGGTGGGACGGGTTCGCGACCGGGCCCGATCGGCCGTACACCGCGATGATGCTGGCGCTGCTCGCGATCGCCGAGCGACCTTCTGCCGAGCGGCAAGCTTGGCGGGCATGGTTCGATCATTACGTGTTTCGCCCGGACGGCCACCCGCTGGCCTTTCTTCCGCCCGAGCGGCACGGCATCCTCGGCGCCGGTTCCAAGGAGAATCATGGCCGCATACGCACCCTCGTCATGCGCTTGCTGCGTGGCGGTTGAGTAACCGCGCTTAGTCGAACTGCTTGCGTTCGATCGTCAGCCGGGGATCTTTGCACAAGCCGCAATCCTTGCCGACGAAGCGTGCCGCGGCGGTATCGATCCCTTTCAGCCGCCAGTCCAGCCATGCGGTCACGACCTCTGCCGCGACCCCGCCGTGAGGCAGCATGTACGTGCCGCCATGCCCGACGGGAATGTTGACCAGTGCGGCGGGAATGGTGGCGATCCGCCGGTAATCGTCGGTCCCGTTCGCGGCGGCGATGTCGGTCGGACCGCCCAGGACATACAATATCGAGCCGTGCAGCGTCCCGAGCAGCGCCTTGTCGGACACCACCCCCGCGATCGGGTTCGTACCGGTCGGAAAGAAGCCGCTGTTCATGATCACCGCCGTCCTGACCCGCGGATCCTGTGCCACGGATAAGGCCTGAAGCCCGCCGCAACTCCAACCCGAGACGGCCACTGCGTCGGTTGCGATCAAGCCTCTGAACGGACTGCCGGGACGAGCATTCTCGCGCTGCGCCCAGTCGATCGCGTCGGACAGCGCGCGGGTCGGCGTCGCCACCGTGAGCTTTCCGCCGCCGGGTGGTGCCGGGGAAGGGCTGCCCGCCGCACGCGGGATGGTCCCGGACGCGACCACGAGATAGCCATGCGAGGCGATCTCCAGAAGATGGTTGCGCGAACTCGTGCCGTCCGCGCTGCACCCGCCGTTACCGAAGACATAGATGCCGAGCGTGCCGCGACCGATCGCGCCGAGGTCGGCGGGGCGGTACACGACATGATCGGGCAGGTCGGCCCGCTCCTCGTAGAGTGCGGAATAGGCACCCGAGCCTCGTTCGGCCGGATCGCTGCGCGCCTCGGCCGGAGCGAGCGAACTGAACGCAAGGGCGGAAGCGATGAGCGCGCCGTATCTCTTGATCTTACGTCGCATGACGATCCCCTTTTCGATGTCTCGAACCGCCAAAGACTCAGAAGCTGAAGCGCACGCCCGCACGGTAGATGCGACCGACGATGTCGTACAATGCCGGGTTGGCGTTGTTCGGTGAATCGGCAGGGTCATGATCGAAGACGTTGTCGACCTTGAAATAGGCGGAGACCTTCTTCGTGAAGTTGTACGTGCCGCCGACGTCGAGGTAGAACGCGCCCGGCATCGAATTATTGTCGATGGTCGGTGCGTTCGCCGTGGAGACGGGGCAATTGCCCGCCGAACAGACGACATATTGGTTGCCGTAATTGCCGTCGCTGAACCAGCGCTCCTGGACCATCAAGCTGAACCGGTCATTGGCATAGGTCTGTACGGCGAGCAGCTTCCAGTTCGGAGTCGCGCCCAGATTGACACCGGCGCCGTCGGTCGGCGCGGTATTCGGCAGGCCCGTATCGGTGATGAACTTGCGGATGTGCGTGGCGAGCGCGCGCACCGTGAAGCTGCCATCGATCCCCAGCGGCCGCTGCCAGCGGTAACTCGCCTCGATATCGAAGCCGTCGGTTTTGATCGAGGCGAGGTTGAACGCCTGGCTGTTGACGAAATTGGGGCCGTTCGGATTGTTGAGATTGAAAGCCGAGCACGTGTCGGGAAGGATGTTGCGGAAGCAGAGGTCGACGATCTGCACCGCACCCAGGCTCGAGATGACGTCGGTGACCTTGATGTTGTAATAGTCGACCGACGCGCTGAACCCGGGCAGCCAGGACGGGTTCGCGTACACCGCCCCGACCTCGGTATTGCGAGCGATTTCCGGCGTTAGGTTGGGGTTGCCGATAGCGTTCTGGATCGCGACCACGTTCACGTTGCGGCTCGGGTCGAAGAAATTTGGCAGCGTCGTCGTCACGGGTGCGGCGAACAGCTCCGAAAGGTTAGGCGCACGGACGTCGCGCGACGTGACGCCGCGCAACCTGAGTCCGTCCAGCGGGGTGTCCCAGGTGCCGCCGATCTTCCACGTCCAGATCGTGCCGGACGTGCTGTAGTCGGTGACGCGCGCGGCACCATTCACGTTGGCGCGGCCAATTGCGTCCGATTTGAACAGCGGCACGTCGAGTTCGACGAACGCTTCCTTGACGTCGTACTCGCCGGCCCCGTTCTTGTAATTGCCTGCATACCAGTTGTTGCCGGCCGCGAGCAGCGTCGGATCGGCGGGGAACTCCGCGTTGTACGGGCTGATATCCGACACGCCCGCACCATAGGCATCGGCGCGCACGGTGTAGAATTCCTTGCGGTATTCGCCACCGAACGCCACCGCGAGCGGCCCGGCCCACAGGTCCAGCGGCGTGCCCGAGAAGCTGACGCTCGCCGCGTCCTGGGTCAGGCGCATCCGCTGGAACGGGCCGTTTTCCGGCTGGACGTAGCGTCGTGCCGCGTCCGACGGCGTCTCGCCGCCGATGATGTTCAGCGGCACGCAGCCGTTGGCGCGTGCGACCGGGTCCGCGCACACGATGACGCCGTTCAACGTGATCGCCTGGATCGCCTGATTGAAGTGCGGCGTCAGCACGATGTTGTCGATGTCGATCGCGACGTTGGTGATACCGCGCTGGTAATAGGCGTCGTACGTCCAAGGCTTGCCGAACAGGTCGAACTTGCCCTTCAAGCCACCGACGAAGCGATATTGCCGCCGATCCGTGTTGACGTCGGTGCTCGGCAGCATGGCGACGCTGGTGCCGAACTGGAAGCTGCTGATCCCCGCGGTCGTGCAGGCCGCTTGGATCGATGCCGGCACGAACGGGTTCGCGCACTGGATCGTCAGGCCGGGGCGGTTGGCGCCGTTGGTCGGCTGATTGTGCGTCTTGACCTGCCCGACGTTGACGCTGAAATACGCCTCGTTGTCGGGTGCGAAGTCATATCCCACGCGACCGTACCCATCGAGCCGCTGGATCCCCGACTGCAGCGAGCGGCCGGTATCGATGTTGCCTGACAGGTCGCCGCCGATGCAATAGCCGGGCAGGCAGCCGTTGACGGCACCGCTGGCGTTGCGCGACGGCGTTCCGTTCGAGCCATATTGGAACGCGAACGGCCGACCGCTCTGATCGAAGGCCGTGCCCTGCAAAGGACCGGCAGTGATCAGCCCGTATTTCGTGAAATTATAGGGCTGCGCGAAGTTTCGCACGAGATATTGCGGGGATCCGTCATTGGTGACGTTCCGGTTGATCAGGGTCGTCTGTTTGAACCAGTCGCGACCACCGGCCAGATCCAGGCCGTAGTCGCCGGGACCGACGCCCTCTTCCTTGGCATATTCACCGCTGACGACGACGTGGAGGCTATCGTTCAGGAAGCTCCGCCCCGCCGCGAGCTGGACCAGCCCCTGGCCGTTGTCGCCATAGTTGGTGATGCCGCCCTGGACATTGCCCTTCACCCCCTCGAACCGGGTGTCGGTGATGAAGTTGACGACGCCGCCCACCGCGTCCGACCCGTACGAGGCCGATGCGCCGCCGTTGACGACGTCGACCCGCTTGATCAGCAACTGCGGCAACAGGCTCACATCGACCACGCCCGTGTAATAGGCGCCGACCACGCGCTGTCCGTCGACCAGCGTCAGCGTCCGGATCGTCCCCAGGCCGCGCAACGAAAACGAGCTGAGGCCCTGCTGGCCGCTCGACGTGCTGAACGTGTTGGTCGCGGACCCGCTGGATCCCTGGAGCGACGGCAACTGCGCGATCGTCGTGAAGATGTTGGGCTGCGCGTTGTTCTCGATATCCGCCTGGCTGATGATCGTCGTCGGCGTTGGTGCGGTGAAACCGCTCGTCTGGATACGCGATCCGGTGACGATGATATCCCGCGTTTCCGGGTCGTTGAGGGCGGGCTCTGCGACGGCGGTCGGTGCCGGCGTAGCGTCGGTCTGCGGGGCGGCAGCCTGGGGTTCGACCGCCGAGACCGGGGCAGTCTGGGCAAACGCAGCGCTTGCACAGGACGCGATGATCAATGCCGCCGCACTGCTCGATCCACGGATGGCGTCGCGCAGCGCCTGGGTCGACCTCAATCTCGCATGATCCTTCCGCCAGGTACTAAGAGCAATGACGATCGGCGACGGCGATTGTGCGTGACCGA
>NZ_JANBVH010000013.1 GCF_024273235.1 Sphingomonas faeni | reverse complement strand
TCTTGGGATAAGAGCTTTGTTGTGCCCGGAGGGTGAGCTACCGGGCGGGCGGTGGTACCAGCGCCGGTACCAGCCGCGCCGAGTCCGCCGGATCGATCCCCGGTCTCGGCCCCGCGGGAATGACCTCTTCCCCGCGGATCGCCCGTCCGGCCCGCTGCACCGCCTCGACTACTCGCGGATACACTCCGCACCGACACAAATTTGTGATCTGCTCCCGGATCAGCTCTTCGCTTGGGTCGGCATTCCGCTTTAGCAACGCCGCCGCCGCCACGATCATCCCCGGGATGCAGAACCCGCACTGCGGCACCGCCTCCGCGATGAAGGCCAGTTGCACCGGATGATTGCGCTCGCGCGACAGGCCCTCGATCGTCGTGACGTACGCGCCCTCGATCGAGCCGATCGGCACGCGACAACTCCGCATCGCACGGCCGTCGATGTCGACCGTGCACGCCCCGCAATGGCCGGTGCCGCAGCCATATTTCGTCCCCGTCAGGTTCGACGCATCGCGCAACGCCCACAGCAGCGGCGTCTGCGGGTCGAGCTTGTATTCGATCGGCTCGTTGTTGACGGTGAAGCGGCTCATGGCCCCCGTCCTAGCGCGCCGGGCTGGATCGCACCAACCGGCATTGCCACGCGCTGCCGCACCGGCTTATGTCGCGCGAATAATACCGCGAGAGGGCGCAACACGATGCACGTCGATACCAAATCCACACCCCTTCAGGATGGGGCAGCCGGCGGCGATGCCAGCCACGGCTACGACGCGCCCGACTTGCGCGTGTTCGTGTTCGCGCTGTTCTTCATCTTCGGCGGCATCACTTCGCTGAACGACATCATCATCCCGAAGATGAAGGAGCTCTTCACGCTCGACCACGCGACCGCGATGCTGGTCCAGTCGGCGTTCTTCCTCGCCTATGCGCTGTTCTCGATCCCCGCCGCCGCGATCGTGCGGAAAGCGGGCTATATGCGGACCGCGTCGATCGGCCTCGTGACGATGACCGCGGGCTGCCTGTTGTTCATCCCCGCCGCCGGGCAGGCGAGCTTCGGGATGTTCCTGTTCGCGCTGTTTGTGCTCGGCGCCGGCATCACCGTGGTGCAGGTCGTCGCCAACCCGCTGATTTCGGCGCTCGGCCATCCCAAGTCCGCCTCGAGCCGGCTGACCTTCGCGCAGGCGTTCAACTCGCTCGGCACCACGATCTTCCCGTATGTCGGCTCCGCGCTGATCCTCGGCGGGCTGGCGACGGTCGACTCCTCGAAGCTCACCGGCGCCGCGCTCGACGCGTACCGCACCGAGTCGTCACGGACGGTCGTGCACACCTATATCGGCCTCGCCATCGCGCTGCTGATCGTCGCGGCCGTGGTGTGGACGCGTCGCAACCGGCTCAACGAGGAGCAGGACCAGACCGGCAGCATCTTCCACGCGTTCACGCTGCTCAAGCGCCCGCGTTTCGCGATGGGGACGGCGTGCATCTTCCTGTACGTCGGCGCGGAGGTCGCGGTCGGTTCGCTGATCGTTAATTACCTGATGCAGCCGAGCGTGATGGGCCTCAGCGACGTTGCGGCGGGCAAGCACGTGCCGTTCTACTGGGGCGGCGCGCTGGTCGGCCGGTTCATCGGCGCGTACGTGCTGAACAAGGTGTCGCCGGGCAAGGTCCTCGCGGGCGTCGCGACGGGGACGCTGGCGCTGATCCTGATCTCGGCGAACACCGAGGGTGCTTTGTCGGGCTGGGCGTTGCTCGCGATCGGTCTGATGAACGCCGTGATGTTCCCGACGATCTTCTCGCTGGCCTCCGAGGGTCTCGGCAAGCGTGCGGCGGAAGGCTCGGGCGTGATCGCCACGGCGATCGTCGGCGGCGCGATCATCCCGTATCTGACGGGGATGCTCGCCGACACGTCGGGCAGCCTGCACTTCGCGCTGCTGCTTCCGGCGATCTGCTACGCGCTGATCCTGGCGTACGGGTTGTATGCGCGGAAGCCGGTCGCGGAGGTCGCGGCCTAACCCATTCCGTCATCCTGGGCTCGACCCAGGACCCAGAGCCACGAACGCTGACGTGCGTGGCTCTGGGTCCTGACGTTCGTCAGGATGACGACCGGGGCAGCATCGGCGCCGCCCGCCCGATCGCAAGCTCCGCCTCCGAAAACCGGATCGGCGTCCGCAGCCCCGGCACCGACGACCCATCCGGCCGCGCCACGTCGATCGCCATCCCCCGCGCGATCACCTGCGGGTCATCGAACGCCTGCGCGACCGTATTGATCGGCCCGGCCGGCACGCCAACCGTCTCCAGCCGCGCAAGCAGTTCGAGCTTAGGCACCAGCGACGTCGCCGCCTCAATCCCTGCAAACAATACGTCCTTGAACGCCAGCCGCCCGGCATTGGTCGCGAACCGCGGATCGTCGCGCATCTCGGGCAAGCCCATCGCGTCGCAGAACCGCCGGAACTGCCCGTCATTCCCGACCGCCAGGATGAACCACCCATCGGCGCACGGAAACACCGCATACGGACACACGTTCATATGCGCATTCCCGACCCGCGTCGGCGATACGCCGCTGGCGAACCAGTTCATCGCCTGGTTCGCCAGCACGCCGGTCATCGTATCGAGCAACGCCATGTCGATCTGCTGACCCCGGCCGGTCCGCTCGCGCATCGCCAGCGCGGCCTGGATCGCGATCACGGCATACAGCCCGGTCATGATGTCGGCGAACGCCACGCCGATCTTCTGCGGCGCGCCATCAGGCTCGCCGGTCAGGTCCATGATTCCGCTCATGCCCTGGACGATGAAGTCGTAACCGGCGCGCGGGGCGTAGGGGCCGTCCTGGCCGAACCCCGTGATCGAGCAATACACCAGCCGCGGATTGATCGCGGCAAGCGTCGCATAGTCGAGCCCGTATTTGGCCAGCCCGCCGACCTTGAAATTCTCGATCACGACGTCGGCATCGGCGATCAGGTCGCGGACGACAGCTTGTCCTTCCGGCGTGGTAAAGTCGGCGACGACCGATCGCTTCCCGCGGTTGGCGGCATGGAAATACGCGGCATCCCGCGTGCCGTCGGGGTTGTCGATGAACGGCGGCCCCCAGGTGCGCGTGTCGTCGCCCGCGGGGCTCTCGACCTTGACCACGTCGGCGCCGAGATCGGCAAGTACTTGGCCTGCCCAAGGCCCAGCCAGAATGCGTGCGAGTTCGACGACCTTCAAGCCGGCGAGGGTGGAGGGTTTACCCTCCACGATCACAGCACCACCCCGGCGGAGGTCGGGGCCCAATTGGAAAGGTTGGAGTAACTGCGCACAGCATCAGCCAAGGCGTGTCCCCCAATTGGGCCCCGGCCTTCGCCGGGGTGGTGCGACGATCCTCGCGCAGCCTTCAAAACGCAGCGATACCGGTAATCGCCCGCCCCAAAATCAGCGCATGCACGTCATGCGCGCCCTCGTACGTATTCACCGTCTCGAGGTTCATCAGATGGCGCATCACCTGATACTCCCCCGAAATCCCGTTGCCACCGTGCATGTCGCGCGACATCCGCGCGATCTCGAGCGCCTTGCCGACATTGTTGCGCTTGACGATCGAGACCATCTCCGGTGCGAACCGGCCCTCGTCCATCAACCGCCCGACGCGCAAGCTCGCCTGCAACCCCAGCGCGATCTCGGTTTCCATGTCCGCCAGCTTCTTCTGGAACAGCTGACGCCCGGCGAGCGGCGTCCCGAACTGGTTGCGATCGAGCCCGTACTGCCGCGCGGCATGGAAGCAGAACTCGGCCGCGCCAAGTGCGCCCCACGAAATCCCGTAGCGAGCCCGATTGAGGCAGCCGAACGGCCCCTTCAGTCCCTGCACGTCGGGCAGCAGCGCGTCCTCGCCGACCTCGACCTCGTCCATCATCACCATCCCGGTGATCGACGCGCGCAGCGACAGCTTGCCCTCGATCTTGGGCGTTTCCAGCCCCTTCATGCCCCGTTCCAGGATGAATCCGCGAATACCGCCGCCATGCTCGTCGGACTTCGCCCAGATCACGAACACGTCGGCGATCGGCGAGTTCGAAATCCACGTCTTCGCGCCCGAGATCACATAGCCGTTCGCGGTCTTCTTCGCGCGCGTCGTCATGCTGCCCGGGTCGGAGCCGGCATCGGGCTCGGTCAGCCCAAAGCAGCCGATCCACTCGCCGCTCGCAAGCTTGGGCAGGAACTTGCGCTTCTGCGCCTCGGAGCCGAACGCGTTGATCGGGTACATCACGAGGCTCGACTGCACCGACATCATCGAGCGATACCCTGAGTCGATCCGCTCGACCTCGCGCGCGACCAGACCGTAGGAGACGTAGGACGCGCCGACGCCGCCATATTCTTCCGGGATGGTCGGCCCGAGCAGCCCCAGCGCGCCCATCTCGCGGAAAATCGCGGGATCGGTATGCTCGTGCTGGAACGCGTCGATGATCCGCGGCGCGAGCTTGTCGTCGGCATACGCCTTCGCGGTGTCGCGGATCATCCGCTCGTCCTCGCTCAACTGATCGTCGAGCAGGAACGGATCCGCCCAGTCGAACTTGCCCATCCCGGCCATCGTCATCTCCTTCGTTGACCGCCGACTTCGTGTCTCGGACGGCGAAAGTCCAGCCCTCTCGAACGGTTTACGCGTCGATCAGCGTCAGCACCGCGATGGTCACATGCTCGCGGTCGCCGATCGTCGCGATGCTGTCGACGCTAAGGTCGGCGACGATATGCCCGCGCATCGCGAACTCCGCTTCGGGCAACCCGTCGATCCAGTCTCGAAGACCGGGTACGGGATCGGCCGCGATCGTCAGCCGGTGCAACGTGCCGACGAAGGTGGCGCTCGCCCAGGGCGTGCAGGCGATCGTCGCGACCTGCATCGTTATGCCTGCCGCGCTCGCGTTGCTTCGGAGAGCGCGGATCAGAAGCGTACCGGCGTCGGGGCCACGGATCGCGTCCATCCTCATGCGCCGTGCCGTTCGATGAACGACTCGATCTTCGCCACCATCGGTTCGCGCGCCTGACGGCCGCGGCGCAGGTCGTGCACGAGCCGCGGATCGCCCACCGCCAGCCGTCCGAACTTGGTCATCGGCATGCCTGTCTGTCGCAGATATCGATCGATCTTCATGAGAATCGTCACCGTCGTTCCTCCCGAGTCCCTTGCCTCGTTCCTGATCTGTTCCGCCAAATCCTACTTGTCTAGGAAATTTCCTGCGCTACGGTCCGGGGGTGTCGAAAACTGCATCCGATCCCGACCCAAAGACTGCGCTGGCGACGCTGGCGGCGGCGCGTGGCGACAGCTTGGCGGCGCTGTCGGCAATGCTCGGCCGCAACGCCGCGTATCTCCAGCAATATGTCCGCCGCGGATCGCCGCGGGTACTTGGCGAACGCGACCGGAGACTGTTGGCGGAATATCTCGGCGTGAGCGAAGCGACGCTGGGCGCGCCCGCCGGCAGAGCGGCCGGGTTTCGCATCCGCAAACTCGACGTCGCCGCGTCGGCGGGGCCGGGGGCGCTGGTGGATGGCGAGATCGTGCTCGGTACCGATACGCTCGATCCGGGGCTGGCGCGCAAACTCGGGCTCATGGACGGGCAGGCGGCGATCATCCGCGTCCGGGGCAGTTCGATGGAGCCGGGATTGTTCGACGGCGATCACATCGTCGTCGACACAGCCGACCGGACACCGCGCGCGAGAGGCGGGCTGTATGTCATCCGGATCGACGACGCGGTGATGGTGAAGCGCGTGGCCTTGTTGCGGGGGGCGCTAGTGGCGACGAGCGACAACCCCGATGCGGCAGCAGTGCCGGACGGGGCGATCGCGGTCATTGGCAGGGTCGTCTGGCAGATGCGCGAACCGCGATAAGAGCGAACCCCACTCTGTCGAGACGATATTGTTCTCCCGCGAAAGCGGGAGCCCAGGGTCGCAAGCGATGGCGTTCGTGATCCTGGACCCCCGCTTTCGCGGGGGAACGGTAGATCAGCGCTCTTGCAGCTTGCTCAGGATGGTCATCGACTGTTCCGAGCCCGACTGCGGGACGATCTCGCCCGTGCGGTCGATGATCGCGTCCCAGTTCGCTGCGACACCCTCGACCGACAGATCGTCGCCCGTCAGCAGCTTGCCCTGAGTCAGCGTTACGTACGCCGCCTGGAACACGCCGGCACCGGCACCGACGATCATGTTGGTCGGCGCGTCTTCGGACACGAGGAATACCGCGGCCGGTGCGACCTTGTCGGGGGAGAAGGCCCTGAACGCTTCCTCGGGGAAGATGTCCTGCGTCATCCGCGTGCCCGCGGTGGGGGCGATCGTGTTGACCTTGATGTTGTTCTTCGCGCCCTCGATCGCGAGCGTCTTGGTCAGCCCCGCGAGGCCAAGCTTCGCGGCACCGTAATTCGCCTGGCCGAAATTGCCGTACAGGCCGGTCGACGACGCGGTCATCAGGATGCGGCCGTAATTTTGGGCACGCATCGTGTCCCACACCGCCTTGGTGGCGTTGGCCGAGCCGTTCAGGTGGACGTCGACGACGAACTTGAAGTCGGCGGGCTCCATCTTGGCGAAGCTCTTGTCGCGCAGCACGCCGGCGTTGTTGATGAGGATGTGGACGCCGCCCCATTTCTCGGAGGCGCGGGCAACCATCTCGACCATCTGGTCGTAGTCGGTGACGCTGCCGCCGTTCGACATCGCTTCGCCGCCGGCTGCTTCGATTTCCTCGACGACCTTCAGCGCGGCGTCGGAATGACCGGTGCCGTCGCACGAGGCGCCGAGATCGTTGACGACGACCTTCGCACCACGGCGGGCGAGCTCGAGTGCGTATTCGCGGCCGAGGCCGCCGCCTGCGCCGGTGACGATGGCTACTCTGTCATCAAAGCGAATAGACATGGAAAAGGCGCTCCTCTCTTATGGTTGGAGCGCCTTTCCTAGAACGTAAAGCTGGCTACGCAAGCGGCAGGATCACCCGCCGCTTGCACTGTAGCTTACTTGCCGCCGCGGTTGCGGCAGCCGTCCTTGACCGTCTTCGAGCACACCGGATACTCGGCGGGTGCTGGCGTTGGCGGCGTTACCGTCGGCTGACCGAAGGTCACGCGGGCCGTGCCCGGTGCGGGGGCGGCCATCGGTGCGGCGGGTGCTGCTGCCGGATCGGCAGGTGCGGCCATCGCCTGATCCGCGGGTGCGGCAGGGGCTGCGGGGTCAGCAGGGGCTGCCTGGTCCGCGGGTGCCGTCTGCATCGCGGGATCGGCCGGTGCGGTCTGCGCGGCGGGATCGGCCGGCGGCGTCGTCTGGGCGATCACGGGCGACGCGAGAAGAGCGGCAGCGGCGAGAAGAATGGACTTCATACGAATCTCCTAAATGGGTGCACCATTTTGGTAGCGCGACGTCTGAACGCACTAAGTCGCGCTTGGGTCCTTCGTTTCGCATCCGATTCCATTCGCCCCACCGCGGGACAGTCTCGTTACCCCCCCGTATCGAGCGAATAGCCTGCCGAACGGACGGTGCGGATGATATCCGGACGCTCGCCGACGTTGATCGCCTTGCGCAGCCGGCGGATGTGCACGTCAACCGTGCGGCTCTCGATGTCCGAGTCATGCCCCCAGACCGCATCGAGCAGCCGCTCGCGCGAGAACACCCAGCCGGGATGCTCGAGGAAATGCTTCAGCAGGCGGAACTCGGTCGGTCCGAGCGACACGACTTCGCCCGAGCGACGGACCTTGTGGCCGACGGTGTCCATCTCGATGTCGGCATAGCTCAGCGCTTCACCGGCGAGGGCAGGGCGGACGCGGCGCAGGACAGCCCCTACGCGGGCGACGAGTTCGCGCGGCGAAAAGGGTTTCGTCACGTAATCGTCGGCGCCGGTTTCGAGCCCGCGGACACGATCCTCTTCCTCACCGCGCGCGGTCAGCATGATGATCGGCACGTTCTGCGTCTCGGGCGCGCGGCGCAGGCGACGGCACACCTCGATTCCCGACAACCCCTCGACCATCCAGTCGAGCAGCACGATATCGGGCACCTTTTCCTTGGCGAGGAGCAAGGCTTCCTCACCATCGGGGGTATGCGCGATCTCGAAATCCTCGCGCTTGAAATGCCACACCAGCAATTCGGCGAGGGCTGCATCGTCCTCGACCAACAGCATCTTCGCGCGTGCCATTATGCCTGCTCCTGCTTGATACCGCGTTCCCGGTCGACCATCTGCGTGCCGGTCGCGGCGAAATAGACCATCTCGGCGACGTTGGTCGCGTGATCGCCGATCCGCTCGAGGTTCTTGGCGACGAACAGCAGATGCGCGACCTGACCGATCGTCCTGGGGTTCTCGACCATGTAGGTGACGAGCGTGCGGAAAATGCTGTCGTAGAAATCGTCGAGCGCGTTGTCGCTTTCGACCACCCGCACCGCCTCTTCCGCGTCGCGCGCGGCGAACGCGTCAAGCACGTCGTGGACCATCTCGCTCGCCATCCGGCCCATCGCCGGCAGGATCGAGATCGGTTCGATCCGGTGCTCGCTCTCGATCATCGGCACGCGCTTGGCGATGTTCTTGGCGTAATCGCCGATCCGCTCGACGACGCCCGCGATCTTCAGCGCGGCGACGACCTCGCGCAGGTCGACCGCCATCGGCGCGCGCAAAGCGATGATCCGGACGGCGAGCCGCTCGACCTCCGCCTCGATCACGTCGATCTGCTTGTCGGCGACGCGCACCTGTTCGGCGAGCGCGAGGTCGTTGCGTTGCAGCGCCTGCATCGCCTTGTCGATCGCGTCCTCGGCGAGCCCGCCCATCTGCGAGATCAACCCGCGGAGCTCGCCGATGTCGTTGTCGAAGGCCTTGACCGTATGCGTGTTCATGGTCGTTTCCCGACTCAGCCGTAACGGCCGGTGATGTAATCCTTGGTCCGCTCTTCGCGGGGATTGGTGAAGATGTCCGAGGTGTTGCCGTATTCGACCAGAGATCCCAGGTGGAAAAACGCGGTCTTCTGGCTGACGCGCGCGGCCTGCTGCATGTTGTGCGTGACGATCACCATCGCGTAGCGGCCGCGCAGTTCGTGGATCAGCTCCTCGATCTTGGCGGTCGCGATCGGATCGAGTGCCGAGCAGGGTTCGTCCATCAGGATGACCTCTGGATCGACCGCGATCGCGCGCGCGATGCACAGCCGCTGCTGCTGGCCGCCCGACAGCGCCGTGCCGCTGTCGCTGAGCCGATCCTTGACCTCGTCCCACAAGCCGGCGCGGCGCAGCGACTTCTCGACGATCCGGTCGAGATCCGCCTTCGCGCCGGCTAGCCCGTGAATGCGCGGGCCATAAGCGACGTTCTCGTAGATCGATTTCGGGAACGGGTTGGGCTTCTGGAACACCATGCCGACGCGGGCGCGGAGCTGCACCACGTCCATGTCGGGCGAGTAGATATCCTGGCCGTCGAGCTTGATCTCGCCGGTGACGCGCGCGCTCGCGACGGTGTCGTTCATGCGGTTGAGCGTGCGCAAGAAGGTCGACTTGCCGCAGCCCGACGGGCCGATGAACGCGACCACCTCGTCCTGGTCGACGTCGATCGAGACGTTGTTGATCGCGATCTTGCTGCCGTACGCGACGGAGACGTTGCGCGCCGTCATTTTGAGAATCGGCATTTTCAGGCTCTTGGTCATCACCAGCGGGTCTCGAATCGGTTGCGGAGGTAGATCGCGACGCCGTTCATCGCGAGCAGGAACACGAGCAGGACGATGATCGCGGCGGAGGTCTTTTCGACGAAGCCGCGGCTGACCTGATCGGACCAGAGGAAGATCTGGACGGGCAGCACGGTCGCGGGATCCTTGAGACCGGACGGCGGCGCGGCGATGAACGCGCGCATGCCGATCATCAGCAACGGTGCGGTTTCGCCCAGCGCGCGTGCCATGCCGATGATCGTGCCGGTGAGGATGCCCGGCAGCGCGAGCGGCAGGACGTGGTGGAACACGACTTGGACCGGCGACGCGCCGATCCCGAGTGCCGCGTCGCGGATCGAGGGCGGGACGCTCTTGATCGCGTTGCGGCCGGCGATGACGATGACCGGCATCGTCATCAGCGCGAGCGTGAGACCACCGACGATCGGCGCCGAGCGCGGCATCCCGAACGTGCCGAGGAACACCGCGAGCCCAAGCAACCCGAAGATGATCGAGGGGACCGCCGCGAGGTTGTTGATCGACACTTCGATCAGGTCGGTCCAGCGGTTCTTCGGCGCGTATTCCTCGAGATACAGCGCGGACAGCACACCGATCGGGAAGGCGAGCAGCAGCGTGACGACCATCGTCAGCAGCGATCCCTTGAACGCACCCCAGATGCCGACACGGGTGGCATCGGTGGAGTCCGCCGAAGTCAGGAAGCCGGCGTTGAACCCACGGCTCAGCGCGCCGCTCGCCTTCAACCGGGCGACTACGGCCTCCGCATCGGGTGTGCCGTTGCCCTTGGCGGCGACGTCGATCGGGCTGGAGACGGGGACTTCGAACACCGCCTTGCGCTGGAGCAGCGACGGATCGGCCTTGATCGCGTCGCGCACCACCGCCCACGCGCCGTCGGACAACAGATTTGCACCATCCTTGCCGTATTTGGCGCTCGCCGCGGCCAGCACGGTGCCTTCGAGACCCGCACCTGCGAGCGCGAGATCGGCGCCGCGACCGACGAGGCGGGCGGGCTCGATCGGCAGTTTCGCGGCGGCGAGATCGACCGGGAGCGACACGCGCGTCTCGACGAAGCCGCTCGCGCCCTGCATCACCATCGTGATCAGCAGATAGGCGAGAAACGCCGCCGACAGCCACACCGCGGCGAGCCCGGCGAAGCGGAAGCGGCGCTCGGACGCGTAGCGGCGGCGGATGCGCGATTGCATCGCCTGCGTCGTCCAGTCGGTCGGGACGCGACGCACGGGCTCGGCATTCGTCGTGGGGATCTGGGGCACGAGCGTGTCACTCATAGGCTTCGCGGTACCGTTTGACGACGCGGAGCGCGACGATGTTGAGGAGGAGCGTGACGACGAACAGCGTCAGGCCGAGCGCGAACGCGGCGAGCGTCTTGGGGCTGTCGAACTCGGCCTCGCCGGTCAGCAGGTCGACGATCTGCTTGGTGACGGTGGTGGTGCTGGCGAAGGGGTTGAGCGTCAGCGTCGCGACGCCGGAGGCCGCCATGACGACGATCATCGTCTCGCCGATCGCGCGCGACACGGCGAGCAGCACGCCGCCGACGACCCCGGGGAGGGCGGCCGGGAGCAACACGCGGCGGATCGTCTCCGACGACGTCGCGCCCATCGCCAGGCTGCCGTCGCGCATCGACGACGGGACTGCGGCGATGGAGTCATCGGCCATCGACGAGACGAACGGGATGATCATGATGCCCATCACGAGGCCGGCGGCGAGCGCGCTCTCGGAGGACGCCCAACTGATCCCGATCGAGACCGCGAAGTCGCGTACCGCGGGCGCGACGGTCAGCGCGGCGAAATAGCCGTAGACGACGGTCGGGACGCCCGCGAGCATCTCGAGGATCGGCTTCATCCATTTGCGCGTGGTCGGCGCGGCATATTGCGTGAGGTAGATCGCGCTCATCAAACCAAAAGGAATGGCGACGATCATCGCGATCACCGCGCCGATGAAGAACGTGCCCCAGAACAACGGCACCGCGCCGAGCGACGCGCCGGGATCGCGGCCGTCGATCACCTGCGGGCTCCAGTGCGTGCCGAACAGGAAGTCGGTGATCGGCACTACGTGAAAGAACCGCGCGGATTCGTACAGCAGCGACGCGACGATGCCGACGGTGGTCAGGATCGCGATCAGCGATGCGCCAAGCAGCATCAGCATCACCACTCGCTCGACCTGCGTCCGCGCGCCGAAACCGGGCTTCACGCGGGTGAACGCGAAGGCGCCGCCGGCAAAGGCGAGCAGCAGCGCCAGGGCAGTGGCGATCCAGTCGTAGCGCGTCTGCGCGGCGGCGTAGGAGGGGGCGAGCGTGCGGGAAAGCCCGTGGAACGCGCCGAAGCTGCGCCCCTCGGCAAGGCTGCGCGCTTCGGACAGGATCGACGCGCGATCGAAGCCGGGCGGTGGGAGCTGCATCGCGGCGGGCGTCGAGAGCACGGTGTCCGTGACGAGCGCGGGTGAGGTCATCGACCAGATGACGAGGAAGATCAGCGGGGGAACGGCGGTCCACAGCGCGACGAACCAGCCGTGGTGCGACGGGAGCGAACTGAACCGCACGGTGCTGCCGGCGCGGAAGCGCGTGGCGCGAACGCGTGCGGTGAGCCAGCCGATCAGGCCTAGGCCGAGGACGAGGAAGAGGAGGGCGATGGCGGACATTAGATGTGCTCCCCGACTGCCACCGAGCCGGTGTCCACCACGTCATTAGGTACCACCCCGGCGGAGGCCGGGGCCCAGTTGGAAAGGTCGAGGTAATTGAACGCAGCGCTCACCAATCCGACGGTGCCCAACTGGGCCCCGGCCTTCGCCGGGGTGGTGGTGCTATTGGGTGATGTTATCGACGCAAAATTCCCGTTCCCCCGCGGACGCGGGGGGCCAGCTAAGTTCCGGTATCGAGCTTGGCTCCTGGGCCCCCGCGTTCGCGGGGGAACTAGGACGGGAGCGCGGTTGTGTGGGCTGAGCACCACGATAACGCCGCGCATCACGACAACACCGCCGGATCGAGCACCGTCTCATTCGCGATAATCGCCGCCGACCGCGCCTGGATCTCCGCCGGTGCCGCGATCAACCCTCGCTTCACCAATGGCCCCGTCGCCCCCCAGTTGGCCGCATACAGCTTCAGCAAATTCCGCAGTCCCGGAATCGCCGTCAGGTGCGCCTTCTTCACATAGATATAGAGCGGCCGGGACCCCGGATACCGGTTGTCCGCGATCGACGCGTAGGTCGGCGCGACGCCCGAGATCGACACCCCGTTCACGTCGTTCTTATTCTCTTCGAGATAGCTGTAGCCGAACACGCCGATCGCATTGGGGTTCGACTGCAGTTTCTGGACGATCAGATTGTCGTTCTCGCCCGCATCGACATACACGCCGTCCTCGCGCACCCGCGTGCAGAGCGCCTTGTGCGCATCCGGATCGGACTTGGCGAGCGTCTTGGCGGTCGGGTCGCTGTCCTCGCACCCCTTGGTGAGGATCAGCTCGGCCAGCGCATCGCGCGTACCGCTCGTTGCCGGCGGGCCGTAAACCTGGATCGGCACCGCGGGCAGCGCGGGATTGACGTCGCGCCAGACCCGCGCGGTGTTCACCTTGCCGCCCGGATTGGCGGCGAGCGCCTTGTAGAGATCGGTCGGCGTCAGCTGCATCTTGGGGCCGTTCTTCGCCTCGGCAAAGGCGATGCCGTCGATCCCGACCTGGATTTCCATGACGTCGCGCACGCCGTTCTCGGCACAGCTCTTATATTCGCTCGCCTTCATCCGCCGCGACGCGTCCTCGATATCGGGGTGTGCCGCGCCGACCCCTGCGCAGAACAGCTTCATGCCCGCGCCCGTGCCGGTCGATTCGATCACCGGCGCCTTCGCATCGGGATCGTTCGCCACAAGCTGCTCGGCGATCATCGTCGTGAACGGATAGACCGTCGACGATCCGACCGCGGTTATCTGGTCGCGCGAGCCCGCGCCGCCGCCGTTCGCCTGATCGACGCACGCGGTCAGAGCGCCCGTCGCCGCCGCCAACACTCCAAGAAGAACGAACCGCTGCACCAGAATTCCCGTCATGCACCGGCCTTAGCGGTACTTAAGGCGATCCTGTGTGACAGTTGGGTTACCCTTTTATGACAGCGACTTTCGAAGCCTTGGTTCCTGGCGGTAGAATCACCGAGACGGTCGTCCCGACGCCGACCTGGCTGGCGATATCGAACCGGCCGCGGTGGCGCTCGACGATATGCTTGACGATCGCCAGCCCGAGACCCGTTCCGCCCAGCGATCGGCTGCGCCCGGCGTCGGCGCGATAGAAGCGCTCGGTCAGCCGCGGGATATGCACCGCGGCGATCCCGTCGCCCTCGTCGCGGATCGAAAGCCGGATCATGCCGGCGTCGTCGCGCTTCAGTTCGATCGTCACGGGCGTGCCCGCGCGGCCGTATTTCATCGCGTTGCCGATCAGATTGTGGAGCATCTGCGACAGCTGGACGCGGTCGCCCGAGACGGCGGCGAGATCCGGGTCGATCGTCGCGACCAAGTCGCGGCCCCGATCGCCCGCCGCCTCCGCCAGCTCCTCCCGCGTGTCCTCGACCAGTTGCGCGAGATCGACCGCCTGGTCGGGCAACCGGAACTTCTCCGCCTCGATGCGCGACAACGAGATCAGGTCCTCGACCAGTCGCTGCATCCGCCGCGCCTCGTCGTCCATCACCTTGAGGAAGCGCGCGCGAACCTCCGCATCCTCGCCCGCCTCGTCACGAAGCGTCTCGATGAAGCCGAGGATCGACGCGAGCGGCGTGCGGAGTTCGTGGCTCGCATTGGCGACGAAATCGATCCGCATCCGCTCGGCCGCGTAATTGCCGGTCTGGTCGATCAGGTGGACGATCCGCTGACCGTCCGACGCTTCGCCCAGCCGCATCTCCCATCGCTGGTCGCGCGTGCCGAGCCCGACCAGCTCGATCGGCCGCTCGCCATCGATCGGGCCCGGCGTGCCGAGCCGCTCGGCGGCGGCGGGATGGCGGATCGCGACCCGCGCATCCTCGCCCAGGATATGCGCGCCGAGCAACGTCCGCGCCGCCGTGTTCGCCAGGGTCACCCGGCCGTCCTGCACCAGCAGCACCGGCGCGACGATCGCATCGAGGACGTCATCGAGCACGGAGGATGTCGCCGTGCTCGTGTCGGTGGGGGCAGGGGCCTCGTCGCCGGTGCCCGCCGCGACCAGCGCCGCCGCGATCCCGCCGACCAGCGCCACGATCGCCCCCTGGACGTCACGCGTGATCGCGAACACCGCCACCGCCGCAACGACGACGACGACGATCGCCCAGAACGTGCGCAGGCCAAATCCGGACAGCATGGTGTCTCCCTCAGGATTGCCCCTTAGGACGGATCGGGGATCATGGTCACCACCAATTCGGTCGAGGGCGCGCGCTCGGGGGATTCAGGTCGTCGTGGAAAAATACCCTCCCACACAACGCCGACATATCGCTGCAACATATCGCGCCGAAAGGGTGTGTGTCGCCGCTCCCTCTCCCCCTGTGGACGGCGACTTGACCGGGTCTCCCCTGTCCCGGTCTTCTCCCTGAACTACGGGGCGACCTTCATGGTCGCCCCGCCTTTTTCGTGTTCGGGATGGTGCCCGATCGGCACGCGTATGCCGTTGGACAATTCCGTAACACGCCTGGGTCCGTCACGAGCCTAAGGCCGTAGCGCCGCTTCATAGCCGTCACCCCAGCGAAAGCTGGGGTATTTCTCGTGGTGGGTGGCGCTCGCCAAACCGGGATATTCCAGCTTTCGCTGGAATGACGGCAACGAAAAATATCGCCCGTCCGTCGCCCGCCAATACACGTCATCCCAGCGAACGCTGGGATATCCCTCGTGGTGGGCGACGTGCGCCTCACGGGGATATCCCAGCTTTCGCTGGGATGACGGTTGTTATGGGTAGCTGACGGCTTGGGAGTAGGCGTCGGCATCAGCGTAAGCGTCGCCCCAGATCGCTCCGGGACGACGTAACTCTTACGCGGCCAGCTTGCGCAGGACGTAGTGGAGGATGCCGCCGTTGAGGAAATATTCCAGTTCGTTGACGGTATCGATCCGGCACTTGGTCTGGAACGTCTCGCTCGACCCGTCGGCGCGGGTCATCTTCACGGTGACGTCCTGGCGCGGGCGGATGCTCGCCACGTCGAGGATCGTGAACGTCTCCGAGCCGTCGAGCCCGAGCGTCTTGCGATCGGTGCCTTCCGCGAACTGCAGCGGCAGCACGCCCATGCCGACCAGGTTCGAACGGTGGATGCGCTCGAAGCTCTCGGTGATGACCGCGCGGACGCCCAACAAATTGGTGCCCTTCGCCGCCCAGTCGCGCGACGAGCCGGTGCCGTATTCCTTGCCCGCGACGATCACCAGCGGCGTGCCGTCCTGCTTGAAGCGCATGGCGGCGTCGTAGATCGCCATGACTTCGCCGTCGTACTTCGACATGCCGCCTTCGACGCCGGGGACCATCTCGTTCTTGATGCGGATGTTGGCGAAGGTGCCGCGCATCATCACGTCATGGTTGCCGCGGCGTGCGCCATAGCTGTTGAAGTCCGCCTTGCTGACCTGATGCTCTTGGAGAAAGCGACCAGCAGGCGAGTCGGCCTTGATCGAACCGGCCGGCGAGATGTGATCGGTGGTGATCGAATCGCCGAGGATCGCGAGCGGCTTGGCGTCGATGATGTCCTGCACCGGCGACGGCGTCATGCTGAGGCCCTCGAAATAGGGCGGGTTGGCGACATAGGTCGAGCCTGCGCGCCATGCGTAGGTGTCCGAGCCCGTGACGTCGATCTCGCGCCACTTGGCGTCGCCCGCATAGACGTCGCCGTAGCGTGCGCCGAACATGCCGGCGTCGATGTTGGCGTCCATCGTCGTGCGGACTTCCTCGTTGGTCGGCCAGATATCGCGCAGATACACGTCCTGCCCGTCCGAACCCTGACCCAGCGGCGTCTCGATCATGTCGGTCGTGACGGTGCCCTTGATCGCATAGGCGACCACGAGCGGCGGCGAGGCGAGGAAGTTGGCGCGGACGTCGGGCGACACGCGGCCCTCGAAGTTGCGGTTGCCCGAGAGGACCGACGCGGCGACGAGGTCGTTCTCGTTGATCGCAGCCGAGATCGCCGGCGCGAGCGGGCCCGAGTTGCCGATGCAGGTGGTGCAGCCATAACCGACGAGGTTGAAGCCGAGCGCGTTCAGATCCGCGGTGAGGCCGGCCTTGTCGAGATAGTCGGTCACGACCTGCGAACCGGGGGCGAGCGAGGTCTTCACCCAGGGCTTCGACTTGAGGCCGAGCGCGTTGGCCTTGCGCGCGACGAGACCGGCGGCGACCAGCACCGACGGGTTCGAGGTGTTGGTGCAGCTGGTGATCGCGGCGATCACGACGTCGCCGTCGCCGATGTCATGCTCGCGACCCTCGACCGCGACGCGGGCGGGCTGCTCCTTGTGGTACAGCTTGTGGAGGTCGCTGTTGAACACCTCGTCGACCTTGTTGAGGCTGACGCGGTCCTGCGGGCGCTTCGGGCCGGCAAGCGAGGCGACGACGGTGCCCATGTCGAGTTCGAGCGTGTCGGTGAAGACGGGGTCTTCGGCGTTCTCGTCGCGCCAGAAGCCGTTGGCCTTGGCATAGGCCTCGACCAGCTCGACATTCTCGTCCGAGCGCGCGGTGAGGCGCATATAGTCGAGCGTCTTGTCGTCGATCGGGAAGAAGCCGCAGGTTGCGCCGTACTCGGGCGCCATGTTGGCGATCGTCGCACGATCGGCGAGCGTCATCGACGACAGGCCGGGGCCGAAGAACTCGACGAAGCGGCCGACCACGCCCTTGGCGCGCAGCATCTGCGTGACGGTGAGCACGAGATCGGTGGCGGTGATGCCCTCGTTCAGCGCGCCGGTCAGCTTGAAGCCGACGACTTCTGGGATCAGCATCGACACGGGCTGGCCGAGCATCGCGGCCTCGGCCTCGATCCCGCCGACGCCCCAGCCGAGTACGCCGAGACCGTTGATCATCGTCGTGTGGCTGTCGGTGCCGACCAGCGTATCGGGATACGCGATCATCGTGCCGTCACCGTGCTCGCCCGAGCTGGCCGAAGACCAGACGGCCTGGCCGATATATTCGAGGTTCACCTGGTGGCAGATGCCGGTGCCGGGGGGGACGACCTGGAAATTGTCGAGCGCCTTGCTGCCCCACTTCAAGAACTCGTAGCGCTCGATGTTGCGCTCGTACTCGAGATCGACGTTGTCGTGGAACGCCTGCGGGGTGCCGAACTCGTCGACCATCACCGAGTGATCGATGACGAGGTGGACGGGGACCTGCGGGTTGATCTTCTCGGGGTTGCCGCCGAGCTTGGTCATCGCGTCGCGCATTGCGGCGAGATCGACCACGCAAGGGACCCCGGTGAAATCCTGCATCAGCACGCGCGCGGGGCGATACTGGATCTCGCGGTCGCTGCGACGCTCCTTCTGCCAATCGACGATCGCCTGGATGTCGTCGCGCGTGACGGTCACGCCGTCCTCGAAGCGGAGCAGATTCTCGAGAAGGACCTTCATCGAGAACGGCAGGCGGCTGATGTCGCCGAGCTGCTCGGACGCCTTGGCAAGGCTGTAATAGTCGTACGACTTGCCGCCGGTCGACAGGCTGGTGCGGGTCTTGAGGGTATCCTGGCCAATGGCAGTCATAGGGGTCCTTCCCGTGGGCGTCGGGCCGCCGGGCGCCGAGGGGAAAGCAGCCATATAGGCCACGCGGGCGCGTCGGGGACCGAGCGAAAAATGCTGTTACCGGAGGGGCCTTAGCAAGGGGGAGGGCTTCGGGGAAGGGTGCCGGTATTGATGATCGCGGTTATTGGCCTGCTCGATCGGTATCCGTCGGATTTAGAGGTTCCAGGCGGGTGCCAGCCATATCCTTTCGGCGTCGACCGCGCGCATCCGCGGCCCTGCTTCCTAACCTGGTATAAGACGAAGCAGTTTGATCCAGCACATTGCTCGCAGTTAGCGAAATGCCGAGACGGGCCGCATGGCAGCCGACAATGACGACATGGCGCTCCTGCGCGAAACCATCGAACGCGCCCTGTCGATCGCCGACGCGCGCTTGTGCCATCTGGTCGCGGCATTGCTCGCGCATTGTCTCGACGAGATCGATCGCGATCGTGCCCGGGATAGCTGACCAGAGGCTAAGCTTCGCGGTCCCCGCCTAGCGTCCCCGCTGCACTGTGGACCTTACGGAAGTATCAGGGCCCGCACCATGTGTGGTAAATTTGGCGCGATTGTGACGGATTGTTGCAGTATCCAGCGAGCGCGCAGTTCGTTGATTGCGTTCCCAAAATGGTGAGAATACGTTTGCCGATATGGTGAACGTCCCGGACGGGGCGGCACATATTGGGGGATCATGATGAAGACCGCTTCCTTGCGCCTGCTGGCACGCCACGTCCGTGCTTGCCTGTTGACGTCGACTGCCTTGATTGCGTCGTCGATCGTCCCGCAAAGCGCGGTCGCGCAGGATCGTCCGACCGCGCCGGATGTGATGGCCTTTGGCAGCACGCTCAATCCGACCGAGTTCGATACCGCGCCGAGCATCGTCATCAGTGCACCCGGTACGCCGACCACCGCGCAGGACATTGCCGGCGGCGTCAACGGCGTCGGCCAGATGACGATCGCTTCTGGCGGCGGCGGCCTGGGGATCTGCACGGGTACGTTGATCAACCCGCGGACCGTCATCTTCGCTGCGCATTGCGTGAACGAGAACGGGGCCGGCACGGGCGCGCAGAACCCCTGGGACTATGGATCGAAGGGCGGCGGTATCCCGATCGCGTTCGGTTTCGCGCAAAATAATCGGCCGGCGGTGATCGACTGGTTCCTGCCGACCACGACGAGCGGCGCGGTCAATACGCAGCAATACAAGACCAACACCGCCAACTTCCTCTATAACGTCAACCAAGTGGTCTATAACGCCGACTCGCTGAAGCTGGGTCTGTCGCAGAACTTCTTGCAAGCCGACGTAGCGATCGCCACGCTCGATACGCCGGCCGCCAACGTGCCGACCTGGGCGCTGCTGCTCTCGGCGCTGCCGGCACCTGCTGTGATCAACGACACGACCGGCACCGGCTATCACGTGACGATCACCGGCTATGGCCGCAGCGGACAGGGCGGGACTCTGGTCGGCGACACCAACGGTATCGATTACCGCCGTCGCATCGCCGAGAACACCATCGGTTTGCTCGGTTCGTTCGACGACCTCAACGGGTTCCTGTACGGCTCGACCGACGGGATGCCGCAGAACCTGTACCAGCTCGATTTCGATGATCCGCGGCGTGGTACGGCAGCGGCCAGCCCGTTTGACTTCAACCTCTTCAAGGACAACGCGCTCCCCAATGAGGGAACGACTGCTGGCGGAGATTCGGGTGGGCCGCTGATCCTAGACCGGACTTTCGCCAAGCAGGTCGTGATCGGCGTGCTGTCGGGCGGCAATCGCTTCTACAACCAGACGCCGTTCGGTGCCTATGGGACCGCGAGTTTCTATCAGCCGCTGTATCTGTTCGCCGACTATATCGCCGCTAATAACCCCTATCGTTACGCCCAGGCCAAGGCCGGCGACGGATCGTGGACCGACGCGTCGCACTGGGTGACCGCGCTCGATCCGAACTACCAGATCATCGTCGACGGCAAGCTCGTGAACGGCGTTCCCACCACCGTTGGGGCGGGCATCGCGGGCGATGGTAACAAGTTTGGACAGGTCTGTTTCCGGACCGACTGTCTCGATGTGAAGACAGGCGTCGAGACGATTGACGGCGTGCCGGTGGCTAATGGGCCGACCCCTGCCGCAGGCCCAGCGTTGGCGGTGCTGTCGCCGACGCTGGCGAACGGCCTGCCGGGCGCGACCAACTTCGTGCCGAACAACATCGATCCGGATCGGACGATCCAGCGGAGCGCGCGCTATTACGACGTGACGCTGTCGGCGGCGGGCACGACCACGCTGGGCTCGGCGGTGACGGTGGACAAGTTCACCGTCGCGGGCAGCGCGGCGAAGCTCGCGGTGACCTCGGCGGGGTCGCTGACCAGCCTGATGACGATCAACCAGGTGACCGGCACCGTCCAGAACGACGGCGTCATCTCCAGCCCCGGGGATTACTTCATGCTGGCCGGGTTGCTGACCGGATCGGGCCGCATCAACACCCCGTTCTTCACCAGCGTCGCGGGGGTGATCGCGCCCGGTACCACTGGCACGATCGGCACGCTGACCGTAGCCGGGAACGGCGTGCTTGCCTCGGGGACGAACCTGCTCGTCGACCTCGGGCCGAACGGCACGTCCGACAAGCTCGCCTTCGTCGCTACGACATTCAATGCAGCGGGTGCGGCGACCAACGGCATTGCCAACCTTGGCGGTCGCGTCGGCTTCGCACCGGTCGCGGGCCAGACCATCCGGTATAACGACCTGTACACGATTGTGACCGCGCAGGGTGGGATCAGCGGCTCGTTCGCCGCCGCCACGCCGCTGAGCGCGATCCTGACGCCGAGCTATGTCTACAGCACCAACGCGGTGCAGGTGCGGATTCTGGCCGGCCAATACCGCAACGTCGTCGCGGGAACGCCGGTGCAGGGCGCTTACGCACAGCTGCTCGACCAGAACCGGTCGAACTATGCGGCATTGAGCGGCGTGTACGGTTCGCTGGATCTGCAGAACGCGGCGACGATCCGCTCGACGCTGGAGGGCCTCGCGCCGCGGGCCGAAACGCTCAAGTCGAGCCTCGGCATTGCCTCGATCGACACGATGTCGCGCTTCTACCGTGATCATATCGCGCAGATCGATACGCGTGGCGGGCTCGGCGGTACGCTCGCGCTGATCGGCAAACCGGTCCAGGTCGCGTCGCTGATGGCGAGCGACCTTCCCGGCGGGCAGGACACGATGAGCGATTCGAGCGGCACCGTGTTGCAGCAGGGTCGCCTGCCCGACGACATGAGCGGCTTCATCGCGGGCGGCTACATCGATGGCAAAAGCCGGTCGATGCCGGGGACCAATCCGTTCGGCGGGCACGACAAGTTCGACGGCTATTTCGCGGCGGCCGGGCTTGAGAAGCAGGCAGGCGAGGGTGGCGTGATCGGCTTCTCGTTCTCGTACACCAACACCGACGGCACCACCGCGGGCATCGCACAGCGCGCCAAGGGCGAGTTGTTCCAGGGAACGCTGTACGGCAAGCTGGAGACCGCATCGGGCATCGTTCTCGACACGCAGTTCAGCGCGGGCGCGTTCGTCGCCAAGACCGATCGCACCGTCGGCTTCGTCGGCACCAACTACCGCCTGCGCGGCACCGACAACGCGCTGACCGTCGTCAGCGAGGTCGGGCTCGGCAAGGCGTTCGACCTGTCGATGCTCAAGGTCGGCCCGCGCGTGTCGCTTCGTGCAAGCCATATCGGCTTCGGCAAGTCGATCGAGAATGGTGGCGGACCGGCACTGTTCGTCGATCGCGACAGCTTCGACAGCCTGCAGGGCCGCGCTGGGCTGTCGCTCAGCGGCGGCGGTTCGATAAGGCCCTATGCAGCGGCGAACTACGTCCATGACTTCCAGTCGACGCCGGGCGCGTTCGGCGCGAACTTCGTCGGTGGGATCGGACCGAACGCGCTGTTCGCGCTGGCCGGGCAGGACAAGAACTGGGGTGAGATCAGCGCCGGGCTGACGCTGGTCGGTGACAGCGTCGACATCTCGGTCGGTGCTGACACCACTGTCGAGCGCAAGGACGTGTCGAACCAGTCGTACAAGGGGTCGATCAAGATCCGCTTCTGATCGACCGAAACGCCCGGACGACAGGCATCCGTGGCGGCCGGCGCAAGCGCCGGTCGCCGCGGAACAGGCAGAAAAGCTGTGTTTTCCTTATGACCGCGCAGCCGTTCGACGATGCGGCAATGATCGAAACACTATCGAAACCACTTTGCCCCTAACGCTGGCTTCACCAAACACGAACTGCCTGTGGGGGGCTCAGAACCATGAATATCAAGAACACCGCTTTGCGGACCGTAGCACTATGCCTGTTGTCGAGCGGCGCGCCCGCCTTGGCCGATACGCCTGCAACCTGCGTGCGATCCGTCTCCACGCCGCGCCTCGTCTGCGATGAGGGTGCCTGCGTCCGGGTACCGGTCAAGGACCTGTGCGATGCGGTTCGCGCATCCTATCCGGTCAAGCGCCGTGCCCTGAAGCCGATGCGGATGGACGTCGACCCGGTTCGCAACGAACTCACGCTGCTGATCGCCAGCGTCAGCTGACGAACGCGAATGCGGCGCCGGGAACGGTGGCCGCAAGACCGGTCGGGGCGAGCGTCCCGTCCGGCAGGATGTCCAGGATCGTGACGCGGTGATCCCGCTCGTGCACGACGATCATCCGACCCTCGTTTTCCAAGAGCAGAAAGAACCGCGGCGACGTGCCACCGCTGGCGATATGCTGGATCGGTGTCGCGTCGCCGTGTGCGTCGAGCGCGAAGACGGCGATGCTGTCATGCCCGCGGTTGGAGACGTACAGGCGGTCGCCGGCCGCGTTCGCGCCGACATGCGCCAGGATGTTCGCGCCCTGCCAATCGGCCGGAAGTGTCGACACCATGGCGCGGTGGCGCAGCGTTGCGTCTTCGAGATCCAGCACGACGACGGTGCTCGACAGTTCGCAGGCGAGATAGGCCGTGCGCGGGTGGCTCGGGTGAAACAGCATATGCCGCGGACCGGAACCCGGCGGCGCGGCGAACGCGGTATGCGGCGTTGCAAGCGTGCCCCGGTCCGCGTCGAACGCGAACGCCAGCACTTCGTCGGTTCCCAGATCGGTGACGTACAGCATTTGGTTGTCCAGGCCGAAGCCTACCCAGTGCGCGTGCGGCGATCGCTGGCGGTCGAGATCGGGCCCGTGGCCGATGTTGGCGTGAACGACGGGCGGTGCGATCGGCAGGCCATCGGCTGGATCGAGCCGGAACAGCGCGGTGCTGCCGGTCTCGTAATGGGCGATGGCCACCCAGGATTGCGTGGCATCGAGCGCGACGTGGCACGGTGCGCCGCCGCCGGTCGCGACTTGCCCGACACGGATCCATCCCGCGTCGGTCCGACGATAGCAGCCGAGTGCGCCCTCCTGGCGTTCGTCGACGAGGTAATGGAGATCGAACCTGGACGCGTAGGCGCCGAACGAGGCGTTGAGCGCCTCGGGATACGCGGGGCCGACCCCCAGTGCGCCGCCTTCTTCGGTCAGGGGATACAGGCCGGTCCCACCACCGCCGGCATAGGTGCCGATCCAGAGCGGGGCGGGCGGGGAAGCAGTGCTGGTCATGACAGCGCGTCTAGCGGCGAATTACGGCGGCGTCGCACGCGATCCATGGCCAAGCATGGCGTTTCAGTCGGCGGTTGAGGCGCGCATTACCGCGATCAACTGTTCCCGGTACAGCGCGGCAAGTTCCTCGTGCATCCGCGCGACACCCGCATTCGGTGCGCGGCGGGCAAGCACGGATTGATCATCCATGCGGCGTTCGATGACCGCGGGGGTTGGGAGAAGGACCATGCTTCTGTCCTGAACCCGCGATGTTGCCGTCACATGTCCCGAGACGGTTAGAATCGAAATTTGCTTCCGAAAGCGCGTCGCACAGGCTGGCATTGGCTAAGGCGTTGGCCTACCGGAACGCATGGGCGATCTGGATAGACTGGTTCCTTCGGGGATCATCGAGCAATGGGTCTATCACCTGCGACGACAGCGTTCGCGGGCTACCGACGCTATCTGGCTGATAGACCAGGGTTTCACCCTGCATGACGGTCAGAACGGCGTGCCGTCGAACGATGCGACCGCGCGGTGGCGTGAGGAGCAGGAGACGGTCGTTGCGGAAGTGACGGCGCTGCTGGCGCTTTATGACGGCATCAATCTCGGCAAGGCGGATATCGATCAGGACTGATCGTTACGCGTTTTTTCGCCGTAACTCTCGCGCATCAGCCAACCGGTATGCTGGAGCGCGGAACTCTGCGGTGGCTCGGCATCGCGCATCGTTGCGACCAGCTCGGCCGATGCGGCGAGTTGGAGGTGATGCTCACGCAGCACGCTGTGCGCCGTCCGTGCCGCGTCGGACCGGGACCGGCGCGCGAGCACTTGCTCCTGCGCGGCACGGTCCTGATGATATCGAACTTGCGCGCGCCAAGCCTGCGTATTCTCGGTCTCGGTTACGCCCTGGTCGGTCATGATACTCTCCAACGTCCCGCTTGGCTTGATGTACTTTAGTTGCTGCTGTGTTTCAAAAGTTGGTTAACCCACTGATCAGATCGTCAGGCGGGCTTGGGCGCGGCCTGCCAGCCGCCCCCCAATGCCCGGAACAGGTCGACCTGCGCGCCAGCGATCCGCGCGTCGGCGGCGGCGAGGTCCGTGTCGGTGTCGGCCAGCGTCCGTTCCGCGTCGAGGACGTCGAGGAAGTCGATCTGGCCTTCGCGCTGGCGGGCGCGGGTGATGCGGGCGGCGGTCGCGGCGTTGTCGTGTGCGGACTGGAGCTGCGTGCGGCGATCGAGTTCGCGCGCGTAGTTGGAGAGTGCCGTCTCGGTTTCCTCGAGTGCGGTGAGGATGCTGCCGTCGAAATTGGCGAGCGCACCGCGGGTGTCGGCCTCGGCACCGGCGATCCGAGCGCGGGCGGCGGACTGGTTGAGCGACCAGTTCAAAAGCGGGCCGAGCAGCCAGCGGATCGGGCCGCCGGTGAAGATGTCGCCGACGCTGAGCGCGGTCGAGCCGATCGAACCGCCGAGCGAGATCTGCGGATAGAGTTGCGAGGTCTGGACGCCGATCCGCGCGGTCGCCGCCGCAAGCCGGCGTTCGGCGGCGTGGACGTCGGGGCGGCGGGCGAGCAATGTCGCGCCGTCGCCGATCGGGATCGGCTGGTCGAGGCGCGGCGTCGTGGTGCGGGCGCCGGCGGCTGCGGGCAGGTCCTGCGGGGTGCGGCCGGTGAGCGTGGCGAGGCGGAAGAGCGCGGCTTGGCGCTCGGCCTCGATCTGCGGGATGTTGGCGGCGCGCTGGTCGCGCAGGGCTGCGATCCGGACCTGGTCGAGGCGAGCGGCGCGACCGGCGTCGACCCGCTTCCCGGTCAGCGTGTTCGACTTGTCGAGCAGGTCGACGATCCGCCGGGCCACCGCGAGGCGTTCGGCGGACGAGGCTGCGTCGACATAGGCGCGCGTGGTGGCGGCGACGATCGAGACGCGGACGGCGTCCGCATCGGCTTGCGCTGCGCCGACGTCGCCGCGTGCGGCTTCGACGTTGCGGCGGACCCGGCCGGCGAGATCGACCTCGTAGCTGACGTCGAGGCCGACGTCATAGGTAGCGCGCTGGCGGTCGAAACCTGGGAGGTTCTGGAGTTGTGAGGTGCGGGAATAGTTGCCGCTCGCGCCGGCGTTCACCTGCGGTTCGCGGTCGGTCTTGGCGCCGCGCAGGGACGCGCGGGCGCTGTCGAGGCGGGCGACTGCCACGCGGAGGTCGGTGTTCGCTGCGAGCGCGTCCGCGACGAGGCCGTCGAGGACCGGGTCGCGGTACATCCGCCACCAGTCGTTATCCGGCGCCGTCGTAACGGTCGCAGCATTCGCGGTGACGAACGACGCCGCCGCCTTGGGTGGGGTGATCGGCGCGACATAGTCGGGGCCGGCGGCGCAGGCGGCGAGCGTCAGCGCCGAGAGGCTCGCGAGGAGGGCGGACTTCATGATGCTGGGTCCTATTCGGCTGGCTGTAGGGTCGTGGCGGGTGCAGCTGGGCGGCGGCGTTCGAACCGCTTCGCCAGCGCCCTTGCGACGACATAGAAGGTGGGGGTGAAGAGCAGGCCGAAGCCGGTCACGCCGATCATCCCGAAGAATACCGCCGTCCCGAGCGCCTGGCGGAGTTCCGCACCCGCGCCCTCGGCGATCACCAGCGGCACCGCGCCGAGGATGAACGCGAAGCTCGTCATCAGGATCGGCCGCAACCGGTCCTTCGCCGCGCGCACCGCGGCCTCGACCGGGGTGAGCCCGTCCTGTTCCTCGGCCTGCTTGGCGAACTCGACCACGAGGATCGCGTTCTTCGCGGCGAGTGCAATCAGCACGACCAGGCCGATCTGCGTGAGGACGTTATTGTCCATACCTCGCAGGTTCACGCCGGTCATCGCGGCCAACAGGCACATCGGCACGATCAGGATGATCGCGAGCGGCAACGTCAGGCTCTCATATTGCGCGGCGAGCACGAGGAAGACGAACACCACGGCCATGCCGAAGACGAGCGCGGCGGTGCTGCCCGCCGCCTTCTGCTGGTAGGCGATGCCGGTCCATTCATGCGCGTAGCCGGCGGGCAGCGATGCATCGGCGAGCTTCTCCATCGCGACCAGCGACTGGCCGGACGAATAGCCCTTGGCGGTGTCGCCATCGACCTCGACCGCGGGGAAGAGGTTGTAGCGGACGACGCGGTACGGACCGGTTTTGTCCTTGAAGGTCGAGACCGAGCCGACCGGGACCATCTGGCCCGAATTGGAGCGCGTCTTGAGGTTGGCGATATCCGCGGTGGTGTTGCGGAACGGTGCATCGGCCTGGGCCGTGACGCGGAAGGTGCGGCCCAACAGGTTGAAGTCGTTGACGAATTCCGACCCGAGATAGACCTGCAACGCCTCGAACACGCGTTCCGGGGGAACGCCGAGGAGGTTGGCCTTGGCGCGGTCGACGTCGGCGAAGATGCGCGGCGTGGCGGTGTCGAAGAAGGTGTAGACCTGCGCGAGACCCGGGGTCTGGTTGGCCTGGCCGATCAGCGCGTACGACGTCTTGCCGAGTTCGCCGTAACCGTGACCGCCCTGGTCCTGCACCATCAGACGGTAGCCGCCGGCCGAGCCGATGCCCTGGATCAAAGGCGGCGGGACGATCAGCAGGCGCGCTTCGGTGATGTCGCCGGTCGCCTTCTGCGATTCCGCCATGATGCTGGCGAGGGTGACGCCGAGTTTCTTGCGTTCCTCGAAGCTTTTTAGCGGGATGTAGGCAGCGGCCGAGTTGGGGGCGAGCGTCTGCGACGGGCCGTCGAAGCCTGCGAGCATGACCGCGCCCTTGACGCCGGCGAGCGGCAGGATGCGTTTCGCGACCTTCTGCATCACCGCGTCGGTGCGCTCGACCGAGGAGCCCGGCGGAAGCTGGATGACGGTCAGGAAGTAGCCCTGGTCCTGCGCGGGGACGAAGCCGGACGGCGTGACCATGAACACGCCCACCGTGACGGCGATCAGCGCGCCATAGGCGACCATCATCCGCTTCGGCGCGGTGACGAGACGTTGGGTGAGGCGGGCATACGCGTTGCCCATCCGCTCGAACCCGCGGTTGAAGGCATCGCCTGCGCGCCGCAATGTGCGGGTCACGCGGTTGCCGGAGTCCGCGGGTGCGGTGGGCTTGAGGAGCATCGCGGCGAGCGCGGGCGACAGCGTCAGCGAGATCAGCAACGAGATGATCGTCGCGGTCGAGATCGTCACCGCGAACTGGCGGTAGAAGGCGCCTGACAGGCCCGTCAGGAACACGGTCGGGATGAACACCGCGCACAGCACGAGCACGATCGCGACCAGCGCGCCCGATACTTCGTCCATCGACGTGCGCGCCGCCTCCAAGGGGGAGAGCCCGTGTTCGAGGTTGCGCTCGACATTCTCGACCACGACGATCGCGTCATCGACGACGATGCCGATCGCGAGGACGAGGCCGAACAGCGACAGATTGTTGAGGCTGTACCCGGCGGCGGCGAGCACCGCGAAGGTACCGATCAGCGAGACCGGGATCGCCACGATCGGGATGATCGCCGCGCGCCACTTCTGCAGGAAGACGAGGATCACCAGTACCACGAGGATCATCGCCTCGAACAAGGTATGCTTCACCGCGTCGATTGACTGGGCGATGAACTCGGTCGGGTTGTAGATGACCTTGTATTCGAGACCCTTGGGGAAGCGCTTCGACATGCTTTCCATCTCGGCGGTGACGGCCTGTGCCGCGCCGAGCGCGTTCGAGCCGGGCCGCTGGAAGACCGCGGCGATGACCGTCGGCTTGCCGCTGAGATAGGTGTTGGCGCCGTAATCCTGCGCGCCGAGTTCGACGCGCGCGACGTCGGAGACGCGGACCTGGCGGCCTTGCGCGTCGGTCCGAATGACGACGTCGGCGAACTGCTTGGGATCGGTCAGGCGACCCTGCGTTTCGACGTTCAATTGGAACGCGCTGTTGCCCTTGTCATAGGGCGGCTGGCCAAGCGTGCCGGCGGCGACCTGGACGTTCTGCGCGCGCAACGCCGCGACGATCTCGCCGGCGGTGAGGTCGAGCGCGGCGGCGCGGCCGGGATCGATCCAGACGCGCATCGAATAATCGCGCGCGCCGAACAGCTGCACGTCGCCGACGCCGTCGATGCGGCTGAGGCGATCGCGGACCTGCGTCAGTGCGTAGTTGGAGATGTACCCGCGATCGAGCGAATTGTCGGGCGAGACGAGGTTGACGACCATCAGGAAGTCGGGCGACGTCTTGCGCGTCACCACGCCGAGACGCTGGACGTCCTCCGGAAGCCGCGGGACGGCGATCGCGACCCGGTTCTGGACGAGCACCTGGGCCGCATCGAGGTCCGTGCCGATCTTGAAGGTGACGGTGATCGTGACCCTGCCGTCGCCGGTCGATTGCGACGACTGGTACAGCATGTTGTCGACGCCGTTGATCTCCTGCTCGATCGGCGCGGCGACGGTCTCGGCGACGGTCTCGGCCGAGGCGCCGGGATAGGTCGCGCTGACGGTGACGGTGGGGGGCACGATGTCGGGATATTGCGACACCGGCAGCGTCATGTAGGCGATCGCACCGACGATCGTGATGATCACCGCGATCACGCCCGCGAAGATCGGCCGGGTGATGAAGAAGCGCGAGAAGCGCATGGTTTGTGTCCTCGAAAGAAGAGCGACGGACACGCCCCAACACCACCCCGGCGACAGGGCCTCATCGAAGTATTACTTCGATGGAAACCCAGGCCGGGGCCCAATTGGGCGAACCGTAGTGATTGAATCGAAACGCTATCCCATTTGGGCCCCGGCCTTCGCCGGGGTGGATAGCTATTTCGCGAGCGTGGCCTCGCCCGAGATGGGCTGGACCGAGGCCGGCGCCGTCGTACCCGAGGCCACCACGATCCGGCCGACCTTCGGCGCGACGGTCGCGCCGGGCATCGCCATCTGCGTGCCCTGGATGATGATCCGGTCGTTAGGCCCAATCCCCGAGCGCACGATCCGCAGCCCATCGACCACCGGCCCGAGTTCGACCGGCTTCTGGCTCACCACGTTCTTCGCATCGATCGTCAGCAGGACTTTCCGCGCCTGATCGGTCTGCACCGCATCGTCGGGCACCAGCAGAGCCTGCCGCGTTCCCGCACTCGCGAGGCGCATGTTGCCGAACATCCCCGGCGTCAGGAAATAGCCCGGGTTGGCAAGCACCGCGCGACCGCGGATCGTGCCCGAACGCTGGTCGAGCCCGTTGTCGGTGAAGTCGAGCTTGCCCTTCCAGCGATGCTCGGTCTCGTCCTGCAACTGGATCTCCACCGCCGCCGGGGCCGCACCCGGCTGACGCGCGCGCTGCGTCTTGAGGTACAAAGCCTCGGAGCCGTCGAAGGTGAAGTAGATCGGGTCGAGCGCGTTGATCGTGGTCAGCACGGTGCCGCCGGTACCTTCACCGCCTGCGACCTGGTTGCCGGCATCGACACGGCGATCGGAGATGCGACCGCCGATCGGGGCGCGAACCTGTGTGAAGCCGACGTCGAGCGCGCGGGCGCGTTCGCGCGCCTGAGCGGCTGCGAGTGCGGCCTGGGCTGCTTCGAGCCTGCCGCGAAGGGCATCGACTTCGCCGGCCGAGACCGCTTCGTCGGCGACCAACCGTTGTGCGCGACCAAGATCGGTACGCGCCAGCGACAGCGCGCTCTTGGCACTTGCCACGTTGGCATGCGCCTCGGCCAAAGCCGCCGCGAATGGCCGGGAGTCGATCGTGAAGAGCAACTGCCCCTTGCTGACGATCTCGCCGTCGCGGAAGTGGATGCCGGTGACTTCGCCCGCGACGCGCGGACGGATATCGACCGTCCGGCTCGGCGCGAACCGGCCGACATAATCGTCCCACTCGTTGACCTGCCGGACCAGCGGCGAGGCGACCGTGACCGCGGCGGGCGGGGGCGCCGCCATCGCCGCATCCGGCGTGTCGAACATCTTCACGCCGACCGCACCGAGCAGCGCGACCGGCACGAGCACCATCGCGCCGCGCTGCCATGCGGGCCGTCGATGACGGTCCGTGGGCGGCGACGATGCGACGTCGGCGTCGTTCGCAGCCGTGATCGTGGTAAGTTGGTTCACGCTGCGATGCTCCGCTTCTGCTGTGCGCCGACGCGCATGCCGGTCACGCTCTCGACGAGCGTTTCGATCTGGGCCTCGGCAAAGCCGGCGGCGAGGAAGTTCTGGATCTCGGCCATCGGCAGTGCGAAGCCGCGGCGCCAGGCGTACACCGCCATCCGCCGCAGGGCCTCGAGCCGGGGGTCGGCGAGCCGCGATGCGGTGCTGAGCCCGAACAGGCTGCCCATCGCCCGCGACATGCGGCTCGGGCCGGACAGGCTGCGCAACGTGTCGCGCTTGGCGAGCGCGATGACGCTCCATTCGAGCGCGGAAAAGCCGGTCGGGGCAGGCGCCGTCACCGTCTGCGCGCGGCTGGCGACGGGCGAGGCGAACATGTTGTGGAGGTCGAGATAAGCCATGGGATTGTCCCCCTTTTGATTTTTCGGGCAAGCGCCGACCTTCGTCGGTGAACGGTCCACCTACGTCAGCTGATCGCAAGGCGTGCGCGGTCGTTGCCGGCACATCCTCGGGCCGCGCTTGCCCGCTTGAATTTTCGAGAGTCCGGTCGGCCGAAGCCATCCGTTCTGGGTTAGGTTGTAACCGTGGTCATGGGTTTGTGTCCCCGGTTGCCCCCTCCGAAGTAGGAGGGAGCTTCGATACCAGTCGGTATATAAACCTGGGGTTCATCTAGTCAACAGACTTTTGTACCGGCCGGTATTTTTTATCGCGACCGTAACGAAGCGTGACTTTTATGTCGGCAGTGCCAACGGATTTACTTGGTCGGCCACACCGACAGGCTGGTCTCGACGAGTTGGTTGAGCTCGGTGCAAGTCGCGCCCGAACCGGCCTGGATCGACAGCCCCTGCATGATCGCGAAGAGGTACCGCATCAATGCATGCGACTCGAGGCCGTCAGGGAACTCGCCTGCGGCCTTAGCCTCGTCGAACCGCTTCATCAGGGCAGCTTCGGACGACGCGCGACGCTTGGCGACCTCGGCCTTGATCGGCTCGGCTTCGGCGCTGCATGCGACGCTGCTGATAACGCTCAGGCACCCCTTGGGATCGCAGGTGCTCATCTGCATCTGCAACGCGCCGCGGAGAAGCCTTTCCGCTACGGCGCGCGCGGTCGGCGCGTCGAGCGCGGAGGTCATATAGGCGAGCTTCTCGCGTTCGTAGAGGTCGAGCGCCTTATGGAAGAGCGCCTCCTTGTTGCCGAACGCCGCGTAGAGACTGGGCTTGGTGATCCCCATCTCGGCGGTCAGTTCGGCCATCGACGCGCCTTCGTAGCCGTTGCGCCAGAACACGCGCAACGCACCCGCCAGCGCTTCGTCGAGATCGAACTCGCGGGGGCGGCCCTTGGGGGCGGTGAGCGTGCAAAGCCTATTCATACCGTTCGGTATATAGGGTAAAAGCGCAAAAGGTCCAGTGACTGGAATATGTTGCCGGGGACGCTCACCGACCGACCGCCGTGTAGGCGAACCCGGCCTGTTCGACGTCGGCGCGCTGATAGACGTTGCGCAGGTCGACCATAACCGGCCCGGCCATCACACGCTTCAACCGCGCGAGGTCGAGTGCGCGGTACGCGTCCCATTCGGTCACGATCACCACTGCGTCCGCACCCTCGGCTGCATCATAGGCGTCGGCGCAATAGACGAGGTCGGGCATCATCGCCCTGGCCGGCGCCATGCCCTCCGGATCGTGCGTGCGCACCGTCACGCCCGCATCCGCAAGCGCGGTCGCGATCGCAAGGCTGGGGGCATCGCGCATGTCGTCGGTATTCGGCTTGAACGTCAGGCCGAGCAGCGCGACCGTCTTGCCGCGCGGGTTGTCGCCGAGCGCGTGCAGGACTTTGCGGCCCATCGCGCGCTTGCGGCTGTCGTTCACCTTCACCACCGCTTCGACGATGTGGACTGGGGTCTGATAATCCTCGGCGGTCTTGAGCAGTGCCAGCGTGTCCTTGGGGAAGCACGAGCCGCCATAGCCGGGCCCGGCGTGGAGGAATTTTTTGCCGATCCGGTTGTCGAGCCCAATGCCGCGCGACACGTCCTGCACGTCGGCACCGACCGCCTCGCACAGGTCCGCGATCTCGTTGATGAAAGTGATCTTGGTCGCCAGGAACGCGTTGGCCGCGTATTTGATCAGCTCGGACGTACGGCGGCTTACGAACAGGATCGGCGATTCGTTGAGGTACAGTGGACGGTACACGTCACGCATCACCTGCTTTGCGCGGTCGTCCTCGGTGCCGATGACGATGCGGTCGGGACGCTTGAAGTCGCCGATCGCAGCGCCTTCGCGCAGGAATTCAGGGTTGGAGACGACCGCGACTTCGATCTCGGGACGCTTCTCACGCAGGATCGCCTCGACGCGGTCGCCGGTGCCGACCGGGACGGTCGACTTGGTGACGACGACGGTCGGGCCAGTGACCGCGGCGGCGATTTCCTCGGTCGCGGCAAAGACATAGCTCAGATCGGCGTGGCCATCGCCGCGCCGCGACGGCGTGCCAACCGCGATGAAGATCGCGTCGGCGCCCGCGACCGCGCTGGCGAGATCGGTGGTGAAGGTCAGCCGGCCCGCGGCGACGTTGGACGCGACGAGCTGGTCGAGGCCGGGCTCGAAGATCGGCATGCGGCCGGCATGCAGCGCGTCGATCTTCGACTGATCCTTGTCGACGCAGATCACGTCATGCCCGAAATCCGAAAAGCAGGCGCCGGACACCAGGCCGACATAGCCAGAACCGATCATCGTGATGCGCATGGACGTTCCCCGTAAAAGCCGCGCGACCTATCGAGACTAAAGCGCGCGCGTGCAAGCTGGCGGGCGCAACCAAAGCCGGCCATACCGGTTGAAACTTCGACCAGATGGTGGCGCAATAGAGGAGCGAGACGATGGCGGACGACTTCAAGCGGGCGGTCGACGATGGTGCGAAGGCGAGCAAGGCGGCGACCGACCGCGCGGCGGATGCAGCCAAGGGGGCCGCGGACACGATGCGCGAGAATACCGAAAAGGCGCGCGATGCGTTCTCCGAGAAGGTCGTCGATCCAGCGAAGCGCGCTGGCGAGGCGCTGAAGGAAACCGGCGGCAAGATCGCCGAGGGCGGTGCGACGATCGGCAAGACGATGATCGACCAGGCCGAGCAGAATGCGCGCGAGGCATTCGCGGCCATGCGCGAGGCCGCCAGCGCCAAGGACCTCACGCAAGTGATGAAGATCCAGGGCGATTATCTGCGCGAGCAGAGCCAGCGCAGCATGAGCCAGGCGCGCGAGATCGGCGAACTGATCATGAAGTTCGGCAAGGATGCGGTGGCGCCCCTGCGCGGCGACGGACCGAAATAGGCGGTATCGCCACTGTCGCGTTACTCGGGGTGGAGCGGCGTACGGACGAGCAAGAACGCCGCCGCTCCGTCGATATGACGGAGACGGCGGCGATCGACCTTAAAGATATCGGTGCTTAGACGAACAACCCGACGAGCAGGTACGTTCCTGCACCGATCAACCCGGCGGCGGGCAGGGTCAGCGTCCAGGCGACGACGATGTTGCTCGCGACGTTCCAGCGGACCGCGGACAGGCGCCGCGCGGCACCGACGCCGACGATCGAGCCGGTGATGGTGTGCGTCGACGAGACCGGGATGCCCCAGAACGTCGCCGCGAACAGCGTGATCGCGCCGCCGGTCTCCGCGCAAAAGCCTTGTGCCGGGGTGAGGCGGGTGATCTTCGAGCCCATCGTGTGGACGATCCGCCAGCCCCCCGACAGCGTGCCGAGCGCCATTGCCGCCTGGCAGGACAGCACGACCCAGAGCGGCACGTGGAATTCGCCGCCGAGCAGGCCCTGCGAGTAGAGCAGCACGGCAATGATCCCCATCGTCTTCTGCGCGTCGTTGCCGCCGTGGCCGAGCGAATAGAGCGCGGCCGAGATCAACTGCAGCTTGCGGAAGCGCTTGTCGACGCCGAGCGGGGTGAGCTTCAGGCTGGTCCAGGCGACCGCGAGCACCAGTACGAGTGCGAGCATGAGGCCGATCGCGGGCGAGGCGAAGATCGCGAGGACGGTCTTGATCACGCCGCTCCAGACGATCGCGCCGAAGCCGATCTTGGCGATGCCGGCACCCAGCAGCCCGCCGATCAGCGCGTGGCTGCTGCTCGACGGGATGCCGAGCACCCAGGTGATGACGTTCCACGCGATCGCGCCGATCAGCGCGGCGAAGATCACCTGTGCGTCGATGACATGCGCCTGGACGATCCCGGTGCCGACGGTCTGCGCGACGTGGAGCCCGAACACCGCGAACGCGATGAAGTTGAAGAAGGCTGCCCAGAGGACGGCGTATTGGGGCTTGAGGACGCGCGTGGAGACCACCGTGGCGATCGAGTTCGCCGCGTCGTGGAGGCCGTTCAGGAAGTCGAACAGCAGCGCGATGCCGATAAGGCCGATGAGGAGGGGGAGGGAGAGGATCATGCTGCCACTCCAGGCGCCGTCCGGCCCCCCTCCCTGGAAGGGAGGGGCAGGGGGTGGGTCGGTGTGGGGCGGGCGTTGCGCTCCGTCTCGGGCCGACCCACCCCCAACCCCTCCCTTCCAGGGAGGGGAGCAGACGCGGTCGCTCCGAGCGTGGTCGCTCGCCCACAGGCACCACCCCGGCGAAGGCCGGGGCCCAAGTGGAGAGGTTGCAGTGACGGCGCGCCGCCCTTCGTTATTGTCGTCCCCCAATTGGGCCCCGGCCTTCGCCGGGGGGGAGCATCCTCGGAGTGCCACACATCAAGCATGGTCGATGACCAGCCCCTGGATCTCGTTCGCGACGTCCTCGAAGCGGTCGACGATCTTTTCCAGGCTGCTGTAGATCTCGCGGTTGATGATGAAGGTCATCGGGTCCGCGCTGATCTTCGAGGCCTGGAACAGCGCGCGGAGGCCCGTGTCGTGGATGTCGTCGGCATGACCCTCGATCTGGATCAGCCGCGCGGTCAGGTCATGCAGCCGGCCCGCATTGGTGCCGAGCGAGCGGAGCAGCGGGATCGCCTCGGCGGTGATCCGTGCGGCCTCGACGATGATGCCGGCCATGTCGCGCATCTCGGCCGAGAACTCGGTCACCTCGTACAGCGCGATCGCGTTGGCGGTGCCGTTCATCTGGTCGATCGCATCGTCCATCACGCCGATCAAATCCGTGATCGCGCTGCGGTCGAACGGCGTCACGAACACGCGGCGGACGTCCTGCAACACCTCCCGCGTGATATCGTCGGCCTCGTGCTCGCGCTTGACGATCTCGGCGATCTGGCCCTCGATCGAGCCTTCGCCGTGGAGCAGCCGTGCGAGCGCATCGGCGCCGGCGACCAACGTCGCGGCATGCGCGTCGAACAGTTCGAAGAACCGCCCCTGCTTCGGCATCAGCGACTGGAACCAGCCCAGCATCGGAATTCTCCTTTTCGCACTCTTGCGCACGACGGGTAAGATACGTTGCGCGAGCGACGCCGGGATCGGCGGCTCGCGGAAAGCCGCGATCAGCGCTTTCAGGCCGGGCTCATTGACAGCGTCCGCGGCGCGATCAAGCGTAAACCAGCGCGTCTCGCGCTGATGGCGCTCGGGCCAGTCGTCGAGTTGTTCGACGAACGCGAGCGGAAAAACCGTCACGATCATGTCGCGGTAGCGGCCGGTGCGGCGGCGTTTGCGATAACCGAATTCGCCAACCGCGGTGGGGCAGGGGATGCCGCGGATGCCGGCTTCCTCATACGCCTCCTGCGCGGCGGCCTCGTGGCTGGCGAGCCCGACGATCGGATTGCCCTTGGGGATCACCCAGCGACCGGTGTCGCGCGAGGTGATCAGCATGACGCGGGCATGGCCGTCGGCGTCGATCACATAGGGAAGTGCCGCAATCTGCTGGATAATTCGGGTCCTTCTGGCCGCGGAGTCGCGGGGTATGGGAGGCAGCTTAGACGGCGGGGTGCGGCATGCACAGGGGGCGGCCGGCGGTCTCGGGCGGGCGGTTGCCGGCGCGATTCCGTCCCATTCCCGGACGGGGCCGATTTAACCATTTTTGCGACTGGTCGAATTAGTAAACGCGGCGTTAACGTTTGCATCATGACCAGACGCCTAGTCCTCACCAACGAAGCCGCCCGTCATCCGCTGCGCCGGTCGTTGCCGCCGCCGGTGGTCGCGGCGGCGAAGAACGACGATCAGGACGTGAAGCTGTTTTTCCTGAGCTTCGCGGCGTTCTTCACCTGTTTCTACAGCTTTTTTTTTTGAGGGTATTCCGTTCGCCCTGAGCGAAGTCGAAGGGCTAGTCCCGGGCGAAGGTGCTTCGACTTCGCTCAGCACGAACGGAAGAGGGTGGCCGGGAGAACTGGCTACCGTCTTAACGTCGGCAAGCACCCGCCGACATCGTCGTCGCACGCGCGGTGCAGCTTCTGCGCGAGCCATGCCGAGACGAGGCACATCGCCGCGACCAGGAACAGCATGTCCTCCGGCGAGACGCCCATCGCGGTGATGCCGATGACCAAAATCGAGCCGATCGTCATCGCACCCGAATTGACGACGTTGTTCGCGGCCACGGTGCGCGCGGTCTGGTCCTTCTCGACGGTCGTCGTCAGGAACGCATAGAGCGGCACCACGAACATCCCGCCGGTGATCGCGATCGCCAGCAACGTCCCGAGCACGGGGATCGCGCCGGGCTGGCGGATGAACCCCGCCCAGTCGTAAAACTGACCGGCCGGCGCCGGCGTCCAGGTCCGCGCGAGGAACGAGAACAGCACGACGAAGCCGCCCATCGCGATCACCGACGCGGGCGAGAACTTCGCCGAGATCCGCCCGCGCAGCATCGTGTTGATCACCACCGAGCCGATCGCGACGCCGACCGAAAACACCGCGATCACGAAGCTCGCGACCCGCTCGTCGGCGGTCAGCACGTTCTTGACCAGCGGCGGGAAGACGATGATCAGCACCGCGCCGATCGTCCAGAAAAAGCTGATCGCGACGATCGCGAGGAACAGCCGCGGGATGTGCAGCGTCGCGCTGATCAGTCGCCACGACGCGGTGAACGGGTTGTAGTCCAGCTTCAGCGGCGGTCCTTCGCGCGGCGCGGGGGGCACCTGCCGGCCGGCGAACCAGCCGACCAGCGCGACGATCAGCACGCCGGCGGCGGCGCCCTCGATCGGGATCCAGCCGGCAGTCACGGTGCCGAGCAGAATCGCGAGATACGTCCCCGCCTCGACCAGCCCGGTGCCGCCGAGCACGTCGCAGGGCTTCAGATGCTGCGGCAGGATCGCGTATTTGATCGGCCCGAAGAACGTCGAATGGACACCCAGGCACAGCACCGCGCCGAGCATCAACCCGATTCCCAGCGACGGATGTCCGGCGCGCGCGACCATCAGTCCGGTCGCGCCGAGCAGCATGATGCCGATCTCGACGGTCTTCACGATCCGGATGATCCGCGCCTTGTCGTGGCTGTCCGCCAATTGCCCGGCGAGCGCGGACAGCAGGAAGAACGGCAGGATGCCGAGTCCCGTCGCCAGCGCGTTGAAGTTCGCCTCCATTTTCGGGTCGTTGAAGACCGCATAGGTGGCGAACAGGACCATCGAAGTCTTGAACAGATTATCGTTGAACGCGCCGAGAAACTGCGTGGTGAACAGGGGCAGGAAGCGACGTTGCTTCAGCAACCCGAGGGCATTGAGCATGCGAGAAATCGCCCAGATCGTTGCGAAAATACGCCAAACCCTTAGCCCAGCGTCATGCTCACGCCAACGTTTAAACCGGTTTCGCCGCGCGGCCGACCGGTATAGAGGTGGTGGGTGCTGAGCTTGCCTAACCTCCTGACATTGTCGCGGATCGTCGCGGTGCCCCTGCTGGTCTGGTTCCTGTGGTGGCCCGACTGGGAGGCGGGCTACGGCATCGCCTTCGTGCTGTACTGCCTGATGGGCATCACCGATTATTTCGACGGTTATCTCGCGCGGTCGAGCGGCGCTGTATCGCGGCTGGGGATCTTCCTCGATCCGATCGCCGACAAGATCATGGTCGCCGCGGTGATCCTGATCCTGGTCGGCACGCGCGATATTCCCGGCGTCCACGTGATCGCCGCGCTCGTAATCCTGCTGCGCGAGATCGCGGTGTCGGGGCTGCGCGAGTTCCTGGCGCAGGTGCAGGTGTCCGTTCCCGTATCGCAGTTGGCGAAGTGGAAGACGACGCTGCAACTCGTGTCGCTCGGCGGGATCATCCTCGGCGGCGCGGTGCCCGAGATGGTCTGGGTGCATAATGTCGGTATCGTCGCCTTGTGGGGCGCGGCCGTCCTTACCGTGTTGACCGGGTGGGATTATCTCCGCGTCGGCCTGAAGCACATGGACTGACGATGGCGACGATACGGATGGTGTATTTCGCCTGGGTGCGCGAGCGCATCGGCACGGGCGAGGAGATGGTCGAGCCGCCCGCGAGCGTCGCGACGGTCGCCGACCTGGTCGACTGGCTGGCGGAAACCAGTGCCGGCCATGCCGAAGCGTTCGAGAATCGCTCGCGGTTGCGCGCGGCGGTCGATCAGGAGTTCGTGCCGCTCGATACGCCGATCGGTCGGGCGCAGGAGATCGCGATCTTCCCACCGGTGACCGGCGGATGATCCATATCTCGGTCCGGCATTCGCCGATCGATATCGCGGCAGAGATGACGCGCGCCGAAGCGGCCGGGGCCGGGGCGGTGGCGACCTTTACCGGGCTCGTCCGCGCGGATGATGGCGTGGGTACGCTCGAGCTCGAACATTATCCCGGGGCGACCGAAGCGGCGTTGCTGAAGGTTGCCGAGGGGGCGATCGAACGCTGGGGGCTGAGCGCGGCGATCATCGTCCACCGGGTCGGGCCGATGCAGCCGGGCGAGCGGATCGTGTTCGTCGCGGCGACGGCGGCGCACCGTGGCGCGGCGCTGGAAGCCTGTGCGTATCTGATCGATCGCTTGAAGACCGACGCGCCGTTCTGGAAGCGCGAAACGCGAGGGGCTGAAGCGAGCTGGGTCGAAGCGCGCGATGGCGATCACACGGCAGCTGCACGCTGGGATCAGCCTCAGAGCTAAACTAAAGAATGCTCTCCCGCGAAGTCGGGAACCCAGACTGGGTCCCCGCCTTCGCGGAGAAACAAGAAACGGGCCGCGGCCTTTGTAAGGCTGCGGCCCGCAATGCCATTAGCCGAGCTTCGGAACGCTCATGCCGTTGGTCAAGTGGACGACGCCGTTCGTCTCCTTGATGTCGGCCGTGTCGACGTACGACTTGATCCCGGCGGTGTCGGTCAGCTCGATGTTGCCGTTCGGGCCCAGCGAGGCGATCAGCGGCTGGCCCGCGAGCGTGGTCAGCGTCGCCTTGCCACCGCCGGCGGTGATCTGCGCCTTGAGCTGGTCCGAGGTCACTGCGCCGGCAACGACGTGATACTTGATGATCGTCGCAAGCGTCGGCGCCGACTCGGGCTTCAGCAGCGTATCGAGTGCGCCGGCCGGCAGGCGGGTGAACGCCTCGTCGCTCGGCGCGAACACGGTGAACGGGCCGGGGCCTGCCAGCGTCGTCTCGAGCTTGGCCGCCGTCACCAGCTTGGTCAGCGTCGCGCGGTTCGGCAGCGTCGGCAGCGCGGCGGCGATCGTCGTCGTCGGCGCGGCGGTCGGTGCGGCCGGAGCCCCAGTCGCAGGCGCTGCCTGCGGCGTGGCGGTGGTGGCTGGCGCCGTCTGCGCCGGTGCTGCGGGCGCCGCAGGCGTCGTCGTTGTCTGTGCGGTAGCACCAGCGGCGAAGATCATGCTCGATGCGGCAGCAATCAGAAGGTTCGTCTTAACAGTCATGTGCGACTCCAAATATAATTGATGGGACGATTAGAAACTCGAACGAAAAAGTTAGGTATGAGATCGGCCCGTCTTCAATGTTTTGGCGGACCAGCCGCGCCATCGATGCGACGAACCGAGCCCGACAGTCGTGCCGATCAGCTCAATTTCGGCACGATTACGCCGTTGACGACATGCACCACGCCATTCGACTGGCGCACGTCTGCGGTCTCGACATAACTCTTGTTGCCGTTGACGTCGGTCAGGGTGATGACCGCGCCGACCAGCGTCGCGGTGATCGGATCGCCCTCGACCGTGGTCAACGTCGCCGTCCCACCGCCGGCCGCAATGCGCTGGCGCAGGTCGTCGGCGGTGATCGCGCCTGGCACGACATGATAGGTCAGGACCTTGGTGAGCGAGGCCTTGTTCTCGGGCTTCAACAGCGTGTCGACCATCCCCGGTGCGAGCCGCCCGAACGCGTCGTTGGTCGGCGCGAACACCGTGAACGGCCCCGGACCCGACAGCGTGCCGACCAGATCGGCGGCCTTCACAGCAGCGACCAGCGTCGAGAGATTGGGGGCGGCGGACGCGTTGTCGACGATCGTCCGGGTGGCCATCATCGGCACGCCGCCGACGGTGGGATTGGCGACCGCGGGAGGGCCGTTCGGCACCGCCAGCGCGGGGTTGGTCGACGGACTCGCCACGTCGTCCTTCGATTTGCCACTGCACGCAGCGAGTGTCAGCGCACTCGTCATCAGCAGTAGCGGAAGCGTCTTCGACATCATCGGGTCTCCAGCGGGAAGTTCGAAAGATACGATCGAACGCCGAGTTGGTTGCGCACCCGTGCCAATCTCGGGGTGGGCGGATGTCCAGGAACTGAACGGGCGGGCCTGAAGCGCAACGGTCTCCCATCCCTGAAAGGGAGGGGCTGGGGGTGGGTAGGCCTGCTTGTGTCGCAACGTCGCCCGATACGGAACCCGACCCACCCCCAACCCCTCCCTTTCAGGGATGGGGGCAGAAGCGGGGTCTATTGAACGTCGGCCAGCGCCTTCGCCATCAGCCTAAAGTCTTTCTCCCGCGGGCTCGCCCGACGCCAGACCAGCGCGATCCGCCGCACCGCGTTGATCTCGTCGAGCGGCCGCGCGGTGATGTTGGTGTTGTCGAGGATACCCGCCTTCAGCGCCATCTCGGGCAGCATCGTGATGCCGAGCCCGTTGTCGACCATCTGCACGATCGTATGCAGCGACGTCCCCAGCATCGTCGCCTCCGCGCGCAGTTCGGGCCGGTTGCACGCGCCGAGCGCATGATCCTTCAGGCAATGCCCGTCCTCGAGCAGCAGAAGCCGCGTCTCGTCGATCGCCGACGCGGGGATCGCGGGCAGCGCCGACGGCACTTCGCCCGACGGATAGGCGACGAACAGCCGATCCTCGAACAGCGTCTCCGACGTGACCTCCCCGCAGGCATAGGGGAGGGCGAGCAGCACGCAATCGGTCCGGCCATTGTGCAGACCCTCGCACGCGGGACCACTCGGCTCCTCGCGAAGGAACAGCTTCAGGTCGGGATAATCCTTTCGCAACCGCGGCAAAATCCTGGGCAGCATGAACGGCGCGATCGTCGGGATGACGCTCATCCGCATGTCGCCCGACAGCGGCTGGCCGGCGGCGCGCGCCATGTCGCCCAGTTCCTCCGCCTCGCGCAGCACGCGCCGCGCCTTGTCGGCGATCGAATCACCCAGCGGGGTGAACCGCACGACCCGCCGCGTACGCTCGACCAGCACCACGCCGATCAGCGTTTCCAGCTCGCGCAGGCCTGCGGACAGCGTCGACTGCGTCACGAAGCACGCCTCCGCCGCGCGCCCGAAATGACCATGGTCCTTCAGCGCGACCAGATATTGCAACTGTTTTAACGTGGGTAGGTACGTGGCTGCCATTAATCGCCTCAATCGATCATCGGATGATAAATAGACCGTTGGATCGATAACACCAGTCCCCATATACCGCATTGCACAACGAACGAGCGGGATACCCGCCGCCTGTGAGGATGCCTGGAGCCAAAGATTTTTCAGGAGGCTTCCATCATGTTGACCATCGGCGATCAGTTCCCATCGATGACCATTCCCGTCCAGCAGGGCGTTGCCGCGCTGCCCGCCGGCGAGACGCTCGATCTGACGACGGCGTATCCGGGCAAGTGGAAGGTGCTGTTCTACTGGCCGAAGGATTTCACCTTCGTCTGCCCGACCGAGATCGTCGGCTACAGCGACATCCGCAGCGATTTCGAGGACCGCGACGCCGTGCTCATCGGCGCATCGACCGACACCGCGCACGTCCACCTCGCCTGGCGCAAGTCGGACGCGGATCTGGCCGCAGCCGATTTCCCGTGGCTGGCGGATAACGGCGCCAAGCTCGCCGACGCGCTCGGCATCGTCGACAAGAACGAGCATGTCGCGTTCCGTGCGACCTTCATCATCGATCCGGACAACGTCATCCAGGCGGTCCAGGTCAACGGCCTGAACGTCGGCCGCAACCCCGCCGAGACGCTCCGCGTACTCGACGCGCTGCAGACCGACGAGCTCTGCCCGTGCAACTGGAACAAGGGCGACGACGTCCTCCAGCTGGCTGCGTAAGTAAAACTCTTCTTTCCCCTTCCCGCTCGCGGGAGGGGGCAGGGGGTGGGCCCGCGCGCTCCCCGGACGCATTCGTTCATGGTGAGCGCGGGCCCACCCCTCGGTCCCCTCCCGCCAGCGGGAGGGGAGGAAGAAAAAGAAGATCATGTCGCTCAAGGAATTCGCGGGCACGCTGCCCGAATACGCCAAGGACATCCGTCTCAACGTCGGTTCGCTCCTCAACGAGACGCACCTCAGCGACCAGCGCAAATACGGCCTGCTGCTGACCTGCGCGCATGGCTCGGGCTACAAGCCACTGGTCGAGGCCGCCGAAGCCGAATGCGCACCGAAACTCTCGCCCGAGGCTGCCAATGCAGCGCGTGCGGCGGCTGCGGTGATGGCGATGAACAACGTCTATTACCGGTTCACGCACCTCGCCGGTAACCAGGAATATCGCAACATGCCGGCCAAGCTGCGCATGAACGTGATCGGCCAGCCGGGCATCGACAAGGTCGATTTCGAGCTGTTCAGCCTCGCCGTGTCGGCGATGAACGGCTGCGGCATGTGCATCGACAGCCACGAGCAGATTTTGAAGAAGGCCGGCGTTACCGCGGAAGCGATCCAGACGTCGGTGCGGATCGGCGCGGTGATGGCCGCGGTTGCGACAGTCCACGCGACGCTTTGACCTGAAGACGGAAAGCCCCCCTCCCTGAAAGGGAGGGGATGGGGGTGGGTAGGCCCGCTTGTGTCGCAACGTCGCCTGATACGGAAACCGACCCACCCCCGACCCCTCCCTTCCAGGGAGGGGCAAGAATTAAAAATCAGTGCCAGATCGCGCGGTATAGCCCGAACAGGCTCGTGATCGTTAGGATCACGCCGACCATCACCATCAACGTCTTCGCCGGCACGCGTTTCGCCAGCAGCGCCCCGAAAGGTGCCGCCAGCACCCCGCCGATCAGCAGTCCCACCGTAGCCTGCGTAAACGCCGCCCAGCCGAGCTGCGTGATGAACGTCGCGGAAATCGTCGCGGTCAGGAAGAACTCCGCGGTATTGACCGTCCCGATCGTGGTCCGTGGCGCCGCGCCCTGCACGAGCAGGTTCGACGTCACCACCGGCCCCCAGCCGCCACCGCCCGCCGCGTCGAGGAACCCCCCGACCAGCCCCAGCGGCTCGACGATCTTCGGCTCCTTCTGCTTGGGCGGATAGCGAAGCCCACGGTACAGCAAATACACGCCGATCGACGTCAGATACGCGAGGATGAACGGTTTCGCCGTGCTCGCGTCGATGTTCGACAGCACGTATGCGCCCAGCACGCCGCCGATCACACCCGGGATCATCAGCCGCAGGAACAGCGTCCAGTTGACGTTCTTGTGCAGCACATGGCTGATCCCCGACACCGCGGTCGTGAACGTCTCGACGGTATGCACCCCCGCCGACGCCGCGGCTGGCGGCACGCCCACCCACAGCAGCAGCGTGTTCGAGATCACGCCGAACGCCATACCCAGCGCACCGTCGACGACCTGCGCCGCGAACCCGACGAGGATGAAGGGCAGGAGCGTCTCGAAGCTCAAGGTCGTCAGGTCGAACATCGGCATTCCCTCGTTGTCGAACCCAAACTGCAACGCGCGGGCTTATCCCACAACAAAGATAGGCTTTACCCCGATCCCAACGAGGAGAAGCCGCCTCCGATCCCCTTGCGGACCCGGTTCTGGAAATCGGCCGTTCGATACCCTAGATACGGACATCGCGAAGGGGACTGCGCATGTCGAGCGGATTACTGGCCTATTTGGATTCGATCCGCGCCCGCGATCCGGCCCCCCATTCGCGCGCCGAGATCATGCTGTATCCGGGCGTCTGGGCGCTCGGCTATCACCGCATCGCGCACCGCCTGTACAAGGCGAAACTGTATTTCCTCGCGCGGTGCGTCAATCACTGGTCGCGCTTCACGACCGCGATCGACATCCATCCGGGCGCGACGATCGGTCGCAATTTCTTCATCGACCACGGCTTCGTGGTGATCGGCGAGACGGCGGAGATCGGCGATGACGTCACGATCTACCAGTGCGTCACGCTGGGCGGCACCAGTCCCGACAACGGCGTCCAGGGCAAGCGCCACCCGACCATCTCCGACGGCGCGATCATAGGTTCGGGCGCGCAGGTGCTCGGCCCGATCACGCTCGGCAAGCGCTCGCGCGTCGGTGCCAACGCGGTCGTCACGCGCGACGTGCCGGCGGGCACGACGGTGGTCGGCATTCCCGCGCGTGCAACCACGATCGAGGGCGGCAACGCACCCGAAATGCCGCGATTCGTGCCTTACGGTACGCCGTGCAGCGAAGCATTCGACCCTGCCACGCAGAAAATGGAGCTCATGCGCTGCGAGTTGGAGACGATGCGCAAGCGTCTCGACGCACTGCTCGCCGAAGATCGTCCAGAGGACCGGCGCGACCGAGCATGAGGGTGGCGAACTGATGGGCGTCGTGCCGTTCCCGACACCGTCCAAGGCGACGCAGGTCGGCTTCGAACGCCTCGAACTCAATCGGATTCTCGATCTCTACGGCCGGATGGTCGCCGCCGGCCATTGGCGTGACTATGCGATCGATCTCGGCAAGGACGCCGCAGTCTTCGCTGCCTTCCGTCGCGCCGCCGAACGCCCGGAGTTCAGGATCGAGAAGCGCCCGGCGCTGCGCAACAAGCAAGGCATGTGGGCGCTGATCGGCGAAGCCGGCGCGGTGGTGAAACGCGGGCACGAACTGGGCCCGGTGCTGGCTCCGGTCGAGCGGCGTTTAATGAAACTGGTCGAGGACTAGGGAGTATGTTGCTCCCCTCCCTGAAAGGGAGGGGCTGGGGGTGGGTAGGTCGGCTCGTGCCGCAATGTCGCCCAATACGGAAACCGACCCACCCCCAACCCCTCCCTTCCAGGGAGGGGAGCAGAATTACGCCCTCACACCAGCACCGGCGCGCTCGCCCTGTCCGCTTCCCCGAACACCCGCAGGTAGCGCTCGATCTCCGCCGGTTCCCCGGTAGCCTTCGCCGGATTATCCGACAGCTTCACCGCCGGTCGCCCGTTCGCCGCGATCACCTTGCAGACCAGCGAAATCGGCTCCAGCGCCGCCGCGCCGTCCGGATCGCAGCCGCGGAAATCGTTGGTCAGGTTGGTCCCCCAGCCGAAGCTCATCCGCACGCGGCCATGAAAATGCCGATAGGTCTGCTCGATCGTGTCGATGTCCATGCCGTCGGAGAAGATCAGCAGCTTGGTCTTCGGATCGACGCCCTGCTCCTCCCACCAGCGGATGATCTGCTCGCCGCCCGCGATCGGCGGCGCGCTGTCGGGACGGAAACCGGTCCACTCCGCCAGCCAGTGCGGCGCGTGGCGCAGGAACGCGGTCGTCCCGAACGCGTCGGGCAGCGCGATCAGCAGATTGCCGTTATAATGCTGCCGCCAATGCTCGAGCACGCGGTACGGCGCTTCGGCGAGTTCGGCATCACTCTCGGCCAGCGCGGCGGTCACCATCGGCAGTTCGTGCGCGTTGGTGCCGATCGCCTCGAGGTCGGCATCCATCGCCAGCAGCACGTTCGAGGTGCCGATGAACCGGTCGCCGAGCCCTTCCTTCAGCGCCTCGACGCACCAGCGCTGCCACAGGAACCCATGCCGCCGCCGCGTGCCGAAATCCGACAGGACGAGGTCGGGCAGCTCGCGCAGGCGCTCCACCTTTTCCCACAGCTTGGCCTTGGCGCGCGCGTAGACGATGTCGAGCGCGAACCGCCCGCGGTCGCGCAGGGCCGCGCGCGATTTCAGCTCGTTGATGATCGTCAGCGCGGGGATCTCCCACATCGTCGTGTGGCTCCACGGCCCCTCGAAATGCAGCTCATACTGCCCGTCGACCTGGCGCAGATCGTATGCCGGCAACTGGAACTCGGCGAGCCAGGCGAGAAACTCGGGCCCGAACATCTTCTGCTTGCCGTAGAAGCTGTTGCCCGCAAGCCAGATCAGCTCCTTCTTCGCGAACCGCAGCGTCCGCGCGTGATCGAGCTGCGCGCGCAACTCGGTTTCGTCGACGATCTCGGCCAGCCGCACGGTCTTCGTCCGGTTGATCAGTGCGAAGGTGGCGGTGACGTCCGGATAGGCGTGCCGGATCATCTGCAACATCAGCAGCTTGTAGAAATCGGTATCGAGCAGGCTGCGCACGATCGGATCGAGCCGGAAATTGTGATTATACGTCCGGGTGGCGATATCGGTCACGGCCATGCGCGCGGGCTCCTGCGTTGCGAGTGCTGCGGGTGTCCGAGAAGACGCGAGTGTGTCAAGCAGCGGCCAAAGGAGACGGGCGATGGCGCGGTTCGTGGTCGTGGTGGATACGCAGTGGGATTTCATGGCGGGCGAGGGCGCGCTGAGCGTGGCCGGAGCGGCGGCCTTGGTCGCGCCGATGCAGGCGTGGCTGGCGGCGCTGAAGCCCGAGGATACGACGGGCGTTCTCTTCACCTTCGATACGCATTTCGTCGAGACCTATGCCGCATCGCCCGAGGCGGCGATGTTTCCGATCCACTGCGTTCGCGGCACGCAAGGGTGGCGCAACATGCTCGACGTGGCACTGATCGATGCGGCGATTCCAGCGTGGCGGATCGAGAAGGGGGTGTTCGATATGTGGGCCGAGCCGGACCTGGCGATCGAGGACGCGCGGGATTCCGACCGACCGACGACACCGCGGGAGGAGTTCTTCGCGGGGTTGGCGGCGAGCGGCGTCACGGACGTGACGGTGATCGGCGTCGCGGCGGATTATTGCGTCCGCTGGGCCGTCGAAGGCCTGATCGCGCGCGGCTTTGCGGTGACGGTGCCCGCTGGGCTTACGCGCGGTATCGAGCGCCAGATCGAGGCGGTCGCGACGGAGGATTTCGCTGGTGCGGCACTCGTCGTCCAACGGACTGAGTTTGCCGAATAGGACATAGCGACTAGGTATTCTCTGAACGATCCTCCCCCGCAAGGGGGAGGTGGCAGGCGTAGCCTGACGGAGGGGGAGGTAGGCGACCACGCTCGTTCCGTGTCCTCCCCCTCCGTCGCTTTCAGCGCCACCTCCCCCTGGCGGGGGAGGATCGATGAAGTGCCGCCCAAATCACGCCATGGCCGCAATCAATCGTCCCACGTCCACCGTCGCGAACGAGGCGAAATTGTCCGCCACGCCGAACGGCAGCAGCAGCGTGCGGTCATGGACGATCCCGCCACAGCTGTAGACGACGTTCGGCACATACCCGTCGCGTTCCTTCGGGCTCGGCACGATCAGCGGCTCCGTCATCCGTGCGAGCAGCCTGGTCGGATCGTCCCGGTCGAGCAGGCACGCGCCGACGCAGTAATTTCGGACGCTGCCGACGCCGTGGGTCAGCACCAGCCAGCCTTCGTCGATCTCGATCGGTGAGCCGCAATTGCCCATCTGGATGAATTCCCACGGCCATTTCGGCTCGACGATCTTGGTGCCGCCCTCCCAGGTCAGCAGGTCGTCCGAGCTGAGGAACCAGATATTCTCGTTGTCCTGCCGCCCGAGCATCGCGAAGCGCCCGTCGATCTTGCGCGGGAACAGCGCCATCCCCTTGGTGGCCGCGACCGCGCCGCGCATCGGCTGCATCTCGAACGTCTTGAAGTCCTCTCCCCGCAGCAGTTCGCAGCGCGTCTCGGACCCGCTGAACGCGGTGTAGGTGCCGAGATACTGAACCTCGCCGGCATCCTCGAACCGGACGAGGCGCAGATCCTCGATCCCCTGGCGCTGGCTCGGTAGGATCGGGAAGATCACCGTCTCCGATAATTCGCGGCTGCCGCTGCAATTCAACTGGGTCGGTCCGCCATCGGTCGCACCGCGGTCGGTCGGTGCTATCCGCGGCGGCACTGCGGTCCGGCTGGCGGGATCGACCGAAAAGCCGTCCTGCGGCGACCAGCGGCCGGTGCGGAACGTGACCGACGACACGTGACCCTCGCCGATCCCGCGCAGCGACAGGATGAAGCGGAGACCGTCGTCGGGCGCACCGGTCTGGTCGGGATGCAGCACCATGCTCGGGTTGAACAGCGCGGCGGCTTCGAACGAATATTCCCCGCTCAGATACGCGCCGATCAGGACTTGTTGGTCGCGCGTGATCTCGCGGGTGTCGTGCACCACTGCCATGACCTCACCGAAACGGTGGAGCAGCAGGTCGTCGACGTCGCGGTGGCGCTCGTCCAGCGATGCGGTGACGCGCTCGCGTTCGGCATGAAGCTCGTCGTGCGTCAGCGACAGCACGCGGTCGATCACGCGCTCGGCGCGGGGATGCCCCTCGACCTTGAACGGCCCGGGATATTCGATGTTGAACGGGCGGATCACGGTCCGCGACGGATCCGGGCGCAGCTGGATGTTGGAGAAGGTGACGAGATCGGCTTCGGCCATGATCGGCTCCACTGTGGCGGCGAGACACGGGGCGACGACACCGCGCTCGGGTCCGCCATGAACGCCGAAACCGGCGGCATGGCTACATGAAAACGGCGTCACGCGGGCGTGTGCAATGTGGCCGAAATACGGGGGACAAGTTTGACGGCCAGATCGCGGGTCCGATCTTTCGGCGATCGAGGCGGACGGGGGCAGACGTTGGAGATGCAGACATCAGGTGCGCGAACGCGACCATCGGCCGCCTGCGCGCTCGGCCGTCACACGCCGCGGTCGCGGCACCGCGACATCAAGGACGAGCCGATCCAGCGCTCGGCCTGCCGGCGGTGCGGCGCGACGATCGTCAAGTCCGCGGTCAGTCGCCGATGGATCGTTTCCGGATTGCTCGGCTGAGCCGGCGACCGCGTCAACACGAGGGGACTATCACCATGAAGACGACGACGAGATGGGCGGGGCCGTTGATGGGCGCCGCGGTGCTGGCGGTGTCGATGCCGGCGCGTGCGCAGGACCATATGGGCGGTAGAGGCCCCGGTCCGACGCCGGCGATGATCGCCCAGATGCAGGCGCAGATGCAGGCGCGCGAGGCCGACGATACCGCCCTGCTGCTGAACCTGCGCGCGGATCAACGCCCGGCCCTGATGGCGTTCCTCGCATCGATGACGCCGCCCCCGCCGCCATGGCGCGGGCCGATGCCCGGTGCTCCGATGCCCGGTGCGCCGGGGCAGGACGGGCCGAAGACGATGCCGCCAACCGACGGGTTCGCCCAGCAACTCGACCGGATGACGCAGGATGCGGCGCGGCGCTCGGCCGAGGATGCGAAGCGCATCGCCGCCGCACGCACCTTCTACGATTCGCTCGATCCGACCCAGCGTCGCGCGTTCGAGGCGCTGATGCGGGTGCGGCACGGCAGGGGGCCGGGGTTCGGTCCGATGGGTCCGGGTCCGATGGGGGCGGGGCCGATGGGGCCGGGGCCGATGGGAATGGGCCCGATGGGAATGGGAGGAGACGGTCCCCGCCCGCCGATGGGCAACATGCCACCGCGGCCTTGATCCGGCGAGCGTGACCGCACCGTCGCGCGGCACTTGGTTTCGTCGTTCCGGTTACTACGAGAACGGCGATAACGAGTGTCGGCGACGGTCGTCGTCGGGAACCGGAGCTACGTCAGGGCTCGCGCGGTTCCGGTGGCGGGACGACCGGCAGGTCCGAGCCGTTCCGCCACGTCTCGCCACCGGCGCGTGGCAGTTCGCCGCGGGTCAGCGCGCCGTCCCGGTTGCGGTCGAGCGCCGCGAACCGCGTCGTTGCCGCCTTGGCGAACTCGCCTGGATCGATCCCCCGGTTGAGATTGACGTCCGCCGCGATCACCGGCTCGGGCAGGTCGAAGAATCCGAAACGGGCCGCGCCGAGGCGCTCGTGGACGACGGCGCTCTTCTTGCCGTTGCCGTCGCCGCTGCCGAACTGCATGCCCTGGCCGCCAGCTCCACCACCGCCGGGACCGCCGCGACCGCGCCCGCCGCGTCCACCGCGCGGTCCGCCGCCCTCGGGCCCGGAGCCACGCCCGCCCGACGCAACGCGGATCTCGGGCACCAGGACGTTTTCATAAAAGGCGATGTCGTCGGGATCGATCTCGCCGTCCTTGCCGCGATCGAGCACCGCGAAGAACCGCGTGGCGTCGTGCTGGAATTCGGCCAGCGTGATCCGTCCGTCGCCATCGGCATCCGCGCCGGTAAACCACAGATCCTGTGCCGCCCCCGCGCGCGCCGATGCGCGGAACGGTTCGCCCATCGGACTGATGAAAAGCTGGCCCCTGCCACGCTCTGGGCCATGCTCTGGGCCACGGGCTGGACCGTTGCCGGGACCACGACCGGACGCGCCGCCCGGTCCGCCATGCCGCGAATCCTGCGTGGCGCATCCCGCCACCATGGCGGCGACGCCGATCATTAGGACGATACGCATGCAAAACTCCCTGCTGCCGGATCGTGCGTCAGACACGCCGATCATTGCCGCGATGTGTCCGGCTCAGACGGTCCGCTCAGACGGCTAACTCAGACGGGCAGCGTCACCACCGCGACGAGTCCGCCGCCAGGGCGGTTGGCGATGGTCGCGTCGCCGCCATGCCCGCGGGCCACCGCGCGAACGCTGGCAAGGCCAAGCCCGCTGCCGCCGGTATCGCGGTTGCGCGATTGTTCGGCGCGGAAGAAGGGCTCGAACGCCCGCGCCAAGTCCTGCGGCGCCATGCCGGGGCCGGTGTCCGACACTTCGATGATCGCGAGGCCGCGTTCGCGACGAAGCTGCACATCGGCATGGCCGGCATATTTGACCGCGTTGCCGACCAGGTTGGCGAGCACCGCCTTCAACGACGGCGCATCGCCCTCCATCGTCAGCGCTGCGCCCGGGTGCAGGACGACGGAATCACCACGGTCGGCAAAGTCGTCGGTGACGCTCTCGGCGAGCGATCGCAGGTCGAGCCGCTGCCGGCGGACATGGCGGGTCATGTCGCGGACGAACGCCATGGCCGAGCCGATCCGCTGGCTCATTTCCTGGATGTCGCCTTCGCTCGAGGCACGAATGTCGTCGGGCGCCTTTTCCAGCCGCAACGACAGCCGCATCAACGGCGTCCGCAGATCGTGCGCGACGGCCGCGATCAGCGTCGTCCGGTCCTCGACATACCGGTTCAGCCGCTCCTGCATGAGGTTGAAGGCGCTCGCGGCCTCGGCGATCTCCGGGGGGCCCGACACGCGCAGCGGATCGGTGCGCGGATCGCGACCGAGCCGTTCCGCGGCGGCAGCGAACAGACCGATCGGCTTTGCGACGCGGCGCGCCAGAGCCCAGGCAATCGGCGCGGCGACCGCCATCGCGACAAGGAACCAGAGTATGATCCGCATCCGCCACGGCCCGACCGTGTTGCGCGACGGGCGTATCACCAGCCATCGGCCGTTCGGCGCCTCGATCGAGACCACGAAGGGGCCGAACAGCGCGTTGTCGAACGACGGGGGCGGTGGCTGTCGGCGACCCATGCCCATCGGCAGCGGCGGACGAAGCGCACCGGCGAACATCGGCATCGCCGACCGCTCGGTATCCACGGTCACCTTGTCGCGGGCCAGCCCTAGATCGGTCGCGATCGACGCGGCCAGCCGGCTGTCGCGCGGATTGTCGCTCGGCCGCGGCGGGCCGGACGACAGTTCCGCCTTGAGCAATCCGCCCGGATCATGCCCGGTTCGCGCGACCGCGGCGACGCGGTTGGCGGTGAAGATCACCGGCATCGGCGGCGGAATCAGCAGCACGACCGCGAAGTTCAGGACCTGAACCAGCATGACCGTGCCGAGCATCAGCGCGAAGATGCGCAGGAACAGCGGCCAAGGACGCTGCATGCTGCCCTTCACCGGAGAAGCGCCGGCCGGCGTCAGCAGGGTCGTCACTGGCGCGCGACGCGCGGGACGAAGAAATAGCCTTCGTTGCGGATCGTCCGGATGATCTCGTCGCCGCGGGACCGGAGCTTGCGGCGCAACCGGCTGACCTGGACGTCGATCGCGCGATCGAACGCCTCGGTATCGGGGCCGCGTGCCGCCTCCAGCAGCGCATCGCGCGCCAGCACGCGGCGCGGCCGCTCGACGAAGACGCGCAGGACGGCGAACTCGCCATCGGTCAGGTCGATCAGCGTGCCCTCGGGATCGAGCAACTCGTGCGCCGCGAAATCCACTCGCCAGCCGAGGAACCCGAACGACCGGCTCTCGCCCGCATCCTGGATTTCGCGTGCCCGCAGCGCCGCGCGGACGGTCGCCAGGATCTCGCGTGGGCTGCACGGCTTGGACAGGTAATGGCTGGCGCCGATCTCGAGGCCCAGGATCCGATCGGGTTCGTCGCCCAGTGCGCTCAGCAGCACGACCGGCGGTGCGCCGACGCCCGCCAACCGACGACATACGGACAGGCCGTCTTCGCCGGGCATCATGACGTCGAGCAGGATCAGCGATACGCTGCGCCGTGCCAGGACGGCATCCATGTCACGCGCATTCGTGGCGGTTTCGACCTGATAGCCGTGCATGCCGAGGCTCTCGGCGAGCAGAGTGCGGATCATCTGGTCGTCGTCGACCACCAGCAACACGGGTTTGGCCGCATCGGGAAGAACGGAATTGGGATACATGGCGCGATCCTAATCCGGGCATGTGTTCGGTATGTTTCTGCGCCCGATGCCCGACAGGCAACGATGCTATGCCTACCGCGCGACGATGAAAAGCGCAGACGTCGCCACCTGCGAATGGGCCCGCCTGCGAACAGGGCTGCGCGATTATCCCTCGAGCGTGGTCGTCGACGGATGATGCTTGTCGAGATGGCGCTTGATGATCCGCAGGTTGCGCGTGTTCGAGCGGAAGAAGAAATCGGGGACCGCGCCGACGAATGGAATCATGCCGAGCGCCCAGTCGACGCCGACATTGCCGAACATCCGCGCCATCTGGAGCTTCGACATGCCGATGTTGCGCGCTTCCCAGACCATCCATCCGCCGATCGCGGCCGCAATCGTGCTGCCGGCGAACGGGATCAGGTCGAGCACGACGTCCATGCCGACCTTGCGATTGGTGCCGGGGATGACGAACAGCCCCTCCATCACGCGCTCCATCGCCTCGACGCGGCGGCGGACGGACAGCGCGTCCTTGCCCATCGGCAGTGTTTCCAGGATCGAGCCGGAGGCGATGCGGGTGACGCGAGGGTTCATCGCCATTAGTTGGTATCGGCGCGCAGCCGGTTCAACGGGTGCCACGCGCGCGGGTTGGCCTGCCATTGCCGCAGTCGTGGCGACACCAGCGACCAGCGCAGCGGACGCGCGAGGGGGATGAACGCGACGTCCTCGTTCAGCGCCGCATCCGCCGCCGCGATCCGCGCCCCGCGCTCGGCCAGCGTGGGTGCCTCGCGCGCTGCGTCGAGAGCGGCCTGCGCCACCTCGCCGCACACCACGCACGCGGTCGCCAGATACCAGCGCGCACTGTCATAGGGCGCGACCGCATCGACCAGCTTCAGGTCCGCGGCATCGCGCATGCCGACGCGTACCGGCGTGATTCCGACCGCGATCAGCGATGCGGCGACCTGCGCATAGAGAAGCGTGGCGCCGGGACCTGCCGGCAGCGCGATCCGCAGCGCGATCGGTCCACCAGTCCAGGCCGCGACCCTTTGCCTGGCTGCGGCACGGCGTTCGTCCTGCGTCAGCAGCGTCCAGGCGGGGACCTGTGGCAGCGCGGCGGAATCGAGGATGTCGGGCAGGATCCGATCGGCGGGATCCCAGGCGGGCGCGATCGCCGCGGTCAGCGCCGTGCGATCGATCGCCTCGGCCACCGCGGCACGGTTGGCAGGGTCGGCGAGGAACCCGTCGCGGCGAACGATCGCCAGACCGAACAGGCCGACCGCGGGATCGACGCGGACGTTGCCCGCGGCGATGTCGGTAGTCGCGAGCAAAGGCCAGTCGACGAAACTGCCGCCGCTGACCAGATCGGAATCGCGATTGGCGAACCGCGCGATCGCGCGCGCGGCACGTTCGCCGATCAGCCGTACGTCCTCCTCGGGCTTAGCCTCGCGCTGGTCGTCTGGATCGGCCTGGTTCGGATCGAAGGCGGGGCGCAACAGCGGCGCACGGCCACGGCGCAGGACGCGAAACGGACCGCTCCCGCCCGAGGGGCGCAGGCGCAGCAACGCGAGCTCGGGTTGCGCGAACAGCTTCAGCAGATCGGGGCGAGGGCGGGACAGCCGGACCTCGATCACCTGCGGCGTCATCACGACGATCTCGTCGATCGCGGTCAGGAACGGCGCGAGCGGATTGCGCGAGTTCGGCCCGATCTGGCGCTCCAGCATCGTCACCACCTGGTCCGCGGTGACCGGCGTACCGTCGCCCCAGTCGCCCTCGCGCAGGCGGAAGATGTAGCTCATGCCGCCGTCGATCACGATCCAGCGCTCGGCAAGGCCCGGCTCGATCTGCCCGGCGGCATCGAACCGCACGAGCCCCTGCGCGGTGGAGTCCATCATCAGGCGGGAAGGGGTGTCGAGAAGGACGCGGCTGGCATCGGCGACGCGGGGCGGTGCGCCGATCGCGCTGGCGACGACCACCCCGGTATCGGGCCGGCGATCGCACCCGCTCAGCGCGGCGGCGGACACCGCGATGCCGCCAGCCAGCAGGGCAGCCCGAATGGTGCGGACGGCGGGAGACTTCCCCGATGCCCCTGTAACCCGCAGAAAACCGAGCTTCACGTTCTCTTCACCGTCAATCGACGACCTCCATCTTGTACCTCTTTTCGGCCCGTGCAATCAAGGAGGCGCGGGGCGACAATGCCGTCCCAACGCGGGATAACTAATCATGGCTCAAGTTGTAAGCGTAGTGTCGGTTAACGACTCCCTCTCATTGAGCCTTGCCGGGGGCGAGCGGGTCCACAACCTGGGCGACGGGCTTGTGGCGGTCGATCAGCTCAACGAGACTACAAAGGCCTGGGAGCGGGTCGTAATGAGCACGGAGGACATGAGGGCCATCCTGGCCTGGGCGGCTTGACGGGCGAGGGGGAGGGTCCCGACGACTGTAGGGAGCTGACAGACGAGGATGCCATTTCTACTTTCCACACTATCAGCGCCCTTTTGGTCGAGCTGCTGCGAGAGGGGAACGTCCAGCGGACGGCTCGGGTCGAAGAGTTACTCGTGGATGTCCACATGATGGTCGCATACGCGTTGAAGAACCGCACGCCCTTGATGCACTAGGTTCGCCACTGTCGAGGGGGCAAGCCTCCCAGAGAGTCGCTGGGCGCTGTATGCCCGCCTTCGGGCACCTGCCCACGACTTCTTTAATCGCCGAGTCTGGCGAGGCCTCCAAGGCCTTGTGGAGCACCATGCAGAACCGTGCCCTGGCGGGCGTCGAAAAGAGAACCCCAAGGCCCGGTGAGGGGCCAAGGGGCTTTGAGGTTCTAGGTGCCGAGTGAGCTAGTCCTATTCGTATTCATCCATAGGGCTCGGGTCTGCGTTTTGGCCAGTGAACTGGAGAGCGCCCACCAGGGCCATACGGTTCGCTCGGGTCGAGAGGACACCGAGGTTTGTCCGATCGATGACGCTGCGGTCCGCGAGGGCATCCATAGCCGCTCGGGAGCCTCTGGGCGTTGAGGCGGTCAGGAGTTCCGCCATTCTCTCCTGGACGTCCCCCCGGTAGCTTGCCGTCCCCCTGGGGTTCCCCCGAAGCAGTGCCGTGCTCAAGGCGCCGATGGTGTTGCCGGTCGCTACCTTCCTGCCGATCTCGACAGCGGTCCCGAGGGCTCCCGAGGCCCCTTGGTCCCCTCCAGGCTGGCGGGCGCCTCCGGTCCCGGCGAAGGTCTGGTAGGCTTGCCCCTCCGCCTCCAGTCGATCGTCCAAACGGCTAAGGGCGCCGGGGCGTCCCGACATGGCCTCAATGGCCTGGAGTTTCGCTGTGTCCCCATCGGCGGCGTGGAGGCCCGCGCCGGACAACCCGAGGTCCTGTCGGATGCGCTGGGACACGTCGGCACCGGGGTTGAGGCCGGTGGTGGTCGCGCTGTCGGCAAGGACCGTGCGGGCGCCTGCGGTCCACGCTTCCTGGGCATGCTGCGGCATTGTTCGCATCTGTGCCGCTATCTCGGGTCCGCTCAACTTGGCGACGTCGGCGCCACGCCGCATCCCGTCCGTTAGCGCCATCTCGTCCGCATAGTTCGCCACCGTGTCGCGATAGACGCCGTTCTGGTTGCCCAGTTCGGTCTGGAGGTCACGCGCCCGGTTGTTGATGTGGATCGAGTTGGTGTTGTTCGTCACTCGCCCTGTGATCGGGTTGATCTCGCCCGCTGTGCGGCCCGCGTCCTTCATGGCCCGAATGACCTGATCGAACCCCTCCGTGGAGAGAGTGTCGATACCGGAAAGGTTGCCGTCTCCGTCCATGCGGAACCCGAGAGCCTGCGGGTCGCCCATGCCATTGCGGATGTTCGCGGCAGCTTGCGGGAGGGCGCTTTGGAACGCTGGGGTCTGCATGATCCCCTCGATCTCCGGGGTGATGACCATCGGCTGGGCATAGGCCTGGGCGTATCCTGGAGCCGATGCGGTGGCAGCACGATGCTTGATCGCTTCTACCTCTGCGATGGGATCGACGGCGGGCCCCAGGTCGGCGGCGATATGCTCTCGGGCTCTAGAGGCCGCCTGCGCCTGTCGGGTGGCCATAGCTGCGCGGGCGCGGGTTGCCATTGGGCCGGTGCCTTCAGCCGCCCAAGTACCGGCGGCGCGGGTGACCGGGGTGACGTCGGCGGCCATCGCGGGAACACCAAGGGCGTGGCGCCTGTCCAGCTCTGTGGCGACGTTGGCGGGGGTGGCCTGGACGTCCCCGGTTCCCATGCCGGTCTGGATGGTCGATCCTTCCATTTCCCTCGCTAGGGTCCTTTCGGCCTGGGCGTGTGCGTTGGCAGACGGTGGAGTGAGCGGCAGGCCACGCAGACGGTTCGGGATGTTCTCCAGGCCGGTAAGGGCGGCGTTGACACCGGGGATGTTGCGGCGGGTCGTTGATATTGTCTGCCCGACCTTGTTCGCGATCGGCGCGGCGGCGGCCCCCAGGACTCCCCCGACGCTTGCGCCCAGGGCCGCGTTCGTCAACCGTCCGTCCCCCGTGTCGTTGAGGGCCCCGGAGAGCGCACCGAACCCAGCGCCGGAGAGAGCCCCGTTGACCGTGTGGGCGGCCATGCCTGCGCCTTTGGCGACGCGAGCGACTGGGAGTGCGAAGGACCCGGCGAGGCCCGCGAACTGGGCGCCCGTCGCGACGCTCGGGTGATCGGCTTCAAGCTGGGCCTTGTCCGCGTCGCTGGAGGCCTGTCCGTCTGCGAAGGCGGCGCTAGGATTGAACTCACTCCGACCTAGCCCTGCGGCGATGCCGTTGCCGACTACGGACCCGGCGCCTGCCATGAACCTTCCGGCGCCTGGGATCACGCCGTCCAGGGTCTCGCCTGCGGTGGCGGAGAGGGACTGGAGGAAGCTGGCGTTGGCGCGGGGTGGCTGTGAGGTGCCTCCCAGGTCGGTGGTGTTGAGGCCTTCCGACTGAAGGTAGGTGTCTATCTCGCTCTCGGCGGCGCCTTGGTCGATCATACTGCCGATGTTGGCTTTGACCTTCGCCAGCACCTCCGCCTCTGTGGTCCCTGCGGGGGCTTCGACTTCATAGGTCGCACCGTTCGGCGCCTGGACCTCATATGAAACGGGTCCGCCGACGCGGGCACCGGGCTGGGCACGGGAGGCGATGAAGTCGGCGGCGGCTTCGTTGGTGAGCTGGAGGCCGCGCTGGGCCACGAAGGACTGGAGGTCGCTGGCGGTGGACTTCGGGTCGGCGGCGAGGGCTCGGTAGGCCGCTTCGTCGGCGGGGGTCATGTGTCCCGATGTGGGGATGTTTTCGGGCATGGGTAAGGTCTTCGGGAAGGAGGAAGGATTGGAGGCCCATTGTGACCTCCCGGTGTGGCTAGATTGGCTCGCATTTGAAAAGGAACTGCGAGACGTAGGGACTCGTATTCGTCACTGACCCGGAGTTTAACCGGAGGCGGTAGATGGAGTATCTGGTGACGTTGATAAACTCGCGGGCGTATAGGAAGCCGCTGGGGGTAAACCTCGGACCATACGATACGCCGCCCATTACGTAGTCGGTGATTATTGGAGTCCATAGAGTTCGATCCAGCGAGCCTTCTAACGTCCACGATCCATTGGCGGTACTGTTGTCCTGCTGGGTAGCGAGCCCAGTGAGCAAGATAGGAGCTGGGAAGTCGAATGTTACAAACTTATCTCCGCCACCCGCGTTCCACCAGAAGTCGTTAATGGCGATGGACGACAGTGACTGGCCAGGGTTACCAACATTGCCATCCGCAGTGGCCTCAACGAGGAACCTACGTTCTCCGCAGCCAAAGGCCCAGGCGGAAGTCGGCGCGGCACCACCCCCACCTACGCCCGGAGAACCCTGTGGCCCTTGAGGACCTATGGGGCCGGGAACCGTGCTGTCGGCGCCCGGATCGCCCTTGTCGCCTTTCGGGCCTTCAGGACCTTCAGGACCCGGCACGGGATCGCTGCCGCCGCCTCCCTCTTCGAGGCCCGCAAGGTATGCGAGCGCCGGGTCGAGCGTCTTGAGGGCAGAAACGATGTCGGCGGTTGCCGTGTCGATCCGCTGGAACTCGCCGTCCAGGAAGGGCCCGAAGGACGCCGGAGCGCCTGGGCGCACCCGCCGTCGAAACGGCAGGAGCTTGGCGAGCGCGGCGCGGGTGTTGTCGAGGTCGATGGCCATTAGCGGCGACCTCCGGATGATGATCTTGCGGGCATAGTCGGAAGGTCTCGGGAAGGAGGAGCGGGCGGCAGGATGCCCGCAAGTCAGCACTAAAGGGCGGCAGGGGGGGGGGCCTGGGGCGGGTCCGTCTGTCAGAATGGGTAACGGTCTTTCCACCCTGCCAGCGGAGCGGGCCGCGCTGTCCGTGTGAGCGCATGGGACCCAATGGGACCCAAGATACCCGGATGGGACCCGCCTGTTTCCTCGGAAGGGGCCTGATGGGGGCGGGGTGAACGGCTGGCGACGGCAAGGGTCTGGGCGGGCTGTATGAGACCCAGATGGTAGGACCGAAGCGGAATTATATTCGGCGGGACTTTCGGTTCCCTGGGGAGGACCGCGTGCAGTCAGGCTGGGACTGGTGGTGTGGCCGCATCAGCGAAGCCGCCTCTTTCGAACCGCAATCCGTATCGGCGGCTGCGGGCTCCCCCCGAGGGGCGGAAGGGGACCCTAGATGATTGCAATCGTTACCCTCCTTCGGTGTGTGGTCGGTGGCAGGCGGGGCAGGTCGGTCGATAGCTAGGCCGGAAGCGAGTGGCAGGGGCGGAAGGCGCGAGGGCCCCTGCCGGACATTGCGGTACGGCCTGTCGCCTCTCGGGTCGGCGGGGGACATTAGGCCGAAGCTACATTTGACAGCCTTGAAGTGTGGTGCTTAGACAATACACCTGAAGGGGACAGTGAGGGACCTGGAGGCCCTGCCGCCTTACTGGGACGCGCCGAACCCGACCTGTACCCGCTCGTCCTCGCCAGCTTCTGGCACTAGGAAGATGACGCCAGAGAAGGCCGCGATGGTCATCATGTAGCGATCCTCCCCCGAGCGAACCCATACGTTGTCATTGAGTATCCCTACTCCAGTAACCGTGATGGGGCCGGGGTGCATCCCGAACTGTGCGAGCACTGTGTGACCCTCGCGGATTGCATGGTTCACCTCCCACTGGAGCTGTTCGGTCGGAGTTTTGAAGCGGCTTACGGTCATGGTTCTGGAACCCAGTAGTGGAGCAGGGCGGCATCATTTCACGTGCAAGCGGACCTGTCGAATGGACACTTGCATTGCCATACATATCCGCCTAACGAACGACAGGTGGATTTGAACGGAGCCCCGAAGTGATCGAGCGAGCAGTGGTCTATTACCGGGTGAGCACTTTGCGGCAGGGGGCATCGGGCCTTGGCCTGGAGGCCCAGCGGGTCGCCGTGGAGGCCCTGTGTGCCGAGCGGGGCTGGTCGATCATCGCGCCGCCGTTCGTCGAGGTGGAGAGCGGCAGTCGGAACGATCGCCCCGAGCTGGCCAAGGCCCTCGACCAAGCAAAGCTGACCGGCGCCCGTCTGGTGATCGCCAAGCTGGACCGGCTGTCACGCAATGCCCGCTTCCTCCTCACCCTCCAGGAGAGCGGTGTCCAGTTCGTCGCGGCTGACATGCCACACGCGGATAACTTCACGGTCGGCATCATGGCCATGCTAGCCCAGAAGGAGCGCGAATTGATCTCCCAGCGGACCACGGCGGCACTGAAGGTCGCTAAGGCTCGGGGTGTCCGCCTGGGTAACCCGAACGGGGCGGCAGCGTTCCGCAGGGCCGGGAAGGGCACAGGGGCCGCCATCGCCGCCGTGTCCGCCAATGCCACGTCCAGGGCCGACCAGCTCCGTCCCGTCATCCAGCGGCTCCAGGCGGGTGGCGTTGCGTCCCTCGGGGGCCTTGCGGCGGCCTTGAATGAGGAAGGTATCCTCACCCCACGGGGCGGGAGGTGGCACGCGTCGTCAGTGCGGAACCTCATGGCCCGGTTGGACCCACAGGTGGCCGCTGGCGTCGAGGTGTCCAGCAAGTGAAGGCGGGCAAGCAGTGGCAGGAGCGCGTGCTGGCCTTGGAGGACGTAAAGCTCCGTCCAGACTTCCAGCTCCGCGCCAAGGGGATCAATCGTGCGCACGCCGCCAAGCTCCAACTCGCTTTAGAAGACGGCAAGGTCCTCCCGTCCGTCAAGGTCGCGGCCATTGGGAAGGCGCTGTACCTGGTTGACGGGTTCCACCGCTACGCCGCCCATGAGGCGCTCGGCTCGACGGGCATCAAGGCCCAGGTGGCCCGCATGACCCTGAAGGAGGCGCGGGAGGAAGCGCGGCTCGCCAACGCCACGCACGGGTTGAGCTTGAGCCAAGCCGACAAGCTGAAGGTGTGGGAAGACTTCACCGGGGCGGGCGGTCACCTAGACACCCTCGGGAGCCTGAAGTCCTCCAGGGTGATCGCTGCGGAGGTGGATCATGTCTACAGCCGGGAAGCCATCCGGAAGAAGCTGAAGGCGATGGGGCTTGAGCTTGCCGAGGGGCCGGAGTTCAAACCGTGGCAGCGCGGGGATGATGCCGACGAGAGTGACGAGGCCTTGGTGTCCGAAAGGGTGGAGGAGGCTGAACTCCACCTAGCGGCCTTCGAGAGGCTGTTTCATTCTCTCCCCAGCGATGACCAAGGGGCCCTGCTAGGCACCGCCAGGAAGCTGGTCGAGGCCTTGGAGAGCGGAGAGGCCCTGAAGAAGCTCGCGGAGCCCGCCGTCTTCCCCTTGGACATTTAGGGACGGCAAGGGCCTGCGAGCTTGTCATGGGTGTACGGGACAGGAGTGGCGGAAAACTGCGGTTCTCGGCATCCACTGGTGACAACATTGTCACTTCAGGGTTTGTTATATTGAAGGCGTTTGCCTGTCTGCCGACGTAGAGCCAACAAGCCGCCCCAATGCCTCTCGCCCCGCCGGGGTCAGCGAGTAGATGAACCGGAGTTCTTCGGCAGTTTCCCACCGCTCATCTACTAGCTGGCGGCCGGGCTGGCCGTAGCGGTCCGTGACACCGAGCGCCTTGAGGTCGTTCATTACGCAACCATCGTCGGCGTCGAGGTAGGCGGCGAGTTGAACTCGTGACATCGGGCCGTGCAGTCCAAGCTTCATAAGCACCTGCAAGCGGCGAACGGGGGAGTTGACGCCGATCTCCAGTCGGGATTGCTCAAGGTGTGCGGCGGCCTTGGCGAGCCCGGAGCGTTGCCGAGCGTCTAAAGGAGCAATGATTGCCTTCCGTCGTGCCATGCCGAACCTCGCTCTCCGGGGTAGCCGATCGCGCAGCCGGTAGTCCTCAATTACTTGGAGGGCGCGGAGAGAGTCGAGAGGGTTGTACATTTGTGGAGCATCGCCAGTAGGGTCGAGCCTGGGGGCGGCCCTTCAGACACCGGGCACCGCATAGCGCGGCAGGAGGGCAATGGCGGCGGCCATAGTGGGGATGGGCATACTGCCATAGGCCTCGCCTTCGGTCCGGGGTTCATGGCCCTGGATCGCGTCGCGCACCTCTCCCGACATGTGGACCGCACGGGCGACCGTCTTGAACCTGTGGCGCCATCCGTGGCTAGGGGCGACTCCCTTATCAGTGATCCCGACCTCTTCGCGGACCCAGGCACCCAAGCGCTCGCCTACCTTCTTAATATGCCGGTTCGTCGCTGACGGGGCCCTCTGACGACTAGGGTCATAGAACATCGGTCCGTCGCCGGAGGACTTGACGACTTCCAGGAAGCCTTGGTCTATCAAGTGGGTGTGCAGAGGAACAAACCGCGCCTTCATGCTCTTTTGGGTTCCAGCCTCGGGTGTAATGCGGATGACCCAGATACCCTTTTCCTCGGTAACATCTATGCCGCGGAGCTGCGTTATCTCATTCACCCTTGCTCCGGTGTAGGCGCATAGCCACGGAACCCATCTGCGGGACAGTGCATAGGTCGGAAGTATTCTATTTGCCGGAGGTATAAGGGAGGCCGTAAGTATTCGAAGGGCCTCATCATCCGTGAAGTCTTTTGACCTAAGTTCCGGCTTCTCCTTGCCATGCACCTTGATATTGAGCGCCACGTTAACGGGCAGCTTCCTTTCAGACACAGCCCAGCTCAACATCGCCCTTATTGATCCGAGGTATCTGCCCCGTACCGTGTTTGCCTGCCGCGTGCCGTCCTTCAGTAGTTCGTCGCGCCACCGCATCAAATCGTCGGTCGTGATCTTCGCGGCGTCATCATGGCCCAGGAAGTCCTTGAGATGCACGATGTGGCGGCGCCAGTCCTGGGCGGTAAGAGGCGTCATGCCTGCCGCTCTGGTGTAGGCGTCGAAGGTCTCCAGGAGGGGCAGGCGGGACGTCCCAGGTGCCGAGCGCTCCTTGTGGCCCACAGGCGCTGGCGGGGCTGGGAGGGACACTGTTTCGCCGTTGAGCTGGGCAAGGGCGACGGGAGCGGCGCGAAGGGCGGAAGCGTTGAGTTCCCGACAGAGCAGGCCCAGGTTGTCACCCGCTGGGTCGATCACTAGGCCTTCCGTATCGAGCAGCGCGATTGCCGAGTGGGACCACCAATCCTCTATGGCTTCCGAAGCGCCTTCGCCTTGCCAACGTTGGAAGTCGCCTAGCTTCTCTTCCCAGCCCTCGCGGCGCCTGTGTGCCCGTGCGGGCCCTTCATTCCACAGGGCGGCGGCGTCGCGCTTGAGCAGGTCGATCTCGAATACCTTGCCCAGGTAGGCCAGCCGGGGCGCGTCGAGGATGTCGAAGGTGCCTGTGGCGGCCTTAGTGGCCTTGGCGACGATGGCGTCGAACCGGGCCTCCGCGGCGCGGCGCCTGTGGTCGAACTCCTGCGATCGTGGGTCCTTGGTCGCCAGCGAAACTTTGAACTCGGCAGACGTCTTCCCGGAGCTGCTAGCCGGAATGAAGGGTAGCAGTGCGGTCGGATAGGCCCTGCGGTAGCTCAATCTACCCGTCTTCGCGTTCTCTGCGATGTGCATGACAATTATTCTCATCGGCCCGCTTTGTACCTCTTTCCTGTACCGGAAGAGACACGAAAGCCACGGTATTCTGCCGTTTCTAAGGATTTTCAGGCCCTTGGAGGTGGGTTGGTGCGGACGGCGGGACTCGAACCCGCACTCCTAGGGAGGGAGATTTTAAGTCTCCTGCGTCTACCGGTTTCGCCACGTCCGCACACAGTGCCAACAAGACGAGGTCGCCCGCCGGGTCAACCCATCTCGATCGGTCGGCAGCATATTCCTGTGCCCCATACGCGCGGCGTCCGGGGCGGTATCACTCACACGGTATCGCTCACACGGCGGCGATCACACGTTAAGGCGCGCGCGCATTTCCTTGCCGGGCTTGAAATACGGGACGCGCTTCGCCTCGACATCGACGACTTCGCCGGTGCGGGGGTTGCGGCCGGTGCGGGCATCGCGTGCGCGCGTCGAGAAGGCGCCGAAACCGCGTAGTTCGACCCGGCCATCGGCGGCCAGTCGCTTGGAAATCTCGTCGAAGAACGTGCTGACGATCAGCTCGACTTCGTTCGGTTGAAGGTCCGGATGCGCCTCGGCGATCTTCAGGACCAATTCGGATCGGATCATTCGAGCCCCCGCCCATCTTTGAATATACGCGTTGGTGAAAGTTGATACAGGTCAACCTGCGAGGCATTAGCACTTATTCCGGTTCAGTCAAAAACCAAAGTGCCCCGGACAGAAAAAAGCCCGACATGTTCGACACATGCCGGGCTTTTTCCATTCACAAAGGGTTAACCTTACTTCTTCTCGGCTTCCGTGCGAGCCTTGAGAGCCTCGCCCAGGATGTTGCCGAGGGTCGCGCCGGAATCCGACGACCCGTACTGTGCAACGGCCTGCTTCTCTTCCGAGATCTGCATCGCCTTGATCGAGAAGGTCGGCTTCTTCGAACGATCGAAGCCGGTGACCATCGCATCGAACTTCTGGCCGACCTGGAAACGCTCCGGACGCTGCTCGTCGCGATCGCGACCCAGATCCGTGCGCTTGATGAAGCCGGTCGCGCCATCGTCGCCCTGCTGCACTTCGAGGCCCGCGTCGCGGACTTCGAGAACGGTCACGGTAACGATCGCATTCTTGTTCAGCTTGTCGCCCGCTGCTGCGATGCCGCCGGCCGATGGCCCGCCGCGCTCGAGCTGCTTCATGCCGAGCGAGATACGCTCCTTCTCGGCGTCGATGTCGAGCACGACGGCCTCGACGGTCTCACCCTTGCGATGCAGGTTGAGCGCGTCCTCGCCCGAAACACCCCATGCGATGTCGGACATGTGGACCATGCCGTCGACGTCGTTGTCGAGGCCGATGAACAGACCGAACTCGGTCGCGTTCTTGACTTCGCCTTCGACGGTCGAACCGATCGGATGAGCGGCAGCGAAGGCCTCCCAAGGATTGGCCTGAGCCTGCTTGAGGCCGAGCGAGATGCGACGCTTCTCGGAATCGACTTCGAGGACCATGACGTCGACTTCCTGCGAGGTCGACACGATCTTGCCCGGATGGACGTTCTTCTTGGTCCAGGACATTTCCGACACGTGGACGAGGCCTTCGATGCCCGCTTCCAGCTCGACGAACGCACCATATTCGGTGATGTTCGTGACGCGGCCGGTGAGCTTGGCGCCGACCGGATACTTGACCATCGCGCCATCCCAGGGATCGCTCTCCAGCTGCTTCATGCCGAGGCTGATGCGCTGCGTGTCCTTGTTGATGCGGATGATCTGCACCTTGACGGTGTCGCCGATGTTCAGGACTTCGCTCGGGTGACCGACGCGCTTGTAGCTGAGATCGGTGACGTGCAGCAGGCCATCGATGCCGCCGAGATCAACGAACGCACCGTAATCGGTGATGTTCTTGACGACGCCGTCGATGATCTGGCCCTCGGCCAGGCTGAGGATCAGGCCCGAACGCTGCTCTGCGCGCGTCTCTTCGAGAACGGCGCGACGCGACACGACGATGTTGCCGCGCTTGCGGTCCATCTTCAGGATCTGGAACGGCTGGGGGATGTCCATCAGCGGGGTGACATCGCGCACGGGGCGGATATCGACCTGCGAGCCGGGCAGGAACGCGACGGCGCCGTTCAGGTCGACGGTGAAGCCACCCTTCACGCGGCCGAAGATCACGCCTTCGACGCGGGTCGTCTTCGAGAATTCGGTTTCCAGCTTGTCCCATGCGGCTTCGCGACGGGCGCGATCGCGGCTGAGCATCGCTTCGCCGTGGACGTTCTCGACGCGGTCGACATAGACTTCGACTTCGTCGCCGACCTTGAGGTCAGCCTTCTGGCCCGGCGCTGCGAATTCGCGAAGCGGCACGCGGCCTTCCGACTTCAGACCGACGTCGATGACGGCCATGTCGTTCTCGATGCCGGTCACGGTGCCATGCACCACGCGGCCCTCGAAGCTGTCGGCGTCGCCGAGCGTTTCGTTCAGCATCGCCGCGAAATCGTCGCGGGTCGGCATTACCTGGGTTGCCATAGAATTCAGTAATCCTAGTCTGTTTCCGGCCAAGCGGTTGGGTCCGCTGGTCTTGGCCTTCGTTGCCGCGACGACCGAACGCCGGCGCGGCATCCGGACGGCACGAGGCTGCGGAGGACGTAGACGCTGAATGCGAAAACGGCGCGTGAGACTCGAGGGTCTCCGCGCCTTCCTCCACGAGCATCGCTCGCCGGACGTCGCTGTGTAGCCGAAACCGCGTCTCGGAGCAAGTTCGGCTCGGCTTCGTTGGGGCGCTTCACAACAGGAGCGAAGATTTGAACGAACGCGGCATTCTCGTGCTGGGCTGGGTCGCCACCGTGACGGCGATCGTGATGTACCTGTCGTACATCGACCAGATCCTGCTGAACCTCGCCGGGCAGAAGGGATCGGTGGTCCAGCCGTTCGCGACGATGGTGAATTGCGCGCTGTGGGTGGGGTACGGGTTTCTGAAGGACAAGCGGGACTGGCCGATCGTCGTGGCGAATTTTCCGGGGGTGGTGTTCGGGGCGGTGGCGCTGGTGACTGCGCTTTAGGTCCACTGATCCCCTTCCCAGGAAGGGCGCGCGCTTATCCCCTACCAGGGGGGGGCTCCGCCGGTCCCCCCTCCCTGGAAGGGAGGGGTTGGGGGTGGGTCGGCCAGCTCGTGCCACGCCCGATCGCCGATGCGGAAGCCGACCCACCCCCTGCCCCTCCCTTCCAGGGAGGGGAGCGAGAAGAAAGGTGCGCCCACCCCCAACACCGCCACCCCGGCGAAGGCCGGGGCCCAGTTGGGGGACGTTGCTAACTGAGGGCGATGCTCCGTTACTGCGACCTTTCCAACTGGGCCCCGGCCTTCGCCGGGGTGGAGCATGTTGGGATCGGTATAATGAGCCTAAACCGAAGCCGCCTTCTTCGCCCGCTGCGCCTCAACCAACGCAACCGCCCGCTGCACGGACGCCTCGATCGAAAGAAAGCTCGTATCCAGCAACGCAGCATCCGCCGCCATCACCAACGGCGCGGTAGACCGCCCACTATCCCGAGCATCCCGAGCCCGAATATCCGCCAACACCCGATCCTTGCTCGCCGTCCCACCCCGAGCCTGCAACTCCGCATGCCGCCGTTGCGCCCGAATATTCGGCGTGGCCTTCACGAACAGCTTCGCATCCGCATCCGGCGCGATCACCGTGCCGATGTCGCGCCCGTCGAGGATCGCGCCACCCTCCTGCGCCGCGAACCGCTTCTGCCGGTGCAGCAACGCCGCACGCACCAGCGGATGCGCCGACACCACCGACGCCAGCGCGCCGATCTCGTCGTCACGCAACGCCGGATCGCTCAGCAGCGCATCGCTGAAATCGCAGGCCGCGACCGCGTCGGCCTCGGTTTCCGGATCGAGCCCCATCCGCGCCACGCTCAACGCAACCGCGCGGTACAATAGCCCGGTATCGAGATACGGCAGCCCATAATGTTTGGCCAAGGCACGCGCGATCGTGCCCTTGCCCGATGCTGCCGGACCGTCGACTGCGATGATCATTCTTATTCCCCCCGTCCGGTCAGCGCATCGAGCGACCGGAAGAACACGGGATAGCTCGTCGCCACCGGCGATACATCATCGATCGTGACGGGCTGAACGGCGCCAAGTCCAGCCACCACCATGCTCATTGCGATGCGGTGGTCGAGTTTCGAGGCCACCCGAGCGCCGCCTCGAATCGCCGCACCGCCCGACCCGGTGATCGCCATGCCATCTTCGAACTCCTCGCAATGCACCCCGCAGGCTTCGAGCGCGATCCGCATCGTCGTGATCCGGTCCGATTCCTTCACCCGCAGCTCGTGTGCGCCGCGGGCCATGGTCGTGCCGGTCGCGAAGGCGGCGGCGACGAACAGCACCGGATATTCGTCGATCATGCTCGGCGCGAGATCGGCCGGCACCTCGATCGCGGTCAGCGGCGCATGCCGGACTCGCAGGTCCGCGACCGGCTCGCCGCCGACGGTGCGCGGGTCGAGTTCGGTAATATCCGCGCCCATCATCCGCAGCGCGGTGACGATCCCGATCCGCGTCGGGTTAAGCCCGACATTGCGCACAACGATATCCGACCCCGGCACGATCGACGCCGCCACCAGCCAGAACGCCGACGACGACGGATCGCCCGGCACGACGATGTCCTGCGGCTTCAGGTCCGCTTCGCCGGTGATCGAGATGATCCGCCCGGCCGCGGTTTCCTCGACGGTCAGCTTCGCGCCGAACCCGGTCAGCATCCGCTCGCTATGATCGCGCGTCGCGACCGGCTCGATGACCCGCGTAATCCCCGGCGTGTTGAGCCCCGCCAGCAGGATCGCCGACTTCACCTGCGCCGACGCGACCGGCAGCGTGTACTCGATCGGCACCGCCGGACACATCCCGCGCACCATCAACGGCAGCCGCCCACCAGGCGAAGCGGTAATGTCCGCGCCCATCTGCGACAGCGGCTCGATCACCCGCCCCATCGGCCGCCCCGACAGCGACGCGTCGCCGGTGAACGTGCAGGTGATCGGATGGCTCGACACCAGCCCCATCAGCAGCCGCGTCGACGTCCCCGAATTGCCCATCTCCAGCGCCGTATCGGGCTGGAGCAGTCCGCCTACGCCGACGCCGTCCACCGTCCAGATCCCATCCTCGCCGCGCTCGATCGTCGCGCCCATCGCGCGCATCGCGGCGGCAGTGGCGAGCACGTCCTCACCTTCCAGCAAACCCTCGATCCGACTGGTGCCGACAGCTAAGCTTGCGAACATCAGGGCGCGGTGACTGATCGACTTGTCGCCGGGGACCGCGATCGAACCGGTCAGGGGACCGCGTGCGACGACGTCGAGCGGCTGGGGGAGGGCCGAAGAAGAAGGATGTGCCATGGGGCCGGGCTTTTGACAGTGGCCTTGCGCTATGGCAAGGCGCGCCCACTTTGCGAGGGCATCCCTCACAATCTATCCATTCGAAAGGTTCTATCGGCATGATCAAGCCGGAATGGGGCACGAAGCGTTCGTGCCCGAAATGCGCGACGCGTTTCTACGACCTCGAAAAAGCCGACCCCGTGACCTGCATCGAGTGCGGGTATGCGTGGGAGCCCGAGCCCATCCTGAAGTCGAAGCAGCCGCTGCCGTTCGAGGTCGCCAAGCCCGACACCAAGAAGCCCGACGCGGATCTCGAGGATGACGAGGAAGAGGACATCGCCTCGATCACCGGCGAGGACGAAGAGCCGTCGGCCGACGACGAAGTCGATCTCGGCGGCGACGACGACCTCGGCGTCGAGACGCCGCAGGACGAGCATGAGCGTTGATCCGAGAAGATCGGCGTTAAGTTGAAAGAAATTTGGCAGGCGGTGTTTACGCCGCTTGCCAACCCGGGCGGGTCCGGTTAGTGACCCGCCTCCCAACGGGAATGGGGCCGTAGCTCAGCTGGGAGAGCGTTCGCATGGCATGCGAAAGGTCAGGGGTTCGATCCCCCTCGGCTCCACCATTCTCGTTGATGACCGGTTCGCCGGGACAGCTTTCCAGATAGCTTCAGATGATGCCGTCGGTGCCGGTTCCCGCCGCGTGCAGGTCCCTGAACGTCTCCTCGATCGCCGCGACCATGACGCTTCCTTCGATGCGCGAGGCGGAATCGTTCGCCACCAGCACGCCGACGCGGCGCGTAGGGTCGAAGCCCGTCAGCGGGATCATCGCGATGCCCTCGCTCGCAAAGCTCAGCGGCATGACCGTCATCCCAAGCCCGGCGCGGACATAGGTCAGCGCGCGGTCGTCGCTGACGGTGCGGGCGGCCATGAACGGGCGCACGCCGCGCGCGGTGAAGAAGCGGCTGGTCTCGGCCAGCGCTTCGCAGTGGCGGCGGACGATCATCGTTTCCTCCGCGACGTCGGCGACCGCGAGCGTGGCGCGTCCTGCGAGGCGGTGGTCTTGCGCCACCGCGACCGCGAAACCCTCCTCGAACAGTACGCGACCGCGCGCATCGTCGTCGATCGCGCCGAGCATCACGTCGATCCGCCCGCGATCGAGCAACGCGACGAGCTCGCTGCTGCGTCCTTCGACCACTTCGAGGCGCTCGGTGGTGGAGGCGCGTCGCGCTCGGCCCAGCGAGGCTGCGATCCAGGACGGCGGCAGCGTCGTCGCGATCCCGAGCCGCACCAGTTTGGTCGGAACGCTGTCCTGCAAATCCCGTTCGGCCGCCGCGAACTCGGCTTCGATCCGGCGGGCATGCACCGCGAACCGCGTGCCCGAGGGCGTGAGTTCGATCCGCCGATTGTTGCGCAGGAACAGCGTCTGGCCGAGCGCCGCCTCCAGTTTGGCGATGCCGACCGACAGCGTCGGCTGCGAGATCCGGCACTGCACGGCGGCGCGCGTGAAATTGCCCTGGTCGACGACCGCCAGGAAATAGCGCAACACATAGCGTTCGATCATGACCCGACCATAGACACGATCTATCGCATGTGTTCGGTCGTATCAATTTCTCTTAGGCGCCACGACCGGGTATCAGAGTGGCAACACAAGGTCTGGAGAGGCTGCATGATACCCGATTTCGATTTCGCGCTCGGCGAATCCGCGGACATGATCCGCGAGAGCACGCACCGCTTCGCCACCGACAAGATCGCGCCCTTGGCCGCGAAGATCGACGCCGACGACTGGTTCCCGCGCGAACTCTGGCCGGCGATGGGCGAACTCGGGCTGCACGGCATCACCGTCGAGGAAGAATATGGCGGCCTCGGCCTGGGCTATCTCGAGCACGTCGTCGCGGTCGAGGAAGTGTCGCGCGCATCGGCGTCGATCGGGCTCAGCTACGGCGCGCATTCGAACCTGTGCGTCAACCAGATCCGCCGCTGGGGCAGCCCCGAGCAGAAGGCCAAGTATCTCCCCAAGCTCGTCTCCGGCGAGCATGTCGGCAGCCTCGCCATGTCCGAGGCGGGGGCGGGCTCCGACGTCGTGTCGATGAAGCTCAAGGCGGTGAAGACCGACACGGGCTATGTGCTCAACGGCACGAAATTCTGGATCACCAACGCGGCCTATGCGGACACGCTGGTCGTCTATGCCAAGACCGGCGAAGGCTCGCGCGGGATCACCGCGTTCCTGATCGAGAAGGACATGCCGGGCTTCGCGATCGGCCAGAAGATCGACAAGATGGGGATGCGGGGATCGCCGACCGCGGAACTCGTCTTCACCGATTGCGAGGTGCCGTTCGAGAATGTGATGGGCCCCGAAAATGGCGGCGTCGGCGTGCTGATGTCGGGCCTCGATTACGAGCGCGCGGTGCTGGCCGGGATTCAGCTCGGCATCATGCAGGCGTGCCTCGACGTGGTGATTCCGTATGTGCGCGAGCGGAAGCAGTTCGGGACGGCGATCGGCCAGTTCCAGCTGATCCAGGCGAAGGTCGCCGACATGTACGTCGCGCTGAGTTCGGCGCGCGCGTACGTCTATGCGGTGGCCAAGTCGTGCGATGCGGGCAAGACCACGCGGTTCGACGCGGCCGGCGCGATCCTGCTGGCGAGCGAGAGCGCGGTGAAGGTGTCGCTGGAGTCGATCCAGGCGCTCGGCGGGGCGGGGTATACCAAGGACTGGCCGGTGGAGCGGTTCATGCGCGACGCGAAGTTGCTCGACATTGGTGCCGGCACGAACGAGATTCGCCGCATGCTGATCGGGCGCGAACTCATCGGGGCTGCTCCGAAGGTGGCGCAGTGAACGCTGCACTAAACCCCTCTCCCTGCAGGGGAGAGGGAGGGGCCCGCACGGCGCAGCCGGGTGGGAGGGTGAGGGCACGCGCGCACCTCGAGCGTGCCCTCACCCTCCCGTCGCTGCGCTCCTCCTTCCCTCTCCCCCGAGGGGAGAGGGTTCAGTGACCGCCCCCGTTCTGACCTCCGCGCTATCCCCCGACAGCGAAACCTTCCGCGCGAACGCCGCGCATAACCGCGCGCTCGCCGAAACCCTCCGCGAGGACGTCGCCCGCACGGCCCTCGGCGGCAACGCGAAGTCCCGCGAGCGCCACACCGCCCGCGGAAAACTCCTCCCGCGCGACCGTGTCGAACGCCTGCTCGACCCCGGCTCGCCGTTCCTCGAAATCGGCCAGCTCGTCGCCAACGGCCTCTACGACGATGAAGTCCCCGGCGCCGGCGTCATCGCCGGCATCGGCCGCGTCGCCGGTCGCCAGTGCATGATCCTGTGCAACGACGCGACGGTGAAGGGCGGCACCTACTTCCCGCTGACCGTCAAGAAGCACCTCCGCGCGCAGGAGATCGCACAGGAAAATCGGCTCCCCTGCATCTACCTCGTCGACAGCGGCGGCGCGAACCTGCCGCACCAGGCGGAGGTATTCCCCGACCGCGATCACTTCGGCCGCATCTTCTTCAACCAGGCGAACATGTCCGCGCTCGGTATCCCGCAGATCGCCTGCGTCATGGGCAGCTGCACCGCGGGTGGCGCCTACGTCCCCGCAATGTCCGACGAGACGATCATCGTCCGCGGGCAGGGGACGATCTTCCTCGCCGGCCCCCCGCTGGTGAAGGCGGCGACGGGCGAGGTCATCTCGGCCGAGGAACTGGGCGGGGCGGACACGCACGGCCGCCGCTCGGGCGTGGTCGATCACGTCGCCGAGAACGACGAGCATGCGCTGACCATCGTCCGCGACATCGTCTCGACGCTGCAACCGCAAGCGCAGACCGCGGCGAACCTCCAGCAGCCCAGACCGCCGAAGTTCGCGCCCGAAGAGCTCTACGGCATCGTCCCCAGCGACGTCCGCGCGCCCTACGATGTCCATGAGGTCATCGCGCGACTGGTCGACGGCAGTGAATTCCACGAGTTCAAGGCGCTTTACGGCACTAGCCTCGTCTGCGGTTTCGCACACATCTGGGGCATCCCCGTCGCGATCCTCGCCAATAACGGCGTGCTGTTCAGCGAGAGCGCACAGAAAGGCGCGCATTTCATCGAGCTCGCCTGCCAGCGAAAGATCCCGTTGCTGTTCCTCCAGAACATTTCGGGCTTCATGGTCGGCGGCAGATACGAGGCGGAGGGCATCGCGAAACACGGCGCCAAGCTCGTCACGGCCGTCGCCACCGCGACCGTTCCAAAGATCACCGTCCTGATCGGCGGCAGCTTCGGTGCCGGCAATTACGGCATGTGCGGTCGCGCTTATTCCCCTCGCTTCCTGTTCACCTGGCCCAACAGCCGGATCAGCGTGATGGGCGGCGAGCAGGCGGCGTCGGTCCTCGCCACCGTCCACCGCGACGCCGAAAGCTGGACGCCCGAGCAGGCCGAAGCCTTCAAGGCGCCTGTTCGCCAGAAATACGAGGACGAGGGCAACCCCTGGTACGCCACCGCACGCCTCTGGGACGACGGCATCATCGATCCCGCGCAGACCCGCGACGTACTCGGCCTCGCCTTCGCCGCGACGCTCAACGCTCCCATCCCCGAACGCCCCGCGTTCGGCGTGTTCAGGATGTAACCCAATGATCCTGCTGTCACTTCTCCTCGCCGCCGGTCAGGTCACCCCGGTCCAGCCGATCGTCAAAGGCACCGGCCTGCCGCCCGCGGAAATGACCGAGGAGGCCGGCGTCATGGTCCCGATCGACGCGCTCTTCGCCGCGCTGGCCGCCCGCGATGGCCAGGCGATCCTCGCGCAGGTCCGCGCCGACGGCGGCGCCACCGTCGCCGAGGAAAAGCCCGACGGCACGCGCTCGGTCCGCCGCATGGGTTGGCCCGAGTTCGCGGCCATGATTAAGCCTGGCCCCGAGCGCTATGCCGAGCGCCTCACCGATCCCGCGGTCGACATCGACGGCGACATCGCGATGGTCTGGTCGCCCTATGTCTTCACGATCGACGGCAAGGTCGCGCATTGCGGCACCGACCATTTCGACATGGTGCGGGAGGCTGGCCGCTGGAAGATCGCCAACCTCACCTGGTCCTCGCGCACCACGGGATGCGGGCAATGAGCGTCTCGTCCCAGCGGATGAGTGTCGCCTGTCACTCGGTAGGTATCGTCCGGCACGCAATAGCAAACCCCCGTCACCCCAGCGAAAGCTGGGGTCTCCCCGTTTCGGCCCGCGCCCTTGCCGCACGAGACCCCAGCTTTCGCTGGGGTGACGCGTCGGGTCGGGGGGACGGGTCGGGTCGGGGGGACGGGTCGGGTCGGGGGGACGGGTCGGATCGGGGGGACGGGTCGGATCGGGGGGACGGGCCGGGTCGGGGAGACGTGGCCGGTCGGACTTACGGGCTGCGTCGTGATGACGGGCCAGGTCGGTCCGACGGGCTGCGCTTGGGTGAGGGATTCTGACATGCTGACATCCCTCCTGATCGCCAACCGCGGCGAGATCGCCTGCCGGATCATCCGCACCGCCCGGGCGCTCGGCATCCGCACCGTCGCGGTCTATTCCGACGCCGACGCGAACGCGCTCCACGTCCGTCAGGCCGACGAAGCCGTGCACATCGGCGCATCCCCGGCCCGCGAAAGCTACCTCGTCGGCGACCGCATCATCGCCGCCGCGCGAGAAACCGGCGCCGAGGCCATCCACCCCGGCTACGGCTTCTTGTCCGAGAACGCCGACTTCGCGCAGGCCGTGATCGACGCCGGATTGATCTGGGTCGGCCCCAACCCCGACAGCATCCGCGCGATGGGCCTGAAGGACGCCGCGAAACAGCGCATGATCGCCGCCGGCGTCCCCGTCACGCCCGGCTATCTCGGCGAGGACCAGTCGCCCGAACGTCTGAAGGCGGAGGCCGACGCGATCGGCTACCCCGTCCTCATCAAGGCGGTCGCGGGCGGAGGCGGCAAGGGCATGCGCCGCGTCGATACGGCCGCGGAGTTCGCCGACGCGCTCGTCTCGTGCCAACGCGAAGCGGCCTCGTCGTTCGGCAACACCGACGTCCTGATCGAGAAATACATCCTCTCGCCGCGCCACATCGAGGTACAGGTTTTCGGCGACAGTCACGGCAACGTCGTCCACCTGTTCGAACGCGATTGTTCGCTTCAGCGTCGCCATCAGAAGGTGATCGAGGAAGCCCCCGCACCCGGCATGGACGCCGCCACCCGCCAAGCGATCTGCGCCGCCGCGGTGAAGGCGGCCAAGGCGGTCGACTATGTCGGCGCCGGCACGATCGAGTTTATCGCCGACGCCAGCGAAGGCCTCCGCGCCGACCGCATCTGGTTCATGGAAATGAACACGCGGTTACAGGTCGAGCATCCGGTGACGGAAAAGATCACCGGTCAGGACCTCGTCGAATGGCAGCTCCGTGTCGCGAGCGGCGAGCCCTTGCCCAAGCGTCAGGACGAACTGGCGATCGACGGCTGGGCGATGGAAGCGCGGCTCTACGCGGAGGACCCCGCCAAGGGTTTCCTCCCCTCCATCGGCACGCTCGAACGCTTCGATCTCGGCAACAGCGCTCGCGTCGATACCGGGGTAGAGCAGGGCGCCGAAATTTCGCCCTTCTACGACCCGATGATTGCCAAGGTGATCGCCTGGGGCGAAGATCGCGAAACCGCGCGTGAAGCCTTGGCCGACGCGCTCGACGGTGCAGTCGTCTGGCCGGTACGCTCCAACGCGGGGTTCCTCGTCGAGGCGCTCGACCATCCCGACTTCGTGGCAGGCACGCTCGACACCGGTCTGATCGCCCGCGAAGGCGACGCGCTCATGCCGCCGACCCACCCGACCGAAGAGGCTTTGGCCGAGGCCGCAAGTGCACTCGTTTCGGCCGATCCGATCGCGGGCTTCCGCCTCAACGCCGCTCCTCGCCGCAGCGCGACGTTCCTGCTGGACGGTGAACAGGTCGAGGTCGATCTCGACGGGCAGGCCGGAACGACGACGGCGTTCGAAGGCGTCCTGATTTCCGAAGCCGGCCAGACTTGGCAGCTAAAACCATGGCGTGCGTCGGGCGTCGCCGCTGGCGGGGCAGCGGACGGCGCGATCCTGTCGCCTATGCCCGGCCGGATTATCGCGGTCGACGTCGCGGCCGGCGATACCGTCGCCAAGGGCCAGAAGCTGGTTACGCTCGAGGCGATGAAGATGGAGCACTCCCTGACCGCACCGTTCGACGGCATCGTCGCGGACCTCAACGCAATCGAGGGCGGGCAGGTGACCGAGGGCACCATGCTCGTCCGCATCGAGAAGGATAACTGATGGCCGGGCGCTATTTCGACGACTGGAGCATCGGCGACCGGATCGAGCACGAGATCCGCCGCACGGTGACCGAGACGGACAATCTCCTGTTCTCGACGATGACGCACAACCCGCAGCCGCTCCACCTCGATATCGAGGCCGCCAAGGCCAGCGAGTTCGGCCGGATCCTCGTCAACGGCACCTTCACCTTCGCGCTGATGGTCGGGTTGTCGGTCGGCGAGACGACACTCGGCACGCTCGTCGCCAATCTCGGCTACGATAAGCTCGTGCACCCGAAGCCCGTGTTCATCGGCGACACGATGCGCTGCGAAACCGAGGTGACCGACCTAAAGCCCAGCAAGTCGCGCCCGAACGCCGGCATCGTCACCTTCACGCACCGCCTGATCAACCAGCGCGACGAGATCGTCTGCCAATGCCTGCGCACCGCCCTGATCGAGCGGCGCGCAGTCACGCCTCAGTGATTGTCGCGCGGTAGGCCCATCGTCTGCGCGATCCGCTGATACTTCTCGGCGCCCTCCAGGATCGCGCCCGTCTCCATCTGGCCGACGGTGGCGCGCTGGATTTCCTGCCACGGCGTCTGCGAGCGCGGGAAGGCATAGCCGCCGTCTGCGGTGAGGGTGCGGCGGCGCTCGGCCAGTTCCTCGTCGGAAATTAGCACGTTGGCCGATCCCTTGGCGAGATCGATGCGAACCCGGTCGCCGGTGCGGATCAGCGCGAGGCCACCCATCGCCGCCGCTTCGGGCGAGGCATTGAGGATGGAGGGCGAGCCCGACGTCCCCGACTGGCGCCCATCGCCGATGCAGGGGAGGGCATGGACGCCCTCGCGGATCAGGTACGCCGGCGGGCGCATGTTGACGACTTCGGCGGCACCCGGATAGCCGATCGGCCCTGCGCCACGCATGAACAGCAACGTGTCGGTGGTGATCCCGAGCGAGGGATCGTCGATCCGGTGGTGGTAATCCTCGGGCCCGTCGAACACGACCGCGGGACCTTCGAACGCCTCGGGATCGTCCGGGTTTGACAGATAGCGCGCGCGAAACTCCGGCGAGATCACGCTGGTCTTCATGATCGCCGAGTCGAATAAATTGCCGCGCAGTACGATGAAGCCGGCGTCCTCCAGCAGCGGCGTCGCGAACGGGCGGATGACGCGCTCGTCCTCGATCGTCGCGGTCCGGCAATTGTCGCCGATCGACTTGCCGTTGGCGGTCATCGCGTTCTCGTGGATCAGGCCCTGCTTCATCAATTCGGCGACCACCGCGGGGACGCCGCCGGCATGGTAATAATCCTCGCCGAGATATTCGCCAGCGGGCTGGAGGTTGACCATCAGCGGCACCTTGTGGCCGTGAATCTGCCAGTCGTCGATCGGCAGGTCGACGCCGATATGGCGCGCGATCGCGGCGAGATGGATCGGCGCGTTGGTAGAGCCGCCGATCGCCGAATTGACGACGATCGCGTTGTGGAACGCCTCCTTGGTCAGGATGTCCGACGGCTTCAGATCTTCCGAAACCATGTCGACGATCCGCTTGCCGGTCTTGTACGCGACCTCCTGGCGGTCACGGTACGGCGCGGGGATCGCGGCCGAACCGGGCAGCTGCATGCCGAGCGCCTCGGCGAGCGAATTCATCGTCGTCGCGGTGCCCATCGTGTTGCAATAGCCGGTCGACGGCGCCGACGACGCGACGAGCTTGATGAAGCCCTCGTCGTCGATCGCGCCGGTCGCGAGCAGCTCGCGCGCCTTCCACACGATCGTGCCCGAGCCGGTCCGCTCGCCCTTGTGCCAGCCGTTGAGCATCGGGCCCACCGACAACGCGATCGCCGGGATGTTGACCGTCGCGGCGGCCATCAGGCAGGCGGGCGTGGTCTTGTCGCAGCCGATCGTCAGCACCACGCCGTCGAGCGGATAGCCGTAGAGCACCTCGACCAGCGCCAGATAGGCAAGGTTGCGGTCGAGCCCGGCGGTCGGGCGCTTGCCGGTTTCCTGGATCGGGTGGACCGGGAATTCGAGCGCGATGCCGCCGGCTTCACGGATGCCTTCGCGCAGGCGTTCGGCCAGCACGAGGTGGTGGCGATTGCACGGCGACAGGTCGCTGCCGGTCTGCGCGATGCCGATGATCGGCTTGCCCGAGCGCAGTTCCTCCAAGGACAGCCCGAAGTTCAGATAGCGCTCCAGATAGAGCGCGGTCATGTCGATATTCTCGGGGTTGTCGAACCACGCTCGGCTGCGGAGCTTGGTGGGAGGATTGGGCATGTCGGTCATCGGGAATTTCCTGGGGGAGCGGTCTGGGTGTCAGCGGGCGACGGAAAGGCGGTAGATCATCGCGTGATGATACGGCTTGCCCGGATCGACACGCGCGGAAACGAAGTTCGGCTTGTTGGGCGCATCGGGGAATTTCTGCGGTTCCAGCGCGATGCCGTCGCCCATCCGGTACAGATGGCCCTGTTTGCCGATGAACGTGCCGTCGAGAAAATTGCCGGTGTAGAATTGCACGCCCGGCTCCGTCGTCAGCACTTCGAGCACGCGCCCCGAGGCGGGGTCTTCCAGTCGTGCGGCCAGTTCCGGCTTGGCGGTCAGCCCCTTGTCGAGCGCGAAATTATGGTCGTAGCCATGGCCATAGCGAATCTGCTGGTCGCGGCCGTCGCGAATGCCCTCGCCGACGATCCGGCCATTGCGGAAGTCGAACACGGTACCCTGAACCGGTTGCAGCGCGCCGGTCGGGATCAGCTTGTCGTCGACCGGCGTGATCGCCTTCGCCGGGATCGTCAGCCGGTGGCCGTTGGCGCCCATCGGCGACCCTTCGCCGCCGAGATCGAAGATCGCGTGGTTGGTCATGTTGACGATCGTCGGCTTGTCGGTCTTCGCGTCATAGGCGATGCCGAGATTGCCGGCTTCGTCGAGCGTGTAGGTGACCGTCACGTCGAGGTTGCCGGGATAGCCCGAGTCGCCGTCGGGGCTCCGGTGGCCGAGCACGAGCGTCGCGGTCGGGCCGCTCTTCATCGACACGATCTTCCACGCGGCCTTGTCGAAGCCCTGGCCGCCGCCGTGCAGCGAATTGACCTTGTCGTTGAGCGGCAGCTGGTACGACTTGCCGTCGAGCGTGAAGCGGCCACCGGCGATACGGTTCGCGAAACGCCCGACCGTCACGCCGAAGAAATTGGGATGGTCGACATAGGAGGCGAGGTCGTCATAGCCGAGCACGACGTCGGCGATCTTGCCGGCGCGGTCGGGCCCCATCAACGATTGCAGCGTCGCGCCATAGGACAGGATGCGCGCGGATACGCCCTGCGCGTTGGTGAGGGTCACCGTCTCGATCGCGGTGCCGTCCTTCAGGGTACCGGCGGGCGTGCGCTTCGCCTCTGCCGCGTTGGCCGTGTGCGCGCAAAGCGCTGCCAGCAAGGTTGCCACGATGATCCCCGTTTTTCCGATTGCGCGCATTCCGGTTCCCGTCCTTTATCGTTCGACGCCGTTGACGCGCCTTGTGTCGCTATATAGTCGGACAATATATTTCTGGGCAAGCCATGCGGGAAAAGACTGTCGATCAGTCGCCGACACGGCACGGAGGATGGACGATTATGGCGATGCCGATTCAGACGCAACGACCGATGGAAAGCACCACGTCTTCCTCGGCGCCGGGCGGGAGCCCGAGTTACCGATCCGCGCTGACTTTGCTGGCCAGCCTGTTCTTCATGTGGGGCTTCATCACGGTCATCAACAACACGCTGCTGCCGCATCTGCGCAGCGTGTTCGACCTCAGCTACACGCAGACCACGCTGATCGAGAGCGTCTGGTTCATCGCCTATTTCTTCGCGTCGATCCCGTCCGCCAAGCTGATCGAGCGGGTCGGGTATCAGCGGGCCATGGTGTTCGGGCTTGGCCTGATGGCGGTCGGTGCGCTGATGATGGTGCCCGCCGCGCGGCTGCCGTCCTACGGCGTCACGCTGGTCGCGCTGTTCGTGATCGCCAGCGGCATCACGCTGCTGCAGGTTGCGGCGAACCCCTATGTCGCGGTCGTCGGCCCGCCCGAGACCGCGTCGTCGCGGTTGAATTTGGTGCAGGCCTTCAACTCGGCCGGTGCGACGCTTGCGCCGCTGTTCGGCGGGTATCTGATCCTCGGTCGGTCGACCTCCGGCACCGCCGCTGCCGGTTCGACCACGGTTCTGACGCAGGCCGAGCGGATCGCCGATGCGCAGTCGGTGGTGTTGCCATACCTGATCGTCGCAGGCGTGCTGATCGTGCTGGCCGTGGTCATCGCGCGCTTCCCGCTGCCGGCAATGGGCACGGCGACGCAGCGCTCGGCCAAGGCGGATCGCAAGGGCCTGTCGCTCTGGTCGCACCGCAACCTAGTGTTCGGCATTCCGGCGATCTTCATTTATCTTATAGCTGAGATCGGCGTCGCCAACCTGTTCATCAATTTCGTCAGCCAGCCGAATATCGGCAACCTGACGCACGAGCAGGCCTCGCACTATCTGTTCATCCTGTGGGGCGGGATGATGGTCGGCCGCCTGATCGGCAGCGTCGTGATGCGGACGATCCCCGCCGAGCGCGTGCTGGCGTTCGCGAGCATCGGCGCGTGCGTGGTGATGCTCGTCGCCACCTTCACCACCGGTCATGTCGCGATGTGGGCGCTGATCTCGGTCGGCCTGTTCCACTCGATCATGTTCCCGACGATCTTCACGCTCGGGATCAAGGGCCTGGGGCCGCTGACCGAAGAGGGCTCGGGGCTGCTGATCATGGCGATCGCCGGCGGCGCGCTGGTGATCGTGCAGGGTTGGCTCGCCGATACCTATGGATTGCAGAATTCGTTCCTGCTGACCGCGGCGTGCGAACTCTATGTGCTGTTCTACGCAATATGGGGATCGAAGGTCACCGACCCGCTGCCCGATCCCGTCGCCGTTCCCTGAACCGATAATTGGCGGGTGGTGGCGTGCGGGGGCGTGCGGGTCAGCGCCTCATCGCCAGCTTGGTATCCTCCAGGGCCAGATCCACCAGCGTCCGCATCGCATTGCTGGCCGCGGTGGCGTCGCCCGCGGCGATCGCGTCGTAGACCAGCACGTGATCGGGAATGGGATTGCGGGGCAGGGCACGGGCGCGCTGCTTGAACTGCGTGGTCCAGCTGACGGCGGCGCCGATGCTGGCACTCAGCACGATCAGCGCGTCGTTGCGCGTCGCGGTCAGGACGGCGTCGTGAAACTCGCGATCCGCCGCGCGCCCGGCTTCGGTGGCGAGCGTATGGCGGCGCATGGCGGCCAGCGCATCCTTCATGATCTTCAGGTCGGTCCGTTCGCGCCGCTCGGCCGCCAGCGCCGCGGCGGCCGGTTCGACGATCGCCCGCAATTCGAAAAGCCCGCGGACGAAGGCGATATCGGGTTCGCCCGCAAAGGCCCAGGCGAGGACGTCGGGGTCGAGCAGGTTCCACCGGCTGCGCGGCAAGACGCGCGTGCCTGCCTTGGGGCGGCTTTCGACCAGACCCTTGGCGGTCAACACCTGGACCGCCTCGCGATAGGCGCTGCGCGACACGTCGAGCGCTTCGGAAAACGCGACTTCGCCCGACAATATGTCGCCGGGCAGATATTCCCCGGCCAGGATCGCGGTGCCGAGCTTGTGCGCGATCGCGCCGTGGAGCCGTCGCCCGGTCCCGCGTCGCACACGCGGTGTGGCAGCGGTGGTGTCTTCCGCGGCAGTCGGCGCATCCATCAAAGGTGGCGGCGCATCGGCGAACGTCTTCATGCAAGTTGCTCCCTGGAGCGGCGTAACAATCGTAACAATCATATCAGCGTGGTGGAACGAGAAGCGTTGTCAAGTTAGGGCGCAAAGTTTAAGTCCGAGTAATTGCCGAAAAGCGGCCGATGTCGTCCCAAGGAGAGACAGAAATGAGTTTGCGTCTGTTGCAGCATCGCGCCGCGAACGGTGCGCGGTCGGTGATCGCGGCGACCGTCGAAGGGGCGTTTTTCGTCACCGGCGTCGACAGCGTTCGAGCACTGGCATCGCGCGCGATCGCCGACGGCACCGGCCTGGCAGAGGCTGTCGAGGCTTGCGGGCAGGGTGATGCGGTGGACATCGCCGCCGAACTCGTGGCGGGCCGGCTGGTGTCGCCGATCGATCACGACGATCCCGCGCACCTGATCATGACCGGGACCGGGCTGACGCATCTCGGGTCCGCGGAAGGTCGCGACAAGATGCACCGCGCCGCCGCGGCGGCAGAGACGCTGACCGATTCGATGCGGATGTTTCTCGATGGGGTCGCTGGCGGCAAGCCGGCGGCGGGCGAGACGGGGCAGCAGCCCGAATGGTTCTACAAGGGCGATGGATCGGGCCTCGTCGCGCCCGGTGCTGCGCTGACCAGCCCGGCCTTTGCGCAGGACGGCGGCGAGGAGCCCGAGCTTGCCGGGATCTACCTCATCGGGCCGGATGGGACTCCGTTCCGGCTGGGGCTTTGCCTCGCCAATGAGTTCAGCGACCATGTGACCGAGCGGCATAATTACCTGTGGCTCGCGCATTCGAAATTGCGTCAGGCGGCGCTGGGGCCCGAACTGCTGACCGGTGCGATCCCGGATCATGTCGAGGGCATGAGCCGCATCCACCGCAACGGTGCGCTGCTGTGGGAAAAGCCGTTCCTGTCGGGGGAGGCGAACATGTCGCACACGATCGCCAATCTCGAAGCGCATCATTTCAAATATGACCTGTTCCGGCGGCCTGGCGACGTCCATGTCCATTTCTTCGGGACGGCGACGCTGTCGTTCAGCGAAGGAATCACGACGCAGGACGGCGACGTGTTCGAGATCGAGGCGGCACCGTTCGCGCTGCCGTTGCGCAACACGCTGGCCAAGGCGTCGCCTGCGCCGGTCGTAGTGCGAGCGCTGTGACGGGTCTGCCGTCGCGTCCTGTAACTGACTGTGCTGTGCTGTGCTGTGCTGTGCTGTGCTGTGCTGATCTGATCTGACGTTACCCGATCCGACCCGATCTGACCTGCCGCTAGCCCCATTCCGTCACCCCAGCGAAAGCTGGGGTATCCGTCCATAAGCAGGCAACCCGCCACCCAGCCGGTCCTCCCAGCATTCGTTGGGATGACGGCTTGGGTGGGCAAATGCGCGTATGCCGGCGGCTAGCGACGTTGCGGCAGAGCCAGGCGGACCAGCAAGCCGCCCAGCGCTGCCGAGCGATCGAGCGTCACCGTACCGCCGTTGAGTTCGGCGAGTTCGCGGGTGATCGACAGGCCGAACCCGTGGCCGTCGCCGCGCTCGTCGAGGCGGCGGCCGGGCAGCATCGCCTGTGCCATCGCTGTGTCGTCCAGGCCTTCGCCGTCGTCCGCGACCTCCAGCGTCACGACGCCGTCGGTCGCGGCCGCGCTGATCGCCAGTGTCGAGCGCGCATGACGCCAGGCGTTGTCGAGCAGGTTGCCGATCATCTCGTCCAGGTCCTGCGGGTCGATCGCGACGGCGAGCTCGGCAGGGATCGCGATATCGAGCGCCATTGGACGATCGGCATGGATACGGCGCAGCACCGCGACCAGATCGTCGACGGCGGGGGCGATCGGCGTGCGGGTGCGCGCGCCACCGGTCGCGTCGGCGCGGGCACGGCCGAGGTGATGGCGGACGCGGCGGTCGATCTGGTCGACCATGTCGCGGACATTGTTATCGGCGTTCGCCTCGGCGAGCTTGAGCGAGAGCGCGGCGAGGGGGGTCTTCAAACCATGCGCGAGGTTGGCGACATGCTGGCGGGCATGCGCGAGCCCGGCGGCGTTCTGGTCGATCAGCGCATTGAGTTCGGTGACCAGCGGTTGCAGCTCGCCGGGCTGGTCGTCGGGGACGTGGCGTTCGGTGCCGGCGCGGACCGCGGCGAGCGAGGTTCGAAGATCGCGCAGGGGGCGCAGGCCGAAGCGGAGCTGGAGCAGTGTCGCCAGCGCAAGCCCGACGCCAAGCAGCGCCAGCGAGCCGAGCAGCGGGATCATCGCCTCGCGCAGCGGTTCCTCGACGATCCGGCGCGGCCCGATCGCGGTGATCGTCACGGTGCCGCGCGGCGTCGCGACGTCCAGGGTACGCGAGTGGAGGCGTTGGCCACCGCGGTCGCGCGTGTCGCCGGCATGGAGCGCGTGATCGTCGGAGCCGCCGGGGCCGGGAGGACGAGGTGGCCCTTCGGGATCAGGCAGCCTCGCTGGCGCCGTCGCGTCGATCGGCGGCGCCGGCTTGGGAGCGGGGGGCGTGATCGGGGGCGTGATCGGGGGCAGGGGGCGGGTCGTGCCGCTGTCGACCCGACCGGCGGGGCCTTCGACCTGCCAGGACCAGTCCGATCCGGGCACGCCGAATTCGGGCAGGTCGACCGCGCGCGTCCGGTCGAGCGTCGCGTCGGGACGGACCGCGCGCGCCAGCACCGCCACCTGTGCATCCAGCCGCTCGTCGAGCCCGCCCATGACGAAGCGCTCGAGGACATTGCCGATCGTGATCCCGGCGAACAGCAGCGCGAGCCCGGTCGAGAGCGCCGCGATCGCGAGCATCCGGCCGAACAGCGATCGCGGGATGAGGCGGAGGGGTTTCTTCATCGCGCTTCGATTTTGGGTGATTGAGTTGGAGGAGGACCCGCGGCCGCACATTTCTGTTCCCCCGCGAAGGCGGGGGTCCAGGAGCCAAGAGCGTCTGCGCCTGTAATCCTGGGCCCCCGCGTTCGCGAGGGAACAGAAGACGTCGGGATCATCACGACCCATCCGCCGTCAGCCGATACCCGCGCCCCCGCACCGTCTCGATCATCTGAGCGCCGATCTTCCGCCGCAACCGGCCGATGATCACCTCGATCGAGTTCGAGTCCACGTCGGCATCACCCTCATAGACCCGCTCGATCAGGTCGGCGCGTTCGATCACCACCTCTCGCCGGAGCATCAGCGCGGACAGCACGCGCCATTCGAACGCGGTCAGCTTCAGCGGCAAACCATCCAGCTCGAACGTGCCGAGTTGCGCATCGAAGGCCAGCGGACCGCACGTCACGCGCGCCGCGGCATGACCGGCGGCGCGACGCACCAGCGCGCGGAGTCGCATCACCACTTCCTCGACGCGGAATGGCTTCACCACATAATCGTCGGCGCCGGCCTTGAAGCCCTCGACCTTTTCCGACCAGCCGTCGCGCGCGGTGAGGATCAGGACGGGCAGGTCGCGGCCTGCCGCGCGCCAGTCGCGCAGCACGGACAAGCCGTCGCGCTTGGGCAGGCCGAGGTCGAGCACCGCCGCGTCGTACAGTTCGGTCGCGCCTAGGTGCCCGCCATCCTCGCCGTTGCTCGCGACGTCGACCGCGAAATGCTCCGCGCGCAGTGCCCGCGCCAGCCCGTCGGCGATCGCCGCATCGTCCTCGACCAATAATACCCGCATGCGATCGTCCCTATGTCCGAGACCCCAACGGAATCTGAACAGCTTGGTTCAGCGGGCGTCGGCAGCGCGCGCTTAGACGGTGATTCGTCAACCAACGAGAGGAAAGACTATCATGTCCGAGCATCCCGCCCATCCGCTGCCCCCGAGAGGCTTTAATTTTCGCCGCAACCGCCTCGCGCTCGCCGCGGCCGGCCTGCTCGCGGTCGGTGGCGCCGCCGGTGCCGTCACGGTCGCCGCGACTCGCCCGAGCGTGACGATGGCGCCTGCCACCCCGGTCGCGATCCGCTCGCTCCAGTCGGACGGCCGCTCGGGGGGGATCGTCACGATCCGCGGCACCGTCGCCGAGATCTACGGCAACAAGTTCGTGATGGCCGACCCGACCGGCCGCGCGCTGGTCGACCTCGGGCGCGAAGGCGAGGACGGCACTCTGGTCACCGCCGGCCAGCCGGTGACGATCCAGGGCCGGTTCGAGAATGGCTTCGTCCATGCCGCGTTCCTGGTCGGTGCGGGCGGCAAGCTGACCGCGCTCGGTCCCATCGGCGGTCCGCCGCATGGTCCCGGCGGCCCAGGCCGTGATGGCCCCGGTGGCCCCGGTGGTCCGGGTGCGCCTCCGCCCCCAGCCGGCATGGCGCCTCCGCCGCCGCCGATGACTGCGGGTGCGGCCCCCGCACCGGTCGGTGCCCCGGCGGGTGTGCCGGCTCCGACAGCGACACCGGCCCCGCAGACTACGCCAGCGACGTGACTAGGATGGAGCCGGGTAAAACCGGCTCCATTTTTGATTCTGGGCAGCGTGGCAACGACGCTGCCCAAACACCGTCATCCCCGCGCCGGCGGGGATCCATACTGGCGGACGTCGCGGCGTGATCGCCAGCGTATGAGCATCTGGGTCCCCGCCTCCGCGGGGATGACGTATTCGGAACGCTAAGCGCTCCGAATCGGCGATGCGACGTGTGCTGCAATCCAGGTTTCACGATCCTCCCCCGCCAGGGGGAGGTGGCGCCGAAGGTGACGGAGGGGGAGGACACGGAACCGCGGTTTCACCTTACCTCCCCCTCCGTCTGGCAAGCGCCAGCCACCTCCCCCTGGCGGGGGAGGATCGAGGGTGGTTTAGCGGGCGATCGAGGCGACCCTTGGGGCTTCGGTCTGGCGCGAGTGCGTGGCGGGTTGGCGGACCCAATAGCCTCCGGTCACCGCCAGCGGCAGCGCGAGCAGGAGCCCCGCGCCGACGTCCCACACACCGTCGCCGATCAACCCGGCACCCAGCCCGGCGACGGTCGACACGCCCAGCAGGATCGGCAGCGCGAAGATCTGGCGGTTGGTCTTGTGGGTCATGCGATTTCTCCCGCCATCACGACTTCGCGGACGCGCTGGTCGCTTGGACCGCCGCGACGACGCAGCCAAAGATACAGCCCGCTGCCGAGCACGATGATCGTCAATATGTCGAAGATCGCCCAGACGATCTTCATCGCGAGGCCACCATAATTCCCGAAATGCAGCGGCTGTGCGAGCAGCATCGCCTGCATGTACCAGGGCATCGGCACGACCGCGTCGAGCCGTCCGCTCGCGGCATCGACGAAGCCCGGCAGCAACAGCTTCGACGTCAGCGGCGTCGCACCCTTGAGGAAGACGGCGTAGTGATGCTGGCTGCTGAAGACGACGCCGGGGAAGGCGATGAACTGCGGCTTCATGTCGGGTGCCTTGCGCTGCACCGCGTCGAGCGCGGCCTGCACCGACGCGCGCTGGGGCCCGAGCGGCGTGCGTGCCTCGCTGGCGATGACCTCGGCAAGGCCGTTCGCCTTCCAGATGGCGGTGATCGGCACGACGAAGGTGTTGATCGTTCCCGTCACGCCGACGACGCTCGCCCACACCACAGTGACGATGCCGAGCAGATTGTGGCGATCGAGCCAGCCGAGCCGCTTGCTGCGTCCGCGCCGCAACGTGCCGAAGTCGAGCTTGGCCATGAACGGCGCGTAGAGCACGACGCCCGAGACGATCGCCGCGAAGAACAACAGCCCCATCACGCCGAGGAAGATCTCCGCCCAGAAGCCGAGCAGCATGTCTGTATGGAGTTCGAGGATGAACGCCATCACGCCCGGGACATAGGGCGGCATCTTCGCACCGGTACGCGCGTCGAAGGCGTGGAAATGCATCGCCGCGGGCACTGCGTCGGGGGTCGGGCCGGTGGTGACGTAGACGATCGGCCGCTCTTCGTCGAAGCTGATGTACAGGGGGACCTCTCCGGGAGCCGCCTTCGCCGCCCGCGCGAGAATGGTGTCGAGCGAGAGCGAAGGCATGCCGGCGGGCAGCGTCGCCATCGGCGCGGGCGGGTTGATCCACCCGTCGATCTCCTCCTCGAAGATCAGCGGCAGGCCGGTCACGCAGAGCATCAGCAGGAACGCCGTGCAGATCAGGCTCGTCCATTTGTGGACGAGATACCAGGCCTTGATCGTGCCGCGAGTCATGCGCGGGACACGGGCATGTCGGGGGAAAGGCGCTGGCGGATGGTCACCGGCACACAGGTACAGATTTGATAACGATGTGCAATAGCGATGTGGGGGTAGGGGCTTCGTCGACTGATCCTCCCCCGCCAGGGGGAGGTGGCACCGAAGGTGACGGAGGGGGAGGAATGCGCAACCGCGGTGATCCTTACCTCCCCCTCCGTCTGGCAAGAGCCAGCCACCTCCCCCTGGCGGGGGAGGATTAAAGGCTAAGCGACTCCTGCGCCGCCCGTCACGCCGTAGACCTCACCCGTAATATAGCTCCCCTCCTGCGACGCGAGCAGCACGTACACCGGCGCGATCTCCACCGGCTGGCCCGGCCGCCCGAAATGGCTCTTCGCCCCGAACGTCTCGACCATCTCCTGCGGCTGGCCACCGCTCGGCTGCAACACCGTCCAGAACGGTCCCGGCGCGACGACGTTGGCGCGGATCCCCTTCTCGATCAGCTGCTTGGCGAGACCCTTGGTGTACGCGACGATCGCCGCCTTGGTAGTCGCATAGTCGAGCAGATTGTCCGACGGATCATAGCCCTGCACCGACGCGGTCGTGATCACCGCCGCGCCCGCGGGCAGATGCGGGACGGCAGCCTGCACGAACCAGTGCAGCGCATAGACATTGGTCTTCATCGTCTGGTCGAAATCGTCGGTCGAGATATCGGCGACGGTCGGTCGCGTCTGCTGGCGCCCGGCGTTGACCACCAGCACGTCGAGACCGCCGAACGCATCGACCGTCTGCTGCACGGCCGCACGGCAGAACGACTCGTCCTTCACGTCGCCGGGTAGCGCGAGCGCCTTGCGCCCCTCGGCCTCGATCAGCGCGACGACCTCCTGCGCATCGGCCTCTTCGGCAGGAAGATAGACGATCGCGACGTGGGCACCTTCGCGGGCATAGGCGATCGCGGCGGCGCGACCGATGCCGCTGTCGCCGCCGGTGATGAGCGCCTTCCGCCCGCCCAGCTTGCCCGAGCCGGTGTAGCTGGTCTCGCCGTGATCGGGCTTCGGGTCCATCTTCGACGCGATACCCGGCGCTTCCTGCGGCTGTTGCGGGAAGGGGGGCTGCGGATATTGCGTGCGCGGATCCTGCATCGTGAGCCGGTCGGCCATGGGGTGCTCCTGTCTGGGGTAAGCAGAGGCAACCGATGGCCGACCGATCGGGTTGCGCTTTACTTGAGCAGGATCAACGCCTTCGACAGCGTCATGTAGATCCCCCAGAGGATCGGCAGCCCGACCGCCAGCCACGCAAAGACGATCACCGGCGAGGTGCCGCCTTCCGCCGCGACCGTCCCGCCGCCGGCCACCGTCTCGACCGCCACCGGCCTTTCGTCCGCCGCCATGTGGAACTTCGCCGCGACCGGCCGGACGAACAGGTTCGCGACGAACCCGGCGACCAGCATCGCCGCCAGCACCCAGAAGATCGGCGGATAGATATCGCCCCGCGGCACGCCCGCCGCGATCGCGCGGTCGCGCATGTTCGCGACGAGCAGCGGCCCGACCACACCTGCGGTCGACCACGCGGTCAACAGCCGGCCATGGATCGCACCGACATATTTCGTCCCGAACAGATCGGCGAGATACGCCGGCGCGGTCGCGAACCCGCCGCCGTACATCGAGGCGAGGATGCAGAAGACGAGGATGAACAGGCCGAGCGTCGTCCCCGCCAGCGCCGGTGCCGCCAGGCCATAAAGCAGTGCGCCGGCGACGAGTATTGTCGCGAACATCGGCTTGCGCCCGATCCGGTCGGACAGCCACGCCCAGAAGAACCGTCCGCCGATGTTGAACAGGCTGATCGCACCGACGAACCCTGCGCCGACCGCCGCCGCCGCCTTTTTCTGGTCGTCGTCGAACGCCGTGAACAGCACGCCCGGCGCATCGATCAGGCGACCGCCGAACAGCTCCTGCAACATCGGCGAGGCGATGCCGATGATCCCGATCGAGGCGGAGACGTTGAAGAACAGCACCAGCCACACCAGCCAGAATTGCGGCGTGCGATGCGCGTTCGACAGCGCGACGTTGAAGCGGCTGATCGAGGCCTTGGCCGAAGTCGGCGCGGTCCAGCCCGCAGGCGCCCAGCCCTCGGCGGGCACGCGATAGCCGATCGCGCCGGCCATCATGAATACGAAATAGACGCTCGCGAGGACCAGGAACGTCTGCCACACGCCGACGCCAGCCCCTGAACCCGCGGGGCTCGCGAAATGCTTCATCAGCAGATCGGCGAGCGGTCCGCCGATCATTGCGCCGCCACCAAAGCCCATGATCGCCATGCCGGTCGCCATCCCGCGCCGATCGGGAAACCATTTGATCAGCGTCGACACCGGCGAGATATAGCCGAGCCCCAGCCCGATCCCGCCGATCACGCCAGACCCGAGCCAGATCAGCCAGAGCTGGTGCATCGACACGCCGATCGCGGCGATCCCCATGCCGCCGCACCAGCAGAACGCCGCGACGATGCCGGCTTTCCGCGGGCCCGCGCGTTCGAGCCACCCGCCCCAGATCGCGGCGGCGGCGCCTAGCACGACGAAGAACAGCGTGTACGTCCAGACGAGATCGCTCACGCGCCAGTCGCAGGTCGTCGTGGTCAGCGCGCCGATCAGCGAGAGGTTGGGGCAGACGACCGGGTCCGAAATCCCGATCGCACGCGAAAGCGGCAGCCAGAACACGCTGAACCCGTACGCCATGCCGATGCACAGGTGGATCGCGAGCGCGCAGGGGGGCACGAGCCAGCGGTTGAAGCCGGGCGCGGCCACCGTGCGCGCCCGGCTGAGAAAGCCGTCCGCGCCCGAATCTCGTTCGCCGTATTCCCGCGTGTCAGCCATGCCGCCCCCGTTTACCCACCTATTGCAGGGGACGATGGCGGATCAGGCGGTGAATGTCACCTCGAGCGGTTCGCACCCGTCGATCGTCGCGCGCACGGCTTGTCCCCGACGGATCGGCCCGACGCCGGCGGGCGTACCGGTGAAGATCAGGTCGCCGGGCGCCAGCTCGACGAAGGTCGACAGCGTCGCGATGATCTCGGGTACGCTCCAGATCATCATCGACAGGTCGCCCGACTGGCGCGTTTCGCCGTCGATGGCGAGCGCGATGCTGCCCGATGTGGCGGGCACGCCCGGCGTCAGCGCGGCAACGGGGGCGGAGCGATCGAAACCCTTTGCCATGTCCCACGGCCGCCCGATCTTCTTTGCCGCCGCCTGGAGGTCGCGTCGCGTCAGGTCGATGCCGACGCCTGCGCCGAAGATCATCGCCGCCGCATCCGCGACCGCGACGTCCTTGCCGCCCGCGCCAAGCGCGACGACCAGTTCGACCTCGTGATGCAGGTCTTCGGTTTGGGGCGGGAAGGGCAGGGCGCTGCCGTTCTCCACCACCGCGTCGGCGGGCTTGGTGAAGAAGAACGGCTCCTGTCGATCGGGATCGGAGCCCATCTCGCGCGCGTGATCGGCATAGTTCTGGCCGACGCAGAAGATCCGGCGGACCGGGAAGCGATCGGTCGAACCGGCGATGGCGACGGTCGGGGCGGTGATCGTGGGAATATGCATGATGGCTCCTTCGCGCGCTCTCATCGACTGCGGGCGCATCGTTTGCAACGGCCGGCCGCGGCAACGAAACCGGAACGTCTGTCCACACAACGGGTTACCGCTAGGCACTTACCGGAGATACCCCAATGCCCAGCACCAACCCCGTGCGGTTCGATCCGTCCGTCGAAACGATCGCGCCCGACGAGCAGGATACGTTGCAGAGCATGAAGGACTCGTTCCAGGAGATCCTGGAAACCACATCGCAAGATTACGGCCATGCGGTCCGGTCGGTCCACGCCAAGGCGCACGGCATCGCGCGCGGCACGTTTACGGTCGCCGATGGCCTTCCGCCCGAACTCGCACAGGGCATTTTCGCGACGCCGGGCCAGCATGAGGCGATCATCCGCATCTCGACCAACGCCGGCGATATCCTCGACGACAGCATCAGCCTGCCGCGCGGCCTGGCGCTGAAGATCCTCGACGTCGAGGGCGCACGCCTGCCGGGATCGGAAGGCGACACGACGCAGGACTTCATCATGGTCAACGGTCCGGCCTTTTCCGCGGCGGACCCCAAGTCTTTCGCCAAGAACCTGAAGCTGCTGGCGAAGACGACCGATCGGTTCGAGGGCGTGAAGAAGGCGATGTCGGCCACCTTCCGCGTCGTCGAGTCCGCGCTCGAGGCGGTTGGCGGCAAGTCGGCGACGCTGACCACGCTCGGTGGCGCCAAGCCCGTCCATCCGCTCGGCGAGACCTATTATTCGCAGACGCCGTTCCGCTTCGGCGACTATATCGCGAAGGTCGCGCTGTTCCCGGTCTCGCCCGAGCTGACCCGGCTGACCGGCGATCTGGTCGACATCACCGCACGCCCGGACGCCTTGCGCGAAGTCGTCCGCGAGGAACTGGTCGAGCATGGCGGCAAATGGGAGTTCCGCGTGCAGCTCAACACCGATCTCGAAAAGATGCCGATCGAGGACGCATCGGTGGTCTGGGACGAGGCGGAGAGCCCGTTCGTGACCGTCGCCACGCTGGACGTGCCTGCGCAGCTTTCGTGGGAGCAGGGCGTCACCGACCAAACCGACGACGCGCTGTCGTACAGCATCTGGCACGGTATCACCGCGCACCAGCCGCTCGGCGGGGTGAACCGCGTGCGCAAGGACACCTACAAGCAGTCGGCAAGCTTCCGCGGTAATTTCAACGGCTGCCCGATGCACGAGCCGGCGAAGCTGGCCGAACTCGCCTGACATGACGATGGGGGGCCCTACACTGAAGCTGTTCCACGTCAGCGACGTCCATTTCGGCGCGGAGGATCCGGCGGCGATCGCCTGGTTCTCCGATTGCGTCGCGCAGGAAAAGCCGGACGCGGTTATCATGACCGGCGATTTGACGATGCGTGCGACCAAGGACGAGTTCCAACAGGGTGGCGACTGGCTGCGGTCGCTCGGCGTGCCGGTGACGCTGGAAGTCGGCAACCACGACATCCCCTATTACTGGGACCCGTTCCGGCGGTTGTTCTCGCCCTATCAACGCTATGCCGCGGTGGAGCAGATGATCGAGCGGCCGCTGGAGTTGCCCGGTGTCACGGTGGTGCCGCTGAAGACGACCGCGCGGGCGCAATGGCGGTGGAACTGGTCGAAGGGGCGCGTGAGCCCCGGCTCGCTCAAGCGCGCGCTGGCGATGGTCGCGGACGTGCCGAAGGGCAACCTGATCTTCATCGGCGCGCATCATCCGCTGATCGAAGGCGGCACGACCGGGACCGCGAAGACGCGTCACGGCGACGCGGCGCTGTCTGCGCTGGCGGAGGCTGGTGCGCATGCGGTGTTGTCGGGGCATGTCCACGATCCGTTCGACATTCCCATAGAACGCGAAGGTCGGACGATCCGGATGATCGGCGCGGGCACCTTGTCGAAGCGCACCCGCGGCAGTCCACCCGCGTTCAACGAGATCCGCGTCGAAGGTGGGCGGTTCGTGACGGTGCCGCGGACGCTGTAGGTCAGCTCTTATAGGGGTTGTTGAGTTCGGTGAGCCAGCCGGCGGCGGGCGCGCGCAAGGTGCTGCCGGATGCCCGCCGGCGCCGCGCTTCGGAGACGTCGATGGGTTTCTGGAACGCCAGCCCCGCCAGCCCGCTCCGGACCCACACCACGTTGGCGGCGGCGGGTGCGACCGACCCGATCGCGACGACGACGACGGTGCCCGCCACGAGGTCCCCGGCCTGCGCGATGCAGAGGCCGGTTTCCGAGATGTTGGTGACGCGGTGCTGGCTGGCGCCGTCCTGGTCGACGCGAAACACATCCGCGCTCAGCATCACGCTCGTCCGCGTTGCACGGGCAAGCGAGGGCGGTTTGTCGCTGGGATCGGTCGTCATGATCTAAAAATGCCCGTGGTCGGTCCGGATTTCCAGAGCGTCGGCGATATTTCTGCGGAATGGCCCGTGGCACACGACTATTTCTTGTCGCCCCCCTGCGTGAAGTCGATCCGGATCTTGACCCAGGCGCCGATCATCGGCTTGCCGTTGATGCGGGGCGGGCGGATGCGAAACTGCCAGGCGCTCTGCCGCATCGCGCGGGAGAGCCCCGATCCAACCGGGGATTCGCCGAGCGACCGGCAATTCTCGACCTGGTAGTTCGCGATCGTCTTGCACGCGATCAGCGCCCAGCCGCCCGGCGGCGCACCGTTGGGCAGGAACTCGGCTAGCTCGGCATGGGTGGGCTCGCGGTACCATTCGGCGTTGTACAGCCGCTGCCCGCCCGGCCCTTCGCCAGGACCATAGGCCGAACCACTGTCCTGACCCTTCCCCGTCCCGCTCCCCCCATCCCCGCCCGCAAGCTGGTCTTCGGGATGCGCGGGCATCTTCGAGATATCCGCCGCATCGAACATCTCCATCCCGCCCAGCATCTTGATCGGCAGTGGGGGCGGAGATTTCGGCGGGGCAGGGGGCGCCTGCGCGGACTCGGCGCGCGGTGCCGCCCGTGGTGGTGAGCCGCCGCTGGCCCGCTTCTGCTTGGTCGGCGACGGCGTGCGCTTCGCCGGGGTAGGCGTGCTCTGATCGGGCGCCATCTGGAACGTCACTGGATCGCGCCGTTCCTCCGGCTTGACGACCGCCGACGGGGCCAGCCGCAACAGCAGCAGGATGATCAGGATGTGCGCGATCACCGTCAGCACGAACGCGGCACTGCGACGTCGCGTGGAAACGCGCGTCTCGCTCGACGAAGGATGGTACGCCGACCGCATCGGCCGTTCGCCTAGCCGTACCGCGCCCGCCCCGCAACATGTCAGCGGCCTGATGACCAAGAGTTCATTCGCCGGAGGTCGGGGCTGGGTCGCCGCATCGTGGAAATCGGACGGCTGGCGCCCATACGCGTGCCCTCACCCTTCGTCGCCTTCGGCGTCTCTCCCTCTCCCGCTGGGAGAGGGAAGGGGGCCGTTCGCGCGCGAACGAAAAAGGCCGCCGCCCGGTGTCCCGGACGGCGGCCTTTTCCTTAGTCAGCGCCTAGGCGTCCGACGAAACCGATTACTCGGCTTCGTTCAGATACTCGCCGGCATCCGCGTCGGTGCCGGTGCCCGAGGTGACGACCGCTGCGAGCGGATCCTCACCGACGCCGCCTGCGTCACGCGGGCTGCGTGCCAGTTCGGCGGCATGCTCGTCGGCAGCCGACATCGGTGCCACGATCGACACCTCCGCCATCTTGCGCTGGGCGACGCGCATCGAGGCGTCGCGGCTGTTGGCCACGACCCGCAGGCGGTTGAGGCCTGCACCGGTGCCTGCCGGGATGAGCCGGCCGACGATCACGTTCTCCTTCAGGCCCATCAGCATGTCCTGCTTGCCCTGGACCGCCGCCTCGGTGAGGACGCGGGTGGTCTCCTGGAACGATGCCGCCGAGATGAAGCTGCGGGTCTGCAGCGACGCCTTGGTGATGCCGAGCAGGATCGGCTTGCCCTGTGCACGGGTCTGCTTCTTCTCGAGCTTCTCGTTGGTCGCGTCCATTTCCTCGCGATCGACCTGCTCGCCCTTCAGCAGCGTGGTGTCGCCGCCGTCGGTGATCTCGACCTTCTGCAGCATCTGACGAACGATCGTCTCGATGTGCTTGTCGTTGATCTTCACGCCCTGGAGACGATAGACCTCCTGGATTTCCGACACGAGATACTCGGCAAGGGGTTCGATACCCATCGTCTCGAGGATATCGTGCGGATCGGGCGAGCCGCCGATCAGGTTATCGCCGCGCTTGACGTAATCGCCTTCCTGCACGTCGATGACCTTCGACTTCGGCACCAGATACTCGACGACGTCGCCGCCATCCTCGGGCTGGATGCCGATCTTGCGCTTCGCCTTATAGTCCTTGCCGAACACGACGCGGCCCGAGATTTTGGCGATGATCGCCGAGTCCTTGGGGATACGTGCCTCGAACAGCTCGGCAACACGCGGCAGACCACCGGTGATGTCGCGCGTCTTGGCGCTCTCGCGGCTGACGCGGGCCACGACGTCGCCGCCCTGGACCTGTGCGCCGTCCTCGACCGACAGGGTCGCGCCGATCGCCAGCATGTAGCGACCGCTCTCGCCCGACGTCTCGTCGAGCAGGGTCAGGCGCGGACGCAGATCCTCCTTCGACTTGGTCGCCGCGCGATATTCGATCACGACGCGCTGAGCGATGCCCGTGGCTTCGTCGGTCTGCTCGGTGAGCGTCTTGCCCTCGATCAGGTCGACATATTTGATCGTGCCCGGGTTCTCCGTGATCACCGGCATGGTGAACGGATCCCACTCGGCCATCCGGTCGCCCTTCGACACGATGTGGCCATCGTCGAACAGCACGTACGCACCGTAGGGGATGCGATCGACCGAGAGCTCGCGGCCGTCCATGTCGACGATCGCGATTTCACCCGAGCGGCTGAGCACCACGCGACGGCCACGCTGGTCGACGATGATACGCAGATCGCGGAACTGCACCGTACCGTCAGCATGCGCCTCGAGGTTCGATGTTTCGTTGAGCTGCGCCGCACCACCGATGTGGAACGTACGCATCGTCAGCTGCGTGCCCGGCTCACCGATCGACTGCGCGGCGATGACGCCGACAGCTTCACCGATGTTGACCGGCGTACCGCGGGCGAGATCGCGCCCGTAGCACTTGCCGCAGACGCCGATCTTCGACTCGCAGACCAGCGGGCTGCGGATCTTGCACGACTGCGTGCCGAGGCCTTCGATCGTCGTGATCATCGGCTCGTCGAGCAGGGTGCCCGACGGGATGATGACCTTGCCGGTCTTCGGATCGACGATGTCCTCCGCGGTCGTACGACCGAGGATGCGCTCGCCGAGGCTTGCGATGGTCGAACCACCCTGAAGAATGGCCTTCATCTCCAGCGCGCGGGTCGTACCGCAATCCGGCTCGATGATGACGCAATCCTGCGACACATCGACCAGACGACGCGTCAGATAGCCCGAGTTCGCGGTCTTCAACGCCGTATCCGCGAGGCCCTTGCGAGCGCCGTGGGTCGAGTTGAAGTACTCAAGGACGGTCAGGCCCTCCTTGAAGTTCGAGATGATCGGCGTTTCGATGATCTCGCCCGACGGCTTGGCCATCAGGCCGCGCATGCCGGCAAGCTGCTTGATCTGCGCCTGCGAACCACGCGCACCCGAATGGGCCATCATGTAGATCGAGTTGATCGGCTTTTCACGGCCGGTTTCCTCGTCGATCTTCACCGAGCGGATCTCGTCCATCATGGCATTCGCGACCTGGTCGCCGCAACGGCTCCAGGCGTCGATCACCTTGTTGTACTTCTCCTGCTGCGTGATCAGGCCGTCCTGATACTGCTGCTCGAAGTCCTTCACGAGTGCCTTGGTGTCGTCGACCAGACCAACCTTGGCGTCCGGAATGATCATGTCGTCCTTGCCGAACGAGATGCCGGCGCGGAACGCGTGGCGGAAACCGAGCGTCATGATCGCATCGGCGAACAGCACGGTCTCTTTCTGGCCGGTGTGGCGATAGACCTCGTCGATCACGTCGCCCACGTCCTTCTTGGTGAGGAGGCGGTTGACGGTGTCGAACGGCACCTTGTGGCTGTGCGGCAGGCACTCGCCGAGCAGCATGCGGCCCGGCGTGGTCTCGTACCGCTTGAGGTACTGCTTGCCCTTTTCATCGGTCTGCGGAACGCGGCTGATGATCTTGGTATGCAGCGTCACCGACTGTGCGTTCAGTGCCTGATGCACTTCCGCCATGTCGGAGATCAGCATCCCCTGACCCGGCTCGTTCTCCTTCATCATCGACAGATAATAGAGACCGAGGACCATGTCCTGCGACGGAACGATGATCGGCTTGCCGTTGGCCGGCGACAGGATGTTGTTCGTCGACATCATCAGGACGCGTGCTTCGAGCTGCGCTTCAAGCGACAGCGGGACGTGGACGGCCATCTGATCGCCGTCGAAATCGGCGTTGAACGCGGAGCAGACCAGCGGGTGAAGCTGGATCGCCTTGCCCTCGATCAGCACCGGCTCGAACGCCTGGATGCCGAGACGGTGAAGCGTCGGCGCACGGTTCAGCATGACCGGATGCTCGCGGATCACCTCGTCCAGGATATCCCAGACTTCCTTACGCTCCTTCTCGACCCACTTCTTCGCCTGCTTCAGGGTCATCGACAGGCCCTTGGCATCGAGACGCGCGTAGATGAACGGCTTGAACAGCTCGAGCGCCATCTTCTTCGGCAGGCCGCACTGGTGCAGCTTCAGCTCAGGCCCGGTCACGATGACCGAACGACCCGAATAGTCGACGCGCTTGCCGAGAAGGTTCTGGCGGAAGCGGCCCTGCTTGCCCTTGAGCATGTCGGACAGCGACTTCAGCGGACGCTTGTTGGCACCCGTGATCGTGCGACCGCGGCGACCATTGTCGAACAATGCGTCGACGGCCTCCTGGAGCATGCGCTTCTCGTTGCGGACGATGATGTCCGGCGCGCGAAGCTCCATCAGGCGCTTCAGACGGTTGTTGCGGTTGATCACGCGGCGATACAGATCGTTCAGATCCGACGTCGCGAAACGACCACCGTCCAGCGGCACCAGCGGGCGCAGCTCGGGCGGGATGACCGGAACGACCTCGAGGATCATCCACTCGGGGCGGTTGCCCGAATCGATGAAGCTCTCGACGACCTTCAGGCGCTTGATGATCTTCTTGGGCTTCAGCTCGGACTTGGTGACCGCGAGCTCTTCGAGCAGCGCGGTGCGCTCACCGACGAGATCGAGCGATTCGAGCATGATGCGGACCGCTTCGGCACCGATACCGGCCGAGAACGCGTCCTCGCCATACTGGTCCTGCGCGTCGAGGAGCTCGTCCTCGGTCATCAGCTGGTACTTTTCGAGCGGGGTCAGGCCCGGTTCGATGACGATGTACGCCTCGAAGTACAGCACGCGCTCGAGCTGCTTGAGCTGCATGTCGAGCAGCAGGCCGATACGCGACGGCAGCGACTTCAGGAACCAGATGTGCGCGACCGGGGCGGCCAGCTCGATATGGCCCATCCGCTCGCGGCGAACCTTCGAGACGGTGACCTCGACGCCGCACTTCTCGCAGACGATGCCCTTGTACTTCATGCGCTTGTACTTGCCGCACAGGCACTCGTAGTCCTTGATCGGACCGAAGATGCGCGCGCAGAACAGGCCGTCACGCTCGGGCTTGAACGTGCGGTAGTTGATGGTCTCGGGCTTCTTGATCTCGCCGAACGACCACGAGCGGATCTTGTCCGGGGACGCGATGCCGATCTGGATCTGGTCGAACGTCTCGGTCTTGGCGACCGGATTGGCGAAGGGGGTCATCTCGTTCATGAGCTGTCCTTAGGAAAAATCTTCCCCCCTACCGCTTGCGGGAGGGGGAGGGGCCCAGCCTCTTCAGGCTGGGAGGGGGTGGGCGCCCGGCATCGACGTCGCGCTTCGCTGCCGGCCGGGAGCCCACCCCTCGGTCCCCTCCCGCGAGCGGGAGGGGAGGGCAAAGGAACTACTCCGCCGCGATCTGGATGCCGTCGCTGTCGAAGCCGGGCTCCGACTGCTTCAGATCCACATTCAGGCCGAGCGAGCGCATTTCCTTGACGAGCACGTTGAAGCTCTCCGGGATGCCGGCCTCGAACGTGTCGTCGCCCTTGACGATCGCCTCGTAGACCTTGGTGCGGCCGACAACGTCGTCCGACTTCACCGTCAGCATTTCCTGCAAGGTGTACGCCGCGCCGTAGGCCTGGAGTGCCCAGACCTCCATCTCGCCGAAGCGCTGCCCACCGAACTGCGCCTTACCACCCAGCGGCTGCTGCGTGACCAGCGAGTACGGCCCGATCGACCGTGCGTGGATCTTGTCGTCGACCAGATGGTGGAGCTTCAGCATGTAGATGTAGCCGACCGTCACCTTGCGATCGAACTTGTCGCCGGTACGTCCGTCGAACAGGTCCGACTGGCCCGACGGATCGAGACCCGCCAGTTCCAGCATGGCCGACACGTCCGCTTCACGCGCACCGTCGAACACCGGCGTCGCCATCGGCACGCCGCCCTTGAGGTTCTTGGCAAGCTCGACGATCTCGTCACCCGTGCGGGCGTCGATCTCGGCGTGATACTGCTCGCCGTACACCGTCTTGAGGCGATCGCGGACCGCCTCCGGCATCGCACCCGGCTTGGCGTCCGGATTCTCTTCACGCCACGTCTCGAGAGCCGCGGTGATCGACTGACCCAGGCCACGTGCGGCCCAGCCCAGATGCGTCTCGAAGATCTGACCGACGTTCATGCGCGACGGCACGCCCAGCGGGTTGAGGACGATATCGACCGGCGTACCGTCGGCGAGGAACGGCATGTCCTCCGCCGGCAAGATGCGGCTGATGACGCCCTTGTTGCCGTGACGGCCGGCCATCTTGTCGCCCGGCTGCAGCTTGCGCTTCACCGCGACGAACACCTTGACCATCTTCAGCACGCCCGGCGACAGCTCGTCACCACGCTCCAGCTTCTCGCGACGATCGTGGAACTTGTCCGTGATCAGCTTGGCTGCGTCGTCATACTGGATCTTGACCGCTTCCAGATCGCCCTGGACCTTGTCGTCGGCGACCGCGAACTTCCACCACTCGTGGCGGTCGACGCTGTCGAGCAGATCCATGTCGATCACGACGCCCTTCTTGACGCCCTTCGGCGCCGAGGTGGCCGTCTGGTCGAGCAGCATCTCGCGAAGACGCGACCAGGTCGCACGGTTCAGAATCGAGCGCTCGTCGTCCGAATCCTTCTTCAGGCGCTCGATCTCCTCGCGCTCGATCGCCATCGCGCGCTCGTCCTTGTCGATGCCGTGACGGTTGAAGACGCGAACATCGACGACCGTACCCGACACGCCCGGCGGCAGGCGAAGCGACGTATCGCGCACGTCGCTGGCCTTCTCGCCGAAGATCGCGCGGAGAAGCTTCTCCTCCGGCGTCATCGGCGATTCACCCTTGGGGGTGATCTTGCCGGCGAGGATATCGCCCGGCTCGACCTCTGCACCGATGTACACGATGCCCGCCTCGTCGAGATTGCGAAGCGCTTCCTCGCCGACGTTCGGGATATCGCGGGTGATGTCCTCAGGCCCGAGCTTCGTGTCGCGCGCCATCACCTCGAACTCGTCGATATGGATCGACGTGAACACGTCGTCCTTCACGATCCGCTCGGAGATCAGGATCGAATCCTCGTAGTTGTAGCCGTTCCACGGCATGAACGCGACGAGGCTGTTGCGACCCAGCGCCAGCTCGCCGAACTCGGTCGACGGACCGTCGGCAAGCACGTCGCCCTGCGCCACCACGTCGCCCACCTTCACCAGCGGACGCTGGTTGATGCAGGTCGACTGGTTCGAGCGCTGGAACTTCATCAGCGTGTAGATGTCGACGCCCGACTTGCCGGCATCGATCTCGCCGGTCGCCCGGATCACGATACGCGCCGCGTCGACCTGGTCGACGATGCCCGCACGCTTTGCCGAGATGGCCGCGCCAGAGTCACGCGCGACCGTCTCTTCCATGCCGGTGCCGACGAACGGCGCCTCGGCCTGGACGAGCGGCACGGCCTGACGCTGCATGTTCGAGCCCATCAGCGCGCGGTTGGCGTCATCGTTTTCCAGGAACGGAATGAGCGATGCGGCGACCGAGACGAGCTGCTTGGGGCTGACGTCCATCAACGTGATGTTGTCGGGCAGCGCCATCAGGAATTCGCCAGCCTGACGCGACGACACCAGCTCCTCGACGAAGCCGTTCGACGAATCGAGCTCGGCGTTGGCCTGCGCGATCGTGTGCTTGGCTTCTTCCATCGCCGACAGGTACACGACGTCGTCGGTCACCTTGTGATCGACGACCTTGCGGTATGGCGTCTCGATGAAGCCGTACTTGTTCACCCGCGAGAAGCTGGCGAGCGAGTTGATCAGACCGATGTTCGGGCCTTCCGGCGTCTCGATCGGGCAGATGCGGCCGTAATGCGTCGGATGAACGTCGCGGACTTCGAAGCCAGCACGTTCCCGGGTAAGTCCACCTGGTCCAAGTGCCGACACGCGACGCTTATGGGTGACTTCCGACAGCGGGTTGGTCTGATCCATGAACTGCGACAGCTGCGACGAGCCGAAGAATTCGCGGACCGCGGCAACCGCAGGCTTCGCGTTGATCAGGTCGTTCGGCATGACGGTCGAGACGTCGACCGACGACATGCGCTCCTTCACGGCGCGCTCCATGCGGAGCAGGCCGACGCGGTACTGGTTCTCGAGCAACTCGCCGACCGAACGGACACGACGGTTACCGAGGTTGTCGATATCGTCGATTTCGCCCTTGCCGTCCTTCAGGTTCACGAGCGTCTTGATGACCTCGAGAATGTCCTCGGTACGCAGCGTCGTCACGGTGTCCTCGACGTCGAGGTCGAGACGCATGTTGAGCTTCACGCGACCGACGGCCGACAGGTCGTAGCGGTCGGGATCGAAGAACAGACCCGAGAACAACGCCTCGGCCGTCTCCAGCGTCGGCGGCTCGCCGGGGCGCATCACGCGGTAGATGTCGGACAGCGCCTGCTCGCGCTCTTCGGCCTTGTCGACCTTGAGCGTGTTGCGGATCCACGGACCCGTCGCGACGTGATCGATGTCGAGCAGGTCGAGACGCTCGATGCCTGCCTGGTCGAGCAGTTCGAGGTTCTCAGCGGTCACTTCGTCACCGGCTTCGATGTAGATGCGGCCGGTCGACTCGTCGATCAGGTCGTATGCCGAATAGCGACCGAAGATTTCCTCGGTCGGGATCAGCAGGTCGGTGAGGCCGTCCTTGAATGCCTTGTTCGCAGCCCGTGGGCTGATCTTCTGGCCGTTCGGGAACACGACTTCGCCGGTCTTCGCATCGACGATGTCGAACATCGGCTTCTGGCCACGCCAGTTCTCGACCTGGAACGGAACGATCCAGCCACCCTGGCCGCGGACGAACGTCACGCGGTTGTAGAAATAGTTGAGGATCTCTTCCGACGCCATGCCGAGCGCGTAGAGCAGCGCCGTGACGGGCAGCTTGCGCTTGCGATCGATGCGGACGTTGACGATGTCCTTCGCGTCGAACTCGAAATCGAGCCACGAACCGCGATACGGGATCACGCGCGCCGCGAACAGATACTTGCCCGATGCGTGCGTCTTGCCGCGATCGTGATCGAACAGGACGCCCGGCGAACGGTGCATCTGCGAAACGATGACGCGCTCGGTGCCGTTGATGAAGAACGTGCCGTTCTCGGTCATGAGCGGCATGTCGCCCATGTACACGTCCTGCTCCTTGATATCGATGACCGACTTGGCCTCGGTATCGGGATCGACCTCGAACGCGGTCAGGCGCAGCGTGACGCGCATCGGCGCGGCGTAGGTGATCCCGCGCTGGCGGCATTCCTCGACGTCGAACTTCGGTGGCTCGAGGACGTAATCGTCGAAATCGAGATAGGCGGTGCCGGCGAAATCCTGGATCGGGAATACGCTGCGCAGCGTCTTCTCAAGACCCGAGACGTGGCCGATCGACTTGTCGGAGCGCAGGAACTGCTCGTAGCTCTCGCGCTGCACTTCGATCAGGTTCGGCATCTGCACGACTTCGTGGATGTTGCCGAAAACCTTGCGGATACGGCGCTTTGCAGTGCCGTGTTCGATCGCCTTGGATGCCATAGGTTTTATTTCGCCCTATAAAAACTGATCGGGTCAGCCGTAAATTCGTGCTTAGGAACCCCTAAGCGGGACGCACGTTAACGCAGAAAGGCCGCGCGCATCGTGTGCGGCGGCTCTCAGCGTATGAAACCTCGGTATCCAATACGATCGACACGCTGCGCGACGGCATGTCATTTCCCGGATGCTGTGGTGAGAGGCGGATATAGGCGCGGCACGGCGTCCTGTCAAAGGGCGCATGTCGATATGTGACGCGATACCCGGCCGCGGGATCTCGAAATGGGTCGTTTTGGAACGTCGACAGTGACGAATATACTATAGATTGTGGATCGCCTGCACCGCTAGGCGCATCCGCAGTAAGGCGTCGATCGTATACGTACGGGGGATACGGCAGGATGAACGACAAGGTGACAAGCGACAGGGTGATGGTCCACGCGGCCTCGGACAAGGATCGCGCGAACTGGGCGCAGTTGATCGACGATCACAAGCAGATCGCCGAGCAGTGCATCGTCCTCGCCGACTTGGCGCAGGGCTCTCGCGAACATAGTGGCCTCGCCTCGCGAAAGCTGATCGAACTCGCGGTCACTGTCGCTAGGCATCTCGACCTCGAGGACGAAGTGATCGACCGCACCGTGGTGGCGATGGAGGCGAAATATTCGCCAGACACGATCGCGACGATGGAGGAGAATCTCGACATCCTCCGGTCCGACTGGAAAGCGTTCATCGGCCGCTGGTTGCCGGTCATCAAGCCAGGCGAATGGGAAAAGTTCGGCGTCCAGGCGGAGTCGATGCTCGACCGGCTGTCGAGCCAGGTGATGCTCGAGACCGAGATCCTGTACGATCATGCGTTGCGCGACGGCGTGGTGCGCCCGGGCGGAGCGGTGCTGCACTGATCGGGCTGCAGGATCGCTGATTGAACCGATCCTCCCCCGCCACGGGGAGGTGGCACCGAAGGTGACGGAGGGGGAGGCAAGCGCAACTTACGTTTCCCTTTCCTCCCCCCTCCGTCTGGCAAGGGCCAGCCACCTCCCCCTGGCGGGGGAGGATCAAATCCTTTGGCGTCAGCGGCGCTTCTTCTTCGACCGAGACGGCGGTGGCGCAACCGGCGTGGGTAGCGGCGGCGGTGCGCTGAACTTCACCACCAGCGGCACAACCCCCGGATCGGCCGGATACAACCGCCGCGCGCGAGAAAACACGAACCGCGCCTTCGCCGCCCCAGGCGCATTCTCGCTCGCCCCGACCCAGCGCCAATGCCAGGGCTCCCACTTCACATGCTGCTTGTTCCCACCCGGAAAGCTCTGTTCGAACCCGAACCACGGGGCGTTCAGGCGAAGCCAACGCGCGGCAGGGGTCGCGGCCATGCACGCCTCCGCATCGGGACACCCGTTCGCCGGCCGCACCGCGAAATCCAGCGCATAGCCGGTCGAATGCTCGCTATACCCCGGCGGAGCGACTGAGATCGCGCGATCGGCCGCGCTGCTGATCTCGCCCCGGCAGAAGACGCTGCGCTGGCGGGCGATCGATCGCTGGCACGACAGCGCGCGAAGCTGGCCCATCACCGAGGGATCGCCCTGCGCCGCTGCGAACAGCCGCAACAGATCGGGCAGCATGTCGGCACGCACCACGCACGGATTGCCCACCGAATACTCCGACGGTAGCGTGACCAGCTCGCTTTCGGGCGCATCGCCATAGGGCAAATGCCCGAACGCACGGCCATCGGCGCTGATCGCGGCGCTCTGGCCTTCGCACAATTGTGCCTCGGCGACGGTCGGTGCCAGGACCAGCACAAGGGCAACTATACGGTGCAACATCGCGACGGCTCTGGCACGCAGACGCTAATGATGGCAAGGGCGGCGGCATGCATGGTGAACGCGTACTCTTCCTCGACGGCGAGGCCCTGGTAATCGACAAGCCCGCAGGGCTGCCGGTCGATCCGCCCCGCGATGGCTCGCTGAGCCTGGAAAATCATCTCGAAAGCCTGAAGTTCGGCTTTCAGCGCTGGCCCAAGCCCGTGCACCGGCTCGACCGCGACACGAGCGGCTGCCTGCTCCTGTCGCGCAACCCGAAGGCGCATGCCCGGTTGCAGCAGGCGTTCGAGCAGGGCCTCGTCTCGAAGCGCTACGTCGCGCTGCTCGACGGCGTGGTCGAGGGCACGTCCGGCCTGATCGAGATGGCGCTCGGCAAGGTCAGCACCGCCGAAACCGGCTGGCGGATGGTCGAGGACCCGGACGGCAAGAAGTCGCGGACCAAGTGGCGCGTGCTCGAGATCAAGGACGGCCGCTCGCTGGTCGAATTCCTGCCCGAGACCGGCCGCACGCACCAGATCCGCGTCCACGCCGCGAGCGGACTCGGCGCGCCGGTGGTCGGCGACGGCGTGTACGGCAAGGCGGACGGGCTCGGCATGATGCTCCACGCGCAGCGGCTGATCGTGCCGCGTCCGGGCAAGCCCGACGTGCTCGCCGAAGCGCCGCTGCCCGAGCGGTTCGCCAAGGCCGGTTTCGCCGACGAGGTGACGCCAGCCGGCGACGTCGCTCCGGTTGCCGACGCGGTGACGACGCCCGACTCCACCGACGGCTGAGAGCCGAGGGGAGGGGCTTATGGTCGCGATCCCGATCACCCGGTCGATCTCGATCGACGACAGCGAACTGATCGAGAGCACGACCCGCTCGGGCGGTCCCGGTGGCCAGCATGTCAACACCACCGACAGCGCGGTCATCCTGCGGTTCGACGTCGGCCTCTCGCCCGGCCTGCCGCTGGCGGTGAAGAACCGCATCGCGGTGCTCGCGGGATCGCGCCTCACGCGCGACGGCGTGCTGGTGCTGCGGAGCGAGGGCTCGCGCTCGCAACTGCTCAACCGTCAGGAAGTCCGCGAGCGGCTGGTCGCGCTGATCAAGGAAGCGACGATCGTCCCCAAGGCCCGCCGCGCGACGAAGCCGTCCAAGGCGGCGAAGGCTAGGCGGGTCGATACGAAGAAAGTCCGAAGCGGGGTGAAAGCGGGGCGCGGCAAGGTCCGCGACGATTGAGCGATTGGTCCATGAACCGTCGGATCAAGCTTGTATTTCCGTTCTGCGGACCATCCTCCGCAATAGTACGACGTTGACCCTTCCATGTTCTCCCGCGAAGGCGGGAGCCCAGTCTGGATCCCCGCCTTCGCGGGTACACACATCTCAATGAGACGGATGAGCGCCGAACCCGTCGCGCCCCCGCTCATCACGCCCCCCGGCCGTCACCCCAGCGAAAGCTGGGGTATCCCCGAGGAACGGGCAACACGCGCCAACAGCAAGACCCCAGCTTTCGCTGGGGTGACGGAACTGGTCGGGGACGATTATGCGGTGGCTATGCGGTGGCTATGCGGTGGCGACGTTTGATGCATGTAGTGTGCTCATGTTCGCTGTCCGGATCTCATTCCATCCCCTGTTTTCCGACGATCCACACGCCTATCTCCGCGATGATCCGGCGCCCCGCCGACCAAGGACGACGACATGTACCAGTTCGACATCTCCGCCGGCACCAAGGCCGATCTCTACCGCGATCTGCTCGCCGCGCTCGACGCGCTGACCGCGGACGAGCGTGACCCGATCGCCAACATGGCCAACGCCGCCGCGCTCGTAGGGGAATATCTCCCCGACCTGAACTGGGCGGGCTTCTACCGACTGCTGCCCGATGCCCAGGGCGGCGAACTCGTCCTCGGGCCGTTCCAGGGCAAGGTCGCCTGCATTCGTATCCCGGTCGGCAAGGGCGTCTGCGGTGCCGCCGCGGCCACGTTGACGACGCAGCTGGTCGAGGACGTGCACGCGTTCCCCGGCCACATCGCCTGCGATGCCGCGAGCCGCTCCGAACTGGTCGTGCCGGTGACGAAGAACGGCACGCTGGTCGCGGTGCTCGACCTCGACAGCCCCGAACCCGCGCGGTTCGATGCCGAGGACGCGGCGGGGTGCGAGGCGCTGGCGGCACTGCTCGGCCAGCGGCTGTAGGACCTGATCCGTTTCGGGACGGTACGCTTGCTGGTGACTCGCCCGCGGCTTTGGTAAGCAACCCGTTAAGACATCCGGCGTTTTGCGCGGGATAGGGTGGCGGAACCAGGGAGACGGACATGCGAAGCCTTTTGATCGCAAGCGCAGGGCTTGCTGCCGTCAGCGGCGCAGCGGAGGCCCAGCAGCGCCCGGGCACCAGCTACGACGTGCCGGGTGCGACAATGCAGGCGCCGATGGCGAACCCCCGTCGCCCGGGACCGATCGCCGCACGTCCGCCCGTCGTTCATACGTCCTCGCGACCGGTCGGATCGCAGCAGGCCGCAACGCGCCGCCAGCCGCGCTGGGGCAGCAAGATCGGCGGGCGCTGGTGGGGCGGCGCCAACGCGCCCGGCGGTTGGGCGGGATACCGTCGCCCGCATCGCGGCTGGGCCGTGCCGACCTATTGGAACGCCCCGCGCTTCTACATCGGCGACTGGTCGACCTATGGCCTTTCCCGACCGCCGCAGGGCTATAACTGGGCGCGCTATTACGACGACGCGGTGCTGATCGACTCGCGCGGATCGGTCTACGACACGGCGAGCGACATCGACTGGGATCGTTACGACTCCAACGGCTACGTGGCCGTGAGCCCCCGCGACTATGCCGCCAACGACTCGGTCTATGCCGGGCCGAGCGACCGCGGATACGCCCCGCCCTATGACGATCGCGGTGCGCCTCGGCGCTACACCGGTCTCGGCGGCGCAGCGATCGGAGCGGCTGTCGGCGGCGTCGCGGGCAACGTCATCGCAGGGCGCGGCAATCGCCTGGGCGGGACCCTGATCGGCGCGGGCGTCGGTGCCGTGGCGGGGTATGCGATCGACAAGACCGAGGACCGGGGCCGCCCTGCGCCACCGCCGCCTCCACCAGCACGCGTTTCAGGATACGGAGCCGACTACCCGCCCCCGCCGGTCTATGCCGCCGAGTACGCACCGCCGCCGCCCGCTTATGCCGACGACTACGCGCCCCCGCCCTACGGCGCGGACTATGCCCCGCCGCGCAGCTATACGGTCGCGCCCGGTGGCACATGGGTCTCGCCCGACGGCGCGACGACGGTCACGACGACGAGCGGCGGCACATATCCGGCGGGTTCGACGACGGTGATCGTGCAGTCTGTACCGGTGACCACGACGACAACGACGACCACCGAATATTACGACGCGTCACCTCGACGGAAGGTCAGGCGGCGCTAAAGGGCAGCTCAGCCGAGCATGCCCGCGTAACTCTGCGGTGGCAGGGGAAGCGTCGCGCGCGCGGCTAGCCCGCCGAAGATCACCAGGATGAGAGCCCCGCCGCCGATGGTCAGCGTCCGCAGCGGCGGGGTTCGGTCGGCGAGCAGGACCACGGCCATCGCAGTCGCGATCATTGGCCACAGATGATAGCGCAGGTCCGAGGCGATGCTGAGCACCGCGAAACTCGCCTCCAGGGCAAGCGCTGACACCAGCAGCGCGGTGGCGAAGTCTCGCGTCGCGTCGCGCCGGCGCGATCGGCATGTCGCCAGCGCGGTGATCGCGACGACGATCCACGCGATCGGCCAGCCCAGCGGCGTCTCGACGATCGCGGCGGTCATGCCTTCCCAGGTGCGGGCGGCGGCGTTGGGGTCTGCGAGCCCGATCGTGTTCGGCTCGGACGCGGTCGGCGGCGCGGCGCTTGGCCAGTGGAACGGCACCAGCCAGCGGTCGGTCGAGTTCAGATGCGCGAAACGGTGCGTCGCGTAGGCGAACGGGTGATGCAGTGCCGCGGACGCCAGTGTGACGTATAGCGTCGCGGTCGGCAGCGCGCGCAACCGCGCCATCGTCGTCCCGCAATGCGCATCGTCGCCGAGCGGGTCCCAGAAGAATGGTTTCGCGCAGTGGCGGGCGATCACGGTGGCGGCTTCGGCTTGCGTCAGGCCTGTTGTGGGGCTGTCAGGTGCCCGCGCGGCGATGCTGGCGAGGTCGTAGAGCGCTTGGGTCGCCTCCACGCCGCTGCGTTGCGCCTTGAGCAGCCCGTGGTTCACGATTGGCGCCACGCCCAGAACCGCGACGATCGCGACCAGTCCGGTGGCGAGCTTGGCGACCGGATGGGCGGGGCGGGGCGCGAGGGTCACGACGAGCGGCACGACGATGAACACGGCGTTCGCCCGGACCAGCACGGCATAGCCGAGCAGCAGCGTCACCGGGACCCACATCGCGCCGGGCAATGGGCGGCCCTCGAGGCGCCACCAGCCCACGATTCCAACCGCGGCGAGCAAAGCGCCGGCAAGTTGCGCGTCCTTCAGCACGACACCCTGCCAGCCGAGGAACGGGGGTAGAAGGCCGACGACGAGGATCGCGAGTGCGCTGCGGGTGCGCCCGAGCCGCGCGAGTGCACCGGCGATCAGGCCGAGGCCGAGCCAATAGGTGACGAGTTGCAGCACCAGCATCGGCGTCGCGCCGTACCCGAGCGGCGCCAGCACCGCCCAGGTGCGCGCCATGATCGGCGGGTGCCAGTCGTCGTACACGCCCGACAGGACCTGGCGATATTGCGCCACGGTGTCGTACATCGCGATCCCAGGCCAGAAGAGCGCGAGCGATGCTAGGCACAATGCGGCTGCGACGAGAATGGCGATGCGGGCGGTGGCGCGTGGTACGGATTCGATCGACATTCGCGGGTCCTGCACCGGGGGGCTTGTGTTCGCGAAATCCTGGAGCGCTGAACCCCGCGACCGAAACGCCCCTTCGATGGGACATGAGCGATGGTCAAGCGAGATAGGGCCGAAACGAGACGGTTCGCCCGACTGGCTAGACCGGTCGGGCATCGAAGAGGTCGTCAGCCGCCGCCACGACCACCGCGCTGTTCTCCCGCGAAGGCGGGAGTCCAGTCTGGGTCCCCGCCTTCGCGGGGAAACAATGGCAGTGCGGGTCGGGAAAGGGAGGCCGGTACGAAGCCGAACTCCAATCCTCCCCCGAAAGGGGGAGGTGGCGCCGAAGGCGACGGAGGGGGAGGATACGAAGCAGAGGTAGGCGCCTACCGCCCCCTCCGTCTGGCAAGCGCCAGCCACCTCCCCCTTGCGGGGGAGGATCGAGCGGTCGCCTCAGTAGTGGATCGCGCGGCCGTACGCCGCCAGCACGCTTTCGTGCATCATCTCGGACAGCGTCGGATGCGCGAACACGGTTTCCATCAGCTCGGCTTCGGTGGTCTCGAGCTGGCGCGCGACGACATAGCCCTGGATCAGCTCGGTCACTTCCGCACCGACCATGTGCGCGCCGAGCAGTTCTCCGGTCTTGGCGTCGAACACGGTCTTCACGAAGCCCTCGGCCTCACCCAAAGCAATGGCCTTGCCGTTGCCGATGAAGGGGAACTTGCCGACCTTCAGCTCGTAGCCCGCTTCCTTGGCCTTCGCCTCGGTCATGCCGACCGACGCGACCTGCGGACGCGAATAGGTGCAGCCGGGGATGTTGGCCTTGTCCATCTGGTGCGGCGAGCCGCCGGCGATCTTCTCGACCGCGATGATGCCCTCATGGCTGGCCTTGTGCGCGAGCCAGGGCGCGCCGGTGACGTCGCCGATCGCCCAGATGCCATCGACGTTGGTGCGGCCGTAACCGTCGGTCTTGATATGGCCGCGGTCGGTCTCGACGCCCAAAGCCTCCAGCCCGATATTCTCGGTGTTCGGCACGATGCCGATCGCGATGATCGCGTGGCTGAAGGTCTCTTCCGAAACCTTGCCGTCCTTCGCCTTGATCTTGGCGGTGACGCCGTTCGCCGAAGGGGTCAGCCCTTCGAGACCGGTCTGGGTCAGCAGCTTGATGCCCTGCTTGCTCAGCGCCTTGTCCATGAACGCGGAGACTTCCTCGTCCTCGACGGGCAGGATCCGCGGGAGCATCTCGACGATCGTCACGTCGGCGCCCATGTCGTTGTAGAAGCTGGCGAACTCGACGCCGATCGCGCCCGAGCCGATGACCAGCAGCTTGGTCGGCATCTCGGTCGGGACCATCGCGTGGCGATAGGTCCAAATCCGCTTACCGTCGGCCTTCGCGAACGGCAGGTCGCGCGCGCGCGCGCCGGTCGCGACGATGATGTTCTTGGCTTCGAGCTCGACCGTCTTGTCGCCCTGCTTGACCGACAGTTTACCCTTGGCGGTCACGGTACCGACGCCCTCGACGACGGTCACCTTGTTCTTCTTCATCAGGCCCTTGACGCCTGCGTTGAGCTGGCCCGCGACTTTCCGCGAGCGGTCGACGATCTTGGCGAGATCGAAACCGACATTGTCAGCCTTGAGCCCGTAGCTCTCGGCGTTCTGCATGTAGTGATAGATTTCGGACGTGCGCAGCAGCGCCTTGGTCGGGATGCAGCCCCAGTTGAGGCAGATGCCGCCCAGCCGCTCGCGCTCGACGATCGCGACCTTCAGGCCGAGCTGCGACGCGCGGATCGCGGCGACGTAGCCGCCGGGGCCCGAGCCGAGGATGACGAGATCATAGGTATCAGCCACGGTAGAGTCCTTTGGATTAGTTGATTTCGGGCGGCACGGGCCGCGGTTTGCGGTCGTCGCCGACCGCCACGAAGATGAAGCGCGCCTGGGTCACCTTGCAGCTGTCGTTGCTGTGGCGGGCACGGCGCCACGCCTCGACCTCTATCGTCATCGACGTGCGCCCGACCGCGATCAGGTCTGCGTAGACCGACACCTCGTCGCCGACGACCACCGGCATGTGGAACTTCATCGCATCCGCCGCAATGGTGACGGCGCGGCCGCCGCTGCGCCGCGACGCTACCGAGCCGGCCGCGAGATCCATCTGGCCCATCAGCCAGCCGCCGAAAATGTCGCCATACGGATTGGCGTCGGCGGGCATCGCGGTGACCCGTATCGTCGGGGCTTTATTGGGAGGCAGGTCGGTCACGCTTCACTCCTGCGGGTCGTTTGGTCGAGACGGCGGGCGCGGCGCAACGGCCCGACGCCCATCAGCACGGTCGCGACCATTGCCGCAGCCCCGCAAGCCCAGATCACGTCCTGCCCGAGCGGGTAGGACCATGCCGCCGCCCACGTGATCGCGACGGCGACGACGAGGCCCGCGAGGATGTGCAGGATCTCGATGCTCGTCTGCTTCATAGTGAAGCGGAGCCGCACACCCCCGTTCGCCCTGGGCGAAGTCGAAGGGTGTGAGACTCACCTGCTTCGACTTCGCTCGGCACGAACGGGGTGGGGGAGAGGGACGCAACGGTCATGCTTTTCAGCTTACGCCAGCATACCCAGCGGGTTCTCGACGAGATGCTTGAACGCCTTCATGAACTGCGCGCCGTCGGCCCCGTCGATCGCGCGGTGATCGAAGCTGCCGGTCGCCGACATCACGGTCGCCACGGTGAGTTCGTCGCCAACGACGTACGGACGCTTCTCGCCCGCGCCGATCGCGAGGATCATCGCCTGCGGCGGGTTGATGACCGCATCGAACTGCGTGATGCCGAACATGCCCATGTTGCTGATCGAGGCGGTGCCGCCCTGATATTCCTCGGGCTTCAGCTTGCCGTCGCGGGCGCGCGCGGCAAGGTCCTTCATCTGCGTCGAGATCGACGACAGCGAGGCGGTATCCGCGCCGACGATGATCGGCGTGATCAGCCCCGAAGGCGTGCTGACCGCCACCGAGATGTCGGCGCGCTGGAACGTGATCAGCTGGTCGGGCGTGAACATCACGTTGCAGGTCGGCACCTGCATCAGCGCGACGGCCTGCGCCTTGATCAGCAGGTCGTTGACCGACAGCTTCACGCCGCGCGATTCCAGGCTCTTGTTCAGCTCGCCGCGCAGCTTGAGTAGCGCATCGAGGCGGATGTTTACGGTCAGATAGATGTGCGGAACGGTCTGCTTCGACTCGGTCAGACGACGGGCGATCGTCTTGCGCACGTTGCTGAGCTTGGTCGCCTCGTGCGGGATATCCGGCACGGTCGCAGGCTTGGGGGCAGGTGCGGGAGCGGTCGGAGCCGCCGATTCGGTCTTCGCAGCCGGCTTCGCGCTCTCGACGTCGGCCTTGACGATGCGACCCTTCGGCCCCGAACCCGACACGGCGCCGAGATCGATACCCTTGTCGGCGGCAAGGCGCCGCGCGAGCGGGCTCGCCTTCACGCGGTCACCCGACGAGGCTGGGCCCGCCTCTGCCGGACGACCATGATCCTCGGCCGAATCCTCGGTGCGCTCGACCGGCTTGGCCTCGCTGCCGGTGTCGTTCGGATCCTTCGGGTCGGGCTTGGCTTCCGATTCCTTCGCAGCGGGCTCGGGCGTCTCGCTCTTGGCAGGCGTGGAAGAAACCGAGGACGCATCCTCACCCTCTTCGGCGATGATCGCGATGACGGTGCCGACCTTCACGTTGTCGGTACCCTCGGCGACGAGGATCTTGACCACGGTGCCTTCGTCGACGGCTTCGAATTCCATCGTCGCCTTGTCGGTCTCGATCTCGGCCATCAGGTCGCCGGATTTCACGACGTCGCCCTCCTTGATCAACCATTTGGCGAGGGTACCCTCCTCCATGGTCGGGGACAGGGCAGGCATCTTGATCTCGATCGACATGGATTTCCCCAGGGCGTGACGTAACGGCATGCCTACTCGCGCCCTCGTCCGCTCGGGTCAACCCCGTCGGCACAAGTCGGCGGTCTTGCGTCGTCCGCGGCTTCGGGCCACCTACGTCCGATAACGGGGGCCAAAATGCGCATTTATCTGGTGGTTATCGACGACAGTCCCGAAGCCGGCATCGCTCTGCGCTTCGCCGCGCGGCGTGCGGTGAAGACCGGCGGCGGCGTCGAGATCCTGACCGTGATCCCGCCGCAAGAATTCATCGCGTTCGGCGGCGTCCAGGCGACGATCGAGGAAGAGGCGCATCTCCACGCCGAGGGCCTGGTCGCGGGTGCAGCCGGCACATTGCTGGAGGAATCGGGCCTGCGTCCCTCTATCACCGTGCGCGAAGGTGAAGGGCCGAAGATCATCCGCGAGATGATCGAAGCGAATCCGGAGATTGCGGCGCTGGTGCTGGGTGCGGCGGCGACCGGCGCGCCGGGCGAACTGATCGCGCATTTCACCGGTGCGGATGCGGGCGCGCTGCCGGTGCCGGTGATGATCATCCCGGGGTCGCTGACCCGCGAGGCGATCGACCGGTTGAGTTGAGTCCCGTCAGCCGGCCCCGTCAGCTTACCGTTACGGGCGCCTTGGTCGAGAGCAGCCGCTCGATACGCTCGATGCCGGTCTGGGTCAGCTGGACCGCGTCGAGTTCCCTGTTGATCTGTTCGATCAGAGACTTCGCCTGGAGCACGCGAAGCCAGCGCATCAGCGTGGCGCGCGACAGGCTGAGCTGCGCGACGAGCGATTCCACCGTCGCGATCCGGCTCTCGGCCTCTGCGACATAGACCATCAGCAGGCTAGCCCAGGCGTGATCCGCAAACAGGTCTGCCCCCAATATCGCATCGCGGGACCGCATGACGTCGAGCAGGTCCTTTGCCCGATGCCACAGTCGATAGGGCGTGGGATCCGCCGCGGCGAGGCGGGCAACCGGTGGCAGGGGCGGCGGCACGGTCGACAGCGTGCCGAAGAGATGCCCGTCGCTGCAACTACCGATTCGCGAGACCTGGACTTCGAGCGTGATGACCGCGCCGTCGCCGCCGAGATAGCGCTTTCGTATCCGCGCCGAACTTCCATTGGGTTGCAGTGCAGCGACCTGTGCAAGGTTGCGAGCAAGGTCTTCCGGGTGCGTGATGGACATATACGACAGGCCGACAAGCTGCTTTTGTGTGCGCTGCAATATCGTTGCGACGGATTCGTCGATCGTCTGGATAACCCCTGCGATGGTCGAAATCGAATGACCCAATATCATCTTGGCTCCCTGCAAACTCGACAGTGCTTTTAGTGTTTTACCCTGTTTGTCTGAAACATAGATCATAACGATCAGGTGAACTTATAGTGATCCGTGCGTCGAGTTACGGTTCAGGATGCTCGGCGGACGCAAGTTCGGCTTTGCTGCATTTCCTGGCTTGAGCCGCGCTGCCGATACGGGCACGATTGGCCATGCCCTTATTCGCAGTCCCGCTGCTTCTCGCAGCCGCCGCCCCGATCTCTTCCCCGCCCGCCCGGCTGCCTGCGCCATCCGCGACCCGGCTCAAGGCGGACGTCACCGCGATGGTCGGCTTCGGCACGCGCCACACGGCGTCGACCACCACCGATCCCAAGCGCGGCATCGGCGCCGCACGCACCTGGGCGGCGCAGCGTTTCATGGAGATCGGCGCGACCTGCGGAGGCTGCATCACGGTCGAGCGGATCGCGCGGACGTTCACCGGGCCGCGTGCACCGACCGGGGTCGTCGTCCAGGACGTGCTCGGCATCCAGAAGGGGCGTGACCCGAACCGCGTGGTGATCGTCGGCGCGCATATCGACAGCCGGGTGACCGATGTGATGAACGTCACGTCCGACGCGCCGGGCGCCAACGACAACGCGTCGGGCGTCGCGCTGGTGCTGGAGGCGGCGCGCTTGCTGTCGCAGCACAGCTTCGATGCGACGATCGTCTATGCGGTGTTCTCGGGCGAGGAACAGGGGCTATGGGGCGCCGAGCTGCTCGCCGATACCGCCAAGGCGCGGGGCTGGAAGGTGTCGGCGATGCTCAACAACGACATTGTCGGCAACACGGTCGGGCAGGGCGGGGTACGCGTCGCCGACAAGGTCCGCGTGTTCTCGGAAGGCATCCGCGCCTCCGAGGATCTGGTCGCGCAGCAGGGCCGCCGCGCCGAGGGTGGCGAGGACGATGGCCCCAGCCGCGCGCTCGCCAAGGCGATCGACGGGATCGCTGGCACTATCCCCGGCGGGCTCGACGTGATGCTCGATCGTCGACCGGACCGGTTCGGCCGTGGCGGCGATCATGAGCCCTTCCTCAAACTGGGCTATCCCGCCGTGCGCTTTTCGGTCGCCGCCGAGAATTGGGACCGCCAGCATCAGGACCTCCGCACCGAAAAGAGCGTCGTCTATGGCGACACGATCGAGGGCATGGATTTCCCGTATCTCGCCAAGGTGACCGCGATCAACGTCGCCATGCTCGCACGGATCGCCGGCGCACCCGCCGCGCCGGAGGACGTCTCGATTGCCGGTGCGCTGTCGCGCGATACGACCGTCAAGTGGACCGCCGTACCCGGCGCGGCGGGATACCGTGTCCGCTGGCGCCGCAACGACGCGCAGGACTGGGCGGAGGCGCGCGACGTGACGGGGACGGAGACGCTGTTGGCGCAGGTGCCGGTCGACGACAATTTCGTCGGCGTGTCGTCGCTGTCGGCCGATGGCGCGGAGAGCGTCGTAAGCTTCGCCGGACGCGAACGGCGGCGGTGAGGCGCAGGTTCGCCTGAACCGGCGATGCGAACGCCTCGTCGCCCGGTGTTCCAACGGCACCGCGCGATCAGGCCGCCGCGGATGCCTTCCATCCCCGATTGGCCAGCGTACGCGCCTGTTCGGCCGGCATGGGGCGGCCGAAATAATATCCCTGGGCCTTGGTGCAGCCGAAATCGCGCACCGTCTGATGCTCCACTTTGGTCTCGACACCCTCTGCCGTCGTGGCAATGTCGAGGCTGTTGGCGAGCGCGACCACCGCGCGGACGATCGCGACGGCTTCGCGAACACCCTGCGCGGCGTCCCGGACGAAGCTGTGATCGATCTTGATCGACGAAAACCGCGTCCGGCTGAGATAGCCCAGCGAAGAATAGCCGGTGCCGAAATCGTCGAGGCTCAGCCGTACGCCCAGATCGAGCAGGCGGTCGAGTACGCGGAGCACGCCCAGTCCCTCGTGCAGGAAGACGTTCTCGGTCACCTCGAGTTCGAGCCGCTCGGCGGACAGGCCGGAATTCGCCAGCGCCGATGCGACAGTGGTCAGGAAGCTGGGGTTCTGGAGCTGGATCGCCGAGACGTTCACCGCGACCCGGATATCCGATGGCCACTTCACCGCTTCGGCACAGGCGGTACGCAGCACCCAGGCGCCGATCGGTGCGATCAACCGCGCATCTTCCGCGATCGAGATGAACTTGCTGGGCGGGATGCTTCCCAAGCCGGGGCTGGTCCAGCGTAGCAGTGCCTCGAAACCCTGGAGCTGCCCGGTGTCGGTATCGACGACCGGCTGGTAATCGAGGTGCATCTCGCCATTCTCGACCGCGGTGCGCAGCGCGAGTTCGAGGACCCGGCGTTCCTCCGCCTGGACATGCAATTCGGGTTCGTAGGTACGGAATACGCCTCGGCCCGAATCCTTGGCGCGGTACAAGGCGAGATCGGCGGAGCGCACCAGCATGTCCGCGGTACGACCGTCCCGCGGCCCGATCGCCAGCCCGACGCTCGCGCCGATGTACAGCGTATGGGCATCGAGTTCGTACGGGCGAGACAGCGATTCGATGATGCGCTGCGCGAGGTGCTCCACCTCCGCGATGTCGTTCGCGTCCGGCACGATGACCGCAAATTCGTCGCCGCCGAGGCGACCGCATAGGCAGTCGTCGTCCATCAGATGGTCGAGGCGTTCGGATACGCGACCCAGCAGGCGGTCGCCGATCGGGTGGCCCAGCGTGTCGTTGACAGCCTTGAACCGATCGAGATCGAGCATCATGAACGCGTAGCGACTGCCGAGCTTCTCGGCCTCGACGATCGTCTTGGCGAGAGTCTCGTTGATCATGAGGCGATTGGGCAGCCCGGTGAGCGTGTCGAACCGTGCCATGCGGTTGATCCTGTCGACGGATGCCCGCTGTTCGGTGACGTCGGAGCCGACCCCGCGAAACCCGCAGAATTCGCCCAGGTCGCCGTACCGGGGCGAGGCGGCGATCTCCCACCAACGGTCCTCGCCAGCGATCTGCACAGGTACGCGCAGGTCGCGAAAGCTCTCGCGCGCCTTCAGCCTTTGCGCGAGCATTCGTAGGCCGGCGGCGAATTCGCCGGTTTCCCAGGTCGGGCCCGCCAGTAGCTGGAGAAACGGCATGCCCTCGATGTCGGCCGGATCGAGACCGCAGGCCGCTGCAAACCGCGGAGACGCGCGGACGATCCGCCGGGCGGTGTCGGCTTCCCAAAGCCAGTCGGCGCCGGTTTCCTCGAACTCGTGGAGCAGCAGGCTGACCGTCTCGTCGCGGTCGCCCAGCGCGATCTCGCTGGCCCGGATCGTCACTAGCGCCCGCGCCCGGCTGACGCAGACGATCATCAGCATCAGGGTGAAGCCGAAGATGCCGACGGCCGCGGCGGGCGTTCCGGCCATCACCAGCTGGACCACCATCGCGGCGCCGAGATAGCCGAGGAAGATCAGGGTCGCGAGCGTCAGCGGCGCCATCACGAAGGCGGCGGCGGTCATCAGGACCGCCAGCGTTATGCCCAGCCCGGCGGTCGTTCCAGAGGGGGCGTGCGTACAAAACAGCACCGGCACGGTCGACCAGCCGAGCGCCAGCGCCAGCCCCTCCCAGCCAGTCTTGCGAAGATCGCGGACGCTCGCATAGCGTTCGCCGCGAGGATCGGTCGAAAGGCGCCGGAAGGCGATCGTCACCGCGATCGCCACCATCAGCGCCGACCATGTCGTGGCCTGCCAGAGCGGTACGATACCCTCGACGAGAAACACGATGGAGAGGGTTGCGAGGATGTTGGCGGTGAGCAGGAACAGCGCCATGCTGCGGCCGGCAGAGAGTTGCGCGGCACGGATACGGCTCCACTCCGCCGGATCGGCACCATCGCGCAGCCCGAGCAGCAGGGCGATGCCGGTCAGGACCCGGTGCGACGTCGAGGGTGATCTCATACTCACGCCAGCAGTCATAGATCCGGTTGGTTAGCAGAACGTTCGCATCGGTCCGAAATGAACCGGAATTTCGCGGGTTTCGGGTTTAATTCACCGAATCGACCGGTGTTTTCGCGTGAGCGTTTCCCTAGGCCGCGATGTCATATGGTTTGATGTCGCCGCTGAGATACAGGTTGCGCGCCTTCGCCCGGCTGAGCTTGCCCGAAGACGTGCGCGGCAACGTGCGCGGCGGGATCAGTTCGATCAGGCAGTTCATGCCCGTCACCGACCGCACGCGCTCGCGGATCTCGTCGCGCAGGCGCAGGCGTTCGGCCTCGTCCGAGCTGCGGCACTGGACCAGGACGGCGGGCGTCTCCTCGCCACCGGGCGTGGTGATCGCGAACGCGGCGATGTCGCCGGCCTTGAAGCCCGGAAGCTGCTCCACCGCCCATTCGATATCCTGCGGCCAATGGTTCTTGCCGTTGACGATGATCATGTCCTTGGCGCGGCCGACGATGTAGATGTAGCCGTCCGACATATAGCCCATGTCGCCGGTATCGAGCCAACCGTCGGACATGCACGCCTCGGTCGCGGCGTCGTCGCGGAAATAGCCGACCATCACCGACTTGCCCTTGCACCACACCTTGCCGATTGCGCGCTCGGGGAGGGGCGTGCCGTCCTCTTCGCGGATCTCGATCTGCATGTCGCGCACGGGCTTGCCGCAATTGACGATCGCACGGTAGCGTTGCGGGCGGTCACCGCCGCGTGAGCCGCCCGAAAGCTGCGTTTCCTCGACCAGTTCGACGCGGATGCCTTCGCCCGGCGGCATCAGCGACACGGCGAGCGTGGCTTCGGCAAGGCCGTAGCTCGGCAGGAACGCGCTCGCCTTGAAGCCCGCATCGGCGAACGCGTCTACGAACGACTGCATCACGTCGGGACGGATCATGTCGGCACCGTTGCCCGCGACCCGCCAGCGCGACAGGTCGAAACGGTCGCTCGCCTTGGTCTGCGACGACATGCGGCGCGCGCAGATATCGTAGCCGAAGGTCGGCGAGTAGCTGAGCGTCGTGCCGGTGTTGCGGCTGATCAGATCGAGCCACGCGAGCGGACGGCGCGCGAAATCCTCGGTCTTGAGATAATCGGTCGAGACCTGGTTCGCGATCGGCGACAGGAAGCAGCCGACCAGACCCATGTCGTGATACCAGGGCAGCCACGAGACACAGCGATCGGTGTCGCAGACTTCCATACCGTGGCTGTGCGCGGCGAGGTTGTTGAGCAGCGCGGCGTGGGTGATGACAACGCCGTGCGGGAAGCGCGTCGAGCCGCTGGAGTATTGCAGATAGGCGATGTCGTCCGGCTTCGCCTCGGGCAGCGTCGCGACCGGCGCATCCTTGGCGGCGAACTCGGACCAGTCGATACCGATCGTGCCGGACAGGCGCGCCGCCTCGCCGGCCATTTGCGCGAGTTCGGGCGGGAAGATCAGCATCTTCGGATCGCAGCTGGCAAGCTGGACGCGGAGCTGTTCGATGTACGAATCGCGGCCGCCGAACGAGGTCGGCAGGGGCAGCGGCACGGGCCATGCGCCCGCATAGACGACGCCGAAGAACAGCGCGGCGAATTCGGGGCCGGTCTCCGCGACCAGCGCGATGCGGTCGGCGGGGGCAACGCCGGCGGCAATCAGGCGGTCGGCCATCGCGCGGGCGTCGGTGCGGAGCTGCGAATAGGGGTAGGGCTGCGACAGCGTCCCGCGCGCGTCGTGGAAATTAAGCCCGCGGTTACCGCTCGCGGCATAATCGAGCGCTTCACTCAGCGTGCCGAAATCGGCGAAACGGCGCGGCAGGGCGTCCTCGGTCGGCGTCGCGACGATCATCGCCGCGGTCTGGCCGTCCTTCTGAAGCGTCTCTGTCGTCATCGCAGTTCCTGTCTTTGGCGTCTTGCCCGGCATGGCGGCTGAACGCAGCACACCTATTTCTAGTCTAGCCGTTCAACTTCGGGTGTCAGTGTGGCACAATGATGGCGTGTCCGACGATGACGACCCCGATCGCGCGACAGGGCGCCCCAACAGCCGTGGAAAGTCGGGCGCGCCCGGACGGGCTGGCGCGCGGGCTGGCGGGCGGGCTGGTGGAGGTGGCAGGAACGCCGAACGTGCCCCGCTCAAACCGCTCGACGCCGCGGCGCTGGAGCGGATGGCGCTGCGCTATGTCGAGCGGTTCGCGACGACGCGGGGCCGGCTGACCGACTATCTCATGCGCAAGATCCGCGAGCGCGGCTGGGACGGGGGCTCCACTGCGGCACCGGCCGAGCCCGCCGAATTGGCGCAGCGGATGGCCGATCTCGGCTATGTCGACGACCGGGCCTTCGCCGAACAGCGGGCTGCTGCGATGCAGCGACGCGGGCTCGGCGCGCGACGGGTCGCGGGGGCGTTTCGCGAGGCGGGAATCGACGAGGGCGATGCGGAATCGGTGGCGCCGGCGATCGCCGATCGCGCCGTCGAATCGGCGCTCGCCTTTGCGCGTCGCAAGCGAATCGGGCCTTACGGCAATGGCGAAGGCGACCGGAAGCTTCACGAAAAACAGCTCGCTGCGATGATGCGGGCGGGCCACCGCTTCGATCTTGCGCGCAAAATTGTTGCTGCACCGCCGTCCGATACGCCCGAATCGATGGATTTCGACTGAGGATCGCATCGGGTTCGTTGCGGTTGCGACGAAGCGTGCTAGCAAGGGGTTCAGGGGTGTAACGATGCGTAACGAGACGCAGCAGGATGCGGACATGACGGCGCAGGTCGTATCGACGATGATCGCGGTTCCGGGATCGGTCCCGGAGGCCGCCGGGGGATCGGTTTCGGGTGCGGCCGATGGTTCGGTTTCGGGAGCGGCGACGGCTGCTCTCGACGCGCGTGCGATCGGCGGCGTGATCAAATGGTTCGACGTCACCCGCGGGTTCGGGTTCGCGGTCGCGGACGACGAGACCGTCGGCGATATCCTCGTCCATTTCTCGGTGCTGCAACCGCATGGCCGCCGCAGCCTGCCCGAGGGCGCGCGGGTCGAGACGCTGGCGGTGCAGCGCGGTCGCGGCTTCCAGGCGCGCGAGATCGTCTCGATCGACCTGACCAACGCCGTCGAGGAAACCGTCCGTCCTCCCACCTCGCCCGACCGGATCGATCCGATCGCGATGATCGACGCCGCCGGACCGTTCGAAGCGGCGGCGGTCAAATGGTTCAACCGTTTGAAGGGCTATGGTTTCCTGGTACGGGGCGCCGATGGCAGCGACATCTTCGTGCACATGGAAACGCTGCGCCGCGCCGGGATCGAATCGGTCGAACCCGATCAACCGCTGCGCGTGCGCGTCGTCGCCGGGCGCAAGGGTCCGCTGGCCGTTGCGGTCGAAGAGGAACTGGGATGAGTTTTGTTGCCAAGGCTGTGTTGGCGGGGGTGCTGGCGCTGGGCGTCGGCGCCGGGGGCGTCGCGTACATGAACAGCGACGCTGATACCGAGGTGGCCAAGGATGGCACGCTCGCGCTGACGATCAAGAGCGCGAACGGGACGCATGCGTTCACCGTCGAGCGCGCCAGGACGCAGGACGAACAAGCGCGCGGGCTGATGTTTCGCACCGACCTGAAGCCCGACGGCGGCATGCTGTTCTGGCCGTATCCGCCGACGGGCGGCGCGCCGGTCCCGGCGAGCTTCTGGATGAAGAACACGCCGAGCTCGCTGGATATCCTGTATATTCGCGCGGACGGCACGATCGCCCGGATCGCGGAGAATACGGTGCCGTTCTCGGAAACGCCGATCCCGTCAGGGGAGCCGGTCGGCGCGGTGCTGGAACTGATGGGCGGCAGGGCCGCGGAACTGGGGATCGCCGAGGGTGATCTGGTGACGTGGGACAAGGGCGCGAAATAGGCGCGCGATGCGCTGCTTGCGGGGTGGATGAGCGGGGTTGGATGGCGGGAGCCGTTTGATCTTGTGTCGGGGGGAGCTGGCCGTGGACCAATGCTGGGGTCGAACCACGTCCTCCGAATTACGCCTTCCGCACCACGTCCTGCGAACCACGTCTCCCGAAACAGTCCGAGCACATCTCCCGAACGACACGCCCCAAAGCCCGCCCCGGCGAAGGCCGGGGTCCAGTTGGGAAACGTCGCTGATTGGCGTTGCGCATCGTTACCGCAACCTATCCAACTGGGCCCCGGCCTCCGCCGGGGTGGTGCGGTTTCGGGAAGCACCTACGCTGGCTGTGGCTCTGTCGTGTTGCGGATAAGTCCCTCTGTGTAGCGGGCCGGGAAAACCGGCTTGGGCTCATACCTTTTCGAGCAAGCCAACCACCCCGGCGGAGGCCGGGGCCCAATTGGAAAGGTTGCAGTGACGGGGCGCAACGTAATTCAGCGCCGTCACCCAGTTGGGTCCCGGCCTCCGCCGGGGTGGTATTCCTGTGTGGCGGGGGGCTTCCTTCGCGCCGGGGTGGGCTTTCCTGTGGGGGAGGGCTTCCCCATTCGAAGGCCATCCACGCAAAGTCTGCTGCCGGAATTCCCGGCTACCTGGGCTCGGTCATTATACCGG
>NZ_JANBVH010000012.1 GCF_024273235.1 Sphingomonas faeni | reverse complement strand
TTTGCGTGGGGACGATGGAACCGCACATCCGGTCGATTTGATAGCTGGACGTGCGGTTGTAACGAAGGCTTACCGGTCAATCGCAGTGGACCGCCTGCCTGCCCGACACTGGGCAAATAACCCTACTCGCACCTGCAAGAGCGGCCTGTCAGCTTCCCTTCCTGTTTCAGACATTCCCGCGACGGTTGGCGCACAGACCGCAATCCGCCATCCCGTTCTAGGTGATTGGTTTCCTTCGCAGATTCTCAGATGTCCCGCAGTTCGATAATTTTCAGGACTGTGCCTCCGGACACTTTGCCAAACACGCTGCATGTCGATCGGTCCTAGGCAGCAGCGGACCGGCGTTCTACCCAGGGGCATGGTTCTGCTCCGTGTCCTCACCGCGTTGGCCGCGTTCTTCGTTGCCAGCCCCGCCCTCGCCGAGTGCCGCGTGGGCGCGCTCGATACGATGGCCGAACGTGCGCTCGTGCATCTGCCTGCCAAGCATTCCCCCGCGCCGATGCCGTTGATCATGCTCCTCCACGGCAGCACGGGCACCGGAGCGGAGATGCTGCGCGACAGCCATCTCGCCGAGACCGCGGACCTGCACGGGTTCGTCGTCGTTTCCCCGGATGGCGGCATCGCCGCGAAGCGCGGGTATGTTTGGAATATTCCAGGCGTGCTCACGGTCAGCGGCACCCTGCCTCCGAAAGACGCGCGCGACGACGTTGCCTATCTCACCGGGCTGGTCGACCGGCTGGTGGCGACCGGCTGCGTCGACGGCAAGCGCGTGTACCTGACCGGGTTGTCGGGCGGTGGGCGGATGACCTCGTGGCTGGGCTGCGTCGCTCCTGCCCGCTTCGCCGCGATCGCGCCGGTCGTGGGCCTGCGCGCCGGGCGTCCGGCAGGGTCCGATCCGATGCAGGCGGATCCCGCGACGTGCCACCCCAGCGTTTCGGTGCCGTTGCTCGCCTTTTCCGGCGACGCCGATACGACCAACCCCATTGCAGGGGGCGGCGCGCCCTATTGGCAATATTCGCAGGTCACCGCGCTGCAGCGGTGGGCGGTCCTGAACGGCTGTTCGGAACCTTATGCGCGCAATGTGGGCGCGTCGGTGTACGAGCAAGGTTACGCGCGGTGCAAAGGCGACGCGACCGTGGCCGCGCGCGTGATGCGCGGTGGCCAGCACAACTGGTCGGTCGTCGACAACGAAGCGATGTGGGCCTTCCTGTCACGGCATACGCGCTGACGGACAGGGATCCCCGGTTCACGCTGTGCCGGGGGAGCCGATCGACACGTCGCGATGCTCCGTAGACCACTTATCTGGTGATCCCGGGCCAGCTCGTCCATGCCGATCCCCTGAATCAGCGCTCGCCTTCGCCGCCTTCGCCCCGCTCGTTTTCGCCACCCTCATACTCGCCTTCGCCACGCTGGCCGGCATGTTGTTGCAGGGCGCGGGCACGGCGCGGGTTGCGGACGACATGGCGCGACTTGGCCGAGCGGACCACCTGCCGGCCCTCGCCCTCGCCCTCGCCCTCGCCCTCGCCTTCACCGCGCTCGTTCTCGCCGCCTTCGCCGATCTGGTCCACCGACGACGCCAGCGGCTTGGCTGCCGCTTCGGTCAGGATCGCCTGGCCCGATTGCGCGACCACGAACGCACCGACGCCCATCCACAATTTCGTACGCATGATATTTCCTTACTCGCCAAGCCGTTGGCCGCATGAGGGCCAGCTGATAGGGGACGCGACCCGACGTCATGCCGATGCCACGAGTTTCCCCATGTTGATCATGATTGCCAACGTTCTGGACCCCGACAATCTCCAGTCGCTGCGAGATAATCTCGGCAGGACCCGCTATGTCGACGGCCGCCAGACCGCCGGTCGCGAGGCGCGGCCGGTCAAGCGCAACGAACAGGTCGACCGCAGCGACCCGTTGCTCGCCGACATGCAGGACCTCGTGATCGACCGGCTGCTGGCGAACCCGCTGTTCCGGATGGCGACGCGGCCGCACGTGGTGCGCCCCCCGTTGTTCAGCCGCTACGAGCCCGGCATGGCCTATGGCAGCCATGTCGACGACGCGATCATGGGCGGGATGCGGACCGACGTATCGGTCACGATCTTCCTGTCCGATCCCGATACCTACGAGGGCGGCGAGCTGGTGATCGAGTCCGCGGCGGGGGAGCAGGACGTGAAGCTGGCGGCGGGCGATGCGGTGGTCTATCCGACGACCGCGCTGCACCGCGTCGCGCCGGTCGTGTCGGGCGAACGGCTGGCCGCGGTCACCTGGGTCCGCAGCCTGATCCGCGATGCCGATGCGCGCGAGTTGTTGTTCGATCTCGAAACCGCCCGGCATGCCCTGTTCGAGCGGCTGGGCAAGACGCCGGAGCTGGATTTGCTGGCGAAGACTCAGTCCAACCTGCTCAGGCGCTGGGCCGAGGATTGAGGTTCGGAACGCAAACGACGCTCGGTCCATTGGCTGATCCATTGGCGGTGGATCGCCACGAATAATCCGGGTCGGCGCAACCTCCGCCGCACCCCGTCACTGACGAAAGGTTTTCCATGTCGCTCGATGGCCCCCGCCTTGCCCCGCTCTCCGGTTCCGCGCCAAGCGCGCTCGTCATCCTGGTCCATGGCTATGGATCGAACGGCGACGACCTGATCTCGCTTGCCCGCATGATCCAGCCCGCGCTGCCCGATGTCGCGTTCGTCGCACCGAATGCGACATCGCGGATTCCCCGAATGGCTGCGGCCCATCAATGGTGGCCGATCGAAACCTTCTCGATGGCCGAGCGCGCGGCGGGCGCCGCATCGGCCGCGCCGGGGCTCGACGCCTTCATCACGGAGGAACTGGAGGCTGCGGGCCTGCCGAGCGAGCGCCTGCTTCTCGTCGGGTTCAGCCAAGGTACGATGATGGCATTGCACGTCGGGCTGCGTCGTCGCGAGCGGCTTGCCGGCATCGTCGGCATCTCGGGCATGCTGGTCGCGCCCGAACGCCTGGAGGCGGACATCCGGTCGCGTCCGCCGGTCCTGCTGGTCCATGGTATGGAGGACGACGTCGTGCCGTTTCGGTCGATGGAGCTGGCGTCGACGGCGCTCTCGGCGGTTGGCGTAGCGGTCGAAACCCATGCCTCGCGGAATGTGGGTCATAGCGTCGGGCAGGATGGCCTGGCCGCCGCGACCGCGTTCGCGAGGAAGGTCCTGTCCTGAGATCTCCGGGTGGTTACCGATAGGCCGCGCGCCTCGGCTTGGGCGCCTCGGCTTGGCCGGCGGCTCTCGCGCGGGCCGTCCATTCGGGCTAGGGTGTTGGCGGGAGATTGCACGATGCACAAACTGCTGGCGTTAGTCGGACTGGTGACCATGGGTCAGGCGGCCCCCAACCCCCATCTGCCGGCGGCCATTTACGATTCCGTCGCGCCGACGCTTCCCAAGGGGTTGCAGCGCGCGGTCCTGATCGTTTCGAAAACCAATGGCTGGCGGCACATCGAGCATATCCCGCATTCGAACATGGTGATCGCCGACATCGCGCGAACGCTGGGCCGGGCGAGCTTTGCCACCGAGAATGCGGCGGTCTTCAACGACGAAGACTTGCGGCATTTTTCCGTCGTGGTGCTCAACAGTGCCAGCGGCGATTTCCTGACGCGCGAGCAACGCGCCGCCTTCGCGCGCTTCGTGGCACGCGGCGGCGGCGTGGTCGCGCTGCATGCCGCGGGGGACGATAGCCACACCGACGCGTGGTATTCCGCCACGGTCATCGGCACCAAGTTCATCGGCCATCCGGGCGGCAGCGACCAGTTCCAGCCGGCGCGGATCATGGTCGATCGCCCGCAGCATCCCGTCATGACCGGCGTCAAGCTGCCCTGGGCGCCGGTCGACGAATGGTATTCCTTCGATGCGAACCCGGCCGCGCGCGGCATGACCGTGCTCGCGCGGATCGACGAGGCGAGCTACCGTCCGGGTGCCAAGCTGGCGATGGGCATGCACCCGGTCATCTGGATCAACCCCTCGACCAAGGGACGCGTCGTCTATTCCGCGCTGGGCCACTCGCCCGAGGCCTATGACGATCCGAACTACCGGCGCATCCTGGTCAACGCGATCCGCTGGGCGGCGCGGTAGGCTAACTGGCGGAGGCGCGGTCTTCGGCGACGCATGGTCTTTCCGCTTTTCACGCCTTACGCTGCGCCGATGGAGAAGGTCCTTCGGCGCGCGCGCCATCCGGTGATCCTGCTGGCCCTGCTGGCGACGGCGTCCGGTCCGCCATCGCCCGAGCTGGCGGGGTGGCAGGCGCAGGCCGGGCGGGTGACGATCACGCGCGACGACTGGGGCATCCCGCACATCCGCGGACGATCCGACGGCGATGCGGTGTTCGGCCTGATCTATGCGCAGGCCGAGGATGATTTCCCGCGTATCGAGGCGAACTACCTGACCGCACTGGGCCGTAGCGCGGAAGCAGAAGGCGGGGGTGGGGATGCGATCTGGGCGGATCTTCGGCAGCGGCTGTTCGTCGACCCGGATGCGCTGAAGCGCGACTACGCGTCCAGCCCGGCGTGGCTGCGCACGCTGATGCAGGCCTGGGCGGACGGGCTGAACTATTATCTGGCGACCCATCCGCAGACCAGACCCAAGGTTATCACCCGGTTCGAACCGTGGATGGCGCTCAGCTTCACCGAAGGCAGCATCGGCGGCGACATCGAACGGATATCGCTGAGCGACCTGAAGACCTTCTATGGCACCCCGACGCCGCCGAGCCCGGAAGAACTCGGGATGGTGCCGCGCGAGCCATCGGGCTCGAACGGTATCGCGATCGCGCCCCGCCTGACTGCGCGCGGTCGAGCGCTGCTGCTCATCAATCCGCACACCAGCTTCTATTTTCGGTCCGAGGCGCAGATGACCAGCGCCGAGGGCCTGAACGCATACGGCGCCAGCACCTGGGGCCAGTTCTTCGTGTACCAGGGGTTCAACGCCAGCGCCGGCTGGATGCACACCTCCGCGACCGTCGACAATGTCGATGAATTCGCCGAACGCATCACACGCCGCGCAGGCGGGTATGACTATCGATACGGCCAGGTCAGCCGGCCGGTCGCCACCAAAATGGTCACGCTGCGGTACCGCAAGGCGGATGGCACGATCGGCGAGCGTCGCTTCACCACCTATCGCACGCATCACGGCCCGATCGTCGCGCGCAAGGCCGGGCGATGGATCGCGACGGCGCTGATGTGGAGACCCGTCCCCGCACTCGAACAAAGCTATCTACGGACCAAGGCGACCGACCTCGCGAGCTACACGACCGTCGCGCAGCGCAAGGCGAACTCGTCGAACGACACGCTGTTCGCCGACAGCAAGGGCGAGATCGCGTTCCTGATGCCGCAGTTCATGCCGATCCGCAGCGCCCGGTTCGACTATACCCGTCCCGTCGACGGCAGCGATCCCGCGACCGACTGGCGCGGCCTCCATACGCTCGCCAGCCTGCCGAGCGTCGCGAACCCGCGGACCGGCTGGGTCCACAACACCAACGACTGGCCGTGGAGCGCGGCAGGGCCCGACAGTCCCAAGGCGGCGGACTATCCCCGCTACATGGACCAGATCGGCGGCAATGCGCGCGGCGTCCATGCCGACCTGTTGCTGACGGGCAAGCGCGGCTGGACCCCCGACACGCTGCGCGCCGCCGCGTTCGATCCGTATCTGCCCGCCTTTGCACGCCTGCTGCCGGGGCTGGTCACGGCGTGGGAGGGCTTGCCTGCGCGCGATCCGCGACGAGCGGCACTCGCGGCCCCCATCGCGCTGCTCAAGCGGTGGGATCATCGCTGGGGCTATGACTCCGTCGCCACCAGCCTGGCGGTATTCTGGGGCGACCAGCTATGGCGCGAGGTCGGCAGCGTCGCGCAGGCCGAACGGTTGAACGTGCCCGACTATATCGCCCAGCGCGTGCAGCCCGACCCCAAGCTCGCCGCGCTGTCCGCCGCAGTCGACCGGCTGGCGAAGGATTTCGGCGACTGGCGCACGCCGTGGCAGGACATCAACCGGTTCCAGCGGCTCGACGACGCGATCCACCCGCATTTCGACGACGCTCGCGCCTCCACTCCCGTCCCCTTCACCTCAGCGCAATGGGGCAGCCTTGCCTCGTTCGGCGCGAAGCCCTGGCCGGGTACGAAGCGCTATTACGGGACCAGCGGAAACAGCTTCGTCGCGGTCGTCGAGTTCGGGCCGCGCGTCAAAGCGATGGCGGTCATGGCCGGCGGCCAGAGCGGCGACACGGCCTCCCCGCACTTCGACGATCAGATCGGGCGATACGCGGAAGGGACGCTGCGTCCGGTGTATTTCTATCCCGAAGACCTGAAGGGACATGTCGAGCGCAGCTATCGCCCCGGTCGCTAGAACCGGACGATAGCTGCGATCATGCCCTTCGGGTCCTTGCCGATCGCACCTATTGCCGGTGCGCAGCGATGTAACGGCCGATTTGCTCGTCGAGCACGTCCAGCGGCAGCGCACCCTGATCCAGCACTGCTTCGTGGAAATCGCGAATGTCGAAACGCGGCCCGAGTTCACGCTCGGCGCGCGCCCGCAGCTCCGCGATCTTCAACTCGCCGACCATGTAGCTCGTCGCCTGCCCCGGCCAGTTGAAATACCTGTCGACTTCGCGCGCGATATCGGTGTCCGCGACCGAGCTGTTCGCCTTGAAATACGCGATCGCCTGTTCGCGGGTCCAGCGCTTGGAGTGGATGCCGGTATCGAGCACCAGCCGGATCGCGCGCCACACCTGCAACGACAGCATCCCGAACCGGCTATACGGATCCTTGTAGACCCCCATCTCGTTCGCCAGCCGCTCCGAATAGAGCCCCCAGCCCTCGACATAGGCGCCATAGCCGCCGAACTTGCGGAACTTCGGGATGCCCGTCAGCTCCTGTTGACGCGCGATCTGGAAATGATGGCCCGGAGCGCCTTCATGTGCGGCGATACCGGCGACCTGCACCTTCTGCGTCTGGTTCATGTCGACCAGGTTGACGTAATAGATGCCGGGCCGCGATCCGTCCGCCGAGGGCGGGTTGTAGAATGCGGTCGACGCGGTGCCCTCGCGCCATTTCTCGACCGCGCGAACCTCGAGCGGCGCCTTAGGCAAGGTCCGGAAATATTTGGGCGCAACGGCCATCACCGACGCGATCACGCCGCGGGCGTCACCCAGATACTGTTCGCGGCCGGCCTGGGTATTGGGATATTTGAACTGCGGATCGGTGCGGATCTTGGCAAAGAACTGCTCGAGCGTTCCCTGGAAGCCGACTTCACGCTTGATCGCCTCCATCTCCTGCCGGATCGCGGCGACCTGCTTCAGGCCGAGATCGTGGATCTGGTCGGCGGTCAGGTCGGTCGTCGTCGAGGTCTTCAGCCGGTCTGCGTAATAGCCAGCGCCGTTCGGCAGGCTCCACGCCCCGAAATTGCCCTTCGATTGCGGTTCGATCGCGTCGAGCGTCGCGAACAGCATGTCGTAGCCACGGCGGAACGGCCCGGTCAGCGCCGCGCTCGCATCGCGCAACAGCGTCTCCTTGGTCGCCGCGGGCAATTTCAATGCCCCGATCTTCTTGCGGAAATCTGCCATGAGCGTCGAATCCGCACCATTGTCGAACGGCGCGCCGACCAGCACGGCACGGGCATCGGCACGGGCTGGCGCGAAATTCACCTTGTTCGGAATGATACCGGCTGCCGCCTGTTCGCGCATCGTCGCGGTGACCTCTCGCATCACCCGCTCGGTATCGCGCAGGCGGGCGATATACGCCTGTGCGTCGGCGAGCGTATCGACTTTGTGATTATTGATCAGCAACACCGGGATATCGCCCGCCGGGCTGCCGTTGGTCGACACCGGAAAGCGGAGCTTGCGGAACTGAAGCGACTGGCGGCCGCGTTCGACCTCGTATTCGAACAATCGATAGCTGACGCGGGCGCTTTCACCGAGCTGATCGGGACGAAAGCGCGACTGCATCGCCTTCAACTGCCGCTCCGACAGCGCCTGCGCGCGGAGGGCGGCGGCGTCGGTATAGTCGTCGAGCCGGTCGTAATGCGTCTTGAGCCCGAGCTGCGTCAGCGATTCCGGGCTAAGATCGAGTTGCTGGTCGTACGCGTCGTCGAGGAATTTCAGCAGCGCCGCATCCTGCGCCGCCGTACCCTGATCCTGTACCGGGACCGGCGCGGCGGCCTGGACGATGGGCAGCGCCGGCAACAGCAATAGGGCAAAGGCAAGACGCATCATATTCTCCTGTCGAATGCTCGCTTGTCGCGGGCTGGTTCGATCAATGCAATTGGAGCGGCGCAGATTTTTGCGAGATGCTCGGGGGCTGGCGTGAACCGGCGCGGATGACGGATGAAACGGGCGTTCGATGGCGAGGTTGGTCGGGCGGACTTCGCATGTCGCCGTTGAAAATGGTCTTGCACCGATCTCAACAAAGGCGGCCCAACCTGACTGTTCAGGTCCCGCCGATAGGCCAAACTCAAATATAATCACATATCCACACTAACATTTGTTGATGTTGATCAAATTATATTACGCCTCCCGAATATATTGCATTCTATTCGTAGCGGCATAAACTTGACGTAGAATGCATCGAAATTCGATCCGATACTTTCTACAATGACGCCATATTATTCAGTCATCGATTGCCGAATATGACCCTTAATCGTAGATAAGCCGCACAGCATCACAAAGATGCGTTCCTTTATCAGGGCGACGACATGAGAGGACGCGCATCGATACGCCGTATGATTGCGTGGGTCGTGCCGGCATTATTGTCGGCGATCTTACTTAGCGCGTGCGCATCGACGCGAGGGGGCGGCATATCCTATGATTCCAGCAATTTCGGCGCCCCTGACGCGCCGAAGGTCGCGGGCGTCGACAGCGTCTACACGCTGGCGCCGCTCGATACGGTCAGCGTCATCGTGTTCCAGGTCGCCGATCTGAGCCGCGACTACGAGATCGACCAGAGCGGCCGGATGACGATGCCGCTGCTCGGGCGCATCGACGCGGTCGGCCTCAGCACCGCCGAACTCGGCAGCGTGATCGGGCAGCGGCTGAACGAGAAATACCTGCGCAATCCCAACGTGACCGTCGCGCTGAAGGCGTCCGCGAGCCGCGTCGTCACGGTCGACGGATCGGTCCGGCAGCCCGGCATCTATCCCGCGACCGGCCCGCTGTCGCTCGTCCAGGCGATCGCGCTGGCCCGCGGCGTCGACGACCTCGCCAATCCTCGCCGCGTCGCGATTTTCCGCACGATCGGCGGCAAGCGGATGGCGGCTGCGTTCGATTTGACGAGCATCCGTCGCGGCGAGATGGCGGATCCGCCAATCTATCCCGGCGATACCGTCGTGGTGGATGGATCGGGCGTCAAGAAGACGCAGCGCGACCTGTTGCAGGCCCTGCCGCTCACGTCGATCTTCCTGGCGCTCTGAAGGCGCCATGGGGCCCCTCCCCGTCGCACAATCGGCCTCGGCGGGGCCGACCAGACTGACCGTTCGCGGAGGCCAACCGGCGCCGCACCGCGATCTCGGCGCGTTCCCGCTTGAGGCCGGTGCTGGCAGCCCCGGGAGTTCCAGCGGTGCGGCGAGCGACACGCGCGAACTGTCGCTGCCGGTGCTGTGGCGGATCGCGATCGAGTGGCGCTGGCTGATCCTCGCGGCGATCGGAATCGGCCTAGCAACCGCGACGCTGACGACGTTGCTGTCGCCGCTGCAATATCGCGCTGTCACCACGCTCGAGCTCAACCCGCCTGAAGTCGAGATCCTCGCGGACGAAGGCACCAAGGGCGGTCGGCAGAATGCGGCGCGCAGCGACATCAACTTCATCGGCACGCAACTCGGCCTGCTCGGCAGCAGGGCCCTGGCGGAGCGCGTGGCGCAGAACCTGAACCTGGCGGCGGATACAGCGATCGTCGGCCTGGGGAGCGACCGGACCGCCAACACCGCCTCCGCGGCCGGCTTCGTGCAAGGTGGAACGCAGGTGCGCCTGCAACCGCTGAGCATGATCGTCAGCGTGTCGTTCGTCGCGCGCGACCCGCAGATCGCGGCGAAGATCGTCAACGGAGTCGCCGACGCGTATATCGCCACCAATCTGGAGCGGCGCTATCAATCGTCGTCCTATGCGCGCGATTTCCTGCAGCGCCAGATCGCCACCACGCGCCGTGATCTCGAACGGTCGGAGCGACGGCTGACCGCCTATGCGCAGGCGCAGCGGCTGATCAGCACGGGCAGCAGCGAGGATGGCGGCGACACCAATTCGCTGACCGGCAGTTCGCTGATCGCGCTCAACACCGCGCTGGCAACGACGCAGGCACGGCGGATCGCGGCCGAGCAACGCTATCGCGAGGCAGCCCTGGGCGGCGCCACGACCGAGAGCAGCGTCAACGCGGCGCCGTTGCGCGCGCAGATCGCCGCGCTCGACGGGGAATATCAGCAGAAGCTGCAGGGCTTCCGGCCCGATTATCCCGAGATGATCGCGCTGAAGGCACGGATCGAGGCGCTGCGGGCGTCGGTGATCGCCGAGACGCGCACTGCGAATGCCGACCGGCTCGGGACGCTGCGGCAGGATTTCCAGGCGGCGCGCGCGGAGGAGGACCGGCTTCGCGCGCAGGTCGCCGGGCTCAGCGGATCGGTGCTGGAGCAGCGCGGCCGTCTCATCCAGTATAATATCCTGCGCCGCGACGTGGATACCAACCGCACGCTCTACGATGCGCTGTTGCAGCGCTACAAGGAGATCGGCGTGGCCGGCGGGATCGGCACCGCGGTCGCGTCGGTGATCGATCGCGGACTGGTGCCGGGCGGTGCGTTTTCGCCGAGGCTGTACGCGAACCTGCTGGTCGGGGCGGTGTTGGGTCTGGTCCTCGGCCTGATAACGGCGATCGCGCTGGAGTTCATCAACGACACGATCAAGTCGCCCGACGACGTCCGCGACACGCTGCACCTACCCTTTCTCGGCGGGATCCCGACCGCGAAGACCGCCAAGCCGATCGACGAACTGCGCGACACGCTGTCGTCGGTCGCCGAAGCCTATCTGTCGACCGCGTCGGCGTTGCAGTTCGTCAGCGAGGGCGGCGCGCCAAGGACGCTGCTCGTCACCAGCACGCGCCCGGCGGAGGGCAAGTCGACCTCGGCCTGGGCGCTCGCCTACAGCTTCACGCGGCTCGGCAAGTCGGTGCTGCTGATCGATGCGGACATGCGCCGCCCGGCCTTCGTCACCGGACGCGAGAATATCGGGCTGTCGCATATCCTGACCAACACCGGGTCGCTCGGCGAGCATATCCTGCATACCGACATCGAGGGGCTGTGGGTCATGCCGTCCGGGACGATCCCGCCGAGCCCGCCCGAGCTGATCGCGTCGCCGCGCTTCGCATCGCTGCTGACCGACGCATCGGCCAGGTTCGACGTGGTCGTGATCGACGGGCCGCCGATCCTGGGGCTCGCCGATTCACCGCTCCTGTCCTCGACCGCGCTGGCGACGTTGATGGTCATCGAGGCGGGGCGCACCCGGACGCGTGCGGCACTGGAGGCGCAGAACCGGCTGAGAACCGCGGGCGCACGCATGGTCGGTGCCATCCTGACGCGATATCAGCCGCAGACATCCTATGGATACGGGTATCGATATGGGTACGGACACGGTCGCAAGGACCAGTATCGCTACGTCTCGGACGGCAACGACAAGACACGCCGGATCCTGCTGACGCTTCATGACGGGGTGTAAGAGCGCGGCTCGGCGCGGTCCGGGCGCGGTGCGCGACGTGATGGCCGCGGTCCTGTTGCTGGCGGCGGGGGCGGCGATCGGCTGGCTATCGTTTCGATCGGCGATGGTGCGGACTGTGCCGCCGTCGGCGTCGGTCATCGCCCAGATCGCGCCGCACGATCCGCAGGTCGTGCTGGCCAGAGCGACCGATCTTCTCGTGAGGCGGCACGGCCTGCTCGATGCGGCGACACTGGATGCGGTGCGACGGGCGGCGATCGCCGCGCCGCTGGATGCCCGGCCGTTCCTGATCCTCGGCCATCAGCAACTGCTCGAGGGTGCGCCGGACGAGGCCGTGGCGACACTGGAAGCCGGCGAACGGCGGGATCCACGGCAACGGCTGATCCACCTGCTGCTGCTCGACCGTTACCTGCGCGCCGGGCGGTATGGCGATGCGGCGATGCAATTCTCCGTCCTCGCGCGGTTGCTCGGTGCGGCGCAGGCGCCAATCGCCGCGGCGATGGCACAGATGGCCATGGCCCCGGAAACGCGCGATGCCGTCCGCCGCACGCTGTGGAGCGACCCAATCCTCGAACGCGCGGTGCTGAAGGCCCTGGCCGCCGCCGATACCGCGCCGGCCGCGATCTTCGCGCTGGCGAGCCCGGCCGCGGCATTGGAGGGGCGCATTGTGGAGAGCTGGGGCCCGGTCCTCATAGCGCGCCTGGTCCGACGTGGCCGCTATGCGGCGGCGCGCTCGGCGTGGCAGCATATCTACGCCGTGCCGCCGGCACAGGCCGCGGCGCTCGTGACCGATGCAGGCTTTGGCACGGGCAGGACGGCGCCTCCCTTCGACTGGACGCTTGTCGCCGGAAGCCTCGGCGCGGCCGATTCGAGGGGGGGCAGTCTCGCGGTCGAATATTATGGCCGAGACACGGGAGTCCTGGCGAGCCAGCTGCTCGTATTGCCACCTGGGCCCTACCGTTTTTCCGTCAACGTCGATCCGGGTACCACCGCTGCCACCGCAAAGCTGTTCTGGGCGCTCGCCTGTGGGGCCGGCACGTTCGATCCGGACAAGCCCGCGTTGATGAACGTCGCCGTGATCGCCGCGGCCAGACCCAGGCGGATCGCCGCCGACATCGTCGTCCCCGACGGCTGCCCCGTTCAGATGCTGACGTTGCGCGGCGAGGCGGGGGCGTTCCCGGTCCCGCTGAGTGTCACCCTGCGCGACTTGGACCTGCGGGCCGCGTCACCGGCCGCGTCACCGGCGACAGCACCGGCCGCGTCGTGAACCGCCAAGCCGTCGTCCCGCTCTATGTGCTCGCCTGCCTGACGATGGGCGGGGCAAGCGCGGCGGGGTTCGTCGCCAATCTGCTGCTCCAGATCGCCAGCCTGGCTTTGATCGGCTGGGCGCTGTGGCGAATGGGGCGGGGATATCCGCCGCGGCACGGACGAGCGCTGCTCGGCTTGCTGGCGCTGTTCGTGGCGATCGCGCTGGTCCAGTTGATACCACTGCCCCCCCAGGTCTGGACACGGCTTCCGGGACGTACCGCGGTTGCGGACGGGTATCGCCTGCTCGAGATCGCTTTGCCGTGGCTGCCGCTGACGCTCGCGCCAGACGCCGCGGTATCGAGCGTCCTGTGGCTATTGCCGGCCTTCGCAGTTCTATTGGGCGTGGTCGTGCTCGGTGCATTCCGCGCGCGGAGCATCGCCATCGCGATCGTCATCGTCACGCTTGCCTCTATCGCGATCGGCGCGCTTCAGGTGGTCGGCGGACCTGGCGCCTATCTCTACCGGATCACCAATCACGGTGTCGCGGTCGGGTTTTTCGCCAATGCCAACCACAATGCGACGCTTTTGCTGACATGCATCCCGTTCCTCGCTGCGCTCCAGCAGACACTGGTCCAGCGCCGCGGATCGTTGCGTAGCGCGTCCGCGATCGGCCTGCTGGTGGGCGCAGCATATGTCGTCATCCTGGTCGGGCTGGCGATCAATGCGTCGCTCGCCGGGATCGGCCTCGGCGTACCGGTGGCGCTGGGTAGCTGGCTCGTGTTCGGGCGCACCGGCCCGGTTATCCGCCGCGCCCTGGTGGCCGCGACCGTGCTGGTGTCGCTCGCAGCGATGGTCACGATCGCCGTCGGCCCGTTCGGCAACAATTTGTTCGGCGAGCAGAGAACCAATGTCGCCTTGTCGCGCCAGACCTCGTTCGCGCTGACGTTTCAGGCGGCGCGAACCTATTTCCCGGTCGGCTCGGGGACCGGCAGTTTCCAACAGGTCTATCATATGCAGGAGCCGCTTGCGTCCGTGGGCACGACCTTCATGAACCACGCGCATAACGACTGGCTCGAACTGCTGCTGGAGACGGGGGCAGCGGGTATCGCCTTCGCCGCTTTGTTCCTGGCGTGGTGGATCGCTCGTGTCCGTGCGATCTGGCGGGCGGACATCCACGACCCGTTCGCGCAAGCCGCGGCGATCGCGACGGCCACGATCATGCTGCACAGCCTGGTCGATTATCCGTTGCGCACCGCCGCCCTGTCGGCTGTCTTCGCGGCCTGCCTCGGTCTAATGGCCGGCGCCCGCCCCTACATTCGGCGGAGCCGGGAGGCCTCCACAGCCCGTCATCTCAGCTTGTAGAGATATGCAGGCGGGCAGCGCCGAGAACGAATTGCCATCCTGCCATTCGCGGTCGCGATCGCGATCGCGATCGCGATCGATCCGAAATCGCCTCGCGCAAAACATGTTTCTCCGCGAAGGCGGGTTTCAAGACTGGACTCCCGCCTCCGCGGGAGAACAAGGAAGAAGTAGGGCCACCGCGTTGGCGCGGATCGCTAGCCATTCGCAACACCCCGGGTCGGATTCGCAAGATACCGGTCGCGTGGCAGGTCGGCCGGTATCGTGATCTCGGGCACTGGTCTCGATGCCGCCTTGGCGAGCCATTCTGCACCGCCATCGCGGCTTCGGGTGGAGCCGTCGCTGCGGGTGGCGACACGGCCATAGACGGGACGATCGCGATCGCCGGGCGCGCCGCCGAACATCGCGGCGATGTTGCCGTAGGTGGACGGATCACGACCATCGAGGCTCAGCCGGTCGTTCAGATAGCAGGCGGTCGCCCATGCCGTCTCGGGATCGGGCGTCATGGCGATCAGGCGTTTGGCCCAGTACATCCGCAGGTTGTTGTGCATCCAGCCGAACCGGACGAACTGGCGTTGGCAGGCGTTCCAGGTCTCGTCACGGGTCTCGCCCCGCAGCAATGCCGACAAATCTTCTGCGTCCGGTCTTGGATCGTTCGCGTGGTCTGCCAGTGTGTTACGTGCCCAAGCTGCCACGCGATCATAGGTCTCGGGTGCCTTCAGCGCGCGAGCCTGATAATGAAACCATTCGCGCCAGCCTAGCAGCTCATCGGCGAATTTGGTCGTGTGTTTGGCGCCGGCTGAGGCGGTGTTCACGGCCTGCATGACCTCGCGCGGACCGAGGACGCCGAAATGGAGGTAGGCGGAGAGGCCGCTGGCGCCTTCCGGGCGCATCGCGTCGTTGCGGGCGGTGGCGTAGGTCGGCAGCACCTCCTGCGCCAGACGGAGCAGGCGGGCTTCGGCGGCGGCGCGACCTGCGGGAAAGGCCGGGCTCACCGGGAGGCTGTGGTCGATGGTCAGCCCGGCGACCAGCGCATCCAGGTCGATCTCGTCTAGACGATCGGGCGTGAACGGCAGCGCACCGTCGAAGGGAATGAGGTCGGTCGTTTCGTCCTGGGAGTCCGTCCAGTCCGCACGCGCCGGTTCGTGGCGCCGCAGAAACGCCGACCGGCTGCCGACATTTTCGCCGAGCACGGCGGGCGGAACCAGGCACGCCGCGTTGACCGCATAGACGGGCACGGCGATCCGCGCCGCGACGCGATCGACCTGCCAGCGCGCGACGAAGGTCGGCTGATCCTCCACGACGAGCGCCGCGGCGTCGGCACCCAGACGGTAGACGAGGCCCTTCTCACGGTGGCCTTCACGATCGACGTGCTGGACGCAGGCAAGCCCGCGCTCGCGGCAGCCGATGCCGAGGTCGCGGCTCGCACCGAGGATGAACTGATGCAGCCGGTCCGAGGCGTAAGGATAATCCTCGCGCACGCCGTGATAGACGAGCACCGGCACGCCGAGCGCATTGCCGAGCCGGACGGCGGCATCGATCACCGGATTGTCCCGCGCGCGCAACGCCTGCTGGAGCCAGCACAGGACGTATCGTCCGTCCGAGGCGAGCTGCCTGTTGTTCATGACGCGGACGCGCGGCGCCTCACGCCAGTCGGACAGGCCGGGTGGCAGCATGGCGGTCACCATCCCATGCTGCCCGGTATGCCCTTGAATGGGCCGGCGAGGTCGGACGTGATCCATCCGCCGTAAAAGCCACCCGGCTGTGGGCGGACGCGCTCGCCGTCGACCGTGCACAGATCGAACGGGGCCGCGTAGAAGGCGACGTGATCGCGCAGGATCGCGAACGCGGGCGTCGGATTGGGATAGCTCCACGCGACGTCGTTGAAGACCTGTCCGCCGATCTCGACATGCCAATAGCGCGCCTCGCCCTTCCATTCGCAGAACGACCGACGTGGCGAGGGACGGAGCAGGCCGGGTGCGATCGCGTCCGGGGGAATGTACCAGCTGGGCGGGTGGCTCGTTTCGATCGTCCGCACGGCGGCGCGCGTGTCGGCGACGACGATGCCGGCATGGGTGATGCGGATATGCCGGTCGCTCGGCTGCGCGACAGCCGGGCGCGGATATTGCCAGACGCTTTCCTGGCCGGGGGCTACCGGATCGGGCCGCGGCCTCATGGTCGGACCTCCTGCCTGCCGAACCAGCGTTGCAGGCGCGGACGGACTTTCAGGAAGCGCAGATATGCGTGTTCCATCAGGTCGATCACAGGCTTGTGCCGCGCGAGCAGCCCGAACGGCCGCAGCAGCGGGATCGCGCGCCACATCGCGGCGAACGCCGCGGCGCCAGACAGAAGGCGCCCATCCTCCATCGCGTGAAAGCGGGCGAGCAGGTCGGTGCGGTCGATCGGGCAGGATTCTGCGCCCGTCGCGTCGATGAAATCGATTCTGCCACGCCGGTCCAGCCGTCGCATGATCGCGATCTCGCGTCGGCACAGGGGGCAGTTGCCGTCATGCCAGACGGTCACGCGGCTCATGTCTTGGGACCTCGCATCTTGTCGGCCGGATTATCGCGCCAGATGCGTTCGGCGAGCAGCGTCGCGAAGCCGAGCCACGCCACGAACGGCACGCCGGTCGCGGCAGCCGGCTTGTCGACCTTGGCGGCGGTCGCGACATAGGCGGCGCTGGAGGCGACCATCGCGGCCGACGCCACCGCGCTCGCGCCCAGCTTCTTCTCGCGGAAGAACAGCTGGGTCCAGCCGCCGACCATCGCGGTGTTCAGCAGCCATAGCCCGACCGCGGTATTGCGCGCCGGGCCCGATGGCTGCCGCAACAGCCGATAGCCGCCGACCGCGAGCCCCGTCTCCAATACCGGCCAGACCGCGCCGAACGCGGCGTCGGGCGGCGTGAACTCCGGTTTGTCGAGCCGGCGATACCAGCGGCGAATGCGCGGATGCGACGGATCGGGTGCATTGCGTCGGCCGACGAGCGCGCTCGCGCCGAGCACGAGACCGACTGCTCCCAGCGCCAGCAATGGCGAAAGCCCGGTCGGAGGGGGCGTCTCGGCGGGGAGCGGCGAGCCCAAATGCGTCATGTCAGCGTCGTGCGCCATGATTACGTCCTTGTAGCGGGAGAGGTCGGGGGCTTTCGAGCGGCCGCCGAATATTTTGCCGGTGACGCTGCGAACGGCGGGTTTGCTCGCGACGTCCAGCGCCGTGTGCAGGAGGCGGATGCCCGTGCGGGTCTGCGGGTTCATCATCTTCGGCGCGATCTTGGGCACGCCCTGCGCGTCCTCGACCATCGGGCGCATCGCCTGCTCATAGGCAGCGAAGGCGGCGGCGATGTCGTCGGTCCGCGCCAACTCGGCGGCGAGGACATAGGCGCCGGTGACCGCCAGCGCGGTGCCGATTCCGGCGATCGGCGTGGCGCACCAGGCCGCGTCGCCGGTCAGGACCACCCTGCCCTTCGACCAGCATTTCATCCGCACCTGTCGCAGCACGTCGAAGTAGAAGTCGTCGGTCGTGTCCATGCCGTCGAGCACGCGCTGCGATTTCCACCCTGCATTGGCGAACTGCGCGCGGAGCCATGCCTTCTGGTCAGCGATGCTCCAGTCCTGCTCGCCCTGTGGCGGTTGCTGGACGGACAACATGGCGCGCGTCGTGCCGTGCCGATCGGGGCGCAACGACACGCTGCGGCCCTCGGTCGCGTTGTACCACCGCCAGAGCCGATCGTCGTCGGGCGTACGGGGAACCGTGAAATAGGCGATGGTCAGGTCCATCCAGCGCGGGTCGTTCTCGTTCGGGAAGACGTGCGCGCGCGTCGCGGAGCCGACGCCCTCGGCGACGATTACCGCGTCGTAGCGCGCCGTGCGGCCGCTGGCGAAGGTGACCGAGGCCGCCGTCTCGGTCTGCTCGATCGCCGTCACGCTGTCGCCGAAACGATAGGTCGCATGCTGCGATGCAGGTTCGTAGAGCAGGCGGGAGAGATCACCGCGCAGGATCTCCATCTCCGCAGTCATGCCTTCGGTGGCGGAATCGGTGACCAGGAACTGCGCGGCGATCCGGTTATCGGCATCCACCCACGCCGTGCCCTCCTCGCCGGTGCCGTGGTCCAGCGCCGCCTGCTCCAGTCCCATCCGCCGCAGAACTTCGCGCCCCGATCCGCGGACGTCGATGTTCTGGCCGCCCTCGCGGAACGCCGGCGCGCGCTCGACCACCGTCACGTCGAACCCGGCGCGACCCAGCCACCACGCCGCGGTATTGCCGGCGACGCTGGCACCGGTGATCAGGATATGGCGGGCCATGAAACGCTCTCCTCTGCACCGCACAACGGGCGAGCCGATGTTAAGTCGCCTGCCTTCGTGCCGAGGCGAGGTGGTGCAGAGATTGGATCAGCGTTCGCGTTGCGCAATGCGCTTGCTCGGCCCGCAATGCGACCCGATTGATTTTTGCTGCCGCCTGCGATCATGGTTTTAGGGATGTGGTACGGAACCATGGTATCGTTCACGGAACAGTGGAGCAAAGCGTCCAAGAACCGTGGGGCCCAGAGCCTGGGAGATCGAGGGGAGATGAGCATCGACACCATTTCGGCTGCCAGCGATTCGACCGCCGGCATTTCGGCGGCCATCGTCTCGACCGATAGCGCCGATGCGCGGTCGAACCAGCGGCTCGTGCGGCTCGTCACCGACAGCCCGATCCCGTCGGTGATCAGCGACCCCCGCCTGCCCGACAACCCGATCGTGGCGTGCAACCAGCCGTTCTGCGACCTGACCGGTTATCCCGCGGACGAGGTGATCGGACGCAATTGTCGGTTTCTGTCGGGGCCGGCGACCGAGCCCTGGCTGTCCGAAGAGATTCGCCGCGGCGTGCGCGAGCACAAGCCGGTGCTGGTCGAGATCCTCAACTACAAACGCAATGGACAGCCGTTCCGCAACGCCGTGCTGGTCGCGCCGCTGTACGACGAGGAAGACCGGCTGCTGTATTTCCTCGGCTCGCAGGTCGAGATCGATACCAACGCCGCGCCGCCGACCAGCATGCGACGCATCCGCGCGGCGGAGATGGTCAAGGCGCTGTCGCCGCGCCAGGGCCAGGTGCTCAAGTTCGTCGCGCAGGGCCTGCTCAACAAGCAGATCGCCGCCGAACTCGGGCTGGCCGAGAAGACGGTGAAGATGCACCGCGCGATCCTGATGGACCGGCTTGGCCTGACGACCACCGCGGACCTGATCCGGCTCGCGGTCGAGGCCGGGCTCTAAGCCATATCGGACGCCGCATATGGGCCAAGGTCCGTATCGCCCCCTGCCCCACCCAGGCGTATCCAGTCCTTGGTCGTCACAGCGGCTGGGTCTCGGACCGTATTAGCCATCGGTTCCGCGGCTCGGGTGGAATTCCCTCCGTTACCCTTTCAAGTCGCTGTGGCGCCATCCCCGGGTGGACCGAAACCGATCACTCCGTCGGCCCTCGCTCTCCCGCAACAAGGCCGGTTCGCCAGCGTAGCGGGCGCGGCACAGCAAGGTGATGGAGACCTTCATGGACAGCATAACCCCGTTCCAGTTCTCGCTGGTATATAACGCGTTTTCATTCACGTTCGCGACGATGGCCGCGACGACCGCCTTCCTGTGGCTGTGCCGATCCCAAGTCGCGCCGGCATATCGTACTGCCGTCACCATCTCGGGGCTGGTGACCGCGATCGCCGCCTATCACTACCTGCGGATCTTCGAGAGCTGGAACGAGACCTATTCGCTCAAGGACGGGATCATCTCGGGCACCGGGTTCGCGTTCAACGACGCTTATCGTTACGTCGACTGGCTGCTGACCGTGCCGCTTCTGCTGATCGAGCTGGTGCTGGTGATGCGCCTGTCGCCCGAGCAGACCTCGTCGAAGACCGTCCGGCTGGGTTCGGCCGCGGCGTTGATGATCGTGCTGGGCTATCCGGGCGAGATCGCGACCGACATCCCGACCCGCGCCCTCTGGGGTACGTTGTCGGCGATCCCGTTCATCTACATCGTCTGGGAATTGTTCCGCGGGCTCGGCGACTCGATCGAGCAGCAGCCGGCCGTCGCGCGCGACCTGGTCCGCAAGGCCCGCCTGCTGACCTTCGCGTCGTGGGGCTTCTACCCGATCGTCTACATGGCGCCCTATGCCGGGATCAGCGGTGCGACCGCGACGACCGTCATCCAGCTCGGCTACACGATCGCGGACATCGTAGCGAAGGCCGGCGTCGGCGTGCTGATCTACATGATCTCCGTCCGCAAGTCGCAGGTCGAGGCGCATGGCGTCGCCGTCCACAATCATTGATACCGACGCTCCCGCTCGGGTCGCGGCATCGATTGCCGTGACGAGCTCAGACCGCCGCGTCCCCTCGGGGCGCGGCGGCTTCGTGCATCCCGGCTTCTGGCTGGCTGCCGCGTACCTCGCGACCGCGATGGCGGCGGGGCTGTCGCTCGATGGCCCCATCGCGACGCTGATCGCGACGATCGTCTTCATCGGCGGGGGCATGCCGCATGGTGCCTACGACATCGCGTTGCTGGCGCGCACAGGTCGCCTCGGACGGCACGGCCTTGCGCTTGCGGTCGGTGGCTATGTCGGGATCGCGGTCGCGATGGCCGTGATGTGGGTGGTGAGCCCGCTGGTCGCGCTGGTCCTGTTCGTCGCGGTCGCCTCTGTCCATTTCGGCGAGGACTGGACGATGATCGACGAGCCTTTGCTCAAGGTCGCGGCCGGGACCGCGATCATCGCTGCGCCCGCAATCGGGCACCCTACCGAGGTCGCGCGGCTGTTTGTTGCGATGGTCGGCGGGCCCGGCGGCGAGACGGTCGCGCGGTCGCTGATCGCGGTCGCGCCGGTCGCGCTGCTGGTCACGATCGTCGGCATCAGCGACGCCTGGCGGAACGGTGCGCGCGAATGGGCAGCGGCAACGGCGGTTGCGATTTTAGGCCTGGTCATCGCGCCGCCGGTGGCCGGATTCGCGCTGTTCTTCGTGTTCCTGCACTCGCCGCGTCATCTGGCCGATGCGCGGATCACGCTGGGCGGGGTCTCGCAGCGGCGGTGGCTGGCGACGGGGGCGGCCTTGTCGGTGGCGGCGATCGGCGCCTGGGTCGTGTTCGCGACCAGCCTTGGACGGTCCCTGCCCGCCGACCTGACCGCGCAGGCGTTCCAGTTGCTCGCGACCGTCGCGGTGCCGCATCTCGCGTTTTCGAAATGGATCGAGCGGCGACTGGCGCGGGGCGATTGCGAACTTTGCCCGACCTGACGTACGCCGTCAGGAGTGGGCAAGAATCTGCTCGGCAAGGTGTCGGCCGGATAGCCAGGCGCTTTCGATCCGCGGGGCCAGCAGCCAGTCGCCTGCCGCGCCGATCTGCTCGCCGGCGTTCCAGAGCGACTCGAGATCGAGCCCTGCCGTCTTTGCGTAGCGCCAACGATGGGCGGTGCGTAGTATCGGGGTGGGTAGTACTCCCACGGCGTGCTCGGCCAGCGCCGCCTGCAACCGATCGACCACGATATCGACGGACTGTTCCAGATGTTCGTTCGACCAGTCCGGCGTTGCCTGGACGACCCAGGATTCCGGGCCCTTGCGCCCCGGCTTGGCGCTGTTCCGCGCCGCCCAGCCGATGATCCCGGCATCCTTGAGGACGTCGTGCGAAATCGTCAGCGGCGCGTCGAAGGCGAACATCGCCGTCCAGCAGGGTGCCGACCGACAGCCTAACGCTTCGCTCGCCATCGCCGGGTCGTGCGGTGCCAGCAACGGCGCGGCCTGCTCCGCGGGCGTTGCGATGACGACGGTGTCGAACAACGCGCCCGTCGTATCCGGGTCGACCGCCCAGCCCTCGGCCGTCCTGCGGACGTCGGTGACGCGAGAATTCCAGCGCACGTCGGTTTGCGCGGCGAGATGCTTGACGATGGCGTTCATGCCGGGCGTGCCGACCCATGCATCGGGGCCCGCGGCGGGCCAGGGCGCGACGACTCCGGCCGACTTCCACGCGTGCATCGCGGCGATGAAGTCCGGGTCGCGCATCGTCAGATATTGCGCGCCATGATCGAAGGCTGTCTCGCCGGCGGGGGTGTCGGAGCGCCGCGTCGCCATGCGACCACCGGCACCACGGCCCTTGTCGAACAGCGTCACCGCGCAGCCATCCTGCTGGAGACGCACCGCACAGGACAATCCCGCGATACCCGCACCCACGATCGCAACCTTCACGCATGTCTCCGAACAACGATACCGGGACGATCAAGCCCCGGTATCGAGTACATATCAATTACGCTGGGCGATCAACCGGTTGGTAGCAGGACCGCGTCGATCGCGTGGATCACGCCGTTGGTGCAGGCGATGTCGGCGGAGATCACGCGTGCGCCGTTGACGGTGACGCCGTCGGTGCCGTCGACATGCACGGTCGAACCGCCGGCGGTGGCGGGATCGAGCACCTTGCCGCTCACATCGTCGGCCATGACCGCGCCCGGGAGGACGTGGAGGAGCAGGATCGCCGTCAGCTTCTCCTTGTTCTCCGGCTTGACGAGGTCGTCGACGGTGCCGGCCGGCAGCGCCGCGAACGCCGCGTCGGTGGGCGCGAAGACGGTGAACGGACCCTCGCCCTTCAAGGTATCGGCGAGGCCCGCCGCGCCGACGGCGGCGACCAGTGTCGTGAACGATCCCGCGGCAACCGCGGTGTCGACGATGTCATGCTTGGTATCGGTCATGGTCTATCCTGAAATCGGAGGCTGATGCCGGTGTCCGGCGCGCGTCCTTCCCATCAAGCCCGTGGCCGCGCGATATGACCTTTGGGTCGTATGGCCTCGCCGACACCCGCGTGGGGCCGTCGTGTCAGGCCAGGTGGCGCGGATCCTGGAGAGGGCCCTCCGCGCCGGTGCCGATGTCACCGCCCATGCCGCCCCCGCCCATGCCGCCGCCGCCGCCACCCTTGCTGCCGTCCTCCTTGGCACCGCCCCTGCCCCCGCCGGCGCCGGCCGGACGCGTCGGGCCCTGCATGGGGATGGCGAGGTCGGCCGGGATGGGATCGAGATCGAGCGCCTCGCGGATGAACGCCCTCAGCGAAACGACCAGGTCATGCGTGTGGACCGGGTGCCCGGCGACGAGTTCGCGGACGGCGCGGTCTGCAAGGCGGACATGGTCCTCAGTTCCCAGCAGGATGATGTCCGACAGCGCCGCCTCGACCGCATCGCGAATGCGGCGCGTACGATCCGACCGCGACGCGCTTTCCGCGGTGAGATCGAGGGCGGCCATCGGTTCGGTCGCGGTTTCGTCCAGGCCACGCCGCCTGAGGTCGCGCTTGTGCGCAGGGTCGACGGAGAGATCACCGGTGAACGAGCCGCCCAGCGTCCTGTAGGCCGCGATGAGCGTGCGCAGGCGCTCGTTGATCTGCCGGTTCATGCGCTCGCGACGCTGTTGGAAGGTCATCTGCGTCAGCAGGCGGATGCCGACTCCCAGCAACGTGACGAGCACCAGCCCGAGCACCGTGACGAGCAGATTCTGCCAGGAACTGAAATCGAGACCGCGCACACGATGATCCTCTCACGTCACGGCCATCAACGTCCGATGGCTGGCACGGTGCCATCGCTAGGTTCGCCCCCGTTGGCGCGGCTCGTCGCATTGCCGAGTATGACGGGCGCATCCGGGCTGCCGATCCTCTGGACGCATGACGAGCCGCGGGCCACGAACGCCACACACCGGGGGCCCGGAGTAAGTGACTGTGTTGAAGACCATGTGGAACATGCCCGCCAAGGTCTGGCGCGAGGAGGCGGCGAACGACGAGGACGCGCATGAGCCCGTCGCCAGCGGATCGTTGGCGGACATGGTTCGGGCGTTCGACGACTATGACGACGCCGAAGCCGCGAACCTGATCATCAAATGCGCCGGCCGCGACCGGCCGATCACCTGGGAGGAAATTCGCGACCTGCGCCATACGGACGAGACCGCCGCCGCAGGCCGGCGATAGCGGCGCCGGCACCGGTGGTGATGCGCGTAGTCGCCAAACTGCGCGTCGAACCTCGGCCGGACCTGGACACCGGAACGTGCGCCGTTAAGGCCACGCTGGAACCCGGCACAGCGAGAATGCATCATGGTAGCGACAGTCATCACGCCCAGCGGCCCCGGAGCGATGGAAGCCGGACTGATCCTCGACGAGGACGGCCAGCGCTTCGTCGTGCTGACGTTCAAGGAGCCACAGGGCGAGCCGACCCTGGTCACGTTCACGGTTCCGGTGTTCCAGAACTATGTCCAGCATCTCGTCCGCACCGCCGCAGCCGCCAACGAGGAAGCCAATTGGGGCATTCCCGGCTGACCTATATCGGGCGGTCGTACGTCGGTCTGGTCCGCCACTAGCTCAGGCTTGTCGGCGCTTTCAGCGTCCCAATGGCGACGTGGCATAGCCGGCGAGCAACGCCGCCACGTCGTCGTAGATCGCGACGGCGCCCGCCGATTGCAGTTGCGCGTCCTTGAACTTGCCCGATCAGACCGCGACCGCGGCGATCCCGCATTTGGCCGCCGCCTCGATGTCATAGGGCGTATCGCCGACGACGATGACGCTGCCCGGCTCGATCCCCGGCAGTTTCTTCAGTGCGGTAGCGAAAATGTCGGGCGCGGGCTTGGTGTTCTCGACGTCGTCGCTGCTGGTGGTCGCGGCGATCAGGTCGCGCGCGCCGAGCAGGTCGATATACTGCTCGAGTTCCGCTTCCGACGCCGATGACGCCAGCACGACCTGCTGTCCCAATCCGTGCGCGTGCGCCAACAATGCGTGCGCCTGCGCGAAGGGCTTGGCCGTATCCAGGTACTTCGCCTTGAAGATTTCGCCATGCCGTTCGCCGAGCGCGTCCTGTTGATCCTCGTCGGCATCGGGCAGCAGGGTCGGAACGAGCATGTCGGTGCCCTTGCCGATCTGGTCGTGGATGACCTGTCGATCGAACGTCGCACCGACGCCCGCGAACGCTTCCTCCCAGGCGAGGACGTGCATGTCGTTGGTATCGACCAGCGTGCCGTCGATATCGAAGAGAATGGCGTTGATCTGCATCGGTGGGCTCCAAATTTGCCTGAGCGGATGGCGCTGCCCGTCCAGGCGGCCGTGATCGGCGCCTGCTGGACGGCAGCGGTTGCGACAAGTTGAAACGGCCAAAGATCCGGTTCGGTCCCGTATAGTGCCCCCGCCTCTGCAATCGTATGGCGCACCGTCTCTAAGTCTTTACGATCAAACGGCTTATCGGAACGTAAATCGTCATGATCAATATCAATATCTTGCGAGCTCCTGATCGAGAATTTGTGAGAATCGCGATCGATATCGTCGATCAATATACAAATCTTGATCGTGATCAGTGAAAAACTGGGCGGCTAAATAGATCATCAAGGAACGATGTCAGCCCTTCGATCGCTATGGAATTCAACGATCCGAGAGAACGGGCCGAGCTTTCAGTAATGCCGCGTATCTGACTGCGGATTTTCAGGTCTATATCGAACTATATAAATCGCACTGGACTCATAGTGATAATATTTTGATAGATATTATTTTATCTTTCTAGTTACCGAGCACCTTATTTCACGGACCACTGGTTACTCGACTTGCGCGATCAGTCGCACAGTGCCGTATCATCGATACTATTTTCAGTTTACCTTTTAAGGAGACCCTCATGCGCGCACTCGTTTGGCATGGCAAAGGCGACGTCCGCGTCGACACTGTTGCCGACCCCGAAATCAAGCACCCCCGCGATGCAATCATCAAGGTCTCGGCCTGCGCGATCTGCGGCTCGGACTTGCATTTGCTCGACGGGTATCAGCCGACGATGCAGGCGGGCGACATCCTCGGTCACGAGAATATGGGCGTCGTGGTCGCGCTCGGCTCCGAAGTCACCAACCTGAAGATCGGTGACCGCGTCGTCGTGCCGTTCACGATCAGCTGCGGCGACTGTTTCTTCTGTCGCAAGGGACTGTTCTCGGCGTGCGAGCGGACCAATCCGAACGCCGAGATGGCGATCAAGGCGATGGGCCATTCGCCCGCCGGCCTGTTCGGGTTCAGCCACATGCTGGGCGGCTATTGCGGTGGCCAGGCCGAGTATCTGCGCGTGCCGATGGCCGATATCGGGCCGATCAAGGTGCCCGACAACGTCACCGACGACCAGGCGCTGTTCCTCTCTGACATCTTCCCGACGGGCTATATGGCCGCCGAGAACGCCAACATCGAAGAGGGCGACACGGTCGCGATCTGGGGCTGCGGCCCGGTCGGGCAGTTCGCGATCCGCTCCGCGCTGATGCTTGGCGCCGGTCGCGTGATCGCGATCGACGAAGTGCCCGAGCGCCTCGCGATGGCCGAGGCCGGCGGCGCGGAGACGATCAACTTCGCCGAAGTCGACAGCGTCTATGACGAACTTCAGTTTCGCACCAAGGGCCGCGGCCCAGACAGCTGCATCGATGCGGTGGGCGCAGAGGCCTCGGGCCACGGCGCCGTCGACGCGGTGATCGACAAGGTGAAGGCTGCGACGTTCCTCGCGACCGACCGCGTGCATGTCCTGCGCGAGGCGATCATGAGCTGCCGGATGGGCGGCACGGTGTCGATCCCGGGCGTCTATGTCGGGATGGGCGACAAGATCCCGATCGGCGCGATGATGAACAAGGGGCTGACGATCAAGACCGGCCAGACGCACGTCCAGGCCTATACCAAGCCGCTGCTCGCGCGGATCGAGGCGGGCGATATCGACCCGAGCTTCGTGGTCACGCACCCGGCCAGCCTCGAGGATGCGCCCGAGATGTACCAGAAGTTCCGCGACAAGCAGGACGGCGTCATCAAGGTCGTGCTGCGGCCTTGACCCACCTGGGGGACGAAACGCGCGTGGCGGTTCGTCCCTCACCTGCCCCCCCTCGATACGGTGAGGAATACGCCATGAGCGACAAGGTCCCGATGCCGGTAAGCGGCAATCCCGATACCAAGGGCGCCCCCGATGGTGTCGGCGCATCACCCGCAGGCAAGGGCGGCGGCGACGTGCACGGCCGGTCTGCCGGTGGAGAGAGCGGCGGCGGCGCCTATCCCAATCCGCACGCAGGCAAGGCCGCGACGAACACCGGGTTCATGGCGCATGGCGGCCAGAGCGACATCGCCTATCACGGTGGCGGTCAGGCCGGCGAAGACGGCGGCAGCACGCCCAACGGCGTCGCTGGATCGGACGGCGATCCGGGATCGACGATCGCCGCCGACCCCGATGCGGATCGTACCTCGCGCGGCCTCGCAGGGGATGGCGGCTCGATCGATGTCGTCGAGACCTCGGGCATCGCCGAAGCCGAGGCAGGTGGCAAGGTCGGCACCGACGACACCTACGAGGACGAGCAGAAGCATCCCGGCTCGGGCTGACGTTCCGGCCGAATTCACTCTTTTACGTTAGCCCGAGTATGTCGCCCGGCGCACAAAGACGAGTTCACTTGGCAGTCCGGTGAAGACTTTGCTTCCGCTCCATGGCATCGGTTCGGCATGGGCGGAGACCGATTTTGATCCTGCACAGCGTCACCCGAGCGCGCATCGGCAGCGAGGCGGAACCGCTCGTCGTCATCGACGGCTTCTCCCGCGAACCCGAGGTATTGCGCAGGGCGGCGGCTGAAGCTGTCTTTGCATCCGCGGGGCAACATTATCCGGGTGTCCGCGCGGATCTTCCCGATGCGTACCTGCGCGATCAGCTTCCCCTCGTCGCGCGCGCCCTGGGCCGCGACTTTGGACCGTGTCGCCGTATCCGAGTCGTTGACGCGCAATTCTCCATCGTCACGATTGCGCCTGAATCGCTCGATATCCGACAACGCGTGCCGCATGTCGACGCCTATGGCCGCGATCGAATTGCGTTGATCCATTATCTGTCGCCTACGCATCGCGACGGCACCGCGTTCTTCCGGCATCGCGGCACAGGGTTCGAGACGATTGACGAGACGCGCGCGCCGGCGTTTTTCTCGCGCCTCGGCAGCGAGGTCGAGGCGATACCGCCCGAGGGGTACATCGCGGACGATACCGCCCTGTTCGAACGCACTGCGGTGATCGACGCGGAATATAACCGCGCATTGCTGTATCGCAGCTACGTCCTGCACAGCGGCGCGATCACGCCCGATGCCTTACTCTCGCCGGATCCGGCCGTTGGGCGACTGACCGTCACCGCGTTCCTCGCGATCGAATGAGGCGGTTGAGGTAAGTGTGTGCGTGGCCTAATCCGGTGGCGCTATCGGATCGGGTTTGCACGACGCGGCGACGACTCCGGAGCGACTATCGGGGAGGATTACCTTGAACCATATGCTGCTGGTTTTGACGAGGGCCTTGGCGGAACCAGCATTGCCGTTGGTCGATAATATCGATGCCGCCGCTCGTTCGCGAGACGCTGACGCCATTCCCCTGGATCTAGGAGCCCTGCGATGATCCTGCTGATACTCGCCGCGCAAGCCGCAACATTGGGCGCAACCAACTACAGCGTCGATGCGCCCATGCCTGCGCCGAAGGGGAAGCCAAGCTTTGCCGACGAGTTCGACGGCAAGGCGATCGACCAGACCAAATGGCGCTACGACGTGTCGCGCAACGCCGCGGGCTGGTACAATAACGAACGCCAATACTACGCGAAGGACCGCGCCGAGAACGCGCGGATCGAGGATGGCGCGCTGGTGATCGAGGCGCGGCGCGAGAAACTCACCAAGACGCGGTTCGCCGACTGGGGCGGCCAGGCGTATACCTCGGCCAAGCTCGTCTCTCGCAAGCCTCGCGGCTACGGCTTTTACGAGGTCCGCGCGAAACTACCGTGCGGACGGGGCAGCTGGCCGGCGATCTGGCTGCTCCCGTCGGGCGGCAAGTGGCCGGACGAGGGCGAGATCGACATCATGGAGATGGTCGGCTGGGACGCCGGCACCGTCCACGCGACGCTGCACAGCGGTGCCTTCAACCACGTCAAGGGCACGCAGCGCGGCGCCCAGACGAAGATCGCGACAGCGTGCACCGCGTATCATCGCTATCAGCTCGACTGGCGCGCCGACACGATCACCATCGGCGTCGATGGCCGCGCGATCATGCGTGTCGCGAACGACCAGCCCGGCGGCAAGGCGGCGTGGCCGTTCACGCGCCCCTACGACCTGATCCTCAACCTCGCGGTGGGCGGCGATTGGGGCGGCCAGAAGGGGATCGACGATGCCGCGTTCCCACAGCGCATGACGGTCGATTACGTCCGGTACTGGCAGCCGCGCTAACGCCGACCGCGCGCCGCGAGGATCGTCCCTCCGCCGCACAGGGTCAGGGCGGCGAGTACCAGCATGACCGCATCGAAATCGGTCGGCGTCGCCAGCGCCCAGGTGAGCGTCGGCCCGAGCAGCCCGGGCAGCGTGTTGGTCAGGTTCAGCAGCCCCAGGTCGCGCCCCCGGTGCAGGGGATTCGGCAGCAGCTGCATCGCGAACGACGCGTGCAGCGCCAGGAACACCGACGCACCCGTCGTGTAGAGGCAGAACGCGACCGCCCCGCCCTCGAAGTCGTCCGCGACGGCCATCCCGACCAGCCCGGCCGCCGCGACGATCGTGGCCGCGAACAGCAACGGCTTGGTCCGCCCGGACCGATCCGCGAACCGGCCGACCAGCACCGCGATCGGCAGCGGCAGCGTGTAGGCGACGAGCATCACCGTCCCCATCCGCGCCGCGATCGTGCCAGCCGCCAGTGTCGGCGCGACGCTTTCGAGATAATAGAAGAGATAGACGAACAGCGCGCTGCCCGCGACCTGGACGAACAGCCGGGCGCTCCAGGCGAGCGCGAGATCTCGGCGGAGCATGGCCTTCACGGGCGAGGTCGGCTCGATCCGCGCCACCGGCCGCGACCTGGTCAGCAATAACGGCACGATGCCACAGGCCATCACGAGCGGCACGATCGACAGGCGCGCCGCGTCGTCCAGCGACGCCGTCGCCATCAGCATCGCCGCCAGTGCGGACGCGGCCGGACAGGCCATCGCGAGCAATCCGCCGGCCACGCCCTTTTGCGCATCGGGCACTTCGTCGGCCATGATCGCGAGCAGTGGCGCCAGCACCGCGTTCACCGCGACCTGGAACGCGACGACCGCGAGGATCAGCGCGCGGGGCGTCGCGGCCGTCGTCATCGCCGCGTAGGACAGTGCCGTGGCGACGACCCCACCGGCCAGCCATCCCCGGCGTCCTCCACCCCGCGCGACCGATCGATCGCTCAGCCATCCGAACGCGATGTTCGACACGCTCGCCGCCACCGCGCCCGCGACGACGATCGCGGTGAGGACGTCCAACCGGGCTGCGCCAGCGACCGCGTCGACCTTGATCGGCAGCAACAGCGTCAGCAGCGGGAGGTAGCCGACGACCCCGCCGGCATAGGCGAGCGCGAAGACCAGCAGGAACGCGGTCGAGCGACGATCGCGGCGGGGCGCTGGATCGCGGGAAACGGGAGGGCGCGCCATACCGCAACCCTAAGCTGCGGCGGGCCGGACAGGCAACTGCTCCGCCGTTGGTTCGGACGGGCACATGGATCGTCGTGACCGGATCTCGTTCTCACGCAAAGACGGTAGCGCAGTCTGGATCTACGCCTTCGCGGGGAAACACGCCTTGCGCCACCTCAGGCCCGACCGGCCTCAACCGCGTGGATCGCCCCCCTGTTGCGTCATAGCCACTATCGAGAGTCAAATTTGAGAACGTTCACAAGTGTAGCGCTACCTTGCTTGACACAGTGTTACAAAATGCGAAGTGAACGTTCACGGGAAGGCGCAACGCATAGCGCCGTCTACAGGGGAGGACTATCATGCGTGGCTTCGCAGCTCGCTCGCTTTCGCGTTTCATCATCGGCACTTCGGCACTGGCGCTCGTCGGTCTGCCCGGTATCGCCATGGCGCAGGACGCCGCCGCCACGGTCGGCAATCCCGGCCCCTCGGACATCGCACCGCAGGCCACACCCGCCGATCCGAACGAGACCACCGACGACATCGTCGTGACCGGCATCCGCGCTTCGCTGCGCGAGGCGATCGACATCAAGCGCAACGGCCAGGGCGTGGTCGACGCGATTTCGTCCGAGGACATCGGCAAGTTCCCCGACACCAACCTCGCCGAGTCGCTCCAGCGCATCACCGGCGTGTCGATCGACCGCTCGAACGGCGAAGGCTCGACCGTCACCGTCCGCGGCTTCGGCCCCGAATACAACCTCGTCACGCTCAACGGTCGGCAGATGCCGACCTCGACGCTCGGCGACGGCGCCAGCGCGCCCGCGTCGCGCTCGTTCGACTTCGCCAACCTGGCGTCCGAAGGCGTCGCCGCGGTCGAGGTCTACAAGACCGGCCGGGCCGCCGTGCCGTCGGGCGGTATCGGTTCGAGCATCAACATCCGCACCCCGCGCCCGCTCGACAAGCCGGGCACCCGCGGCAGCGTCGCCGCGAAGGGCGTGCTCGACACCTCGCGCAACGGCAAGGACCCGATCACGCCGGAAGTGTCGGGCATCCTGTCCACGACCTTCGCCGACGACCGGATCGGCGTCCTGTTCAGCGGCTCGTACCAGCGGCGCAAGGCGAGCAACAACTCGTCGGGCGTCGGCTTCCGCGACGGTTTCCTCGGCGCCGAGAACAACTGGGGTACGCTCGCGCAGCCGGGTACGCCGGGGGCTGCGAACATCACCAATCGCCCTGGCCCGACCGATGTCTATGAAATCCCGCAAAGCGCCAACTACAACATCGTCGACATCGACCGCGAGCGCATCAACGGCCAGCTCGTGTTGCAGGCCAAGCCGACCGACACGCTGACCGCGACGCTGGACTTCACCTATTCGAGCAACAAGGTCGAGGTGCGCGACAGCAGCGTCGGCATCTGGTTCAACTTCGGCGACACGCGCAGCGCCTGGACCGACGGCCCCTCGGCCGGCCCGCTCTTCTATTCCGAGAATTTCGCGCCCGGCAAGGACCTGTCGTACAGCAGCGCGCTGAGCGCCAACAAGTCCGAGAACAAGTCGCTCGGCGGCAATCTGACCTGGGAAGCGCCCGGCAACGTCACGATGTCGCTCGACGCGCATCACTCGACCGCGGTCTCCAAGCCGACCAACGATTACGGCAGCAGCACGTCGATCGGTGGCGCGATCTTCGGCGTCCAGTCGCAGAGCATCAATTTCGAGAACGACCTGCCGATCATTTCGTACCAGATGTATCCGGGTATCGACCCGCTGAACGCGTCGCTGATCACGCCGACCGGCAACGCGTTCCGCAACGCGTATTTCAAGGACGAGATCAACCAGCTCCAGTTGAAGGGGCATTACGACCACGACGGCGATTTCCTGAGCAGCATCGACTGGGGCTTCTCGTACGTCGACAACAAGGTGCGGTCCGCCTACGGGTTCATCCAGAACGAGACCTGGGGCGGCATCGACCCGCGCGGTGCCTCGTTCGGCGCAGCCGCGGTGCCCGACGATTTCTTCAACCTCACCAGCCTGCCCGACAAGTTCAAGGGCGTCGCCGGATCGAACGATCCCGCGTTGCCGGCGTCGATCTACACCTTCAACTTCGAGCAGATGGCCGAATTGCTGCGCTCGCAGTACAACATCTGCAGCGCGCCGCAGACTGGTGTCGCAGCGCCCGGTACGTGCCTCGCCAATTACACCAACGATCGCCGCATCCGCGAACAGACGATCTCGCCCTTCATCCAGTTCAACACAAAATTCTCGGTGTTCGACATGCCGGCGCACATCATCGGCGGCATTCGCTACGACGAAACGCAAGTGAACTCTTCGGCGCTGGTGCCCATCCCGAACGGGACGCGCTGGACTGGCGCGAACGAATTCGCGCTCACCTACGGGGCCAATTCGTTCACCTCGCTGAAGGGCAAATACAACAACTGGCTACCCGCGGTCGATTTCGACATCGAACCGCTCCGCAACGTCAAGCTGCGCGCCTCGTACAGCCATACCATCACGCGCGCGGATTACGGCAGCCTGCAGGGTGGCCTGAACATCGACTCCAACCCGCGCATCGGCGGCGGCACCGGCAGCCAAGGCAACCCGAACCTGCTTCCCTTCAAATCGAAGAACATCGATCTGTCGGCGGAATGGTATTACGGCCCCGAAAGCTACATCTCGGTCGGCTATTTCAACAAGGACGTGAAGAACTTCATCGGCACGAACCAGATCAACACGCCTGCGTTCGACCTGCGCAACCCAGGCTCGGGCCCGCGCTATCGCCAGGCGGTGGCGGCGCTGGGCACGACGGACAACCTCCGCGTGCGCGATTACATCCTGCGCAACTTCCCGGCCTCGTCGCAGGTCACGGGCACAAGCGATTCCGGCCTGCTGAACGGCAACATCTTCGGCTTGCCCGAGGACGATCTGTTCAACTTCCAGTTGAGCCAGCCGTTCAACAGCGACCAGACCGCCAACATCAACGGCTGGGAATTCGCGATCCAGCACCGGCTGTGGGAAACCGGCTTCGGCGTCATCCTGAACTACACCATCGTCAACGGCGACGCGAAATACGACAACACGATCGATCCCAACATCGGCCAGTTCGCGCTGACCGGCCTCAGCGACAGCGCCAACGCGGTCGCCTATTACGACAAGAACGGCATCCAGGCGCGCGTCGCGTATAACTGGCGCGGCGAGTTCTATGCCGGCGGCGCGTTCGACCCGACCTATGTCGAGGCGTACGGCCAGGTCGATGCGAGTGCGAGCGCCGAGGTGAAGAAGGGGCTGGCGGTGTTCGTCGAGGCGATCAACCTCACCGGCCAGGGTCGGCGCGGGCATCGCCGCTCGGACAATTTCGTGACCTTCGCGCAACCGGGGTATGCGCGCTACTCGGCGGGCATGCGCTTCACCTTCTGAGGCGGATGTTTGGAATCCTCCCCCGCAAGGGGGAGGATTGAAGCGACCGCAACGACCGGGAAAAGGTGGCGTTGCCGGCGCTGGCAGGGCAAGTCGGGACGCACTCGAACGAGGGAATAGGCAGCGGACGATGGCCACGGATACCGGCCCCGAAGCAACGAGTGACCACCCGATCACGAACATCGTGGTCGTCGGCGGCGGTACGGCGGGCTGGCTCGCCGCCTGCCTGGTCGCGGCGCGCGCGGATCGCGGGGCGTACCGGCCGCTCTCCGTTACCCTCATCGAATCCCCCGACGTCGCGACGATCGGCGTCGGCGAAGGCACATGGCCGACGATGCGCCGCACGCTCGAACGGATCGGCATCGCCGAGACCGACTTCCTGCTCGCCTGCGACGCGTCGTTCAAGCAGGGGTCGCGGTTCGACGGGTGGCGGACAGGCGCTGCCGACGACAGCTATCTTCACCCCTTCACCGCGCCCGTCGATGGCGACCCGCGCGATCTCGTCGCAGCCTGGGCGGAGAACGGCGGTAAGTTCGCGGACATGGTCGGTGCGCAAGGCGAGATCTGCCACCGCGGCCTCGCACCCCGCCAGCGGGCGATGCCCGATTATGCGGGCACGCTGAATTACGCCTACCATCTCGACGCGGGCAAGCTCGCCGGATTGCTGATGCGCCACGCGACCGAGCGGCTCGGCGTGCGCCATGTCCGCGATCACGTCGTCGGGATCGATGCGACCGACGGCGGCGACATCGCCGCGGTGCGGACGCGCGCGTCGGGCGCGATCGCCGGCGACCTGTTCCTCGACTGCACCGGGCACGCCGCGCTGCTGATCGGCGAGCATTACGGGATCGGCACGATCGACCGCGGCGGCGAATTGTTCAACGACCGCGCGCTCGCGGTGCAGGTGCCGGTCGCGGACGGCAGCCCGATCGCCTCGCAGACCAACGCCACCGCCCACGCCGCGGGCTGGATCTGGGACATCTGCCTGCCGACCCGGCGCGGCGTCGGCTACGTCTATTCCTCCGCGCATCTGAGCGACGATGCCGCGGCGGAAACGCTCGAGCGCTATATCCGCGCCACCGCGCCCGACGCCCCGCTGCCGACCTTCCGCCAGCTCAAGTTCCAGTCGCGCCACCGCGCGCGGTTCTGGGAACGCAACTGCCTCGCGGTCGGGTTGTCGGCCGGGTTCCTGGAGCCGCTCGAAGCGTCGGCGATCGTCCTGATCGAACTGTCGGTCGATGCGCTGCTCGACAATTTCCCCTCCACGCGCGGCACGATGGATATCCACGCGACGCGCTTCAACGCGCTGTTCCGGTATCGCTGGGATCGGATCGTAGAGTTCCTGAAGCTGCATTACGTGCTGAGCGAACGCGACGAACCCTATTGGCGCGACCACCGCGACGCCGCATCGATCCCGCCGCGCCTTGCCGAACTGCTGACGCTATGGCGGCACCAGCCGCCGTCGCGCGCCGATTTCCCGATGATCGACGAGATCTTCCCGGCCGCGAGCTATCAGTATGTCCTGTACGGCATGGGTTTTCCGCCGCCGACGCGCGGACCGATCGCGACGGCGGACCGGGCACGCACGGAAACCTTGCTCGCACAGGTCGATCAGCGCAGGCGTATGCTGGCCGCCGGCCTGCCGACCAATCGCGCCTATCTCGATGCCCTGCGGCACGCGACCGCCCAAGTTATGGAATTGTCAGCCTGATGTCCGACCACGTCATCCTCACAGCCGAAGACCACCGCGACCTGCGCATCCGCACCGAGCGTTCTTCAGAGCTGGGCGATGCGGTGATGACCTGCATCACCGTCCCCAGCGAGTTCCGGCGAGTCCAGACACATTACCCGATCCTGTTCCAGCTCGACCAGACGCGCGACAGCTTCACTGCGCTGGCGATGTTCGGGTTCGAGCCGGGCGAGAACCTGTTCCTGACCGACGCCGGATGGGACGCGCGCTATCGCCCGCTCGCGATCGACAGCCAGCCGTTCCTGGTCGGGCGCGGCGACGGCGACGTCCGCCAGGTCCATATCGACATGGCGAGCCCCCGGATCGGCGCAGGCGAAGGCGTCCGCGTATTCGACGATACCGGCCGGCCGACGCCGTATCTGGAACGGATCGCCGATCAGCTGCGTGCGCTCGACACCGACTATGTCGCGTCGGCCGATTTCTTCGCCGCGTTGCGCCGTTACGAGCTACTCGAGCCGCTGACGATGGACGTGACGCTCGACGATGGGTCGAAGAACCGGCTGGTCGGCTATCACGTGATCGACGAGGATCGGCTGGTCGCGCTCGATGGCGTTGCGGTAGCGGACCTGCACGCGTCTGGGCACATGATGCCGATCTTCATGGCGCTCGCCTCGCTCGGCAATATCGGCGATCTCGTCGCGCGCAAGAACCGGCGGGTGGCGCGTGGCTGACGCGGAGCCCGGCATCTTCGCGACCATGCCGCGGATCCGCGAGGTCGCGATCGGCGATCCCGCGGACCTCGACGTGCAGCTGCGCGGGGCGACCACGCCGTTCATCGTGCGCGGGCTGATCGCGGATTGGCCGATGGTACAGGCCGGGCTGCACTCCGCGCGGGCGGCGCGCGACTATATCCAGCGTCATGCACGCGACCTCCCCTTCGCGGTCTCCGTCGCGATGCCCGACAGCGGCGGTCGGCTGTTCTACGACGCCGCGCACGCGATGAACTTCCAGATGCTACGTGCGAAATTGCCCGAGATCTTCGCACGGATCGACGCCAACGAAGGCGCCGCCGACGCGCATGCGATCTATCTCGCGTCGATAGACCTGCACCAGTTCTTCACCGGCCTGCACGAGGCGAACCCTGTCGCGCTGGGCGACCGCACGCCGCTCGCCAGCATCTGGATGGGCACGCGCACGCGGATCGCCGCGCATAACGACGTGCCCGAAAATCTCGCGTGCGTCGCGGTCGGGCGGCGGCGCTTCACGGTCTTCCCGCGCGACCAGTTCCGCAATCTCTATCTCGGCCCGGTCGACAACACGCCGGCAGGTCGCGCGGTCAGCATGGTCGATTTCCACGATCCCGACTTCGCCGCACATCCCCGGTTTCGCGAGGCGCTTGAGCATGCGCAGGTCGCCGAGCTGGAGGCGGGCGACGCGCTCTATATCCCGGCGATGTGGTGGCACCATGTCGAGGGGCTGTCCGACTTCAACGTGCTGGTGAATTACTGGTGGCGCGAGACGCCGCGGTGGCTCGGCCAGCCGCAGGATGCGCTGAATCACGCGATGCTGGCGATCCGCGATCTGCCCGCGGACGAGAAGCAGCATTGGCGCGAGATGTTCGACCATTATGTCTTCGCCAACGGTCCCGACGTCGTCGACCATATTCCCGAGGCGGCGCGCGGCGTGCTCGCGCCGCTCACCACCGACACCGCGGGTCGCCTCCGCGCCTTCCTCCTGAGAGCGCTCAGCCGATGACAAACACACCTGTTCGCCGCGTCGTGATCGCAGGTGGCGGCACTGCCGGCTGGATGGCCGCCGCCGCGATCGCCCGCACGATGGGCGGCACGATCGACCTGACCCTGATCGAATCCGACGCGATCGGGACGGTCGGCGTGGGGGAATCGACGATCCCGCCGATGATCACCTTCAACCGCCTGCTCGGCATCAACGAAGCCGAGTTCATGCGCGAGACGCAGGCGACGTTCAAACTCGGCATCCTGTTCGACGACTGGAAGGACCGCGGCGAACGCTATTTCCACTCGTTCGGGATCACCGGCAAGGATCACTGGTCCGCCGGCTTCCAGCATTTCTGGCTGCACGGCCTGACCAAGGGGCATGACCAGCCCTACGACGACTATTGCCTCGAACTGCGCGCCGCGTTGCAGGGCAAGTTCGCGCATCTGCCCGACGACCGGATGAACTATGCGTATCAGCTCGATTCGACGCGCTATGCGAAATATCTGCGCGGGATGGCCGAAGCCGACGGCACGCGCCGTCTCGAGGGCAAGATCGCGCAGGTCGAGCTGAACGGCGATAGTGGCGACATCACCGCACTGGTGCTCGAGTCCGGCGCGCGGATCGAGGGCGACCTGTTCCTCGACTGTACGGGTTTTCGCGCGTTGCTGATCGAGGGCGCGCTGCACGCCGGGTTCGACGACTGGACGCATTATTTGCCGTGCGACTCCGCGATCGCGATCCAGACCGAGAGCGTCCGCCCTGCCCTCCCCTACACCCGCGCGATGGCGCACGACGCAGGCTGGCAATGGCGCATTCCTCTGCAGCATCGCACCGGCAATGGCATCGTCTATTGCAGCCGCTATCTCGACCGCGACGCCGCGCTCGACCGGCTGCTCGGCAATATCGAGGGCAAGACGCTCACCGAACCGAACGTGATCCGCTTCGTCACCGGCGCGCGGCGCCAGCAATGGCATCGCAACTGCATCGCGATCGGCCTGTCGGGCGGGTTCATGGAGCCGCTGGAATCGACCAGCATCCACCTGATCCAGCGCGCCGTGCTGCGGCTGCTGCGGCTGTTCCCGTCGGGCGCGGTCAGTCCGCGCGACGTCGCCGAATTCAACGACCAGCAGCATACCGACATGCTGCAGATCCGCGATTTCCTGATCCTGCATTACAAGGCCACGAACCGCCGCGACAGCGCGTTCTGGCGGCAATGCGCGGCGATGCCGATCCCCGCCTCGCTGGAGCAGAAGATCGAGTTGTTCCGCGAGACCGCCCGCGTGTTCCGCAAGAACGAGGAACTGTTCGCGGAGAATAGCTGGGTGCAGGTGATGCTCGGCCAGGGGATCGTGCCGCGGAGCTATCACCCGATCGCGACCAAGCTGCGCGACGAGGAACTGGCGCGGCTGCTCGGGGGCTTGCGCGACGGCACCAACGCGACGGTGGCGGGGCTGCCCGAGCATGCCGATTACGTCGCGCGCTATTGCGCCACCGCCCGTCCGGTCGCGGCGTGAGCCGACCAGGATGGCAAGACGGCGTCAGGCGGTAACGATCAAGCATGTCGCGGCGGATGCGGGGGTTTCGCTCCAGACCGTCAGTCGCGTGGTGAACAAGGATTCGGGCGTCCGGCCCGAGATGATGCAACGCGTGCAGGCGTCGATCGACAAGCTCGGCTATGTCCCGTCGATCGCCGCGCAGCGCATGGGCGGCTCGCGCTCGTATTTGATCCTCGCGCTCAACGACCGCGAGCGGACCATCGCCGACTGGCGTGCGCGGCAGGGCACCGACTGGTTCGACCAGATGATGCTGGGCGGGATGCTGACCTGCGCCGAGCACGGCTACCGCCTGATCGTCGAGCTGGTCGACACGCATAGCGACCATATCGAGCGCGAGCTGATGGCGGCGATCGCCGCGCTGCAACCCGACGGCGTGATCCTGACGCCGCCGCATTCGGGCAATCCGCTGATCATCAACCTGCTCGAGGCGCAGGGGATCAGCTTCGCGCGGATCGGCTCGCTGACCGACGGGCCCGGCATCCGGCTGATCATGGACGATACGCGGGCGGCGCGGATCGCGACCGAGCATTTGCTCGAACTTGGCCACCGGCGGATCGGCTTCATCGCCGGGCCGGCGGAGTATGAACTCAGCGCGTGGCGGGTCGATGGCTGGCGCTCGGCGATGCAGGCGGCGGGCGTTGCGAACGACGGTCTGCTGGCGGTCGGCGACTTCAGCCACGCGTCGGGACGCTCGGCTGCTGCACATTTGCTGGCGCTGGCCGAGCCGCCGACCGCGATCATCGCGAGCAACGATCAGATGACGCTCGCGACGCTCGAACTGGCCGGCGAGCGGAACCTCGCAGTCCCGGACAACTTGTCGCTGATTAGCTTCGACGACACCCCGATCATCCGCCTTGCGCATCCGCCACTGACCGCCATTGTCCAACCGATCGCCAAAGTGACCGCGCGGGCGGTCAGCCTGATCATCGCGGATCTCGCGGACGGGTGCAGGACGCCGACACCCGAAACGGTGCCCGCATTGTTAACTCTGCGCAACTCGACGTGCGCAGTCCGTCGATGAGCTGACGTTGGAGACGACACCGCGCACCTGACGTACGCGTCCCGTCGCCTCAGGCCATAGCGCAGTAGCGGTTCAGGAAATCCTGGTGCGACGGGAGCTTGGCGACGCGACTGGCGACGTCGGTGCGGATGTCCCTGAGCGCGCGGGTCAGGTTCGCGTCGGAGATCATGCGGCCCATGCGGTGGAATGCGCGGGGTTCGAGGTTCTGGCCCAGCATGACCTGCACCCAGCTGTCGACGCGAAACAGGTCCTCCGACGCCTGATACGCCTGCGCATCCTGGCGGAAGAGCGCGATCCGCTCGGCGAGCGTGTCGGGGAGCTGCATCTCGCGGCATCGGCGCCAGAGCGGCTCGTCGCGCTGGTTCAGGTGATAATGCAGGATGATGAAATCCCGCACGCCTTCGGATTCGCGGCGCGACATCGCGTTGAAGCGAGCGACCAGCGCGTCGTCGATCCCGTCGAACGGAAAGAGCTGGATCAGCCGCGTGACCGCGATCTTCATGAGGTGGATGCTGGTCGACTCCAACGGCTCGACGAAGCCGCTGGAAAGGCCGAGCGCGACGACGTTCTTGTTCCACACCTTGCGTCGCGCGCCCGTCTGGTAGCGGATCACGCGCGGTTCGGTCAGGACCTCGCCCTCGACGTCGGCGAGCAGCTTTGCGCGCGCCTCGTCGTCGGACAGACAGTCGCGGGCATAGACGATGCCGTTGCCGACGCGGTGCTGGAGCGGGATGCGCCAGCGCCACCCCGCCTCGTGCGCGATGGCGCGGGTGTACGGCACGGCCGGTCCGACCGAGGCGGTCTGCACCGCGATCGCGCTGTCGGTGGGCAGCCACTGGGTCCAGTCGTCATAGCCGGTCTGCAGCGCCTGTTCGATGAGCAGGCCGCGAAAGCCGGTGCAGTCGAGGAACAGATCGCCCTCAATCCGCACGCCGGACTCCAGCACCAGCGCCTCGACGAAGCCGGTCTCGGCATTCTGCTCCACCCGTTCGATCTTGCCCTCGACGCGGCGAACGCCGGCGGGTTCGGACAGTTCGCGGAGGAAGCGGGCATAGCGCCCGGCGTCTAGGTGGTACGCGTAGTTGATCCGGGCGTCTTTTCCAGTCGCGAAACGCTCGGCGTCGGCCGCCCTCAGTTCGAAGCAATAGTCGCCGAGGGGGGCGGCGAGGCCACGCTCGCGGGCGTGCAGCCATAGATGGTGGAAATCACCCATCCAGGTCGATGCCCGCCCGATCGTGCCGAAGGAGTGGATGTAGCGCTCGCCCGCACGGCCCCAGTTTTCGAACGATATCCCCAGTTTGAAGCTCGCCTGCGTGGCGCGCATGAATGCCTGTTCGTCGATGCCGAGGAAATTGTGGAAGGTGCGCGAGGTCGGGATCGTCGACTCGCCGACGCCGACCGTACCGATCTCCTCGGACTCGACGAGGGTGATCTCGAGCAGCGGCCCGAGTTGCTTGACCAGCGCCGCCGCCGCGATCCAGCCCGCCGTGCCGCCGCCGGCGATCACCACCCTCCGCACGCCCCGATTGTCCACGCGCATCGTCTCCATCACCGGTTGAGCCGCGAGAGCAGCATCGCCCGAAGCCGCCGCGCGCCGGTTTCGTCGAGGCGAGCGAGCGGCCCCCTCGCCGCGTCCGGCAGGTGCGCGGACGGCCGATCCGCGGGGCCGAAAAGATAATAGTCGAAGAGCGCCGCCCAAGCCCGCTTCTCGGTATCGGGCCGGTCCCGCAGGCTGAGCATGCCGTGAAGCACTGTGGTCATCGGCGAATCCAGATAGGCCGGCGCATCGTTCCACCAGAAATTGACCATCACGTTGAAGTCGGCGAGCGCCTCGACGTGATGCCACCAGAGCGCGGGGTAGACGACCGCGTCGCCGGGTCCGAGTTCCGCCACCTGGGCCGCCTCGACGGCGCGGGCGAAGTTCGGGAAGCGGGCGAAGTCGGGATCGCGGAAATCGACCAGCGAGACCACCTGCCCGCCCGGCGTTGGCTCCAGCGGACCGGGGTAGAGGTTCGCGACCTGCTCTGGCGGGAACAGCGTGAAGCGCCGCGCGCCGACCGCCACGCAGGCGATGTTGTTCGACATGTCGTAATGCGCCGCCGCGGTCGTGCGGTTTCCGATCCAGATGCTTTTCACCACGCGCGCAAAGCAGGGATCGGTCAGCGCCAGATCGTTGCCCGCGCCGGTGAAGCCGGGGAAATAGCCGTCCAGATCGGTCGAGCCGACATAATAGGACGGGGCGTCGGCTTGGCCGAGTTCGGCGAGCATGCGGCCGAGATACGCGTCGAGCTGAACGCGTTCGCGATCGAAAGCGAGCTTCGTCAGGGTGTCGTCGTAGAAATAGCGTCCGCCGGCTTCGGGAGGTGCGGTGTAGCCCGCGGCCGGACGGCCGTTGTAGAACGACAGGAGATACGCCGCGGCCGCCGGGGGCGTGCGACGCCCTGCCTCGACCAGCGGCCAGTCCCGTGCCAGCCCGCGCACGACCACCGGCTCGTTGCCGGCGATCAGCGCCGCAAAATCAACGGCGCCGACCGCCCGCGCGTCGATCTCCCGCACGCTGCGCTGCGTGATTGACCGGTCGAAGCCGAATGATGTCATGCCAGCAGCCGCTTGCGATTCTTGCGGTCGATCAAATACTGGATATTGCCCAGCGAGGATGCCGCCATCGTCGCGGCCCGGAGCAGGCCGCTCCGATGAAGAGCCTCGAGCGATTCCCCGGACAGGTCGGCGAGCGCGGATTGATCGATGGTGAGGAGATCGGGCAGTTCGTAGCCGTCCTCCTCGCTCAGGCTGATCTGAATATTGACGGGTTGCAGCAGCCCGGCATCCTCGAACTCGGCATAGATCGCCGGCGCGGTGGTCACGCCTTCATAAAGGACGCGCAGCACGCTGGCGATATGGTCGAGGAGCGGCGCGTTGCCGCCGTGTTCGAGAAACACCGGCAGGCCGTCGACTGCGCCGACCCGCGCATCCGAGAGGTCGATATAGACCAACGGATCGCCCTGGCTCTCACCATCGGACCGGCTGGCGTCTATGCCGACGGAAAAGGGCCCTCGTCGCTGCACGGCCGGGACATAGTCGCTGGTCCAGCGGCCATCCTCCAGGAACAGATTCTCGTCGCGATCGAGGCCGAGCAGGGCATAGGCCTGAATGCCGCCCTCTTCTCGCCGAAAGACGATCGGGAACGAGCGCTGGGCCTCCTCGAACTCCGACGGGTAGATCGGGAGCTGGTTTACGCTATCGCCATAGTCCGCGCCGGGGCGGATCGCGACCCGCAGGTCGGCGTGCTCGACGTTGTTCAACAATACCGGGCTGGTCGATGTTGGGTTGGTCGATGTTGGGTTCGACGATGTTGGGTTCGACATTACGGGATTCATCTATCCGCTATCGCTTGCTGGAGTAACGGCGCGATTACAGCCGCCTGGCAGGGTGTTACAGCACGGCATCGGCTGCGTTCCAAAAGAAAAGGGTCGCTATCGACAGCGACCCCTTCCCTTTCATTCGCCGACGATCAGAAGCGATACCTCGCACCCAGCAGGTAACGCGGCTTGAGTTCCTGCGCGAAGACGAGGTTCTCCTTCGTCCGCCCATATTGCCGAACGCTCTCGCTTGTCAGGTTGATCGCCTCGAGCGACAACGCGATGTTTTCGTTGATGTCGTAGCTGATGTTCGCGTCGAGCGTCCCGAATGCCGCCGTGAACAGCGGGTTTCGCCCTTCGCCCTGGTTGGTCGCCTGCAGGTATTTGGCACGCCAGTTATACGCGATGCGTGCCGAAAGCCCGTTCTTGTCGTAGATCAGCGTGCCATTCGCGCTGTCGCCGAGGCCGGTCAGCGCGAAGATGTTCACGGTCGGATCCGCATAGGGATCCACGTTCACATTGCCGTCCACCTTCGTGTAGGACGCCGCGAAGCCGAAGCCGGTGTCGCCGAAGAAGTTCGTCCAGGCCACTTCGAAGCCGTGGATCTTGCCTTCGCGGTTGTTGAGTGGCTGAGACACGGCCAGGATGAGCAACGGATCGTTTGCATTCGCCGTGATGTCCACGGCGCCCGATATCGCATCGGCGAACTGCTGATTGACAGTCGTCCCCGTGGCGTTTGCCCGGAAGGTCGCGTCCGCCGCCGCCACGTTGCCGCCGTTCTGCACGAGCAGCGCGGTGTAGGTGAACAGATTGACGTCGGACTGGTCGAAATTACCGTTTCTCAACTGCGAGAGCGCGGTCCCGGAAAGCGTGCCGGCCGTACCGGAGCTTGGATCGCGCAACCCGAACAGGTTCTGGTTGGTGATGCCGGTGCCGATGAAGTTTCGAACGCGCTTGTCGAAGAAACCGACCGAGACGAAGCTCGAGGGCTTGTAGTACCATTCGATCGACGCATCGAAATTGTCCGAGAGCAGCGGAAGCAGCGCCGGATTCTGGGCAGTGCCACCACCGGTGCCACCGAGTGCCACCGGGCGCGGCGGCTGCTGGACGGTCGCCGTTGCGAACAGATTGCCGTAGGGCGCGCGCGCAAGCGTCCGGCCGAACGACACACGGGCCTTCACGTTGCGCATGACCTCGATGTTGAAGTCGACGGACGGCAGCAGATTGCTGTAGCCGCCGCGACCGGTTACCGCGTTGGTCTCGCTAGGCACCTGCACGAAGAAGTCGTTGTCCGCCGTCCAGATCACCGCGGTCGGCACGGCCTGGAGTGCGGTCGAGCGCGACTTGGTCCTTTCATAGCGTGCACCGATCAACAGATTGGCCCGGTGACCGGCGATCTCGCCAGCCCAGGTCAACTGGCCGAAGACCGCCCAGGTCTTTTCCCGCACCGTGTCGTTCACGTTGCCGCTGCCGTTGACCTGATGCACCTTGGCGGCGCCCGCCGGAAGCTTGGAATCGATGTCCAGATAATAGGGCTGGAAGATGTTCAGCAGGTCGACCGCATTGCCACGAAATGCCGTAAGCGACGAGCCCGAAGAGTTCGGGTTATACGTGTCGAACTTGCACGTCAGGCAATAGGTCGTGAGAAGATCGCCCGCGATCTGTTCGGGAACACCTGTATCGCCGATACCCCAGTCGCCGAGCGTCTGCTGAGTCTGCTGGCTACTCGACTGCATCTTCGTGTCGATATAGTTGCCGCCGAAGTCGAAACGACTGCCCTCGCCGAGATCCCAACTGATCTGCGCACGGCCTTCGTTGATGCGCTGGCTCTGCCGCGACGTGACCGTACGCGCGACCTGGGTGCCGACGTCGCCGACGTCGAGGACGCCGTTGCCGTTGCCCTTGACCCGGTCGTTGATGGTGATCGCCTGTTGCGGGAACCCGGTCGTGAAATCGACCGAATGCGAGGCGATGACCGGTGCGCCGAGCGACAGCAAGGTCGCGGACGTGCCGTTGCTGTTGTCGGGGGTCGACTTCGAGGTCGAGTGATGCCCGTCGAGCGTCAGCGTGAGATTATCGGCGAACCCCCATTTCGCATTGCCGCCGAATGATTTCAGCTCGGTCTGCGTCGCATATTGCTGCTGCTCGAAACCCCCGTCCTTGACGGGATTTTCGTTCTCCTGGATGAAGACGGCGCTCGCCATCTGCGTGTTGTTGTCGAACGTCACCTGGTTGAACGGCCGGTTGAACCAGTTGGTCTGCTCGCTGCGCTGCTCGCGCAGCTTGTTCCGGGCATAGAGTCCGTCGAGCGTGAATTCGAGCGTTTCGGTCGGCTTGAACTGCAGCACCGCCTGGCCGTTGATGCGCTCGCGACGGTTCTCGGACAGGGCATAGCGGCTGTCGTTGGGGATCAGCACGTACGGCGTCGTCGGCCGGTTGGTGATGACCGTCGTGGGCGTGACATAGGTCGTGCTGCCGAAGAAGGTCGCGGTCGGAACGACGTTCCAATAGTTCGGGTTGGAACTGACCGACGCGGATTCACGGAGCTGGTAGCTGCCGAACACGGCGGCACCGAAGGTACCGGCCTCGTTCTTCCAATTGAGAATGCCCGACGCCTCGGGCGTCACGCGATGCTTCTTGCTTTCGGCATCCTCGACCGAGCTGTCGTACAGCGCCTTGCCGCCGATCGAGCCCGAGAAGCCGGCTTCACGCGAGTCGAGCGGCTTGCGGGTGACGATGTTGATGGTTGCGCCGATGCCGCCCGACGGCACGGTTGCACGGCCGGTCTTGTAGACCTCGAGCGTGCTCACGCCTTCCGATGCGAGGTTCTGGAAGTCGAACGACCGGCCGGTGCCTCGCGCGAACGCGTTGCCGCCGCTGGTGTCGACGTTGGAAGCGGGCATCTGGCGCCCGTTGACGGTCACGAGGTTGAAGTCGCCCGAGAAGCCGCGGACGGCGACCTGAGATCCCTCGCCGTTCACGCGGTTGATCGACACGCCGGTGATGCGCTGGAGCGACTCGGCGAGGTTGGTGTCCGGGAACTTGCCGATATCCTCGGCCGAGATCGCGTCGACGACGCCTGCCGAGTTGCGCTTGATGTCGATCGCGCGGTTCAGCGAGGCGCGGACGCCCGTGACGATGATGTCGGTCGACGTATCAACCGTCGATCCCGCGTCGCTCGGCGCATTGACCTGCGCGACCGCGGGTGAATTCTCGCTGCCCGGCTGCGCATTGGTGGCCGGTGCGTTCGTATCGATGCCGGCCCCGGACTGCGCCATCGCAGGCACCGCCAAGCACAACGACATCGCGCCAACCGAAGTCGTGCATCCGAGCGCGACTAAAAACGTGCGTCCCCTCATAAATCCTCTCCCCTTTTGCGGCGGCCCTGTCGCCAAGTATGCGGCCGGTGTTTTCCCGGCTCGTGTTACCGCTACCGCATCGGTATGAGTTGTCAATCATATTTGCGACAACAATGAACCAATGTTGACTCAGTCATGCAATAATACGTCACTGCCTATAGATGGCGAGCGACACGCAGTGCAGTTTTCGTTTGGGCAGCGACTTTCACCTGTTGAGTAAGCGAGACGTGCTATGTCTCTCTATTCAAGAGGCAACCTGATATGTCTTATAAATGTCAGGTAAGGATTGCTTACTAATCTCGATTAAGCCTTGCGCGGTCGGCATCGTTGCGGCGTCGCCAGCCCTCCAAACGTACTATTTGACTGGAACCGAAGAGGGTTACAGGCAGGCTGCAAGAATGGCGTGTTGGCCGATGTCGGCGTGATGATCGAACGGACCGGTCCGGCTAGGATACCGAGGCGAACGTCACGAACACGTTGGCGGTCAGTCGGCCCGACCGGGGATCCGGGCTCAGCATCGTCGATGCAGGCACGTGTCCCGAATGGAGCACGCAGCTTCGGTACGCGACGAGTCGATTGAAACCGGCCGAGACCCGTGCCGTCGGCTCGAACCAGGGAGCGCCGTCGTCGACATATCCGGCGGCCACGCCCTCGGTCGCTCTGTGCGTCCTGTACGTCGCCAGCCGGTGCTCGCTCAACGTCTCGAAGCCCGTCGCACGATGCCGGAAGAAACTGGTGCCGCCAAAAGCCTCGTCGCAGAGATAGTGGAGGATCGCGAACTGGTGTGGGTTGGTCGAGTCGACGTGCGGCGCGCGCTGCGCAGTGGAGAGCGCATCGCCGGGCAGGGTCACCAGCGAGAACGCGCCTTCCGCCTTGACGGGTCGGATACGCCCCAGTGAAAACGCCTCGGAAATGGGGCCCGCAAGAGCCTCGACGACCGTCCTTATATAGTAGTCCGGCAGGCTCGCCCTCAGGCCTGGGTAGCCATCCGTGGAGGTGTAGGCCGGGGCGAATGGGATCGAGGCGGCGAGATCGACCAGATGCTCCGGATGCTCGAAAGCAGCGGGGGATTCCAGCACCGCCTCGCCCTCGGCTCCGACATACATCGCGGTCAATTTCGAGCGCCGGGCCAGCGTGAAGGCGGTCACGACGAATAGCTTTGAGTGTGTCGCTCGTCTGTCATGGCCGTCGGAGCGTAAGATCGTTTCTCCCGAGAAGACAGCCCGATCTGCTGGTCGAGCGTTAACCGCGAAAGAAACTCCTCCGAACAAGCAGTTAACCGCGTACGCGGCAAGATGCCGATGCACATCGATATCCGTACTCGCCAAAGACAAATTGACATCACCGCGGCCTATGTCGATGTTAACGCTACAAAAAAGGACAGGCGAGGTCATCATGGAAATAACGCGGCGCAGCGGACTGACGATGCTTGCCGGTCTTGCCGTATCGGCGTGCGCCAGCGCGGGCGGCACCACGGGTTTGGCCTTGCCCGCCTTGCCCGCCTCGCCCGCCTCGCCTTCGATGCCCCCCTCCGGAGTCGCGCCCGACAGCCTTCAGGCGGTCGCGCGATCGAAGGGTCTCCGCATAGGGTCGTGCGTCGCTTGGGGTGCGGACGGCGCCGATCGCGGATCGTTTGCCAATCCGAATTATGCCGCGTTGCTGAAGCGCGATTGCGGCCTGCTCGTGGCGGAAAACGAAATGAAGTGGCAGGCGCTCAGACCGACGGCCACCAGCTTCGACTTCACGCGGTTCGATGCGATCATGGCGTGGGCCGTGGCGAACGACCTGCCAATGCGAGGCCACAACCTGCTTTGGCACCAGCCGAAGTGGATGCCGCGTTGGGAGGAGAACCACGATTTCGGCGCGAACCCCAGACAGGCGGCCGAACGCCTGCTGGTCGACCATATCAACACGGTCTGCCGACGATATGGAACGAAGATCGCCAGCTACGACGTCGTGAACGAGGCGGTGAACCCTACCGACTCGACCCTGTACCAGACCGCGTTGTCGCGTGCGCTGGGTGGGCCCGAGGCGACGCTCGACCTCGCCTTCCACACGGCGCGCGCGGCGGCACCGTTGGCGCAACTCGTCTATAACGACTATATGAGCTGGGAGCCGGGGAACGCGAAGCACCGCGCCGGCGTGCTGAGGCTGCTCGAAGGCTTCAGGGCGCGCAGGATACCCGTCGATGCGCTCGGCGTTCAGTCGCATATCGTCACGCAATCGCCGGATACCCGCGGCAGCATCGCCGCACTCGAAGGCGACTGGCGCCGGTTCCTCGATGACGTGACGGCGATGGGATACGACCTGGTCATCACCGAACTCGACGTTCGCGACAACGGATTGCCTGCAGACATCGCCCCGCGCGATCGCGCCGTCGCCGATTTCACGAAGGGCTATCTCGACCTGATGTTCGCCTATCCGTCGCTCAAGGACGTGCTGCTATGGGGCATGAGCGATCGATACAGCTGGATCGAGGGGTTCGAACCGTGCCCGGACAAGGCCCGGCGCCGCCCCTGCCCCTATGACGATGCCTTCGCGCCGAAGCCCATGCGTAGCGCGATTGCGGCGGCGCTCGCAGCCGCTCCGGCGAGGCGCTGAAAACCAGAAAGGGCGCCCCACCGGAGCGGGGCGCCCTTACTGTCGACTGGACATAGCCGAGCGCCGCTCGCCTATTTGCACTCGCCTATTTGAACGACGCGCGTATCGAGAAGGTGAAGCGCCGGTCGTTGATGAACCAGTTGCGCGGACGCGTCAGCAGGTCGTCGTTGATCACATAGGACGTCCGCGTGATCGAATTGCTCAGATTGACGCCCTGGAACCCCATCTTGATCGACGGCGTGATCGCATAGAAGATCGATGCGTCGAGCTGTCCATAGGCCTCCGCATAGACCGGCGAATTGGGCACGATCACGTCGCGTATCGTCAGCAGGTTCTTCGAGCGCCAGTTATAGGCTGCGCGAATTTCGAGGCCGTTCGCCTGATAAAACGGCCCGAAATTGACCTGGTATTTCGACAGGCCCTGCAGCGGCAACCCACTGGTATCGACGTTCGATATGATCCCCGCAGCGACGTTCGGATCGTCCTGGTCGAGGTTCTGCTGGGACACGCCCGACGATTTCACATAGGTGAAGTTGGCCGCCAGACCGAAGCCGCTCAACGCACCGGGCAGGAAGTCGTAGGTCTGCTGATAGCCGACCTCGAACCCCTTCACCCGCCCGGTTTCGGTCGAATTCAGCGGCGTCGTGATGATGCCTTCGAACGTCGCACCATTGTTGGTGAAGTTCTGCCGCTGGAGGCTGTTGGTCTGGACGCCGTAGAGGTTCTTCTTGAACAGCGACAACGTCAGCTGTCCGACGTTCGAGAAATACCATTCGGCCGTGACGTCGTAATTGTCCGCGCGCACCGGCTTCAGATACGGATTGCCGACCTGGAAGATGGCGACCGGTGCGCCGTTGAACAGGATCGTCTGGTCGTTGGTGGTCAGGCCGACATTGTAGAACGAGCGCGTCAGGCCGAACTCGGGCGGCGCGACGCTCTTGGTGAAGGCGCCGCGGAACTGTAGCCCGCCACCGACGGCCAGCTTCACGTTGAAGCTCGGCAGGAAGTAATCATATGTCAGCTTGGCGTCGTTGGCGATCAGGGCGCCGTTCTGGAACGCCGCCGCGGAGTCGCGAACGCTTTGCGGCAGGGCGCAGAAGCGTGACACCGCCTGTCCATCGGCGGGTGGCACGCAATTGAACGACTGTTGCGGGAACGCAAAGAACCCGGACGAGACGCGTCGCGTCTTGGTGTAGCGGACACCGATGTTGCCGCTGAGATTCCAGCCGTTCGATAGGTCGTTACCGAACCGCGCCATCGCGTAGACCGCGTTGTTGCGTTCGCTGACCGGGTTTACCTCGCCCGGCAGGAACGGCGTGCCGGCGATGACGCCCGCGCGCTGGGCGAGCGGCACCCAAGAGTCCGCGCCCGAGAGGTTGCTCGTGAAATTGCGCCATTCGCGCGCGATCTGGCTGATCGCCTGCGTCGCTGCGCCGTAATCCTGCAGGAACGAACCGGGCACGAACACGCGACCGCCGTTCGAGGCGTCGTTCGCCTGCCCGCGGAAGAAGTTGTCGTAGAGGAACGCCTGCTGCGGTCCCGGGGTGCCGCTGGTCCGCGTGCTCGGGTTTCCATCGATCGGCCGGTCGAACCAGACAGGACCGCCCGCATTCCCCGCGCCGGCACCGCTGCCATCGCCACCGCCCCAGATTTCGCTCAGCACGCCCCAGTTGTACGCGCTCGACCGCGCCTCGTTCTGGCGATCGGCGAAACGGTAGCCGACCCGAACCGACGTCAGCCAGCTATCCTCCGGGAAGGAATAATCGAGGTCGATCCGCGCGGCGTCCTCGTTGCCCTTGCTGTCCTCGATGTGATCCATCGCCGACCGGTAGAAGGTGTTGTACGGATCGAGATAGCTTGGGTGGTCAGCATTCTGATAATTGTTCGCGCCGTTCGTCACCGGAATGAAATTGACGAATGCGGGGTCGTTCCCGTTCAGTCGGATGTCCGCATTCTGGTAGGTCGTTCCCCAGACCGTCAGATCGGTGACCTTCACCTGTGACCAGACATGCTGATAATCGACGTTGATGCCGAGGCGGTTCGTCGCCTGCCATTTGAGGTTGAAGCTGGCATCGTTGGTCCGGAACCGCGACTGGTTGCCGCGTGCGATGTTGTTGCTCTGCAAGCCATTGGTGGGGCTTCGGAAGTCGCCGCCCTCCACGTTGTCGGCGCGGTAGCCATTGGGTCCGGTGATCAGCCCGCTCGTGAAGACATTGTCGTCGTCATAGGTGAAATCGGTGCCGGGAAACGGCTGTGAATCGCCCGCCGCCAACACGTTGTCGGTCGCGACCTCGATCGAGTTCTCGGTCCAGGCTTCGCGCGAATCGGTGCGCAGGAACTGTGCAGTCGCGGTCATCGACTTGTCGGGGCTGCGCCACTGGCCTGCGGCCGAATATCCATAGCGCGTGCGGTTGAAATCCTGGCTGCGGATCGCGGCGCCGCGCGGGACGTAGACGGTCCGACCGGTGTTAACGACGCCCGTCGTCGTGTCGACCGGCTGGAGCAGCGAGCCGTCCGCGCTGATCACCCGCTCTCCCCAGTTCGAGATCTGGACGCTGTCGGCGCGGCTGCGCACCTGCGACCGGACGAAGCTGGCCAACAGGCCGAAATCGCCGATGCCCGTTTCCCAGCGATCGCTGGCGAGGACGGAGATGGTCGGCGCCGACCGCTTGACGAAATCGCCGTAGTTATTCTCGAGCGTGCCGCCGAGCACCAGGCCGGTGGAGTCGAACGGCAGACGCGTGCGCAAATTGACCGACCCGCCGATGCCACCCTCGATCATGTCCGCCGACGGGCTCTTGAACACGTCGACGCCGCCGAGAAGTTCCGCCGGGACGTCGGCGAACGACAGGCCGCGGCCGTTGTTGGCGCTGAACGAGTCGCGGCCGTTGATCTCCGATCGCGTATAGCTGAGGCCGCGGACCGTAACGCCCGAGCCTTCGGTCGCGAAGTGATCGGGATCGGACCCTGCCGCGAACCGGCTGATCGACACGCCGGGAACGCGCTGCAAGGCTTCAGTGACCGACCTGTCGGGCAGAGCACCGATATCTTCCGAAGAAATCGAGTCGCCGACGACTTCCGAATTCCGCTTGATCGCCTGCGCGCTTTGCAGGCTCTGGCGGATACCCGTGACGACGATGTCCTGATCCGCAGCTTCATCCTGCGGGGTGGCGGTCGCCTGCTCGGCCGGGGTCACTTCGGCACCGCCGGTCGGCACCTGGGCGTTCGCCGAGGGCTGTGCCTGCCCGGTCTGTGGCTGCCCCGTCTGCGGCTCTGCCGCTGCCGCCTGCTCGGCGCGATCTGAAGGTGCGGTACGCTTCACGGCATTCGGCGTCGGCGTGGTTTGACCGACGGCGGGATCGGCCTGCATGGCAAAGGCGGCATGCGGTGCAGTTGCCAGGCAAACCGCGAGCAGCGACGCCCCGCCCTTCAGAATGCTGATACGCCGTCCGTTAACGATGATGTCGGACTGTCGCATAACGCCCCGCCTCCCCTTTTGTTAGCGCTATCATTTGTCGATGCGCTTTATCTGCCCGAAGTGGTAGCGAGGCTTAGTGTTTGCAGCTAGGCGGAAAATACTAGTTTTTGATTGATTTAATCGACCGTGGCTTTGTTACAACACTGTCATCAAAGTGGTCGCGAATGGTCAAGGTCACCGCGCCACTCCACTTTTGGTGGCGGTACCGCAATGGTGAGGCCTGCCGCCGGTTTCCCGGCAAGCACCTACCCCACTAATCTCGATCACGGCCGGCGCGATCGATCGTGCGGTCGACGGCGTGGCCAACCTTGGATCGAGCGGGGCCGCCGATCAAAGATCGGGTATCCACGACTGGGCCGATCGCCCGCGAGCCACCTGTCTCGACGGTCGCCGACCGATCAGCGGCGCTGTAGCGATTTCATCAGATAGGCTCGGATCCGTTCGGTGCGTTCGGCACTGGCTGGCCCCAGCACGCCGCGCGCGGCTTCGGGGAGGTGATCACCCGCCGCGGGGGCATCGTCGCCGAACACATAATGCTCGAACCATGCCCGCCAGCCTTCCTTTTCCGCGGCGGGGCGGTCGCGTACGGCCATCATCGCGTGCACCATCGCGTGGAATGGCGAGACGCTCGCATCGAATGCCCACCAATAGTTGCACAGCACGTTCAACGTGCCGAACGCCTGGACATGATGCCACCAGATCGCCGGAATGAAGAGCGCATCACCCGGACCCAGGTCGGCGACGAGCGCATGCCGAAGGGCTTCGGCATAGCGTGGATACGCGTCGAAATCGGGTGCCAGTGGATCGACCATGCTCGATGGCGGGCCGGCCAGCGTGCGATCGAGCGGGCCGATATACAGGTTGCCCACCTGCCCGGGCGGAAACAGCGTGAAGCGGCGCCGTCCGGCGACGACGCAGGCAAGATTAGTCGAGCCGTCATAATGCGTCGCGGTCTGGGATCCGTTGCCGATCCACAACCGGGGCGCCGCGCCCCCGAGCGGCAGGTCGAGCGGATTGGCCGCGGCCCATCCCGGCAGATGCTCGTTCGCCGTTGCGGCGTTGGCATAGAGGATGTGCCGCTCGCGCTCCGGTACGGCGGCGAGACGGAGAAGTTCGCCGAGGAGCAGCTTCAGCGGCGCCTTCTCGCGGTGGAAATTGAACCCCTCCAGGTTGTCGCCGCGATAAAAGAAGCGACCACCGAATTCCGGGCCGCCGACCAACACGTCCAGCGGTCGGCCCGCATCGCCGAGCCCGATCAGATACCGGGCGATCGCCTGGTCGCCGGATCGCCCCGCCGCTACGCTCGCCCAGTGCCCGACCTGCCCGCGCAGCACCAAAGGCGTCGATCGGGTGGCGACTTCGCGCGCGAACGTCGCCGAATCGACGCAGTCGCGCTCCTCGACACGGGTGCTGGCCTCAGCACTAAAGCTCGCGCTGGCGGCGCCACTGATCCGGTCCTTCATAACCACAGGCTACCCAACCCAAAGCCCGGTGCCAACGGGTCACGCTCCGAAAGATGTTGATCGGAAGGGCAAATTTACGGAATGCGCGGTGGTCGGCAGCGGGCTGCACTTTCCGACGGCCGGTTTTGCACTCGCTCCGGGCTGTGCCCCGCAGCCGTTCGCGCAGCCGGGAACCTATACTGGCAAACCCCGCGACATAACCGCGTCTCTTGAGCATCTGGTCCCCGTCTCCGCGGGGATGACAGAGCTGCCTGTCGGAGAAGGATACCGCCAAAACCGGGTGCTTCGTTCTTCCTACGCGGGGTGGATTACCGGTCAATCCCGTGGGCCGGCATCCGAGCCTGCCGGATCACCCCGCCATCCGCCGGCTTGCCGATCAGAAACCCCTGAACCTGATCGCACCCCCATCGGCGCAGATCGGCCAGTTGCTTCTCGGCCTCGACCCCTTCGGCAACGATGGTGAGACCCAGGCTCTGACCCAGACCGATCGTCGCCTTGACGATCGACGACGACGACGCATGGCTGTGCATCGTCGCGACGAAGCTCCGGTCGATCTTGATCTTGTCGAAGGTGAATTCCTTCAGATTGCTGAGCGAGGAATGCCCCGTTCCGAAGTCGTCCATCACGACCCGGGCGCCGTATTCCTGCAACGTCTTGAGCGTGGCGAGAACGTTGTCGCGCTGAAAACCCAACAGGGTCGCGCCTTCGGTAACCTCGAGTTCCAGTCTGTCGAACGTCACGCCCCAACGGCGGGCGGCGTCGCATATCTCGTCTGCGAGCCCGGCGGAGCGGAACTGGATCGGCGACAGGTTTATCGCCAGCGACAGCTTCGGATCCCAGGCCGATGCGGCACGAAGGGCCTGGTCGATCACCCAGGAACCGATCGTCCCGATCAGTCCCGTGGATTCGGCGATGGGTACGAAGACGTCCGGCGGGATGTCGCCCAGGATGGGATGCCGCCAGCGAAGCAACGCCTCATACGCGACGATCTCCAGCGAGGCGGTATCGGCGATCGGCTGGAACGCCAGGTGGAGTTCGTTTGCCGAAACGGCATCTTCGAGGTCCCGGCCGAGCCGCACACGCTGGCTCTCCTCGTCCTTCAGGTGCTTGTTGAAGATGCGCGCGGTGTTCCGTCCGTCGGCCTTGGCACGATACAGCGCGAGGTCGGCCAGTTCGTGAAGCTCGTCGCCGGTCTGGCCGGGTTCCGACAGGGCGACCCCGACACTCATCCGGATCGCGACGCCCTCGTCCGATGGGGCGGAGGCGGTCTTGAAGATGCGCGAGATGAGCGCTTCCGCGGCGGCCGGCTGGGCATGCGCCACCTGGATGATGGCGAATTCGTCCCCGCCGATCCGCGCGACCAGATCATCGCCGCGGACCGACGACGACAGCAGTCGTGCGGTGCGCTTGAGCACTCGGTCGCCGCCCGCATGCCCCAGTCGATCGTTGATGGCCTTGAACGCGTCGAGATCGATCGCGAACACCGCGACGACGTCGCCGGTCCGCCCGCTGCGCGAAAGTTCGTGGGCAAGCCGGTTCTCGAAGAGCAGCCGGTTCGCCAGCCCGGTCAGCATGTCGTGGTTGGCCAGGAACTCGGCACGGCGCTCGGCAGTCCGGCGGCTCTCCACGGCGTTCCGGTATTCGTACAATCCGCGCGCCAGGTCACCCAGCTCGTCGGCACGCTCCACGCCGGGAATGTCGCCATCGCTGTCGCCGACCCGAAATTCACGCAGTCGCGCGGCCAGGATGGTGATCGGCGATACCAGCCTGCGACGGAGCCAGATGGTCATGCTGAATATGATCGCGACGATCACGAGGCCGCCCAGGAGCACCGATATGATATCCCGGCGGCTCTCTCGCCGGTTGCTTTCGGCGGCCTTCGATATGGCGAAGGTCAGGTCCTGCCGCGCGCGGCTTCGGCTGTTCTCCAGGGCCGTCAGCGCGCTCAGGAAGCGCGGCATGGCAGACTTGATCCCGGACGGCCGGGTCCGACCGATCTGGATCAGCCGATCCGCCGCCGTGGCGAAATCGGCAGCGGCTCGTTGCGTCTCCCGCACGGGGACCCATCCCGCCTCCGGCCTGCTCGCGAGGAATTGGGCCGTGGACGACGAGCGCTGCCTGAATGCCGCAATCCCATCGTTCAACTCCCCCCAGCGCACGGCGGATACCACTGCACCGCGCTCGGCGTCGCGTGTCACGCGACCGATGTCCTGGCGCAGCTGGCGTTGCATCTGATCCAGCCGGTTCTCGAGATGCAGCGCTTCGCTGAGGAGCGTGATGCGCAGATCGGCGTCATGGATCTTGTTACCGACCGAAAGGCCGGTGGCGAGCACGGTCAACGCCATCAGGATGACCGACGTACAGGCAATAGAGACGCGCGCGGATATCGATAGTCGCACAGGCTCCTCCTCAAATCCCGATTGACGGCAAAGCGTTACGTAATGGTTAGAACCGGATACGTCGCGCATCTCATGACAAGCCGTCGTTCGTTCGACGACCGGGGCGCCCGGCAGGATCGTCGCAGATTTCCCGAACAATCCTTCCGGTACCGAGTGGCTTCACAACAGACCCCCGGCGTAGCAGAAGCACCGGATGCCCGCCGACGATGCCGATACCGTGCACTACCGCCTGCGTCGCCAGAGCCGGACCCCGGCCTGGCTCGCCTTGTCCTGGCGTGCGCTGGTCGCGCTGGGTCTGATCGGGATCGCGCTGGCAGTCCACTGGTTCGACCGAGAAGGACTGCGGCAGAATTCCGGTGCGCCCGTGACCTTCGCCGACATCCTGTATTTCACCATGATCACCGTGACGACGGTCGGCTATGGCGACATCGTGCCGGTGACTCAGCAGGCGCGGATGTTCGATACCTTCGTGGTCACGCCGATCCGGCTGTTCGTGTGGCTCATCTTTCTGGGAACGGCGTATGATTTCCTGCTCAAGGGTGTTTGGGAGAAATGGCGCATGTCGGTGATCCAGCGACACCTCAAGGGCCATGTCGTGGTCGCGGGTTTCGGCACGAGCGGGTCCGAGGCGGTCAGCGAACTGGTCAGGCGCGGCGCCGATCCGGGCATGATCGTCGTGGTCGACGAGAATGCCGCGGCGCTCCGCACGGCCGAGGCATGTGGCACCACCGTGATGGAGGGCAATGCGACGCGCAACGTCGCGCTCGAAGCCGCCCGCATCGCCAGCGCGCGGGCGCTGATCGTCTCTGCGGGCCGTGACGACACTTCGATCCTGATCGTGCTGACGGCGCGCCGGATCGCGCCCGACCTGCCGATCAGCGTGGTAATCCGGTCCGAGGACAATGAAGCGATCGCGCATCAGGCGGGCGCGACCGTGGTCATCAACCCGGCCAGTTTCGCCGGGCTGCTGCTCGCCGGTTCGACGCACGGTCCGCGCATAGCCGATTACATGGCCGACCTGGCGGCGACCGGCGGCCGGGTGGCGCTGCACGAGCGCATCGTCACCGCGGACGAAGTCGGCAGGCCGCTATCCGGGATCGCGACCGGGCTGGGCCACCGCATCTACCGCGGGCAGCAGAGCTTCGGCTTCTGGGAGCCCGAAGCGAACCGCCTGGAAGCAGGCGACCTGATCGTCGAGGTGATTCCCCGCCGCTGAACCGGTGCAATCGATATGTCGGGCGATATGTCGGGCGATATGTCGGGCGATATGTCGGGCGATATGTCGGGCGACATGTCGGGCGACATGTCGGGAAAGACTTCGGGCAATCCGGGTTGTTCGGGCAAAACCGGGATGCCATAGAGCCGCTCGGGTGTTCGTTGATGTGCGGGCAGGTTTTTGCGTTGGTCGGGCCGCCAGCGGCGGAATTCCGTGTCTGGAGACATCAGCTATGGGCCATTTGCGCCTTGAACGGCCAAGCGCCATTCGCCGTTTTCTGGAGAGCCAATCCTCGGCCGGCATCGTGCTGATGGGGGCCGCCGCGTTGGCACTCGTGCTGGCGAACTCGCCGCTCGGGCCACGCTACGAAACCATTCTCCACGCATATGTCGGGCCATTGTCGGTCGGGCATTGGATCAACGACGCGCTGATGGCCGTGTTCTTCCTGCTCGTCGGCCTGGAGATCAAACGCGAGATGCTCGACGGCCAGCTCTCGACTTGGCCGCGGCGTGTCCTGCCGGGAATCGCCGCGGCTGGCGGCATGCTGGTTCCCGCCCTAGTGTATCTCGCCCTGAACCAAGGTCCGACCGCAGCGGGTTGGGCGATACCGGCGGCCACCGACATCGCCTTCGCGCTCGGTGTGATCGCATTGCTCGGCAACCGTGTTCCCGCATCGCTGAGAGTGTTCCTGGCGGCATTGGCGATCCTGGACGACCTCGGCGCGGTCTTGATCATCGCGGTGTTCTATACGGCGAAGCTATCGATACCGGACCTGGCCGGGGCAGCGGTCGCGATCATGGTCCTGGTGAGCTTCAACCGCCTCGGCGTCCGTCGCCTGACGCCCTATCTGCTGGTGGGCGCGATCCTGTGGGTGCTGGTGTTCCGTTCGGGCATCCACGCGACGCTGGCCGGGGTCGTCCTTGCCTTCACCATCCCGATGCAGTGCACGCCCGGCCGTCCGGACGGGGACTCGGATAGCCCGTTGCACAGACTCGAGCATGCGCTGCACCTGCCGGTCGGGTTTATCGTCGTCCCGATCTTCGGCCTCGCCAATGCCGGCGTGGCAGTGCTCGCATTGCCTGCCGAAGCCCTGGTCGCGCCGGTCACGCTGGGGGTCGCGCTGGGGCTGCTGATCGGAAAGGTAACCGGCGTGTTCGGCTTTTCCATGCTGGCCGTGCGGCTCGGCCTGGCGGATATGCCGGCCCATGCGGGAAAGCGGCAATTGCTCGGCCTCGCCCTGTTGTGCGGGATCGGCTTCACGATGAGCATCTTCATCACTTTGCTGGCTTTCCCAGGCAGCCAGATCCTGCAGGCGGAAGCAAAGCTGGGCGTCCTTGCCGGCTCGTTCGTATCGGGGTTGCTGGGCTATTTGCTGCTTCGGAGCGTCAGCACCGTCCCGCCAAAGGCAAGCCCGGTACTCCGATCGGTGTAAGTCAGTCCTGGTGGGGTCGATCGGCGGCGCGGGTCGCCGCCTTTCGCTACGGTGATGTCTTGCAGGCTGGGACATCGCACCCCTCGATCCGTGCGTCCGTCTCAGGACTGCAACACGAGAGATCGTACTCGATCGAGGGGGAAAGATACAAAAGGCTAACGTCGTCGGCGAAAGCCGACGACGAGCAGGTCCTCACAAGGATGTGACGGCCACGACATTGTCGTCGCCGTTACGATCCACATACATGTTGTACGGATCGATCCCCGCAAAGGCCGGCTTGCGGCGCGTTACGATACGGACGGTCTGCACGCCCGAGACGATCGGGCGGCGTTCCTTGAGGATCACGTCCCGTGCGGCGAAGCTGCCGAGGCCGGGGCGCTGGTCGAACACGCCGACGTCGATCGTGTCGGCCAGCGGCGCGGGCTTCTCGACGCCAGTACCGTTCGCATAGGCCTTGGCGGCGTCGATCGTCAGTATCGTCTCGAAACTGCCGTCGGGCAGCATCCGCGTGGTCGCGCCGGTCGTCTTCAGGTCGTACACCGTGATGCGATCGAGCAGGTCGAGCACGAGCTGCCGTTCGGCGGGCGTGCGAGCCAGCGAGAGGAAGCCGGCGACCAGATCGAGCGACCGCGGATAGGGCTTTCCCTTGAAGCGATAGCGGGCGAGCAGACCGCGCAGCATGGCGTTAACGCGCGCCTCGCCCAGGCGGTCCTGCAACAGGTACATGACCAGCGAGCCCTTGCGGTAATGGATGTACCCCTGGTTTTCGACCCGATCGAGCGGCATTTCCTCCACCACGTCGCCGCCGCGCGACCGCAGATAGATGTCGAGCTCGTATTTCAGGAAACGGCGGATCTTGTCGTCGCCATATTGGTGCTTCATCACCATCAGCGCGGAATATTGCGCCATGGTCTCGACCAGCATCGTTCCGCCCTGCATGTCGGCGCCGACCAGCTGGTGGCCCCAATATTGATGCCCCAGCTCGTGCGCGGTGACATAGCTGACATAGTCGATCTTGTCGGGGTCCCGCGTGTCCGCGACGAAACCGATGCGTTCCGAATAGGGGATCGTCCCCGCGAACGCCTGCGCGTAGCTCGCATAGCCCGGGAATTCGAGGATGCGCGCATAGTCGAACTGATAGGGCCCGAAATTGGCGCGGTAATAGGCGAGCGAGCGCTGCATCGCGTCGAGCATGCGATCGACGTTGAAGGCGTGTTGGGGGTCGTAGAACACCGTCAAATGCGTGCCGTCGACGGCCCGCGAGCGCTCCGCATAGGCGGCCGACTGGACCGAGAAGAAGGCGAGGATCGGTGCGGTCGATACGAACCGCGCCGTCCGGCGTCCGTCTGCCGTCGTGTCCGAGACCTTGCGGCCCGGCGCCACCGGGACCTGGCCGGCGATCGTCGAGACGGTGATGTCCGAGCGGACCCACGGCGCGTTGTTGATGAGGTTGCGCGCCTGCGCCGAACGATCCTCCAGCTTGGCGGGGCGGAGTTCGGGCGTCAGGCCGTATTTGCGCCGCTTGGCACGGTCCTGCAACAGGCCGTTCTGGTCCATGCCGAACTGCGGTGCGAACTCGCTGTTCTGCAGGAAGCTGCCGTTGCCGACGACGCGGGTATCGTCGTTGTTCGCGACCAGCCCACGCTGCCACCGCGTCGCCTGGAACGCCATCGTGCCGCGTGCGCCGGGCGCGAGCGGCGACGCGAACCGGTAGATCCGATATTGCAGGTCGCCGTCGTTCATCACCAGCCGCGCGCCGGGAATGACGACTTTGCCAAGGCGCGTCTGGTCGTTCATCAGCCGGACGTGCAGGTCGGACAAAGGCGCGCCGGTATCGTTGACGAAGACATAGGTGCCGCTCGACTGCATCCGACGCTGATCGGGATAGAGCGCGACGGTCAGGCGCATGTCGGTGACCGAGGGCTGTTTCAGCTTGGCGTATTGGAGATACTTCTTCTCATACGCGGCCAGCCGCGCCTCGCCGTCCTGCGTGGTGCGATTGCGGTTGATGACGTTCATGTCGTGATACAGACACGCACCGCTTGCCGCCGTCGCGATCAGCGCGCCGGCCAACACGAGGCCAGGCGCCCCGAGCAACCGGCGTGGGACCTGCGCGAGGCGGACCCTGAGCCGAGTCTCAGTACCGCGCCGCCAGAGCAGATGCGCGAAGACGCACAATGCCAGCGCGACCGAGCCCCAATAGAGCCTGAGCCACCATGCGCGGGGTCCGCCGATCTGCGCACCGTTCATGTCGGACAGCTGGACCTCACCGGCGGTGCCGTATTGATAGAGCGGGTGTTCGAAGCCCATGTTCGTCAGCGTGATCGTGCCGACGAGATAGACGACCATGATCGCCCAACCGATGTATTTGTTGGGACTGAGCGCCTGGACGAACACCGCAAGGACCGCAAGGATGACCGCGTCCGCCGTCATCGGCAGCACCCACCAGGCGAGATAATGCCCGAGCGCGAGGTCTGTCTGCCCGCGTGCCAGTTGGACGACGCACGCGGTCAGCGCCGCCGTCACCGCGGTCGCGAACAGGACGCCGGTGATCGCGAGCACCTTCGGCACCAGATACGCCCAGTTCGGCAGCGAGGTCGCATCGACGATCTCGTGCATGCCGCGCTCGCGATCGCGCCAGACCAGTTCGCCCGAATAATAGATCGCGATGATCAGCGGGATGATGCTGAAGGTGCCTTCCAGCGTCGCGATCACCGCGAACGTCAGCTGGCGGATCGGCGCACCGTACATCTCGTTGGCGAACAGCATTCCGCCCAGCGTGTTGAACAGCCCGATCAACAGCAGCACGACGAACGCGGGGCTGCGGAACACCAGCGCCATCTCGAACCGGCACCGCGCGATCATCCGCGTCCAGTTCGCCTCGTTCGATCTGGCGGCGGGCAGGCGCTCGACGATCAGCGGCGCCGTCGCCGCCAGCTTCGTGGTGGCGCGCTGCTGCTTGCGCAATCGGCGCTTGGACACGCCCCGCTCGGTAAACGAGAAGCGCGCATAGGCAACGGTCATCGCCACCAGCCCGACGCCGATCGTGATCACGCGGTTCCACAACAGCACGCCGGTAAAGACGGGCATCCCGGCATTGGCCTCGCTTGCGGTCCAATACCGTGTCGTCGCGCGGAATGCGCTGATCCCGAACAGCTCGAAATAGCTGCCGGTCAACCGCCATTCCGGCTTGGCGCGCAGGATCGAGGTCATCGCCAGATACAGCATCAGGAACACGACGACGCCGAGATAGGAGTACATCATCGACCGCGTCATCGTCGCCACCGCGAAGAAGATCGCCGAGGTCAGGAAGACGTTGGGCAGCGCCAGCAGGAAATAGGCATAAGCGAAGTCGTGCAGCCGGTTCGGCCCGAGCGTCTCGTGATCGACCCACGGCATCAGCGATCCGAGCCAGATCGCCAGCGGGATCGCGGCGAACGCCAGTGCCGCCGCCGCGAACGCGCCGAGGAAGCGCGCCATCAGATAGTCGAACTTTCCGACGCGGGTCGATCGCACCATCGGCCCGAACCCGCTCTCGTCGTCGCGCACGATCACGTTGGCGACGAACGCGGTCGTCACGAACATGAAGAAGATCGACATGATCTGGTGGACCTGCGCGATCGCCACCGGCGCATTCTTGTGGATGTTCGCACCGCTGCCGATCTTGATCTGGTCGATCGTCATCGATCCGAAGGTCAGCAGGAAGAACAGGATCGCGACGGTCCAGAAGACCGGGTTGCGCAGTTGATAGCGGAGTTCGAAGCGGGCGATCTGGCCGAACATGGCGTTCAGGCCGCGATGGTCGAGGAGGTGATTTCCGTCGCCGGCTCACGCCGCGATCGTGCGAGCGTGGAGAAATACACGTCCTCCAAGCCGCCCCGCGCGGCCGTGAAGCCATCGCCAGGATCGTCCGGCGACAGGATATGGATGATCGTCCGGCCGGCGAACAACCGCGTCGAGATCACCTCGTAGCGCTGCCGGCTTTCGTCCAGTTCGTCCCGTCCGATCGTCTTTGCCCAGACGTTGCCGCGGGTTCGTTCGATCAGGTCGAGCGGCGCACCCTCGAGCTGGATCCGTCCCGCCGCCAATACGGCCATGCGGGGGCACAGGTCGGCGACGTCTTCGACGATGTGCGTCGACAGGATGATGACGACGTTCTCGCCGATCTCCGCGAGAAGATTGAGGAAGCGATTGCGCTCCTCGGGATCGAGGCCTGCGGTCGGCTCGTCGACGATGATCAGCGCGGGATTGCCGATCAGCGCCTGCGCGATGCCGAAGCGCTGGCGCATGCCCCCCGAAAAGCCCGCGATCGCCTTTTTGCGGACGCTCCAGAGATTGGTCTGGTTGAGCAGCGTCTCGACCGTCTCCTTGCGTTCCTGCGCCGAGGCTATGCCCTTGAGCACGGCCATGTGATCGAGCATGTCATAGGCGGATACGCGCGGGTACACGCCGAAGTCCTGCGGCAGATAGCCGAGCGTCTCGCGCAGCGCCTCGGGGTTCGCGATCACGTCGATGTCGCCGAAGCGGATCGTGCCGGCAGTCGGCGTCTGCAACGTGGCGATGGTCCGCATCAGCGTCGACTTGCCCGCGCCGTTGGGCCCGAGCAGCCCGAACATGCCGTTGGGTACGCTGAGCGTCACATCGTCGAGTGCCCGGGTACCATTGGCGTACACATGCGTGACCTTGGCAAGTTCGAGCATCGTTGATCCCCCATCCGGAGACCAAGCTATCAGGTGTATTGCCGATGTAAAGCAGCCAGATTTCGCTTATCGATCCGCGACCGGGATCGAGGGACGGGCTATCCGGGCGGTCGTGCACCATGACCGAGCCGAATATCGCCCGTTCGGAAGCACTTGCTATTTCACGCGGTGAGGAAGCCGGTCCAGCATCCCGTTCAACGTCGGAGTCTCGACATTGTGGCCGACCATGATCGGAACCGCACCGGGCGGGATACGCCAGCCAGGCTTCGTCACATCGTACCGTGCCAGCAGGCGGAGATCGAGCGAGACGGACACCCTGCGGCTCTCGCCCGATCGGAGCGTCACCCGCTCGAACCCGACAAGCCGTTGAACCGACACGCCATCCGCGCCGGCAACCGATGCATAGACCTGCGGCGCATCCGACCCTGCCCGCCTGCCGCCGTTGGTGACCGTGAAGCTCACACGCGGCGCGATGCCGCCGGTCACGGTCAGGTCCGAATAGGCGAACCGCGTGTAGGACAGGCCATAGCCGAACGGGAACAGCGGCTTGGCCTCGGTGCGGCTATACCAGCGATAGCCGGCATCGGCGCCCTCGACATAGTCGACCGGGAAGGACTCGACGCCGCCGCTGATGTCGATCGTCGTCGCGCCGACGGTGGGCGGCTTGCTCGCCTGCCGGGCCGCCGCTTCGTTCACCTTGTCGAGGCCGGGAATATCGGGACGTGGCATCTGCCGGTCGCTGGCCGGAAAGGTCAGCGGCAGGCGTCCCGTCGCGTCGACTTCGCCGAACAGGACGCGCGCGATCGCTTCGCCGCCGCGCTCGCCGGGATACCAGGCTTCGATCACCGCGCCGACCTTCGACAGCCACGGCATCAGCACCGCGCCGCCGGTTTCGAGCACGACCGCCGTCCGCGGATTGGCCGCCGCGACCGTTTCGATCAACGCATCCTGCCCATCCGGCAGCGCCAGCGTCGCGAGATCGATCGCCTCGGTCCGCCACTGCGTCGCGAACACGAATACCAGATCGGCGGCCCGCGCTGCATCGGCGGCGGCGGCAACGTCCTTGCCGTCGAGATACGTCACTACCGCATCCGGGACGCGCGCCTTGATCGCGGCGAGCGGGGAGGAGCCGTGATAGGTCACCTTGATGAACCCCAGGTTCGCCGGGCCGTTCGGCATCGGCAAGCGGATCGGCGTGCCGGCGACCGCCGCGACCTGCGAGGAGCCGCCGCCCGACAGCACACCGACATCGGCATGACCGCCGATCACGACGATCCGCTTGGCGGTCCTGGCGGCGGGCAGCAGGTCACGGTCGTTCTTCAGCAGGACGATGCCCGCCTCCGCGGCCTTCTGCGCGATCAGGCCATGCGCGGCATAGTCGATCGGCTGCGGTACGACAGGCGACGGCGTATCGATCACGCCGTGCGCGAACATCGTCCGCAGGATACGTGCGACCATGTCGTCGAGCCTGGCTCGCGATACCGTTCCCGCCTCGACCGCGGCCTTGAGGGGCGCACCGAAATAGATCGCCTTGTCGAGTTCCTGCCCGGATTGCTGGTCGAGCCCGGCATTGGCGGCCTTCGCCGTCGAATGGACCGCGCCCCAATCGGACATCACCCAGCCCTTGAAGCCCCAGTCACGTTTCAGCACCTGATTGAGCAGGTGATCGTTCTCGCAATCCCAATCGCCATTGACCTTGTTGTAGCCGCACATGACCGATCCCGGCCGACCGCGCTCGATCGCGATCTGGAATGCCAGCAGATCGCTCTCGCGCAACGCGGCCTCGGGCATCCGCGCATCGAGCACATAGCGGCCGCTCTCCTGCGCGTTCAGCGCGAGATGCTTGATCGTCGAGACGATGCCGTTCGACTGCACGCCGCGAATGCTCTCGCCCGCCAGCACGCCGCTCAGCAGCACGTCCTCGCCGAGATATTCGAAGTTTCGACCGTTCCACGGATCGCGTGTCAGATTGACCCCGCCTGCGAGCAGCACGTTGAAGCCCTTCGCCCGCGCCTCCGCGCCGATCATAGCGCCGCCGGCATAGGCGATCGCCGGATCGAAGCTTGCTGCGGTCGCCAGGCTGGACGGCAAGGCGGTGGCGACGTCGCCCGGGCGCATGCTGCCGCCATTGGCGATGCCGAGGCTGGCGTCGGTCTCGTACAGGTCGGTGATCCCGAGGCGCGGCACGCCGGGGACATGCCCCGCCCCGACCCGCTTGTCCGCCGGATTGGCCTTGCGCACCGAAGATCCGAACGTCCCGTGCAGCATCGCGATCTTCTCGTCGAGGGTCATCGCCTTCACCACCAGCGCGGCCCGCGCATCCGAGGACAACGACGTGTCGCTCCACGCCCGCGCGGTAGCCGGCGCGGTTTGCGCCCGTGCGGCGATCGGCAGCATCGTCGCCAGGGCGATGCCCGCCAGATATCCTGCGATCCGGTTGTTCACGTCTCGATCCCTTTCAGCGGGGGAGCGACAGATCGACGGTTACCGCCCCTGCCCGCGTCCCGGCGGCCGTCCTGGATCGCAGCCTAGGCATGCTCGGGAATCATGCGGTGGCCGGTGTGCATATGATCGTCAGGCGGATTGTCCCGTCGCTCAAACCACTCCCGCGCTGCCTAAACCCGCGGCCCAAGGGTCTTCGGGAACGGGCTCGGCATGAGAGGCGATCGGCACTGCTCGACACACCGGGCATGCTTCTCGATGCGGTCTGGGAGACTGCCGGGACAGGCGGAGCCTAGCCGCCAAGCGGACAACCGCTCCAGACCGAGACGCTTGCGGCGCGACGCAGTCTAGGAAACGTCATGCCAAGGACATTGTACGAAAAACTATGGGACAGCCACGTCGTCGCCGACCTGTCTCCCCAGCAACCCGGCGGCGATGCGCTGCTGTATATCGATCGCCACCTCGTCCATGAGGTGAGCAGCCCGCAGGCGTTTCAGGCATTGCGCGACGCCGGGCGGCGCTTGCGGCGGCCCGAGACGCATCTTGCCGTCGCGGATCATGCGGTGCCGACGCGGAGCCGGGGCGCGATCGCCGATCCGCTCGCCGCCGCACAGGTCGCCGAACTGGAAGCGAACGTCGCGCAGTTCGCGGTGCCCTATCGCCGGTTCGATGGCGACGGCCAGGGCATCGTCCACGTCATGGGCCCCGAGGCAGGCTTCACCCTGCCCGGCATTACGCTGGTTTGCGGCGACAGCCACACCACCACGCACGGCGCCTTCGGGGCGCTCGCGTTCGGGATCGGCGCGAGCGAATGCGGGACGGTGATGGCCGCGCAATGCCTCAGGCAGAAACGCGCCAGGACGATGCGGGTCGAACTGACCGGCACGCTGTCGCCGCATGTCTCGACAAAGGACCTCGCACTGGCGCTGATCGCCCGGATCGGCGCGACGGGCGCGGCGGGGCATGCGGTGGAATATACCGGGCCAAGTGTCGCTGCCCTGTCGATGGCGGCGCGCATGACCCTGTGCAACATGACGATCGAGGCGGGCGGCCGGATCGGGTTGATCGCGCCCGACGACACCACCTTCGCGTATCTCGAGGGCCGCCCGCTCGTCCCGCACGGTACGCGCTGGACGCAGGCGGTCACGTATTGGCGGACGCTCCGCTCGGACGCCGACGCGGTGTTCGACACGTCCGTCGCGATCGACCTCGGCGATATCGCCCCGCATGTCAGTTGGGGAACCAGCCCGGAGGATTGCGCACCGATCACCGCCAGCGTGCCCGACCCCGCAAAGGTACAGGATATGAGTGCCAGGCGGCGGCTCGAAAAGGCGCTCGCCTATATGGACCTGACGCCCGGTACGCCGCTCGACGCGATCGCGATCGACCGGGTGTTCATCGGCTCGTGCACGAATGGCAGGATCGAGGATCTGCGCGCCGCGGCCTCCGTCGTCGACGGACGACACGTCGCCGAGGGCGTTAGCGCGATCGTCGTACCCGGATCGACCGCGACCAAGCATCAGGCCGAAGCCGAGGGGCTCGACGCGATCTTCCGTGCGGCCGGGTTCGAATGGCGCCATGCCGGCTGTTCGATGTGCGTCGCGATGAACGACGATCGGCTGGCGCCGGGCGAGCGCTCCGCCTCGACCTCGAACCGCAATTTCGAGGGCCGCCAAGGGCCCGGCGGCCGGACGCACCTGATGAGCCCTGCGATGGCCGCAGCCGCCGGAATTGCCGGCCATCTCGTCGATATCCGCACTTTGGGAGCGCATGGCGCATGATAGCCTTCGATCGCCTGACCGGGACCGCAGCGCCCTTGCCCGAGGAAAATGTCGACACCGACATCATTTTCCCGGCACGTTTCCTGCTGATCACCGAGCGACACGGACTCGGCCGCTACGCATTCCACGATCGGCGTTTCGCCGCCGACGGGTCGGAGATCGCGACGTTCGTACTCAACCGCCAGCCGTGGCGTGGTTCGCCGATCCTGATCGCCGGGGCCAATTTCGGCTCCGGATCGAGCCGCGAACAGGCAGTGTGGACATTGCTCGGGCACGGCATACGCTGCGTGATCGCACCGAGCTTCGGCGAGATCTTCCACGGCAATTGCTTCCGCAACGGCGTGCTGCCGATCGTCCTGCCCGAGGCGGTCGTCGGCGCGTTGATGGCGGCGGCGCAGGACGGGCGGATTTTCGTCGTCGATCTCGACGCACAGGTGATCGCGAGCGAGGGCTTGCCCACGCTGTCCTTCCCGATCGACGCCGAACAGCGGCTCGCCTTGCTCAACGGCTGGGACGAAACCGACCTGATCCTCAACGCGCGCGGTGCTGACATCGCCGCGTTCGAGGATCGACAGAAGCGCATTCAGCCCTGGCTGTACGACACGGAGACTGCGGCATGAGCGACGATCTGGCGGCGAACTATGCGGGTGTCTACGGCAAGCGGATCGGCTTCGGCGCGCGGCCTGCGGTTCTGATGATTGACTTCTGCCAAGGCTATTTCGATCCGACCTGCGACCTGTATTCGGGGGTCGAGGATGCGCTGGCCTCGGCCCTGCGCATCCGGGTTGCGGCCCGAGCGGCGGGCGTACCGGTGATCCTGACGAACGTCGTCTATCATCCCAGCGCGATCGACGGCGGGCGCTTCTTCGAAAAGGCCGCGCCACTCCGCCATTTCGTGGCGGGCAACCCGATGGGGGCCTGGCCGGAAGGACTGGTGCCGGAAGCAGACGAACTGGTGATCTCGAAACAATATCCCAGCGCGTTTTTCGGCACCTCGCTTGCCTCGACGCTGACCGCGCTCGGCGTCGACAGCGTGTTGTTGACGGGCCTCACCACCAGCGGCTGCATCCGCGCCAGCTGCGTCGATGCGATGTCGCACGGCTTCCGCACCGCGGTGATCGCCGACGCCTGCGGCGATCGTCACGCCGCGCCGCACGAGGCCAATTTGTTCGACATGAACGCCAAATACGCCGACGTGGTGAGTGAAACCGACGCGGTGGCGTTTCTGGAGACCCTGACACGCTGAACACCGACACTCCGTCAGAGCGGGCAGATGCAAGTGGTCGAGGGGGGAATAGGCCCGAACAGATCCACGCGACGGAAAGTAGATTCTATCATTGGGCCGACGGCCGCACCAATGTGCGCGAATTTCCGACATAGTGTGGAAACGGGATCGGTCGGGCGACACGACCGAGGGCCCCTGCAAAATTCTCAGAAGGTAACGATTTCACCCAGGGGATTTGCGGCAAGGCCGAACGTCTACGAGCCCCGGAAGGGCCCGTCGATCATGGCGGCGGCATTGGCTCGGGCGGAGGCGCGGACGCGGTCGATCAGTGCGATCAGCCTCAGCCCCTCGTCATGAAGCGGACTGCGATGGGGCCGACCACGCACCGCAGCCGCGAATTCGAGGAGTTGCGTGCGAAAATAGCCCGACAGGTCGCGCCCGCCCATGCTGCGCGGGTCCCCGATCGTGCCAGCATCGGGCTCCACTAGCAGCACGTCGTTCCAGTAGAGATACTCGCCATCCTCGATCCGCAGCACGCCGCGGTCGAAGAACAACGTCTTGCGATCGACTATTTGAGGCTGATTGTAGCTCAGGTGAAGGCTGGCGATCCGCCGGCCCGGATAGGCCAGCAGGATCATCGCCTCGTCCTCGCCCCGCCAGCCGTCTTGATGGCGCGCGGCCTCGACATGGACGCGCAAAGGATCATCGCCCATCACGAGTTGGACGAAATCGAGCGCGTGGGGCGCGAACAGCGACAGGATCAGGCCTTGCTCGGGCGCACGCGTCGCCCACCACGGGGCCTGCGGCCCGTCCCAGAAAACGCATTGCGACACCTCGATCGCGCGCAAAGTGCCGAAATCGGCGCGATGATCCTGGAGATGGCGGACCGCGGCGCCGTGCCGGAAGGTATGACCGATCGCGAGTACACGTCCGGCCGCTACGGCAGCGTTCGCCATCGCCGCCGCATCCGCCGCGTTTTCGGCCATCGGCTTTTCGACGAGGACGTGTTTGCCGGCCTCGAGCGCCTGTAACGTTTGCGATGCGTGACAATCATTGGGCGTACAGAGGATCACGGCCTCCACTGCGTCGAGCGCCAGCGCCTCGGCCAGCGTCGTGAACGCATGTGCCGCGCCGCGCTCCACCGCTACCGTTGTAGCCCGCGCGGGATCGGGATCGACCACCGCGACCAGCACCATGTGGTCAGGCTGCGCGGCGATCGCGGCAAGATGCGCCTCCGCGATCCGGCCACACCCGACCACCGCGACGCGGATCGGATCAGCCGGCATGGACGTGCACCCTGACGGGAGAGATCGTCACTTCGTCCGAGGGAACGAAGCGCCAGACGATCATCGCGGCGATCAGCTTGAGAATGCCGGGCAGGACACCATACGCAAACGCGATGCCAGCCAGCGCAGAGGCGGGCTGCACACCCCCCTGCCTGGCGACCGCAGCGCTGAACCCCATCGCCGACAGCACGAAACCTGCGATCAACGTGCCGCCGAGAGCGATCCCGGACTTCTCGATGATCGTCCACACCGCGGAGAACGACCCTGCACGATCGTCGCCGCGCTCTGCGCGCGACCGCGCGATCGTGTCGGCGAGCAACGACAGCACGACGAGTCCCCAGCCGGTATTGAAGAAGCCCACACCCGCGCCGAACACATAGACCAACCCGATCGGTGCATCGGCCGACAGAGACCAGAGAAGCATCGTCAGCGCATGACCGGCAGCGGCGGCCACGTACGCGTTCTTCTTGCCGATCCTGCGTGCGACATACACCCAGAGCGGCGACCCCGTCATCACGACGACGGCCATGATCGTCGAGATGATACCGATCTGCACGAACGCGTCGGTGCGTGCCATGTTGTAGGTCACGAAGAACGCGAACGAGGCGTAGGACATTCCCGCCGCCACCGTCATGGCCACTGCCGATGCACATAGCACGACGAATGGGCGGTAGGTGAGCACGCCGAGCAGGGCGCGCACCGTCAGCACCCGCCTGACGCTTGGCACGACCCGGATGCGTCCCGCCGCGGCCCAGGCCAGCAGCAGCGTAACCGCACAGAGCAGCCCGAGCACGGTCGCCGCGATCAGATACGCCGCCCGTCCGCCACCTAGCAGATGGATGAGAACCGGCGTCAGCGCCGCGCCGAGCAATACGCCGACGCCGGTCATACCGTGCTTCCACGCCATCAATACCGTTCGCTCCCCCGGATCGTCGGTCATCTCGGCGAACTGTGCGAGATAGGGCACAGAGAAGGTGGAGAAGGCGATCATGTAGACGCTGAACGCCAGCGCGACATAGGCGACCTGGATCCACAACGCCGCGTCCGGCACCGCGAACGTCGCGACCATCGCAAACGGCGCCATCACCGCGCCGATCAGCAACCACCGCCGTCGCGGCACCCGGTCGACCAGTCGATCCGAGAGGATGCCGATGCCTAGATCGGATACCGCGCCGAAGAACACCTTGGGAATGAAGATTGCCGCACCGGCGATCGCGGGCGGCATGCCGACGATGCTGGTGAGGTAGAACAACAGCAACAGCGACGGCGCATCGCGGAACAGCTGGCCGGCGATCTGGCCAGCACCATATCCCGCCTTCACCGCGGTCGGGACAGCGGCGGAAGAAAGCGCGTGGGCGGGTCTGTCGTGCATCGGCAAAGTCCTGCGTCTGGTTCCGGCAAGGGCCAAGAGCCACAGTCGTCCGGGTAATTATCCGGTCGCAGGGCTCATGATCGCGTGGCGGATACAGCCACGAAGCGAGATTGAGCGAGGCCCGGCAAGTCGCAAGGTCTGATGTGTCGGACGCCGGTAGCAATATCGATCGTCCCAAACCCGATCACTCGACAACCAAGACCTTAATAAAACCGGCCCTCACGATACGCGAACTATCGCGATTGAAAAGAAAGCAGAAGATCTGCGGGGGACTTGAAAGACACAACTGCTTCGCAGGCAGGTTCGTTCTTGTCTTCGGTCCGGCGCATGCCGAGGCCCACAAAGGGGAATATCGATGAAATCGATCACGAAAACGGTTGTGCGATCGCCGATACTGACGAGCATGTTGCTGGCATCGACGTGCCTGCCGGCGCTCCCCGCCTTCGCCCAGGAGGCGACCAAGCCGATCCCGGAGGCGGCCGATGATGGTGCCATCGTCATCACCGCACGCAAACGATCCGAGGACGTGCTGAAAACACCGGTCGCCGTAAACGTCCTGAGTTCCGAAGCGATCGCCGCCAAGGGTATCGTCTCGGTCAACGACGTCGCGCTCAACACGCCCGGCATCAACATCAGCAACGTCAGTTCGGGGCGCAGCGATCGATCGTTCCAGCAAATCTCGCTCCGAGGCTTCACGCCGTCGACGATCACCTCGACACTGACATCGATGTTCATCGACGGCGTTCCCGTCGCGTCGGCAACCGCGCTGAGCACCGTCACCGATCCCGAGCGGATCGAAATCCTGCGCGGACCGCAGGCCGCCTATTTCGGTCGCAACACGTTTGCCGGTGCCGTCAACGTCGTGAACAAGCTGCCGCATAACGACCTGTCGGGCTCGGTAACCGGCTCATGGGGTACGCGCGACAACCAGGATTTCACCGCGGCGGTCGAGGGTGCGATCATCCCGGACAAGCTGACGGCGCGTGTGACAGGCCGCTATTTTTCCAAGGACGGTTCCTATGTGAACGGAGCGGACCGGTCGCAGACGCTGGGTGACCAGAAGACCGTCTCCGGCACGCTGTTCGTCGTCGCCAAGCCCACCGATCGCCTGACGATCAAGGCGTTCGGCCTGATCTCCGGCAATGACGACGGCCCGAGCGCGCAGGGCTCGGTATCGGCCTATGAAGTCCGGGCGAACAATGGCGCCGTGAACATTCCCCGGCTGAGCGGATCGAACGCCGGTACGGTGATCGTCGCAGGTCAGTCAAACTGCACGCTTTCCGGGCTGACGTCGGGGCTCAGCAGCAGCGAGGCATCGGTGTCGCGACCCTTCATGTGCGGTGCGGTGCCGTCGCTGTCGAGCACCAGCCCCGCACAGAACACCGGGTCGAGCAGCCTGCTGACCAACGCGCTTGCCGATGGCACCAACCGGATCGTCTCGCCCGGCAAGGGCACCGACGGTTACGGCCTGAAAGGTCAGTTCCAGCATTATCATCTGAACATCGATTATGCGCTGGGCGACACGGGGGTCATCCTCTCGTCGCTGACCGGGTACAACAACGAATATTACAGCCAGCTCGCCGATCTCGACAATTACGACAGCAGTCTGTTGAAAAACACCAGCAACGCGACCGGTGCCAATGCCAACCTCATCAGCTATTTCGACTTCCCCTACCTGGTCGAGCGGCAAACCAAGGATTTCTCGCAGGAGGTCCGCGCGTCGTACGACAGTGGTCCGGTGCATGCCGTTCTCGGCGCGAGCTATCTGCGGACGAAGAGTTCCAGCGACACGGTGAGCATCTCGAACAAGTTGATGCTCGGGCTGTCGCCTGACTCCAGTTCGCTCGTCGCTCCGCAAAAATCGATCACCAAGGGGGCGTTCTTCGGCCTGACCTATGCGCTCACGGACCATTTCACGATCAGCGGCGAAGGTCGGTACCAGGAGGACGAGATTTTCGCGTACACCGGCGGCAATGCCGCCGGCCTGACGCTGGCGGAGAATAACAGCTTCGGCCTGCCGAGCGGTCACTTCGAACCCTTGTCGGTGTTCTATTCGAAGACCTTCAAGAACTTCATGCCGCGCGTGATCGCGCAATATACGGTCGACACGAACCTGATGGGCTATGCCTCGTGGTCCAAGGGCGTGAACGTCAGCCTGGCATCGTTCAATACGAACTTTCTGAACCAGTCGGGATCAGCTGCTGCCGCGGAAGCCGCGGCATCGATCGGTCTCGGCGTGGTCGTCGAACCGGAAACGCTGTCGAACTACGAAGTCGGCATCAAGGGCAAGTTCCTCGACGGCAAGGTGCGCACGTCGCTCTCGGCCTATTATTCGATCTGGTCCAACCAGATGAACAATCGATCGATCACGTTCGCCGATGCGACGACCGGCGGCATCAATATCGTCTCGGGCGTCGCGAATGCAGGCAAGTCGATCATGCGCGGGATCGAGGCCGAGGTGCAGATCCTCCCGTTCCGCGGCCTGTCGCTCGACCTCGCGGGGGCGATGAACGACAGCAGCATCCGGAGCTTTGCCGATCCGTCCGTCTCCAAGCTGACGGGTGTGTTCGGCGACGAATTCCGCGGCAACCAGCTGCCGGGCGGATCGAAATACTCCGGTAACGTCGGGCTGCAGTTCGGCGCGCCGATCAAGAGCGAACCCGATGCCGCGTTCTTCGTGCGGGGCGACCTGTCGTACAAGTCGCGGATCTATTCGGATGCAGCGAACCTGACCTGGATCAAAAGCCGTACGCAGGTGAACTTCCGCACCGGCGTATCGAAGGGCCCGGCGTCGATCGAGGCGTTCGTCACCAACGTGTTCAACAACAAGCGCTATACCGCGGTGGCGAACAACACGCTGATCACCCCCGGCTACGCGTTGGCCAGCACCTACAGCTATCTGACGCTCGGCCTGCCAGAACTGCGGACCTTCGGACTGAAGGTGGGCTACAAGTTCTGATCCACCTGTGGCGACACGGGAAACCGGGACGAAAGGGCGGGGCAGTGATGCCCCGCCTACTTCTCCAGTTCTCGAAGCGGACTGACACTCAGGACCGCGTACGAGACAGACCCGCGCCAGATCGAATACGCCAACACGCTCTCGTGGCTCGCTCGCGCGAAGGGTATGCCCGTCGTATGGACGCATGTTGCGTACATGGACGATGCCAGCGACGCGGGGTGTGGGGCACGCGCACGGCTACCCCAGACAGCTTGCAGAACATCAAATACGGCTCGCGCCGGCACGCGTTCGACGATCGCTGCGAGATCGATCATGCGAAGGACGCCATCTACACCAAGCGGATGCCGTCGCCGTTCTTCGAGACGCCGCTGCAGAGCCTGCTGGTCTGGCACAAGGTCGACACGGTCGTGATCACCGGCGGATCGACGTCGGGCTGCATCCGCGCGGCTGCGGTAGACTCGCTCAGCCGCGGCTATCGGACGATCGTCCCGATCGAGACGTGTGCCGGCAAGGATGAGCGCGCTCTGATTGCGCAGTCGCTCGATACGCTGGAGCGCGCCTCAGGCATCCGCCCGCGCGGCTGGCATTCGATCGCGCGGTCGCAGAGCTGGAACACGGTGCAGCTGCTGAAGGAGGCGGGCGTTAAGTATTGCTGCGACTGGAGCAATGACGAGATGCCCTAGGCGTTTGCGAATGGCCTCGTGAACGTGCCGCTCAACCACGAACTGTCCGACCGCCAGATCCTTAACGTCCAACAACAGTCGGTCGACAGTTATGCCGAGCAGATCCTCGATGCGCACTACTGGCTTTCCGCCGAGGCGGCTATGCAAGGAGGCGGGCGACTACTTCCGCTGCACCTGACGCCGTACATCATCGGCCTGCCCTATCGTATGGATGCGTTCGAGGCGTTGCTCGCCGAACTGGCCGTTCGTTCGACCACCTGGTTCGCACGCGGCGACCAGATCTTGGACAGCGCCAAGACGGACGTATGACCGCGTTTCACATGGGCCTGCAGGCATCCGCGGAAGACGCGGGCCAGTAATCGGGTCGGCACGTCAGAGAACCGCTGGGGTCAGCGCTTGTCCTTCGCGTCGTCGGGAACGGCTGCTTCGATATAGGCGGTGACGAGGTCGGCATAGCGGAGCGGAACCTCGATCGGCGGATAATGACCGACGTCGGGCAGGCGGATCTTGGAAATCTGGGCGTTCGTCAGATAGCCGGCAAGCACGTCCATAGCCGCATAGGGCAGCAGCGGATCGGCCCCGCCCCAGATCAGCAGGACCGGCGCCTTGACCGCATTCATCGCCGCCACGGCCTTGGCATGATCCTCCACGACCGCGACCAGCCCGATCATGTTCGGCCGCGGCGCACGGCGGTTCATGTCATAGATCTGCCGGTGATAGGCCGCATCGTAACGCGCCGGATTGCCCGCGTAGAAATCCAGGAATGCATCCCAATAGGCTTGGGTCTGATAGCCTCGCGCCTTGTAGTCGGCGATCGCGGCGCGCAACGCCGGGGTCAGCGTATCGACGTCCGGGCGCACCTGGTCGGCGGGCGCGTTCGAGATGATCAGCCGCGTGACGAGATCGGGGCGCTTGGCAGCCAGTTGTACCGCCATCGTGCCGCCGCTCGATACGCCGACGACAATTGCCTTGGCGATGCCCAGCTTGGCGAGCAGCTGCTCGGGGATATCGGTAGGCTTGAGCGCCGCCAAAGCCGCGTTCGAGACCGGCCCGGACAAACCCTGCGGCGGAATGTCGAAGCGGACGACGCGGTAGCGTTTCGACAGTTGCGCGGCGAGCGCGTCATAAGTTTTTAGGGAGCTGACGGAGCCGTGGATCAACAGGATCACCGACCCCTTTCCCTCGTCCTTGTAATAGACCTCGACGCCGCCGATCGTCGCGATCCTGCCCTTGGGATCGCCGTATTTCGCCCGCAACGCGTCCAGCGTGAGCCACGGCGCATCGGCCGGTGGCGCCGTGGTCGGGACCGGCACGCCGGCTGGCGTCTGCGCGTGGCCGGCGCAGGGCAACGCCGCGACGGCAGCGAGGATCGGCAGGATGACGCGAGCCTTCATAACGGGTCCTTTCACACGAAAATCAGCGTTTGGCGGGCTTGAGCGTCACGAGATAGGCGATCATGTCGGCCCGGTTCTGCGGCGCGGCAATCCCCGGGAACGCCATCTTCGTTCCCGGTACCACGGCGCTCGGCCGCTTGAGGAAGACGTCGAGCTGCGCGCCGGTCCAGACGATCCCGGACTTCGCCAGCGCGGGCGAGAAGGAATAGCCGCGCTTCGCTCCCGCCTTGGCTCCCGCCACACCGTTCAGGTTCGGGCCGACGCCATTCGCCTCGGTCGCACCGACCGTATGGCAGGCGCGGCATTGGAGGAACAGCTTGCCGCCGCGCACCGGATCGCCCTGCGCCAGCACGACCTGCGGCACGAGCAGCATGGCGGCGGCGAAAAGACGGGCGGTCGGGCGCATGGCGGGCTCCTGGTTCGAATGGCGGCAGCGTGGCAGGACCACGCCTTGCCCCCCGACTAACCCAGGCCTTCACGGACGCGCCGTCCTACACCGTATATGATCGCCTGCCGACCATCCCCACCGCCCGGCTCGACGGGTGGCGGCGTCGCATCACACCAGACACCCTCGCATCCGGTTCGCCTGACGGGCGCGCCGCCACGAGAGGGACGACATGCATTTCAGCCGCCGCGATATCGTTGCCGGGGCCGCCCTTCTGGGCCTCGCCGCCCCCCTTCCCGCACTCGCCCAGACGTTGGGCAAGAAGCGGACGCCCGCAAGAAGCAACGACCCCGACGTCATCATTCTCGGCGCGGGTATTTCGGGGTTGAACGCCGCGTGGTTGCTGGAGCAGCAGGGGCTGAAGGTGCTCGTGCTGGAAGCGCGAGACCGTGTCGGCGGACGCGTGCTGACGCTGTTCGACCAGCCCGGCTACCCGGAGATGGGCTTCAATTCGATGGCGGCGGGTTATGGCCGCGGCATCGACGCGGCCAAGCGTGCCGGGGTCGAGCTGGTCGACGTCTCCCCGCGCTACACGGTCGATCCCACCCAGCAATTGCTCCTCGGCGGACAATCGATCACCCGCGCCGAATGGGCGACCTCGCCGCTCAACCCGCTGCCCTCCGCGCTCAAGAGCAAGATGCCGTGGGAGGTCGTGCCCGGGCTGTTCATGCAGAATCCGCGCTTTCCCGACTGGACCGGCTGGATCAACGCGACGCCGGCGCAGGACATATCGGTGCAGCAATTCCTGAGCGCACAGGGCCTGAGCGACGCGGCGATCCGGCTGGTGTTCGACACCGCGCCCTATGCGGGCACCAACGCCTATGACTCCGCTGCGCTGAACTACGATTTCAACTATGGCTGGGTTAAGGCGCAGATGCAGGGCGGTGCGCAGAGCTATGGCGTGAAGGGCGGCAACCAGAAGCTGACCGATGCGATGCGCGGCCTGATCAAGGGCGACGTGCTGCTCGGCAAGGAGGTCGTGGGGATCGAGACAGGCAAGGACAGCGCCAGCGTCACCTGCCGCGACGGCAGCGTCTATCGCGGTGGCCGGGTGCTGTCGTCGCTGCCGTTCTCGACCTTGCGCAACGTCCACCTGACGCCCGCATTGACGGGAGCGCAGGCCAACGCGGTGATGACGCTCAACTACCAGCCGCTCTCGATCGCGTTCCTGACCGTCAAGCAACCCTATTGGGAAGCGGACAAGCTGCCCGTCTCGATGTGGACGGATGGTCCGCTCGGCACCGTATTGGCGCAGCGTTACGGCGCAGGCGTTTCCGAAGTCACCGGGCTCAGCCTGTTTGCGCGTGGTCGGCTGGCGCAATATTGGGATCGACTGGGCAAGGACGCGGTGCTGAAGCTCGTGGTCGACGAACTGGCCCGCGTGCGCCCCGCCTCGAAGGGGCTGGTCACCGGCGCGGCGTTCCACAGCTGGGGCAACGAAGTGTTCAACGGCGGCGACTGGTCGTATTTCTCGCCGGGCCAGGTCAGCAGCTTCGGCCAGGCGATGGCACTGCCGAGCGGGCGGCTGCACTTCTGCGGCGAGCACACCGCGACCACCAATCGCGGGTTGGAGGGCGCGCTGGAATCTTCCGAGCGTGCGGTGCTGGAGATTATCTCAGCCTGAGCCACACCGCGATCCTGCCCCGCCAGGGGGAGGTGGCACCGCAGGTGACGGACGGGGAGGTCACGGAACAGGGGTTTCGCTTTCCTCCCCCTCCGTCTGGCAAGCGCCAGCCACCTCCCCCTGCCGGGGGAGGATCGTTCAGATCGGCGCCGGCACCGAAACCCGGTCGAGGAACTTGCCGAGATCTGCGGCGAAGCGGTCGGGCTCTTCCCACATCGGGAAATGGCCGGTGTTCGGGTAACGCACCAGGTCGACCTTCGTGTGGGTGAACCGCTTGATCGACGCCTCCGGCCCCTGCGAGATCACGGTGTCGTAGCCGCACCATTGCAGCAGCACCGGCGCGGTCACCTTTTCCGCGATCGCACCGACGTCGCTGGTCTTGAACAGCTTAGTATTCGAATCGATGTAGGCTTTCTGCCGCGCGACCGCACCGGGCAGGTTGTTCATGTCGTACATCATGTCGACCATCGCGTCGGTCGGCTCGAAGCCCGGTGGCGTGGTGTCCTTGAGGATCAGTCGGTACCAGAGATGCGAATGATAGTCGGGCAGCAGCGTCTTGTGGAACGACTGCATCCACTTGATCCGCCAATCGACCTTCCGCGTCTGGCTGGGTCGCTCGAGCGGGAGGATCGAGAACGCCATCGCCGCGACGTGCTCGGGATGATGCGCGTTGTATTCTAGCGCGACGTTCGCCCCGTTGGACGTCGAGACGAGCGCGAACTTGCCGAGCTTCATCCGGTCGACGAGCCCGGCCAGCAACTGCGCGGCCCGCGCGGTGGAATAGATACCCGACGGGTCGGGGCCGGTCAGGCCGTAGGGCGACCAGTCGAGCCGGACGATCCGGTACCGGCCCTTGAGCCGGTCCGCCACCATGTCCCATTCGTGGAGGTTGACGATGCTGCCGTGGAGCATGACGACGACCGGCCCCTGCCCTTCGTCGCGGACGTGCAGCGGCACGCCGTCGATCGTCACGAACTTCGATGGTGCACCTGCGTATTTCGCGCGGACCGTGGCGTAGTCGGTGTTCCAGAGCCCGGCACGCATCGTGCCGTACGTGCCAAGCAGGGCCGCGCCGCCGAGCAGCGCGCCATAGCCGACGACCCGTCGCATCCTCACGCCACCATACCGAGACGGTCGCGCAGCGTCGTACCCTCGTATTCGGTGCGCAGCAGTCCGCGCGCCTGGAGGATCGGCACGACCTGATCGATGAACAATTCGAGTTCGCCCGGCATGTAGGCGGGTTGCAGGGTGAAGCCGTCGCAGGCACCCTGCGCGATCCATTCGCCCATCATGTCCGCCATCTGTTCGGGCGTGCCGCGGAAGACGTGGTGACCGCGGGGCACGCGGACGAAGGTCTTGGCGAACTCGACGAGGCTCGCGCCAGACTTCACGCCGGCGTCGATCGGTTTCGCGATATCCTCGGGCGGAAAGTCGGTGCCGGCCAGGATGGCGTCGCGCGGGATCGGGCCGTCGGGGTCGTGATCGCCGAGATAATAGCCGAGCGATTCACCGAGATATTCGATGCACATCGCCGGATCCGCGAGGTTCACCAGAGCCTCGTCCTTGGCGATCGCCTCGGCTTCGGTCGCGGCGAGCACGAAGGACAGGCCGGGCATGACCTTCACGGCGTCGGGATCGCGTCCGAACTTGGCGATGCGCGCACGAATATCGTCGCGAAAGGCCTTGCCGTCCTCGATGGTGCGCGCCGGGCAGAAGATCGCTTCTGCCGTCCGTGCCGCGAAGTCGCGCCCGTCGGGCGACTGGCCGGCCTGCACGAAGACCGGACGGACCTGCGGGGTACGCGGCGTTGCCAGTGCAGCGTGGAGCGTGAACCAGTCATTGGCGATCGCGACCGGCGGATTGGGCGCTTTCGCCGCCGGCAGCGCGCCGTCCCATAACATCGAAGCGGCATCGACGAACGCCGCAGCGCGCGCGTACCGCGTCGATTTCTCGGGCATCGCATCATCGCCGAAATTCCACGCGGACGCAGGATGTGCGGTGGTGACGATGTTCCAGCCGGCGCGACCGTTGCTCAGCCGGTCGAGCGTCGCGAACCGATCCGCCAGCGCGTCGGGCTCGTTGTAGGTGGTCGACACCGTCGCGACGAGGCCGACATGCTCGGTCACCGCGGCGATCGCGGACAGCAACGTGATCGGGTCCAGCGTCGGGATCGCCAGCCGTGCAGGCGTATGCCCGTTGGCGCCGCGCCCCTGCAGCTGGTCGCCGAAGACGATCGCGTCGAACCGGCCGCGCTCGATCAGCTGGCCGATGCGCCGGTAATAGTCGAGGTCGAACACCGCGCGCGGCGTCGCGCCCGGATCGCGCCAGCCGCCTGGGTAATGGCCGATGCCTTGCAGGAAGGCCCAGAGATGGAGGTGTGCCATGTCGATCAATCCGCCTGAATGGGATGGAAGGAATGCGGAGCCACGGACAAGCCGAGTCGCTCGCGCAGGGTGCCGGCGCGCTGTATCTCGGGCCGCGTCGCCGGCAGCAGGCCGCGTTCGATCAGCGCGGGCAGCATCGTATCGGCGAACTCCTGAAGGCCCTTGCGCGGATAGGGCGGCGTCAGGTGGATGCCGTCGATGATCCCGTCGCGGTATAATTGCGTGATCTGGTCGAGCCCGGCGAGCGCGGTGTAGGTCCTGAGCAGGCACTTCGGGCCTGGTGGCGGCTTGGGAGAATCCATGTCGATGATCACGACATCGGCGGCGACCTGCGACCAGAGCGGATCGGCGTCGGTCTGCACGAGCACCGGGTGCCCCTGTGGCGGACGCGCCGCGTTCAGCGGGCCGAGGACGCGGAAATAGTCGCCGCGATAGTCGTTGCGACGAACCTTGCCGCTGTCGAGATAAACCCCGGTCGTGGGATCGATGACGAGCGCGTCCGCATCCCAGCTGTCCCACAGGCTGCGGGTTGCACCGACGAAATCGACGCCCCGCGGCACGCTGTCGCCGATCGATGGCTGAACCAGCGTCGACGGCTGCCAGCCGGAACAGCCCCCGGTCAGGAAATCGAGCGCCGACAATGCCCGGGCGACGTGGAACGGCAGGTCGCGCCCGGTGTCGATCGTCGGCACCAGCCCGACCGAACCGGCGTGCGGCGCGAGCCAACTGGCAACGACCAGCGGATCGAACGGTGATGCGTGCCCGTCGCCGAGCAGCAGGAGATCGATGCGGGCCTGATCGGCCAGAGCCACCATCTCCTTGGCCCAGACCGGGTCGGACAGGCGGGCATCGCCTATGCCTGCGGACAGGATCAGCGGTGCGCGTGTCATATGGTCATCACTCCTTGGCCAATATCGTGAATGGGTTCGGCGCCGTCGGCGGTTATCAGCATGAGATCCTCGATGTGCGCGGAGCCGCCGATCCCGGTGTCCATCACCGGGCAGTCGACGCTCACGATCATGTTTTCGGCGAGCACGAGGTCAGCCTTGCGGTAAAAGCCGCCGGCGTCCTCGCCGGGTTCGTCGGTGTGCATCAGGCCTACGCTGTGCGGGCCGAAGCCGACGATCTCGCTATAGCCGGCCTTCCGCACGGCCGCGGCGCCGATCGCGGCGATCTCCGAATAGCGCAGGCCCGGACGGAGGACGTCGCGCACCGCGTTCCAGCCGAACGCCGCAGCCTCCGCCGCGCGCCTGGCTTCGCGGGTCGGGTCGCCGACGAAGACGGTGCGGGCATAGTCGCCGTGATAGTGGCTGTAATGGCTGACACCGTCGATGAAGAGCGTCTGGCCGTCGCAAATCCGGTCGTCGGACAGCGGCGAGGAAACGCGGTCGACAGTCATGAACACGCCGCGATTGCCCCGCCTGGCTGCCTCGACGTCGAACACGTGACGCAGGTCGGCGTAGCTTGCGCCCTGCCGTACGCTGGCGCCGACCGCGCCGACCGCAGCGACGTTGGCCGCGGACGCGCGACGCATCAGCGCGATCTCCAGGGGCGATTTGACGATCCGGATCGCGCGCAGGATGTTGTCCGCCGGGACCAACGTACCGGGGCGCTCGTGCCGCGCGCAGACCGCGGCGATCACAGGATGATCGAACGCGATGCGCCCGCGCCACAGGCCCATGCCCTTCAACGCCTGCACCAGCGCCGCCCCGGCATCGCGGAAGCTCCGCTGCGACGGCACGGCCCCATCGAGCAGGGTACGGCGGCGGCGCTCGACCTCGGTGAGCGGAGCCGCGGCACGATCCGGGAAATAATCGATGTCGGGCAGCGGCGCGAAATCGCCTGCGTCGCCATTCTCGGTGTAGAGCCAGGTCTCCAGCGCCTGCGAGAACTGTCCGTCGGCGTAGGTGTAGTAATACAGGAACCGGCTGGTGACGAACCCCGCCGCCCGGCCCCGATCGCGCGTGAGGAGCGCGAAACTGGTTGGCGGCTGCCCCCCCTTGGTATTGGCCATCTGCGGCCAGTAGCCGAGCGCGTGGAACAGGTTGAGCGGATCGCCCAGGACGATGCCGTCGAGTTCCTGCTCGTCCATCACCTGGCAGGCGCGGGCCATGTTCATCGGCGCCTCGCGACGCAGCCAGTCGGTGAGCACCGCATCGGCGGCGGGATCGGTCAACGTTTCCATGGCCATAGAAAGAGGGCCCGCGACCGCGTTAGTCCTGCGGTGCGCGCTGGTTATCCGGTAGTCGGATAGATGTTCCGATCCACGTCGCCGGCGCGCCGCGACACGATAGCCCTGACCTCGACATTCCGGATCGAGGCCAGGGCATGATCGAACGCGCATTCGTTACGTTGAGCGAGGGACAGATGCATCTTCGCCGACGTCACGGCGGTGACGGGGGTGATGGCGGCGGCGGTATTGGAAGCCGGGCCGCAGGCGGCAACCCGCTGCTGCTGTTCCACGCCTCGCCTGCCTCGTCCTGGGTGATGCAGTCGCTGATGACCGCGCTGGTCGGTGCCGGGCTCGACCGGACGATGATCGCGCCCGACACGCTCGGCAACGGCGACAGCGTGGCGCCGACGCCCGATATGCCCGACATCGCCTACTTCGCCGATGCCAAGCTGCGGATGATCGACACGCTGGGGATCGACAAGGTCGACCTGTACGGCGCGCACACCGGTGCCCGGATCGCGTGCGAATTCGCCGCCGCCTATCCCGACCGGGTCGGCAAGGTGATCCTAGACGGCATCACCGAATATGACGACGCCACGCGCCAGCTGGTGATCGAGAAATACGCACCGAAGGTCGAGCCCGACGAATATGGTCTCCACCTGCTATGGGCGTTCAACTTCGTCCGCGACCAGCATTTCTTCTTTCCGTATTTCAAGCGCGATCCCGCCCATCGCCTGTCGGTGCCGCTGTCCGATCCGGCGACCCTGCACCGCATCACGCTCGACGTGCTGAAGGCGCTCGACACCTATTCAAAGCCCTATGTCGCCGCATTCGCCTACCGCGCCTTCACGCGGATGCCGGCGATCGAAGCGCCCGTCCTGTTGCTCAAGCCCGACACCGAGCTGCCCGTGCTGAACGCGGCGATCGATACCGCGCTCGGGCTGATCCGCGACGCCCGGGTGGCCACGATCACGGGCGGCGACACGGCCAAGGCTGCGGCCATTGCGGAGTTCCTAGCATGACCAGTTCGACCCGCGCATCGGAGATCAAGCTGAGCGTCGGCACCTGCCTGGGCTTCGGCGTCGGCACGATCGGCGTCTCGATCATGCTCAACACGGTCACCGCGTATTTTCCGGCATTCATGTCGACCGTTCTCGGCCAGTCGCCCGAGATCGCCGGCTACCTGCTGATGGCGTCGAAGCTGTTCGACGCGTTCGCCGACGTCCTGATCGGCCGGATGAGCGACCGGACAAAGTCGCGCTGGGGCCGACGCCGCCCCTATCTGCTCGCCGGTGCGATCCTGTCGTCGGCGTCGTTCCTGATGCTGTTCGCGCCGCCGGCGATGAGCCAGGGGCTGCTGATCCCCTACATGGCGGCGGCGCTGATCCTGTATTCGGCAGGCTATTCGCTGTTCAACGTGCCGTACATGACGATGCCGTCCGAGATGACCGACGGCTTCCACGAACGCACGCGATTGTTGTCGTTCCGCACCATCTTCGTATCGATCGGGCAGTTGCTGGCGCTTGCCGCCACCGCGGCGTTGATCAGTCGCGGTGGCGGCGGTGCGTCGGGTTACGCCACCATGGGCCTCGTGATGGCGCTCATCATCCTGGCGGCGATGACCGCCACGTTCCTCGGCACCGCCAACACGGCCACGATCGAGCGCGCCGCCGCCAAGCCGCATCTGACCGGCGGGCAGGTCGCGCTGCTCCTCAAGAACCGGCCGTTCATGTTGCTGCTTGGTGCCAAGGTCTTCCAGTTCCTCGCCTTCGCCAGCATCGCCACGACAGGCCTGTTGTTTCTGCTCAACGTGCTGGGTGTCGGGTATCAGGGCCAGATCGTCCTCACCGTCAGCCAGAATTTGGCGCTGGCACTGTCGATGCCGCTCTGGGTGCGGCTCGGGCGACGGATCGGCAAGCGGTCGACGTACCTGATCGGCGTCGCGATCTTCTGCGTTACCGCCGCGAGCTGGCTGTTCGCAGAGCACGGCATCGGCACCACCGGCCTGCTGATCCGCGGCATCGTCAGCGGCGTTGGTTCGGGCTCGTTGATCCTGATGTCGGTGTCGATGCTAGGCGATACGATGGCCTATGACCGCGCGCTGACCGGGTTGCACCGCGAAGGGCTGCTCTCCAGCATCATCGCGGTAATCGAGAAGACGGCGTTTGCGCTGGGCGTCGCGATCGTCGGTTTCCTCCTCCACCTCGCCGGCTACATCCCGACGTTCGGCGGCAAGATCGTCGCGCAGCCCGCCAGCGCGGTCCAGGCGCTCTATATCGGCTACGCCGTCATTCCGATCCTGATGTTCGTCGCGAACGGCGCATTCCTGTATTTCTACGACCTCGACGAGAGAAAGCTCCGCGATGCGTAAGCGGGTGTTGTCGTGCGTAATCGCGACGCTGTCGCACGTTGCGGCGGCCGGTGCGGCGGCGCAGGACGGCTGGCCTTCGCCCGCGCAGGTGAAGCTGGTGCATGATCGGCTCGCGACGTTCCCGGCCGACAAACTCGTTACCGCGGTCGACTGGTATCAGCCTCAGGAGACGGTGAAGGGGGCGGCAAGGTCGGATCCACTGCCGCGTGCGGCAAGGTCGGATCCGCTGCCACGTGCGGCGAAGCGGACCCTGACGCCCGAGGCGATCGCCGCCGCGATCGCCTATGCCGATGCGCAGAAGGGATATGCGCTGCTGGTCTGGAGCAAGGATGCGTTGCAGGTCGAGCATTATGCGCCCGGTTTCGATCGCACGTCGCGATACGAGACCGCATCGATGCACAAGACCGTCGTCGCGCTCGCGATCGGTGCCGCGGTCGCGGCGGGCAAGATCAGGAGCGTCGACGATCCGATCGCGCGCTACATCCCCGAGCTGGCCGGCACGCGTCGCGGTGCGCTACCGCTGCGCGCGTATCTCGAGATGGCGAGCGGGATCGAGACGCCGCGGCCGGGTGGCGACGACAGCGTCTATTATCAATATTATCTCGGCGACGATCTCGATGCGGACGTCGCGCGCTGGCCCGACACCTGCACGCCACGCACCGAATTCTGCTACGCCAACGCCAACACCCATTATCTGGGTCGGGCGCTGAGCAATGCCACGGGAATGCGCTACGCCGACTGGCTGTCGCAGGCCATCTGGCAGCCGATCGGCGCGAGCGAGGCGCGGCTCTGGCTCGACAAGGCCGGGGGCAGCCCGCGCTATTCCTGCTGTTTGATGGCGACCGCGCCGGATTGGCTGCGGGTCGGTCGGCTGATCCTCGACCAGGGCAAGGCGGCGGGGCGCCAGGTGGTGCCCGCAAGCTGGATCGCAGCGATGTCCGCTCCCTCCCCCGCCAATCCCAATTATGGCTGGCAGGTCTGGCGCGGCAGTCCGCACGCTCCCGCACGCACCTATGGCAAGAGCATCAAGGCGAAGGTGCCCGCCGCCGAGCCGTTCGCGCGCGACGACGTCGTCTATCTCGACGGTTCGGCGGGCCAGCGAGTCTACGTCATCCCGTCGGCCGACATGGTGATCGTCCGGATCGGTGCACCCAGCCTCGACTGGGACGACAGCCACCTCCCCAACCTCCTGCTCAAGGGCCTGAAATGACCGATATCCCCAGTACGATCGCGCGCACGATCGCCCGGCCGCGGCGGGCTATTCCCGGCGAAGATCCCGAGGTCGCGCGGCTGTCGGCGATGGTGATCGCGCTGCTCGGCGAAGTCGCGGTGCTGACCGAACGCCTCGATACGGTCGAACGGCTGCTCGACGCGCAATCGCTGGTGACGCGCGACGCGATCGAGACGTTCGCGCCCGATACACAGGCGCAGGGCGAGCGAGACGCGAAACGCCGTGCGCTGGTCGCCGGCGTGCTTCGCCCGCTGCGGGATGCAGCAACCCAACAGGCCCAGCAGGTGCAGCAATGAGCCGCGCGATGATCTCCGCGATCCACCCGATGATGCCCGAGCCGTCGCACGACGAGCGTGCCGCGCAATATTTCATCCGCGACTTCAAGATGCAGCTGCTCGAGATCGGGGCGATCGAACGCACCGTCGCGCAACGGGTCGCCGCTGCCACCGGTGACGAGGGTCTGGCGTTGCAGGACCGGATGATGGCCGACGACGTGTACCGGTCATGGACAAGCCTGCGCCGGCTGTCGCAGGAGATGCTCTGGCAACGGATCGCGGACTCGGTCGACCGCCAGCTCCCGGCGCTGACCGCCCGTGCCAGCATTGCCGAGCCCAAGGGATCGGTGACGGTCGATCCCGACTTCACCGCGCCCGCCTATCTTGCCGAGGTCGACGTGCACCTGATGCCGGGCGGCTACGTCAGCGATCGCGGCGGCGACGACATCCGCCAGGGCGCGATCATGGATCGTGGCGGCGCGGTCTATCTTCTGGGTCGCAACGGCGGGCTGATGAACGACGGTCGCGGCCATGCGGCGATCTCGCATGTCTTTCACCGCGCGCCCGAATTCGCGCCCACGCGCACCCTCGACATGGGCTGTGGCGTCGGTGCGAGCACGGTGCCGGTCTCGCGCTATTTCCCGCACGCCGAGCATGTCGGCATCGACGTCGGCGGTGCGATACTCCGCTATGCCCATGCCCGCGCGGAGCACGTCGGCGCGGCGATCCATTTCGTCCAGGCCGATGCCGAGGCGACCGGCTTTCCCGACGCGCATTTCGACCTGGTCTACACCTGCGCCGTACTGCACGAGACATCGCACGAGGCGGTCGCGAAGATCGTCGCCGAGGCGCATCGCATCCTTCGCCCCGGTGGGATCATGGTGCATCTCGAAGTCCCCGCGCGGCAGGACGACGGCGATCCGTGGAGCTATCTCTCGGCGGCGTTCGAGAGCCTCTACAACAACGAGAACTGGTGGCACGGCGCCACCACGATCGACCATGGCGCACTGGTCGAGGCAGCCGGGTTTCGCGACGTCATGGTCGGCTACCAGCTCAGCACGCCAGCCGCCCAGCGTGGTAACGATGGCTTTTCGCAGGTATCGAGCGGCGCGTTCGCCTGCTGGTTCGTCGTGTCCGGCGTCAAGTGAGCGCCACCCGAGCCTATACGCGCTGCCGTTACGGCCAGATGCATTACTGGGATGCCACACCCGCCGAGGCGACCGCGCCGACGCTCGTCCTGCTTCACCAGAATCCGTCCGCGTCGATGGAATATGCCGGGCTGATCGAGGAGATGGCGCGCGATCGGCGCGTCGTCGCGTTCGATACGCCGGGGTACGGCATGTCGGATGCGCCGCCCGGACCGCCGACGATGGCAGAGTATGCCGCGAGCTTCGTCGATGCGATCGCGGCGCTGGACCTTGCCGAAAACGCTCCGCTCGACGTGTTCGGCTTTCACACCGGAGCGCTGCTCGCCGCCGAACTGGGCCTGGCGCTGCCGAACGAGGTCGGTCGGCTGGTGCTGTCGGGAATCCCGATGCGTGATCCAGCCGACCGCGCGGCGCGGTACCGCGATGCGCTGGCGACGCCGCAGCCGACCGAGGATGGCGCCGGGATACTCGCCCGCAGCGCCGCGCTGTATCGCTATGTGGTAACCGACCGAACCGCGGGCGTGCCGCTCGCACGTGCCGTCGAGCTGTTCGCAGAGAAGAACCGCACGCTCGATCATGGTGCATGGGCCTATCACGGCGTGTGGTCGTACGATTACGCGCGGCTGCCGCTGATCGTCCAGCCGACGTTGGTACTGCAACCGCACGACGCCCTGCTCGATGCGTCGCGCGCAGCCTCCGCGCTGATCCCGGGCGCTCGGTTCGTCGACCTGCCGGGGCTCGACCGCGACATCTTCGAAATTGCCATTCCGCAGATCGCCCAGGCGCTGCGCGACTTCCTTATTCCCGTATCGGAGACCGAACAGTGACGACTTCCCCTCTCAAAATGGCGCAGGTATCGCATTCCGTACTGCACCCCGAGTTCATCGCGCAGGAGGTTTCGAGCCGCTACGCGCTCGGCGAGGTCGACGGCTTCCTGCTCTATCGCGGCATGAACGACGTCTATCTGCTGAAGCAGGGCGACGAGAAATACGCGCTGCGCGTGTGGCGCAAAAGCTACCGCGACGTCGACGATGTCGCGTTCGAGATGAAGTTCCTCGATTATCTCCGCCAGCGCGGCTTCCCTGCTTCGGTCGGCATCCCTGCCAAGGACGGCAGCCTCTATTTCAAGCTCGACTCTCCCGAAGGTCCGCGTGCGCTCGCGCTCTACGACTGGGCGCCCGGCAAGAAGTTCGGCGACATGCTCGATATCGGCGTCGCGGAGCAGATCGGCGCACGGATGGCGGAGATGCATCTGCTCGGCCTCGAATACGCGGGCGACCACAAATTCAGCAGCGAGACGTCGAAGGACTATCTTATCTGCATGCCGGCGCTGCTCGACTTCGTCTACGACCGCCCCGACGACCTGCGCGATTACCAGATCATCGCCCAGCGCCTCGCCGACCGTCTCGACGAAATGCAGGGCGAGGATATCCCGCTCGGCATCTGCCACCGCGATTTCCACCCGAGCAACGTCCACGTCACCGAGGACGGCCAGATCACCTTCCTCGATTTCGACGCAGCGGGCGAGGATTACCTCATGCAGGACGTCAAGAACTACGTCTGGGGCAATCTGTTCTACGGCTTCTCGCCCAGTTACGGCGAGGCGTTCGAGCGCGGCTACCAGACGGTCCGCCCGTTCACCGACGCCGAAGTCGCGAGCGGCGAGCTGTTCCTGATGGCCAAGGCGTTCCGCCTGATCGCGGGAATGGCACACTCCTCGGTCAGCGTCGGACGCGGCACGCTGCGGTTCCGCAACCTCGACTGGCTGGGCGAGTACATCAAGTCGCGCGCGCGCCCGTTGGGCCTCCTGTAATGGCGACCGCCCCGGTCCATTCACCCGTCTACCCCTCTCCTGCCCGTGCGTGGTGGCTGATCGCCATCCTGTTCCTCGCGTCCGTGGTGTCGGTGATCGACCGGGGCATACTCAGCATCATCGTCGATCCGGTGAAGGCGGATTTGTCGCTCAGCGATATCCATATCAGCCTGTTGCAGGGGCTCGCCTTCGGGTTGTTCTATGCGACCGTCGGTCTGCCTCTCGGGCTTACCGCGGATCGCACGTCGCGACGTCGGTTGATCATCATCGGCGTTTCGGTGTGGAGCCTCGCCACGATCGGTGGCGGGCTCGCGCAGTCGTTCGCGCCGCTGTTCGTGTCGCGGCTCCTGGTCGGGCTCGGCGAGGCGGCACTGGCGCCAGCCGCGATCTCGCTGATCGCCGACCTGTTTCCACCCGATCGGCGCGGCCGGCCGATCAGCATCTTCCTGATCGGCCAGGCGATCGCCAACGGCCTCGCGATCACGGTCACCAGTTTCATCGTGTCGGCCGCCGCCGGCGGCGCGTTCGAGGGCGTGCCGTTGCTTGGCCAACTGCCGCCGTGGCGGATCGCGTTCGTATGCTGCGGGGCGATGGGAGTTTTCGTGGTGCTCGGTATGCTGACCACCCAAGAGCCGCCGCGCCATACGGCGAGACCGGTAACGGGCGTCGGTCTCCAGATCCGCAACAATATCGCCTACCTGTCGCGTAACCGGGGCCTGTTCATACCGCTGTATCTGGGGTTCGCGCTGTGCTTCCTCGCCGCCTATGCCGCGGGCGCGTGGGCGCCGTCGATGCTGATGCGCGGTTTCGGTGCGACCAGCGGACAGATCGGCAAGTGGCTGGGGCCGCTGTCGATGCTGTTCGCGGTCGTCGGGCCGACCACCGGCGGCCTGCTCGTCGATCGGTATGCCAGGCGCGGCAATCACATGGCTAAGCTCGCCATCCTGGTGATCGCGCCGCTGTGCGTGATCCCGTCCGCACTGGCGGTATTCGCGCCGGGTCTGCCGAGCGCGGTGATCCTGGTTGCCTCGAGCGGCGCGGTGTTCGCCGTCATCGGGACGACGATGTTCGCGCTGCTCCAGGTGATCGTGCCGCCCGACATGCGTGGTGTCGCGGTGGCGTTGACCGGGCTGGTGAACACGATCCTCGGCGCAAGCCTCGGCCCGCTGGCGGTCGCGACGCTGACCGAGCACCTGTTCGGCGATCCGGCCAAGGTCGGCTATGCAATCCTGCTGGTCGTGATCCCGGCGCTGGTCGCCGGGTGCCTGTTGTTCTGGATCGCCCGCCATGCGCTGCTGGCGCAGGTCGCAAGCGGTGGCGAGACGGCGCGGCTGATGGATGACAAGGCGGCGTGTTGAACGCCGGGCCCACCACCCTGACTGTCTGGTCAGGGTGGTGGGCCGGTTACGGTCAGCGCTTGATCGCCGAGCAGATGTACCAGCTGCCGAGCATCGTCCGGCCTTCGGGATCGCCGGCGGTGAAGAAGTCTTCGCGGTCGACGCGGGGCTCGGTGACACCCTTGCGGTAGCCGACCCGCACGTCGGCGGGATCGAACCCGGCGCGTACCGCGACCTCGGCGAAGTCGGTGCGGCTGATCGCGGCCATGAACGGCTCGTTGTTATAGTGCGATTCGAAGTCGCAGCGCATCTGCTCCCACAGCTCGAGATGCTCGCGGCGGGGCGGGACTTCGAGATGGACCATCACGCCACCGGGGCGAAGCAGACGGTGACATTCCGCGAAGATCGTCCGCATCGCGCTCGCCGACGTCTCGTGCAGCATGACCGACGAGGTGATCAGGTCGAAGCTGGCATCGGGAAAGTCCGTCGCCTCGGCATTTTGCTGGCTGAAATGGATCGTCTCGCCCATCGCCTCGGCGCGGGCATGCGCATACCGCAGCATCGGAGCGCCGATATCGATCGCCTGGACGTCCGCACCCGCGAAGCCTGCCGCGATCGCGACGGTGCTGTGTCCGACCGAACAGCCGAGATCGAGGATCCGCTCGACGGCGAGGTCGGGATAGAAATCGCGGACATGACTGACGATGGTGTGGCCGCGGCCGTCGTTGCGCCAGCCGCCATTGTGGTTGCGCAGATACGTCGTCGCGAACCGATCGTACATCGCGCCGGCACGGAAATCATCGTCGGCGGTCTCGACATGATAGCTGCCCGGCATCCGGTGATGATCGAACGCGTCGATATAGCGCGGCGGATTAAGGTCGGGGTCGAGCGTGAGCGTGCCGCTCGGGGTCACGTCGTGTGCGGCGACGACGTCGCGGAGCGTATCGTACTGGCGATCGATGCTGCCACCGATCGACTGCCATATCCGGTCCTGATACTGGAAATTGAGCGACAGCCAGAACCGGTGGAACGGATGCGCCTCGAGCGGTGTGCGAACCGCCGCGCTGTTGCGCGGACGGTCGCCGGTGCGGGCCTCGATCTCGGGCACTACCACCTCGTTCAACAGGCGCTTGTCGAGCGGATCCAGATTGCGCACCGCCCACATCCGCATGCCGATGAAATGGTCCTCCATCGCCTGCTCGTCATGCGTCGCTTGCGGCATCACCGCGTGGCCGAAATGCTGCATCGTTCGCTCTCCTGTGAAAATTCTAGCGTGTCGAGATGTCGTCCATGACGCGATCATAGTCGCGCTGACCTTGTCGCAAAGCCTCGGGTATCAGCCGGTCGCGCGCGACGCCGAGCACGCGGTCGTACATCGCGTCGCGGTAACGCCCACGCTCTGCGCTGGCCGTGACATCGGGCAGGTATGCGTCGACTTCCGAAGGGCCATGACCGCCCTGCGCCTTGCCGAGACGTTCGTTCGCGTCGAGCCGGTCGCGCAGCACGGCGACCTCGCCGAGCAGCGCGATCACCATTGCGCCGAGGGCGTCGACGGTGGGGCTGTCATGGATCACCGGCTGGCTGCCGAGCGACCTTTGTATGCGATCGAGATTGCGGCGTTCCGCCATTGCCTGGCTCCCAGTCATAAGCTGGCGCCATGGTAGACCATAGCCACCGACACGCCCGTGCGGCGCATCAGTCTGTCCGACGGGCGATCAGTCGAGCGCGAAGCGGTCCGAGGCCTGGACCACGCAACTGCCGCGCCTTCTAGAAAAGGCAAGGCCGGATCACCTGTATGTGATCACCTCGCGCGACGACATGATGCAAAGCGCCGACGTGGGGACCGGGCTCAACCATTGGTCGATCGAGCTCGATGGCGATCAATATAGCGACGGTCCGCTCATAGCGATCCACGACAATCGCATGGACCAGTTGCCGGCCGACCTTCAGGCGAAGGCTTTCGCCTTTCGTCCAGATGCGCTGCGGGCGTTCGAGACCCCGCTCGAGATCGATCTCTATTTCAAGGAAATGCAAGAAGGCCCTGCGGAAGGCGAAGCGGACCACGCCTTCTTCCGCCGGCTTCTGGAGGCTGCGCACCGGGAAGCGGTGCAGAACGAAGTCGTAAAATATCTGTCGAAGATCGACAGCGCGGGGCTATCCGCCATCGTCTGGGCACTGCTGGCGGCCCGATCGCAATTCGACCGCGCGCATCTGACCGCGCTTCAGCGCGCGCTTCGTAGGATCGCGCCAGCGCTCGCCGATGAACTCGACAAGGCCGTCGATCGTCTGGTGGCAACCCGTCATCTGCGCCAGCCTGCGCGAACCGTGGCATTCGCCCATCCAAGCGTCAAAGAGGGCTTCGAGGCGTTCCTGCAGGCGAATTGGCCGCGCAACGAGGGCGCGCTAGAGCTGCTCATCGAGGCGCTCACGAAACTCGGCGGCAGCTATAGCGAGTGGGGGCTGGAAACTGCCGCGAGAGCGTTTCAGGTGACCAAGGCGTTCAGCAAGCGGATTGAGGGCATCGACCCGCCCTTCGACATCGATCCGGACGCTCAGGCAGCGATCGATGCATGGCTGGACGAAGGCCTAGTCGACGAAAAATCCGATTTCTCGCCTCTGCTCGAATTGTCGACCGATGTGGGATCCAGCGAATCGGTGCCTAGCGAAGTGGCGCGCTGGCTTCTCCTGGGCGTGCAGCGAGGCGCCTCGGTCTTTCTCAAGAAGTGGAAACCGCCGACCTATTCTAACGAGTGGTATGACCGTATCGCGGGGAATCCGGTGACAGCTAAGGTCGCGGGACGCTTCGTGCGCGACGCTCTGCCTTGGGAGCGAGGCGGCTTTGGTCGCGGCTTCCCTGAGAAGTTGGATCGCATCGCGCCCAACCTTGCTCTTGCCTATTGCGAGGCCGCCAGAAAAATGGTCGGCAACGGGTTCGAATCCAACGCCGACACCGTGGCAGTCGGGGCCGTCCGCGACGTCGCGGCCTTTGCGCCGATTGTCGAAGCCGCTCTCGATGATCTCACAAGCATCCGACGCTATTCCGCGCAGGAAGGCGCCGAGGAATGGCGCGCGATCCAGGATGGCGAGCGCGATCATGCCGTCGAGGAAGGCCACCAGTCCAATCATGAGGGTGACGGTTACACTTCGGGCGTCTTCGTGGACGCATATATCGCCCAGCTGCGCCGCGAGGGTCACTGGCGGAACATCGCCGCCCACCCCCGCGTGGACGAGCTGCTCTATGCCTGGGCGCGCGATGTCGCGACATCTGCCGAGCGCCCCGAGATCGTCGAACTTCGCGAGCTGATGAGGCTCAGTCAGGACAAGCCGTCCGAGCATCAGACATGGTGGGCCGCGCGCGAGAATTGGTACCCCGAACTTGCAGCCGATCTACGCGCACGCGTCTTGGCCGACCCAACTGAAGGCCAGCTGCGGTCGGAACTGGTCAGAACCGCCGTCTTGTGCGCGCCCGACATGCTCATTGAGGTGATCAACGCGCTCAGCCAAAGGCCAGCAGCGCAGGTGCGACTGGTCGTCGACGTGTGGGAGGCTCGAGGCCGGCTCAGCGCGAAGGGGCGGTCAGCCAAGCTCAAGCAGATTTCCAATAGGATTTCCCCGGACCTCGGCGAAATCGCTGAGGCGCTCAGTTTCAGGAAGCGCGCCGCGAAAGGCGTAGGCGCCACCGCGCTCGCCCATATTTTCAGCACGATCGGGAACCTGTCCGCCTCCACGCTGAAATCGCTCGTCCCGATCATTGTCGCTAGCGGCGGTGATGCCGCAGAGGCTGTTAAGCGGTGGCTGATCGTCGACGACGATAATGATGATGCGCGCGCCGCGGCTGAGGCAGCCGTAATGCTCGGCAATGAGCCTCTCATGGAACTAGCTTTGCATCACAAGCGCGCAGATGCCCGCCGCGTCGCGCTCATTGCGCTCGCAAAGGCACATGCCGCGCCGTTGCCGGACGCGCTCCTCAGACTTGCAACCGATCCTGGCAACCGGGTCCGCCGCGCTTTGGTCGCGATCCTGAAGAACCGGCCGCATCCCGATCACCTCCCCGCGTTGCGCTCGCTCATTCACGACACTTGGTCGGACAACGACGGCTATCATCATGAGCCCGAATCGCACCCGATCGCCTGCGAAGCGATAGAGGCGCTTGCTCATTACGATGATCTCCCGGCTGATCTGGGACCGGAGCTTTTGGATCTTGCGGACCGCACGCCCGATCGTGAGGTGAGCCAAGATGCCCTCATCTTGGCGGCTCATGCGTTCGGTGCGGATATCCGTACGAAGCTGTGGGAAATGGTGTTGATGCCAGTATCCCGCTGGATCCGGCTCGATGCCCTCGATGCGTTGGCGAACGCCGAGTTTGTCGAGCCGGAAATCGTGGCACAGGTGACGGCGCCATTACTGCTCAAGCTCCCGGCTGTCCTCGCTGTGCCGGCCGCCGTCCTGCTTTGCAATCATGCCGCACCGGTGGAGGCGGTGAGCGTCTTCGAGCGCGTCGCCAGCTCGAACAACCGCCGCGCCCTGCTGCTGGTCGGTGCGGCAACGCTCGCGCCGAACCACCCTGTGGAAGCCGATCAGATCCTCGATTTGATGGAACCCGGTCATCCAGCGCGAGACTTGCTGTCGGCCCCAGCTCCCCTCCCAACGTCCGTGCTAAACGATCTCGGCAAGGTTCGCCTGCGCCGGGCTGTGCGCGAGCGGCTGGGCGATCGATTGATCGATCCGCCGGTAGCTGAAACGGCTACCACTTAGTGCTGCGCCGTCGTCTAGCGCCGCCGTTCGCACCGCCCGGGCTATTCGAGCTTCAACGTCTCGGCGATCGTGCAGCCGTTCATCGATATAGGAAACGAGATCGGCCTCGCGCCACTACGACTGGCGCAATCGACAGCTTTCATCAGAATCAGAGGTTCGCCGAGACAGTGTTGAACGACCGGCGCTAGTCGACTGATGCCGGCCGTTCGTGGGACAAACACGTCGTTCAGGAGGACGGTAGCGGCTGAACGGTTTCGGATAAAGCAGCCGTGCGCGCGGCGACGAGCTGTATTGTGGAAACGAGCAGTCGCAATTTCGACGCGAACGCGGCCGAAACGGCAAGCCTGCACCTATCGCGTCGCTACATGGACGTGGACGCATATTTCAAATTGAATAGCTTCCGCCCGAAGATCGTCATCCAGATCGCGAAGTGGCGATCAAGCGGCAGCTGGGCAGGCTTCCGCGTTTCGACTGGTTCCAGCCCTCCCCTTGCGTCATGACGGTTTGAGCAGCACCCTTCGAGGTGGCGACGGGGATGAGGAACAGAGTTTGGCGCGAGCTGCAAAGAGCGGAAATGACGAGGTTGCGCGTGTCATCCAACGCGCCGACATCGAAATCGTGGCAAAATCCCTGGGCATCCAGGTCGACAACAGGGGTCGGCAGCCACTTCGTGCGATCTGCCCGTTCCACGACGACAGCGATCCATCCCTCAACCTGTACAAGGGCGGCGCAGCAGCCGGCGAACGAGACCACTACCATTGCTTCGTCTGCAGCGCGCACGGCGATGTCGTCTCTCTCGTCCAGAATTTCGAGCGGATAGGCTTCTGGGAAGCGGTTCAGAGGCTCGCAAGCATCCAAGGGGTGGAGATCGCGTCATCGCGGCGCGCACCCGTGGATCGCCGCAGCGGCTCGGCGATCGTCTCCGAACTCATTGAGAACGCGCCTGTCGATGATGCAAGCCTCATCGCCTTCGCCGCTGATCGCGGTTTCGACGCTGACTTCATCAAGCGATCACACGCAGCCGTGATCGATCTTCGAGAGATTTCCAGACAGGCTCAGGCTGACAGGACAATCGAAGAGCGACTGGTCGAAGCCGGCATTCTTCGCCGGGGTGAGAGAAAGGGCAACGAGCCGGAGCTCTATGGCCCCAGCTTGAAGAGCTTCTTTGGCGGGCGACGTCTGGTCTTCAAGATCACGGACGTTCACGGCGAGACCGCAGGCTTCGCCGCCCGTGCGACGGGCGGCGACGTTCCAAAATACCTATTCTCGTACGATTTTCCGCGTCGAAGCACGTTGTACGGGCTCGACAGCATTGCTCATCACGTCCGATCCACCGCGACAGACGCCTGTGCCGGGCCCATCGAGATCTACCTGGTCGAGGGAATATTCGACGTTCTCCGGTTGCGATCGTTCGGCCTCCTAGCGGCGGGTGTCCTGGGTTCAAGGATCGCATCGGGCCAGCTGGCGAACCTGAGCGGCGTCATCCAGTCCGCCCGGGATACCGGACGACAGGTCGTGCTACGCCTGCTGTTCGATCGTGACGCCGCCGGTCGGCGTGGGACGTACGACGCTGCGATCAGCTTGCTGACCTTGCTCGGTCAAACCCACCCGTTCGATCTGGAGGTGATCTGGCCGGCCGGCGACGGAGAAGCCAAGATCGATCCGGATTCGTGGCTGAAGGGGCTCGATAGAACGCAGGCTCTTCAAACCCTTGGCGCCGCACGGCTTCCGGCGCTGACCTTTCTTGCGGCCTTCCGCCTGGGCGCTGATCCTCACGCGATCGAATGGGAAAAGTACGGCCGGCTGAAAATCGCGGCGGAGGCGCGCGCGGTCGCGCTCTCCATCCCTGGCGCAGTATGGTCAAATATCCTCGCCCCGCTGGACACGGGTAGTGCGGGTGACGGCCTAGCCGAATTCTCGGCGCTGGTGCGCGGCTACGGTGGGCACGTCATCGTGCCAGGCCAATCCGCCGAACTGCTCAAAAGGTATCGGGATCCAACCGACGATCGCGCAGACCTGCTTTCCGCGCTCACGCTCGGGCGTTCCTCGACTTCGCGTCGAGAATATCCGCTCGACGACTACGCGTGGGAACGGCTGACGGTCGCGGCTTCTCCCCTGTTCCACATCCACCGGGCCAGGCTTGAAATCGGAGATGGGCCTTCGGCGCCGTTGCTATCCCGATCACTCCCCAAGGGAGATGATCGCTACCGACTCAAATCCGGCCCCGTGGCGGAGGATGCCCTACTCCAGCAATATGTGATGCTCGAGTTGCTCAGGGATCGCCTCGACTGCCAGTCATTCGCGGAGATGATCCCGGCTGTCCGATACGCACCGGAACGTGGTGCCGCCAAGGCCCTCTACCGGACTGGATCCACTGGCGAACGCACTTCCCTGAGCTTCGCATATCAAATCGACATGGACATCGTGAACGGAGAACGTCCGCCTCGACGCGAGGGCATCTTCCGCCCTTACTTCGAATGCTGGCGGTCATTCGTCGATTTCCTCGATGACAGGATCAAGCGCTTCGAACACGAGGAGTTGCAGATCCTCCGCCTCGACATAACCGGGTTCTACGACAACGTCAGGCGGGACGTCGTCTCGGGCGCATTGGTGGGGCCGCTCGAGCACGCGCTCAATCTTCTTCCCGCGGCAGATGACGACACACCTGGATTCGCTCCGATGCTAAGGCCAGATGCGGGTCACAGCACGGCAGGCCGTGCCGAAGCCGTCACCGGTTTCCTCCTCAATCATAGTTTTGGCCTAAGCTACCTCGATCCCGAAACGGGCAAGTCCAAGATTCATGACCAGCGGCTCGGCATTCCGCAGGGCCCCGACCTTTCCGCCTATCTAGCGAACATTGCCTTGTTCGACCTAGACGACATGATGGAAGCTGAGATCGATCAGCTGGCCAGGGTCGATCGCGGAAGTACGAGCGACGACGCGCCGCCAAGGTGTGCCGCTGCATATGCGCGGTATGTGGACGACGTCGTTCTGATCTGTCGCGATCTCGAGACGGCGAACGCCTTGAGGCGAAAGGTAGAGGCGTGGCTTGCGCTGAAGGGGCTTACGCTCAATCGTAAGAATGTGACCCCGCCGCCGATGACCCGCGCTGAGGCGCGGGCCTGGCTGACTGACAACAGAGCCGGTTTCGGTTTTTCGGGACCACTTGCTGACCTGCCTAACACAGACGCGATGGACCCCCTTGCGGATGCGGGCGAGATCGACCGGAAAACCGCCCTCGGTTTACTCTTCGATCCTGAGCTGGATGATCCCGCGAACGCCGACACAAGTCTTGTCCGGTTAGGCATGGCGCTCAGCGCCCCGGACATACGGTTCAGCGATCGAGCCAGCGCCTATCGACGTCTTTGGTGTCTCGCCGCGAACAGACCTGACGTTGACGACGGGCAATCCCTCGCGGATGCCTTCTGGTCCATGCTCCTACAAGCCGAACCCCAAACGGCACTTTTGGCCGGCAGTGAGAAGGCTCTCGATATCGGACTGGCCTGCCTCGAAGGTCTGGATCGGGCCTTACGATCATCCACGCACATGAACACACTGGCCGAGGAAGCGTCGGAGCAAGTTGCGGCAATTCTCCTGCGGCTGTCCGCAAATGTTCTCGACGACGTTTTCACGCCGCTCGCCAGCCACGTGCTGGGCGGTCCGAAGATAGCGCTTCTGCTTAACCGGTTCGACATCAGATGTCAGACGGCGATCATCGCATGCCTGGCGGCACAGCGATTGCTAGACAAGGCCAAGCCGTTTGGGTTCGCTCGGGTCAGCCCGCATTTTTGGTCGGGAGAAGGTAGGCAACCACTTCCGGAGGGACTGCGCCTTTCACTCGTCAAGTTCGATCCTGCGTTCGCCCCGGCGGCACCGCCAAGCATCCTGCAGGGACAATCCAAGACAGATGCCGCGTTTGCCAACCTCAACCGAACGATCGTCGCGCTTCAGCGTGTCGCATCCCACGGGGCGGACGAGGAACCCATCCCCTACGACGCCGCAGTCGCCGAGGAGCTCAGCCCGATCGCCAGTCTGACAAGCTTGATCATGCGGGTGTGGACACCCTCAGACACCGGTTCTCACGTCTCCCATTCGGCGCAGGCCATCGAGCTCGATGCCGCAGCAACACTGGTCAACATCACCTACGCGAACTTCGCGGACGTCGCAGCGCGGCGGCCCAGGTTGATGCACCTCATAGCAAACACCTCCAACGCCGTGCCACTGCCCTCGCCGCCAGGTCTCGAGACTTCTGGAATCATGCTTTGGTGCGATGAGAACAGATTGCTTCTGGCCACCGCCGAAGGGGCAGATGCGGCGCCGGTCGGGACGAACTGGACGGACGCCAGCACCCAGTCCGTCCCCGGGATACGACTGAGGGTCTCAGATCTTCCGGGCGACTACGCGCCTCTGTTCCTGATGAAACGAGAATGGACTCCCGGCGCGATAGCCACCGTCTACCGCGCGGGCTTTCCGGCGTTCGCCGCATCCTTGTTGACCGTGGACGGTCGCGTACCTGTACCCACAGCATTCTCGTTCTTCGTCAGAATGGCGTCGGAAGCTGAGGATCTCACTGCCATAAAGCTCATCAGCTGGGACGCATCGCGCGACAGCGTCGATAGCCTCGCGTTCGTCCGCGCCGGCACCTCGCTTGGCGCGAAGAAGGTCTTCTTCGACGGCGCCGACTACTGGCGATATGGCTGGGCCGTCCGCGATGTCTGCGAGCGCGCCAATCTGGCGACAGATGAGGAGCCTGGCATCGATGCCGACGCACTTACAAAACTTCACCGCGACATCCAGCGCCGCGAGGCGATCGTGGTTCGAGTGCTGCCAAAGCTTTCCGGCGCAGATCGATGGGGCGCCGGCGATGTCACTGCCGAGAAACCAATACCAACCCGAGTCGAACGAGCACTAAGCCTTCTCGAGCATTTCGACGCCTCCCAATCCCCCGCAAGCCACGCAGCCTATCTCGTCGCGGCGATGGCCGAGGGCATGTACATGAGCGAGAGGATCAACTCGGACGTCAATCTCGGAACGCCCGGGCAGCCCGCGGCGCTCATGGTCAGCTCCTCCCGCCGACTGACGCGAAGTCTTCCCGAGGCCGTGAAGCTCTGGCCGGGCACGATCGACGCGCCGCTTCCATACCGGAGAAGTGCCGCAGCATGGCAAACCATAAGTGTCAAAATCGCCGACCATATCCCCGGTGTCGCCCGCAGCGCTGTTCCTCCGCTCGTGAACCTTTCGCTTGGGGTGGGTATTCTCGCCGCCGTGGCCGATATCCGGGCGCTGGCGTTCGAACTGACAAGCGGCCTGCCGCGCGAAGCAATCGAGCAGTTGGAGCAGTGTGGGCTCGAGCCTTCATGGTTGAGCGATCTCGTCGGGCTCGACGTGATCCTCGTCGATGCAGACGGCAGCGATGTCGATCTCAGCCTGGATGGCCAGGCGCGCACGCTGCTCAAGACATTCAGCCAGATCGTGCTCGGACGCAAAGGTGGCCTCGGTGCGCTGCGCGACCGCATCGCGCCGACGGGCTGGGCGGTTCTGGTCGCGATCCTCCTTCAGGTGGCGCCCTTGCGCCAGAGCCGAGAACGCCTGAGACCCCGTCTTTGGCCGATGGATGCGACCAGGCTCGCCCAAGCCGAGACCGCACTCTGCGAACTCATCGGGTTTTTCGCCAGCACGTGCGAAACTCCGGAAACAGACGAGGAGTGGCCGTGGGGCGCATTCCAGGAGTTGGGACGAAACAAGCCGAGCGATCTCGCCGCCGTGCTGCGCACGCTGACCGAATGCGCTCGTCTCGACGTGACCAACGAGGAATCCTGGTCGAACCCCCGCACCGGCGAGTCGCAATCCGATCGAGCGGTCATGCGACTGGCGGACGGAAGCTCGCAGAGCCTGGCGGACTGGCAGGTCGACATCGCCCACTCGCGCGGGGAGCGAGGCACGGCGACCGAGGCCCACTCCGTGGGGAGCCGAATGCGCTTCCGCTATTCGGTGAGCAGGCGCGAAGATCAGGTGCTCGGCATGCACCTCATCTCGCGGCAGCTCGCCGATGCCGTCTTTGGGGAGCATGGCGAGTTCCCAAACACGGCAGCGACTTCCCCAACATCAATTCAGGGAGGGGATCCGTTCGATGCCGGTCCGCGCGGGTCCTCATCAAACCTGGAGCGCACCGAAACGCCAGCGATCGAGATCGGAGGGGAGCCACGAGCGGATACGGAAACGGACGCAGCAGGATCGACGCCTGCTCCAACGCCAGCGTCGGTGCAACCGACAGACGCGGACGACCTCGGAATTCCGCCGCTCGAATCGCTTCGGAGAATTCAACGCTCGTCGTGGACAGCCCGAGGAAAGGACAAGAGCTTAACCGCACGCCGACTGGCCATCGTGCAGTGGGACGTTGCGGAGACGTACTCCTCGCCTGGAGACGGAGACGGCAAACTTGAAGGATTGCTGGCCCCGGCGAGCAGCATCGTTGCCGCCAACGGAAAAATCAAAAAAGGCGGCGTGTTCGTATCGACGACCGAGTTTAGACGGCGCGCGATTCTAAAAGAGGTTCTCGAGGTTTGTAAGCAGTTTAAGGTCGAGGGGATCGTACTTCCGGAATACAGCGTCCGCCCCGAAACGGTCAACTGGCTGGCGCGGCGCATTCGAGCGATGGCGCTACCCGTTACAATCTGGTCGGGCACGTTTCGGGTGCCATCGGGCACCCAGCTCGACCGAAACTATCTGCCAAATGCACTGGTGCCGTTCGTGACGGCGGACCTCGCGACAGCACCCGCCGGCCGCGACCGATGGGAGGCGCATACCGCCCTCCTGTCGTGCCTTCGAACTGTGGAGAGCAAGGACGGGCAAGGGATCGATTCCGCGCATTTCGTTCGACAGAAACGATATCCTTCCGCGGCGGCCGGCGAACTGATCAGACCGCCTCTAAACATGTCCTGGTCTCCGCAATTGGACAATGTGACGGATCCCTTCGACATCGGCACTTTTACGCTCGAGCTCATTTGCTCGGAAATGTTTCCACATGCGAGCAGCGCGAATTTCGTTGGCGTCATAGAGGAAAATCACGAACTCGCGCGCCGCTATCAACTTCCGAATAGCAGTCTGGCGCCATTCGAATATCTCAGCAACGACATCTACGAGTTCGCCAGATGGACCGCGTACCGAAATCCATTGACGGTAGTCGGGGATCCACATGACAAACTCGCGCGAGGAAAGAAGCTTCAGCGTACGCTCGTCGTCCTGCCGGCGATGACCGCCCGCTCCGCGGATTATCACATATTCGGGCAAAACCAGTATCTCGCGACGGGCCTGGTAACGGCATTCTGCAATGCAGTGTCCCCACCATATGGATGTGGCCAGAGCGCCTTCGTCGGCCTGGACGGCTGGAAGATCACCGAAGCAATCCGCACGCCCTACGGCTCTAAGTCTCCCGGCGTATTTCAGCTCGGCAGCAGCAAACATAGCGGACCACTAGGTAAAAACGAGTCGGCCATCGTCATCGCCGATCTGGACCTGCTTCGAACGACCGAGCAGAAACCGACTCCGCACTACCAGACCAAGGCATTGAAGCTCGTGGCGCATCTGCCGATGATTTTTGCGACAGAACGGGGACGCGGGGGTGAGGCTGCGGGCGACTATCCGCATAAGGATCGCCGAGTTCGCAAAAAGGCGGTGAACGGGTTCGAGAAGATCTTTGAAGAAGCCGCGTACGTCCTTCTAGCCGCCCTGCAGGCTGAGGGTTCGTGGCGTTCCGTCGGGAATGTGGCAAATCCTGCAACATCCCCGTCGGCGAACTACATTGGCGCCATAGATGCTACCCGTAATGCCTTGCTGCTGCTGGAGCAGTTCGTCGACGATCCTTCATGGATGGTCAAGCGAACCGCGTCGTTCGCGGATGAACGTTACAAATTCCCCCCGTTCTCGCCGCTACCTGTCCTCGTGGACTGGATCTACGTCGACGATCGCTGGCAGCCCGATCCCCGGATGCTGGCGCAGCCCGCAGGCGAAGAAGATGCGCTTACATCTGACCGGCCGGTCCTCGCGGTACCCGCATCGATGGAGGACGACCCACGTCGAGAGGCGGGCTGAACGGCTGACGGACTAGTGCTAGGGGTTGAAAATGATTGATGATCCTGAAAGCGTCGTGCGAGAGCTTGAGGCGAGCGGCAAATACCGTGTGCTCCGCAGGCTCGATCTGCCTCGGCAGCTTGCGGAGAACCTCGGCACTCCAACCAGGTGCGGCATCTTCCTCGACATCGAGAGCACAGGTCTCAACCCCGTGCTGAACGAACCGATCGAGTTCGCGATGGTGCCATTCGAATATACGCCGGATGGCAGGGTGGTCGCCGTTCGCGAACCACTCCATCAGTTCAACGAACCAACGGAAGCCATCCCTTCAGAGATAACCGCCATAACCGGACTCTCGGACGCCCACGTTGCCGGTCACAAACTCGATGTCTCCGCCATCGAGATGTTCGCCGCGCAGGCCGCGATCATAATCGCGCACAACGCCGCTTTCGATCGCCCATTCGCGGAAAGGATCTCGTCAGTGTTCGCTGCAAAGCCGTGGGCGTGCACGATGTGCGACGTACCGTGGAAAGAGGAAGGCATCGAAGGCCGTCGACTGTCGGATCTGCTCTCGAGATTTTCATATTTCTTCGACGCGCACCGCGCCGTCGACGACTGCAATGCAGGCATTGCGCTGACCACCATGACATTGCCCGTCAGCGGTCGAACGGTTCTCGACAGGCTTCTGGAGGTAGCGCGTCAGCCGACCTGGCGAATTTTTGCAGAAGGGGCGCCGTTTGAGACAAAGGAGGTTCTCAAACAGCGCGGTTACCGATGGAACACGGACGCTGCCGTTGGCCCGCGCGCGTGGCGCATCGACGTCGACGAAGCCAGAGTTGAAACCGAAATCGCGTTCCTCAAGACGGAGATCCTGGGTTCGCGATCGATCCCGTCCGTGAACGAGATAACCGCCTTCCAAAGATATTCGGCAAGGAACAGGTGAACCTCAGGCCGGTGGTGCCGGCAATGTGGCTGCCCCCGCAGGAAGTGGTACGACACCTATAGGCCAAATGACCGGCACGGTCAGCTCTACGAATCGCAGGATGACCTCGCCAGCACCGCGAGCCCACGCGGCCTTGGGCAAACAGGTGCGGGCCATGAAGACCATGAGGTCATCGCGCTACGTGAACGAACGTCTGCTTACGCTGGCTTGGCGCTCCAAAGCGGCCGTGCCGTTATCCACCATTCGACGGGCGGCCGTGGCCCCTGCCCCCCTCTGCTGAACGAACGGCAGCTTACCGCGGTGGGTTGCCTGAAAGCGGACAGGCCGCTTTCCACCAGTTTTGCCGAAATGCGGACGGTCCACATTCAAATACGCTCATGCCACGAGCACGCTTCGGCAGCGATTTTCGCCGAGATCGGAGCAGCGTCTTGGTCCGGCACGGCGTCGATCATCCCTATGACGATGTCCGCCCAGGACTGAAGCATCCGCCTACGCGGGGATAGGTAGAGCGCACTGTTGTAAGCCCCCCTCACATCGTCGCGTTCCGCATGCGCGAGCGCCATCTCGATCCAGTCGGGGCGGTAGCATTCGGCCTCATTGGCCCATGTCGACGCGATCCCGCGAAATCCGTGGACGGTCTGACGCCCGCGATAGCCCATCCGGTAGCAACCGTAGATCATGGTATTCTGGGAGATGGGTTTCCCAAGCTTGTCGCCGGCAAAGACATAGGTCCCTGCACTCAGCCTCCGCAGTTCGGCCAGCAGCGCCACGACGGCCGGTGCAAGCGGCACAATATGCTCGCGTTGCATCTTCATGCGCGCAGGAGGCACCCGCCAGATCGGGTCAGTGGTACCCAGCCCCGCGAACTCATCCCATGTCGCCAGCCGCGTTTCGTTCGTTCGCGCCCAGGTGAGCAGCGTGAACAACAATGCCCCGCGGGTGACCGCGCGCCTTTTCGGCGTCTCATCACCATCATAGCGGTCAATCGCGCGAACGAGCAGCGGCAGCTCGTCTATACCAACCCTGGCCATATGCCGGGTGCGAGGCTTGGGCTTGAGCAGGTCGCTCAGATGCTCGGCCGGATCCCTGTCAGCCCAGCCCTGCGGAATCGCGAAGCGGTAAATCTGACTGACATGCTGCTTGAGAGTAAGCGCTGTTAACTTACCACGCGGGCGGCGTAGGCCCATGGCATAAGGTCGCCGATGGCATTGATACGGTGGCCGTTGGCGAGACGCTTCAGGGTGTCGGCGAGCCAGGCCTGTGGGTCGACGCGGTTCAATTTGGCGGTTTCGATAAGCGAGGCGATAACCGCCCAGTTGTCTCCGCCGTCGTCGGAGCCTGCAAAAAGCGCGTTCTTGCGGTTGAGCGTCAGCGGCCGGATGCTGCGCTCGACGGTGTTGGAATCCAGTTCGACGCGTCCGTCGTCGAGGAACTGGCAGAGGCCGTCCCAGTGGCTCAGTGCATAGCGGATGGCTTCGGCGAGGCCACCCTTGCGGCTGATCTGACCGAGCCGCATCTCAAGCACGCGGTGAAGGTCGTCGATGATGACCCGGCTGCGTTCCTGCCGGACGGCCCGGCGTGCCTCGGCCGACTGACCACGGATGTCGGCCTCAACGGCATAGAGCTGCGCGATGCGCGCGAGAACGTCGGTTGCGACCGGCGACGTCCCGCTCGCTGCCTGCTCGAAGAAGCGACGACGCACGTGTGCCCAGCAGAAGGCGAGCTGCACGTCGCCGATGCGCGCGAGCTTGCCGTATGCGGCATAGCCGTCGACCTGCAGCACGCCGCGGAAGCCGGCGAGATGTTCGATAGGCTGCTCGGCCTTTCGGTCGGGCGCGTAACGGTAGGCGACCGCGGGCGGGTCGCTGCCGCCCCATGGTCGGTCGTCGCGCGCATAGGCCCATAGCTGACCGCGCTTGGTGCGGCCTCGTCCCGGGTCGAGCACTGGCGCCACGGTTTCGTCGGCGAACAGTTTGTCCGAGCGCTTGAGCGTGTCGAGCAGATGGTCGCGCAGCGGTCGCAGCCACCACGCCGCGCGCCCGGTCCAGTCGGCCAGCGTCGAACGGTCGAGTTCGACGCCCTGCCGGGCGTAGATCTGCGCCTGCCGGTATAGGGGCAGGTGGTCGGCGTATTTGGACACCAGCACCTGAGCGACGAGCGCCTCGCTGGGCAGGCCACCGTCGATGATATGCGCAGGTGCCGGTGCCTGCACGGGCGCCGCCTCACATTCACGGCAACCATAGCGCGGGCGGCGGGTGACGAGGACACGAAAGGTTGTGGGCACCACGTCGAGCCGCTCGGAGACGTCATCGCCGATGACGTGCAGAGCACCACCGCAGCAGCCGCATGCCTTGTTCTCGATGTCGACGACCTGCTCGACCCGTTGCAGATGAGCGGGAAGGCGCCCGCGGTTGGTCTTGCGCCGGCGCGGCTCGCGCGGGGTGGCCGCAACGGCATCGAGACTGGCGGCGACCACGCCAAGTGCCGTTTCGGTATCCTCGAACGCCATCTCCAACTGCTCGTCGTCGAGCTTCTCGGAGCGTGCACCGAAGCGGTGCCGACGCAGCGCGGAGATGATGTCGTGCAGCCGGGCCAGTTCTGCCTCGGCATGGTCGTTGACGGCGCTGAGCCGTACGATCTCTGCCTGAGCCTCCGCCTCGACCGCCTGCAGGACGGCAATTTCCGCCTGCTTCTGCTCGTTGGTGGCACGCAGCGAGGCGAGTTCTTCATCGTGCGATCGCAACTGCGCCATGGTCGCAACGAGCATGGCGCGCAGAGCGTGCGGATCAGATGGAAGGTCAGCCTCAAGCAGCATCGCGGAGCAGTGAATCAGGCCGCTCGCGCGGCGTCAACCGGGCAGTTGCGGCGCCACCGGCTTGCGACCGCCATGGACCCGGCGCCAGTCTGAACCCTCGAGCAGCACCGCCATCTGCGCGGCCGTCAGCCGGATCACGCCGTCCCGGATACCTGGCCAACGAAAGCCGCCCTGCTCGAGCCGTTTCGCCATTAGGCACAGACCCGTGCCGTCCCACCAGACCAGTTTGACCCGGTCCGCCTTCTTCGCACGGAAGACATAGACCACGCCCGAGAACGGGTCGGCGCCGTACTGAGCCTTCACCAACGCCGCGAGCGAGTCCGCACCTTTGCGAAAGTCCACCGGCGCGGTCGCCACCATGACCCGCGCGTCGCTGCCAGGACCGATCAACGCGACACCTTCAAGGCATCGATCACCGCGGCGATGACGCTGGCATCCGCACCGCGCCCGATCTTCACCGCCACACCATCGATCTCCAACTCAACCATGCCATCGGCACGCGCCTGTCGGGAACGCCGTCGGACCGATCGCTCTGGAACAGCGGTGACCGAAGCCGGCTCGATGACCGCAGGCACGAACACCGGCGCTGCCGCCTCAATGGCTTTCCGCGCCTCCCGCCGCCACGTGAACAGTTGCGATGGACATAGCCCGTGGCGTCGGGCCACCGCGCTGACGCTTTCCAGCCCCGCGTAGCTCTCCGCCAAAATCCGAGCCCGGGTCTCGTCTGCCCACTCGCGACGCCGGCCCGCTCCCGTAAACACCTCGAACCGGACCGGCTTAGTGCCAGCATCGTCACATGACATCGTCATGGCTGTAGGCCTCCCTGCTTTTCAGAAAGGCCGATCCGTCCGCGCTTACGCAGCCCTCAACAAGGTGCCCGCAGAACAGCGCTTACGATGTTTCTGTGTCTTGCGTTTGAAGAGCATTACTTTTGACAAATATTTGGACGACCAGACGCAATACACACCGCACTGCTGGCTGCGCGGCCCATCGATGCGGTTCATGCGTAGAATGCATAGCGACGTGAGCTATTTTCAGTCGCTGGCTCCCGAATGCCGGTAGTGCCAACATACATTTAACGATCATGACAGCTATCGACCGAGCAGCCGGTGCAGCGCTGGCTTATTCGGGCATGACCTGCTGCGTCCCACAAGAACACAGCAGGTCATGCCCTACTGACCAAGCCTGATTACATCGGCTGGCTGTTAGCCATTCACAGCGGTCAGGATCGCCCGGCCATAGGCGGTCTTCTTGAAGCGCTCACCGGCCTCCCGCGCTTGGTCGGCGGTAATGAAGCCCATCTCGTAAGCGATCTCCTCGAGGCACGCGATTTGGATACCTTGCCGGTGCTGAAGCGTGCGGACGAACTCGCTGGCTTCGAGCAAGGAGTCGTGCGTACCCGTATCAAGCCAGGCGTAGCCACGGCCCATCTGTTCGACGAACAGGTCGCCCGCTTCCATGTAGAGACGGTTCAGATCGGTGATTTCAAGTTCACCGCGGGGGGACGGCTTCAGGTCACGGGCGAACTGGACGACACGGTTGTCGTAAAAGTACAGACCGGTGACCGCGTGGTTCGACTTGGGACTTTCGGGCTTTTCCTCAAGGCTGATCGCCTTGCCGCCTTCGCCGAACTCAACCACGCCATAGCGCTCGGGATCCTCGACGCGGTAGGAGAACACCGTCGCGCCGCCCTTGCGTGCAACCGCGCTGGCCAGCAGCTCGGTTAGATGTGCGCCGAAGAAGATGTTGTCGCCAAGCACCAGCGCGACATTGTCGTCACCGATGAAGTCCGCACCAATCGTAAACGCTTGGGCGAGGCCCTCGGGCTTAGGCTGCTCGGCATAGACGATCGATAGGCCGAGCGCCGACCCATCGCCGAACAGGCGGCGGTAATTGTCGATGAACTCGGGTGACGAGATGATCAGGATATCGCGGATGCCGGCCAGCATCAGCACCGACAACGGATAATAGATCATCGGCTTGTCGTAGACCGGCAACAGCTGCTTGTTGACCGCAAGCGTAGCCGGATGGAGGCGCGTGCCCGAGCCGCCTGCGAGAATGATGCCCTTCATATGCTGTGTTCCTTGCTGGCCGTCGGGCCGATCAGTTCGTCGAGAATATCGCTTAGTGCCGCCTGCCAGGGCCGCGGTGCAATGCCGTACGCGGCCGTGATCGCGACGTGGCTGAGCAGCGAGTTGCCGGGGCGTGCCGCAGGTGTCGGGTAGTCGCTGCTCGGGATCGGAACGACCGCACAGCTTGGCCCACCACGCAGCGCTGACTGGCGGAAAATCTCCGTCGCGAAGTCGGCCCAGCTGATGTCGCCGGCGTTGGAGAAGTGGAAAGTGCCGGTGGGTGCGCTCTCGTCCTCGACCAGTCGCACCGTCATCGTCATCAACGCATGTGCCAGGTCCGCCGCGCCCGTTGGGCTGCCGCGCTGGTCGGCAACGACGGTCAGGCTGTCACGGGCCTCACCGACGCGTAGCATGGTCTTGATAAAATTGGCCCCGTGCGCGCTGACCACCCATGCGGTGCGGACGATCGCATGGCGCGCACCGCTGGTCCGGACCGCCAGCTCGCCCCCGAGCTTGGACGCGCCATAGACGCCGAGCGGCGCGACCGGGTCATCGATCTCCCAGGCTCCCGTCTTGTCGCCAGCAAAGACATAGTCGGTCGACACTTGGACGAGCGGGATTGCCGCCTTCGCGCAAGCCTCACCGAACGCGGCGGGTGCCATCGCATTGACCGCCCATGCGGTGACGACATCGGTCTCGGCCTTGTCGACCGCGGTATAGGCAGCCCCGTTTATGACCGCGGACCAGCGCGCCCCGGCCCCATCGGGACCGGCAGCAACTCTGGCGGCGATCGCGGCCGTATCCCGCAGATCGAGCGTATCCTGATCGACCGCGACGACCGTCCAGCCCTCGGGCCAGGCGCAACGCTGCAGCTCGGTGCCGAGCTGGCCGTTGGCCCCGGTGACGAGGACGGTGCGGACAGATGTCGTCATCGCCGATTCTCCCTGTAGACAGTCATACACGAGGACACGTCAGACGCTCGCACCGCGACGCTCGGACGCCTTGGCTGCCACCAGCGGCCGCCACCAAGACTCGTTGTCGAGATACCAGGCGATCGTCTTCTCGATACCCGTTTCGAACGTCTCGGCCGGCTCCCAGCCGAGCTCGTTCTTGATCCGGCTCGCGTCAATCGCATAGCGCTTGTCGTGGCCGGGACGGTCGGCGACGTACGTGATCTGCTCGGCATAGGACTTGCCATCGCCGCGCGGACGCAGTCGGTCGAGGATCGCGCACAGCGTCTTCACGACCTCGAGGTTCTGCTTCTCGTTGTTCCCGCCGACATTGTAGGTTCTGCCGGGCTCGCCCTTTTCGAATACGGCATGGAGCGCGCGGACGTGATCCTCGACGAACAGCCAGTCGCGGACCTGGTCGCCCTTGCCGTAAACCGGCAGGTCACCGCCATCGAGCGCCTTGGCGATCATCAGCGGAATCAGCTTTTCAGGGAAATGATACGGCCCGTAATTGTTCGAGCAGTTGGTGATCAGCACCGGCAGGCCGAAGGTATGGCCCCATGCCGAGACGAGATGATCCGAGCCGGCTTTCGACGCCGAATACGGCGAGCGCGGATCGTACGGCGTGTCCTCGGTGAACAGCCCGGTGTCGCCGAGCGAGCCATAGACCTCGTCGGTCGAGATGTGGTGAAAGCGGAATGCCGCCTTCGCGTTGTCGTCCAGACCGAGCCAATAGGCACGCGCCTCGGCCAGCATCGTGTAGGTGCCGACCATGTTGGTCTGGATAAAGGCGCCGGGACCATCGATCGAGCGATCGACGTGGCTCTCGGCGGCGAGATGGGTGATGATCTCGGGCTTGAACTCGGCGATCGCGGCCTTGACGGCGTCGGCGTCGCAGATGTCGCCCTGAACGAAGCGGTAGCGGTTGCTGTCGGCGACGCGCTCGACCGTGGTGAGCGTGCCGGCATAAGTCAGCTTATCGAAGTTAAGCACTTCGTGCTCGGTGTTCTCGATCAGGTGACGAACGAGGGCCGAGCCGATGAAGCCGGCCCCGCCGGTAACGAAAATACGCATGGATCTATCCTTTATGCGAGCGGCGCCAAAGGGCGGCCGTCATAGGGAAAGGGACTGTCGAAATCGGCGAGAAGCGGCTGTACCGCATCCTTGGCCGACAGTTCGGGAGTGGTGCCAGCGGGCAGCTGCCAATCGATGCCGATGGCGGGGTCGTCCCAACGGATGCCCCCGTCATTGGCGGGCGCATAGGTGTCCGAGCATTTGTAAGAGACTTCGCAAGTGTCCTCAAGCGTCACGAAGCCGTGCGCAAAGCCAATCGGGATAAACAGCTGGTGGCCATTTTCCGCCGACAGTTCGGCACCGACCCAATGGCCAAAAGTTGGCGACCCTTTGCGGATATCGACGGCGACGTCGAAGATCCGGCCGCGGATGCAGCGCACCAACTTGTCTTGACCGCGCGATGGGGTCTGAAAATGCAGCCCTCGCAGCGTATACGCCGGGACCGACAAAGAGTGGTTGTCCTGCACGAACGTGCAGGTGATGCCGATCTTCGCGAAGGCCTCGCGGTTGTACACCTCGACAAACCAGCCTCGGGAATCGCCGTGGCGTGTAGGCCGGATAAGTTGGACCGGAGACGGTTGGGAAGTCATTCCGGGCGGGATACTGGCACGTTCGGCTTCCAACAAGGTCGTTATCCTAGATGATTATCGACAAAAGGGGGTCGGGATCGTCCAGATGCCCGAAACCGATCAAAATGGCCAGATAGATGAATGCCGCGCGTACGCGGAGATGCTGGCCGCGCGTACGCGGAGATGCTGGGTGTGTCGGTCCCACCCTTGCGTATGATAGACGCGTGGCCGATCGACGGGGAAGGTTGGCATTTTAGGGGTCGACCGCTCTCTGCCGCGCTGTATTCCCCAGATGCCTTTGCGTTCATTCACCTATCACAGGAGGCTTGTTTGCCCGATCAACACACCCGAAGGACCTTCATCGGTCTCAGCCTCGGCACGGGGATCGCCACTATCGCGCTTCCCGCCTGTGCACAGCGTAGCGCCACATCGCGCGTTTTCGACGTGCGCGATTTTGGCGCACGCGGCGATAATACGAGCAACGACGCCCCAGCATTCCAGCGCGCGATCGATGCCGCAGCGACTGCAGGCGGAGGCACGGTTCGCTTTGGTCCTGGCACCTTTCTCCTGCGCTTTCGTCCTGCCCAAGACGGGATCGGTGTCGAGGCGTTCACGATGCGGGGCGGCGTCACACTTGAGGGAGTAGATCGCGCCCGCTCGGTGTTGCGCTTGGCCGACGCGCAACGTGGCAATGGTACCTATGCGCGCATCATCTCGACCAATGGCGCACTGGAAAATGCCATTCTCCGCAATTTCACGGTCGATGCAAACCGTACCGGACAGGGCGAGTTTCGCAACGACGGCAATGGTGGTGCCGTCGTGCTGGGCTGGGGCGGTCGGTGCGAGAACGTCACGATCGAGCGGTTGAACGTGTACGACGCCAATGGACAGGGTATCATGCTTCTCGGCGCTCTTGGTAATCCAGGCCGGAAGTTGCGCGTCACCGACTGCTTGGTGGAACGGGCGAGCTATATCGGCATCCAGAGCTCGCAATTCGACGGGCTCGTGATCGAACGCAATACCGTGTCCGACTGCGTCGACAACGGCATCGATATCTATGGCAACGACGATGCAGGCCATTCCATCGTCTCGACCTCGCACAATGGATTGATCCGGGCCAATACCGTGCGCGCTTGCAGCATCGGCATCTTTCTCGAAACCGTCGCCGATTGCCAGACGGTCGATAACGACATTACCGCGTGTCGGGCAGCTGGCATTCGAGTTAATCGGATCAACGGCCAACCCCGCAATTTGAAAATTACGAACAACCGCATTACCGGAGGCCCTATCGGGTTGGCGATTGGCGGGGATACCGGGGGAGTGACGATCAGCCGCAACATCGTCCGGGGGTTCACCGCCGCTGGCATCCAGTTCAGTTACAATGTCAGTTACGTGACCGTCACCGACAACCAATTCACGCCCACCAAGCCGACTGTGCCAATCGTGGTCGGCGATCCTGTCCAGCTGGGTCGCAATCCGGAGGAACAGCTGACCTTCATCACGATCCGCGGCAACCGCGTCCCGCGCGGACATTCCCCTACGCGGATGTTCGTCAATCATTATCGCCGGGAATGGCAGCTCAATGCCGGTGATTTCCGCGCCACCCTTCCCTGAAGTCACCCTATGCGGACGCTATCCACCGGATCCGTGGATAGCGCCGGTGGCGGGACGGCGCTGATCGAAGGGCTATCCAATGGGTGATGTTCAGATGCCCTCATAGTCTAGCATCCTGGCCTTGCGTACCGCGAACAGCCCGTTCTGCGGTGCGCGCGCCCCTGCTTGCGACGTCGCGATCAGCACCTCGCCTTCCGACACAAAGCTTACGCCATCGCCGGCGAACGATCACCACGACGACCGGCTGATAACATGCACAGCATAGCTCGATCCTAATAATGGGTCGTCTTCAATTCCGACCATAATATTGGCCAGATAATCGCTAGGCCCGGGCTGTGCATTCGGTTAACGTTAGCATCGCTTTGATTGCATCGACGACCTCTATTGTCGGCGATGGCCCCCAAAACTCTGGATCGACCTGGCGCAATGCGGGAGCGGGATCGTAATAGCCGTGGGTCGTGGTAACGAGGGGAACCTTGTTCTCGATCGCGTATAGATCAATAAGTGAGGTTACCTCGAAAAAGCTCGCATTAATGACCAGCGCGGCGCCCGACACGGCGGGAAAGAACAGCGACTTTGGAAGCTGGCTCACATAGATGATGCCATTAGCCAGGGCGAAGTCGATCGACGAACGGAAATAGGCCGTGTCCGATCCTTTCCCGCCAGCCAACACCACCTCGTATCCATGCTCACGCATGTTCATCGAGGCCAGCGCCTGCAAAGCCGCAAGCTGGTTTTTGCGTGGTTCGATCCTGCCCGGAACCAATATGTATCGTGGCACACCTTGCCCAACCGCGGATACATAGGCCGCCACGGGATGCGGTAGCAGCCATGCTCCGCGAGGTGGCACGCCGTATCGTTTGCTGATTTCGGCGAGTTCTGCCGTCGATGTCACCAGCAGCTCGCAGCGCTCGATCAGGCCGGCAATCACGCGCCCACGACCGATCGCAGCACGCAATCGGCCGATATCAAGCGTCCGCACCGCCTTCGCCGTATCGACCATCGCCTCGTATCGATCGGGCCGACCACCGGCGATCGCACTCAGCAGCCGCTTCGGACCATGCACCTGGGTCAGATATTTTCTGACACCCTTATTGGGATGATGGAGCGGGTACAGCAATGCTCGCCCATCGGGGTGGGCGCGGCCAAGCGCGGTGGCCGCATCATAAGGGCGATCTATATTGAAAAGAAACAGAAGGTCTTGCGCCTCCAGAGCCGCGGGAAGATCTTTGATCCCAACGATCGATACCGTTGCTCCAGCGGCTTCTGCCGATCGGCCGATCTGACGCGCCAAATCGACGTCACCGCCGGGTTTCGTGGCATGATCGCTACGCAACACGAAATAGCAGTGACGATAGGCGGCGAGCGAAGTGATATCGAAAAATGCCACCAACGTCTTCGCCTTACCCCTAATTCGAGCGGTCGGTATGGCGATATCGCGGGGTGGCAGCAAGCGCCTAAAAGCCGTCATCGACTTGGAAGCATGCGTTATTCATCCGGTTTTGGATGAACGTTTGCCACACGCCTTATCCGGCTGTCGTCAGCACCAAGGAATGGCCGCGAGTCGCGCCGTACCTGCTGTTGCAGGACAAGGGGTGCCGGCAGCGGGGACACGACCTGGGCGAAGTGTTCAATGGTCTCCGCTCTATCGTTATGGCCGACGCGCGGTGACGGTTAATGCCGAACGGGCTACCGCCCTTGGGCGACGGTATATCAACAGACGCGGCACTCGTTGGTGGCGAGATACTTGGTTCCGCTGGTCGAGCGATGTGCGCGAAGTGTTCCGCCTACGCTTCCCCGAACATGCCTGTGGCGGGAGCCGTTCGATGTTCTGCGCTTAACGCGAAATACCGTCTACAGCCGGTCATACGTCATGCTCACCGGGGTGATGAACAGGCTTGCTCCTATGACCTTCGAGGAGCCGTCTTTTCATAGCCTAAATTCTCGATGACCGGCCGACAGATCGACGCAAAGCAAGGCGACGTCTGCAGGATCGAGCCGATAGACAATGATCGACAAGAACCATGACGCCTCGTCCCGTCACCGATGATGAGGTTGCTCGCTATTGCCCAGCACCGGACCATGCGGCTCCGATACCCGCCTTTGCACACGCGCGGGCGTGCCGAACGCCATCGATCCCGCCGGGATCGAGCGCGTGACGAGCGAGTTCGCGCCGATCACGCAATCGTCGCCGATCTCCACCCCATCCAGGATAGAGACGTTGTTGCCGAGCCAGCAGCGATTGCCGATTCGGACGCCGCGGCGTTCGGTATGACCCGAGACGAAGCTGCCGGCTTCGTCCGCCGCATGCGCTTCCGCGGTGATGGTGAGACCGGCGCCGGCCTGGACACCGCTGCCGATCCGGATCGGACCTCCGATCCCGATTACCGCACGCGGCCCGATATAGGAATGCGCGCCGATCCACAGCCCCTCGGCCGGGTCGTTCAAACCGCTGCGTCCTTGGATCCAGGCATGTTCGCGGATCGTCACTCGGTCTTCCAGCACGATGCCATCACGGGCGGACCCGTCGACGTAGCTGAATCCACCAATCAGCACGCCACGACCGGTGCGGATTCTGCCGGACATGACCCATTGGATGTTGGGTCCCAGCATAACGCCGCGCCAGCGCCGCAGATGGAGCATTGACCAGACAAGACCGCGCACCATCGGCACCGCGCCCTTCGAGATCATGTAACCCAGGTCGCCTGCGCCGATGGCGTAGTCCCGCCCCGTCAGGACTTTGATGAGTTTGGCGATCATCGCGGCGCTCCTTCTGCGATGACATCGCGGTAGATGGTCATGAGTCGGGTATAGAACCGGTCTTCGGAAAAAACGTCGCTTGCGCGAGCTCGGCCCGCCTCGCCCATTTTGCGCGCATGCACCGGATCGGCAAGCACCCGGTCGACCGCTGCGATGAAGCCTTCGAGATCGCCCGGTGCGACGAGATAGCCATCGGTGCCGTCGCGCACGATCTCGCTCAGCCCGCCGGTCCGGCTCGCGATGACGGGTGTACCTGCGGCCATCGCCTCGACGGCGGTCAGGCCGAACGCCTCGGGCCAGAGTGACGGAACAACGACACAGGCTGCGGTACGGACCGTGTCGAGCAACGCGGCATGATCGAGCTGACCGAGCATCGTGAGGTTGCCCAGCGCTTCCGCCTCGATCGCAGGCCGCGCGCTGCCTTCGCCGGCCATGACGAATGCCGTATCGGGCCGGGCCCGCGCAAGATCAACGAACAGCGCGACGCCCTTGTAGCTTTCGAGCCGGCCGACGAACACGACACAGCCTCGCACGCCCGCAGGCGGCAAAGTGGCCGCGTCGGGCAGGTCAACCGGGTTGGGCAGTGTCTGCATGTGCGAGGCAGGCAGGCCCATCTCACCCAGCAGATCGCGCTGGAAATCGCTGACCGGCAGGAACCGGCGCACGATCGAGCGATAGCCGAGGCTGTCGGCGATCGTCATCTCGGCGACCGATGCAAGCGTCTTAGCGACGGAACCGTTGCAGCGATGCATGACGGCATGCCAGTGGCGCCCGCCTGCGCATTGCCGACAGATCGCACCGTCGCGGAACATCGTCGAGCGCGAACAGACCGAACGATATTCGTGCAGCGTCTGCACCACCGGCACGCCTGCATCGCGCAGGACGGGGAGAATGGCAGGCGACAATCTTTTGTACCAGCTGTGGAGATGAACCACGTCGAAGCGTTCGTCGCGCATAAGTGCGCGCAGCGCGCGGGCGGCCGCGGGGCGGTATAGCGTGGCCGGCATTTCGGCGAGCGGGGTGTGATCGGTCCGCGCGGCCGACGGGAACCGGTCTGCCCAAGGACTGGACTGGTCGGCAGGATCGGATGCGGTGAATGGCACGACCTCGTGCCCGCGCTCCTGGAGGATACGCGTCTGCTCGAACATCATCCGGTCCATGCCCCCGACGACGTAGTGGTTCTGGCTGATGGTGAGGATACGCATGTCTTGATCCGGATGTCGGCGCAGGGGTTAGCGCGATAGGTTTGCGGCAGGGCGCGCGTCGGTCTGGTGCGGAGGCCTATCCCAAAGGATAGCGGTCGTTCGGCCCCAATTGGCCGCGTAACCCTTCGTCCATACTTTCTCGGATGAAGCGATAGCGGTCCATCCGCCCGAGACGTCGCGCATACCGGTGCAGGATCGCGAAATACAGCCGGCGGTTCAACGCGAACATTGCAGGCTGACGACGCCGGAAACGGCTCTCGAAATAAGCAAGGTTGCGCACCGAATAATAGGTCCGGAAATCGCTGTCCGACAAAAGCGCGCCGATGAACCGGTTGCGGACGTGCGACGTCTGTTGGAAGGAGCCTTCGAGATCCTCGACCAGCGCCTCGGGCACCTGGACGATGCGCCCGCCTTTGCAGGTAATCCGCCACGTAAATTCGGTGTCGTCGCCGTACATGAAGAAATCGCGCCGCGGCAACCCGATGCTGTCCACCAGCGAACGGTGAAAGAACATTCCGCCAAAATGCGTGATCCCCAGCGTGACGCGGTGTGGCTGGGCCTTGCGTCGCCCAGGCAGGCGGTGGGCGATCTTCGAGACGATATCAGCGATGTGAAAACCGCTGAAACTGTCCCACCGCGTCATCAACTGCTTGGCAGAGACATCGCCCGTGGCATGCTCAGCCCTCATGGCGACAACCGCCAATAGCGCAGGAGGCGTACGCTCCGCCTCTTCGGCATACGCCGCCTGCAACGCCGCCAGACAGCCGGGTTTCGGGCGATTGTCGTCGTCGAGTATCCAGACGAAAGGCTTGCCGGTTCGTATGGCCGTCTCGAATGCCACGACGAAACCGTGCGCACTGCCCATATTGCCGCCCATCGAGACGATCTCGACCCAATCGCCGAACAGCGCCGCCAGGTCCGTTTCAACCGGCCAGCGCGCGCCGTTGTCCACGACCACGACCTTCCCCACACCTTCCTCGCGAAGGCGATCGAGCACGGATAACAGCATCGATTTGCGGTCCCCGTACGTCACGAGCGCAACGACGACGTCACTGGGCGCAGGAATGCCCGATACAGAGCGTGTAGAGGGGGCAATCATCGTGCTGCCCCCCCGCCGAAGCCCAGCCACCGACCGCGCGGTCGCCGCAGCATCTCGCCCGGTTTCAGCTTCTGGGGAAGCGCAAACGGATGCCGGGCTTCTTCGAACGCGATGAAAGCCCATAGGAGCGGCATCACCTTAGACGAGGTAAAAATATCGATGAACACGCCCACCACCGCCATCATGATCAACGAATATCGTGCCACGCCGTTGGGCTCGAGGCGCTTGATTGTCACCCCAAGCCAGATCAGGAACGTAACGAGCCCTATCAACCCGGTCTCGCCGAATATCCGCACGTAGTAATTGTCGAGCGCATTGCTCCAAGCGCCGGGCGACCATCCGATAAGCAAAGCGAGCGGGTTGTTGAATGTGGACTTGATGAGTGTGGGCCAACGCACCGCCCGAAGACGGAAACTCATATCGCCCTTGGTATCGACCATGTAGCGCGTAATCGTGTTGCCATCGAGCAAGCGCTCGCGAAAGAAGCTGGGATCATCAAGAACTGGCGCGCGTTGCCACGATACGATCAAGACGTTCGCCATGCGCTCGGGTGACTCGGACTGCCCGATCCGCGTATCGCTCAGCGAATTCATCAAAGGCTGAATTGCAAGCGGATACAGGACGAAGACGAGCATCCCGGCGACTACGGCCCTTAGCGGTCTTGACGAAAAATAGCTTACCACCATTCCTACAAGCGTCACCCGTGACTGAGTGAAGAACACCAGCACCAGAAGCGGGACCGCAACGATGTAACTTGATACCGCATAGGCCAGCATTGCCAACATCACCGACGTTTCGAAGGGGCCTGAGGTATTGATTGTCAGTCGCTGCGTCGCGCCTGCAAACTTACCGATTACCGGGATAACGGCAGATGCTTCCAGCACGCCCCATATTATGAAAATAGAACTAATTACGATGAACGATCGACGCATCGTCAACCAGCTCACTTCATGACATGCCTCGTAAAGTATAAAGTACCAGGCGAGATACTGGATCAGTCTAAATGCATAGAGAAGTCCCGTTGGCCCGATATCGGCGAAGTTGATGATGACCGATGCGAAATTTACAAAAATGAATACGCAATATAATTTTACTGGAAGAGATACTGATATATCTCGCCGCCTAGGCAGCATAATAAATGCTACAATCGCAACAATGCTGATGAGATCTTCCGGACGCACGGGTGCGCCCTCTCCAACAAGTGAGATCTTTGGAGATACTACATATAATAGGAAAAGAATGAAATAAAAGTTCAAGGTTCGCCTGCCTTCGTCGCGTTCGCGCGAGCCGTTTTGTCGTGCCCCATACGGACCTGCTGAACGCTGTCGTACATTGCCTTGAGCACCGCAGCCCCCTGCTCTTCGCCGTTCTTTGCCAGCCTTGCGAGATGGGCCAGGCAATCTTCGCGTCGCCTTGCCCAATCGGACGCACCGAAACGTGCGGCCGAGGCGACGAGCGCCGTATCGCCCGCAATATTAAGCGACAATAGCAATCCGGGGTCACGAATGCGATCGGGAATACAGCCGGTAGACGTTGCCAAAACATCGACACCGCGCGAATACGCCTCGATCATAACCAGCGGTTCAGCTTCGTCCACCAAGGTGGTCGGCAACACAAACAGATCGATATCCTGGTAGAAGCGCTCCTTCTCCTCCCCGGCAACTTCTCCGCGATAGTCGAACGCTCCAGAGTGGCGTACCTCAGCCTCACGCACTGTCGCGAGAAGCGCTGGGTCACTCGAAGGACCGGCAATCACGAGGCGGATGCCGGGTACCTCGCGGCATAGAGCGTCAAACAGCTCGAACAGGTACGATACGCCCTTTTCGCGAGTCAGTACGGATACATGGCCCAATGTCAGTGGTCGGCCCGGTCGCGGGGAGAGTTTGCTCCGTATGTCAGAACCTAGCAGAACCGTGTTCGACATCGTGTGGGCGCGTCCCGCGCCGGGAGGCAAATACAAGCCTGCAAAGCGATCGCGCATGCCATCCGACAACAGAATATGGTTCTGCGCAGGCCCCGCCCAGGCAACAAGGGTGCGCATGACCCGCATGGGCCCAAGATTGATCGATCGGAACGAATGATGATGAAACCACATCGTAAGCCCGCGCAGCCGTGCCACAGCAATCGTTGGCAACAACAGCCATGCGCCCAATTGTCCCGGAATTGATATATAGACCGCATCGCCCCGCCGCCCTGCGCGCAGAAGCCTCCAGCTATTCGCTAGGGACCGACCGATCTTGCCGAGCGTCGAGCGGCCCAACAAGAGCGGCCTCAGACGCATGGTTCGAGACATCAGCGTCCACATGGCCGCGTTGCAGTTCGCCTGACCATTGATGGGCGGAGGCAGAGAGGCGAGAAACCAAAGTTGCCCCCCTGCCCGCGGAGGAGGCAAGGTGGGGTCTGAAGGTGAGTCAGAAATCGACACAGGAGCCATGTCGCTGGGGTTCGGCATCCGAAATTGCTCCCCGGTACGGCAATGGATTGATGGTCAGATTGCCACTCAGGGCATCTTATGCGAAAGGCAGCCCCATAACGATGGAACACGTTAAGGAAAAGACGAAATGACGCAAGCCGGCGCTCGCAGCGACGCCATTGCGGCTGGGGGCCTGCTGGTCGTTGCCTTATTCCTTGGGGGGGGCAATTGGCTTTTCCCCCTGCAACGCATGATCGTCGAGATCGCAGCGGTACTAGTCCTTGCGTGGTTCTGCCTACGCCCTGGGCGGATGCCGCAGGGAAATACGACGGGCATCTCCACCAAGGTCATAATCGGGCTGATCGTAGCGACCCTGCTACTACTGCTGGTGCAGCTGGTACCGGTATCGCCATCGATATGGCACAGCCTTCCGGGCCGTGAGCATCAACTGGACGTCTACACTGCGGCCGGCGCCCCCGACCGCTGGGCGCCGATCAGCCTCAATTCCTCCGCTACGCGCGACACGATCGCTTTCTTCCTTGTACCACTGTCCATGTTTGTCGCAGTCCTACGTATCGACCGCGACGCACAACGACGCCTGCTTATGGTGATCGCGGCCTTCTGCCTGCTGAACGGCTTTCTGGTGATGGCCCAGTTCCAGGGCTTTTCGTGGCTGACCTTCTACAGCACCTATGGCCGGCCTGGCACCGGCCTGTTCGCCAACAAAAACCATAGCGCGGTCTTCCTCGTGGCGGCAATGCCTGCGGTGGCCTGGGCGATCATGGAAAGCCGGCAGACCGTCGCGATCACGACCCGCCGCTGGATCGCGGTCGGCACCATTGGCTTCCTGTCGCTCGCCGTATTTGGCTGCCTTTCGCGCGCAGGACTGGGTCTTCTGCCCCTAGGCATTGCAGTATCGGCAGTAATCTTGGCACCAGGCGCAGTTGGCGGGCGGCGCACCGCGGTGGCTTTCGGGTGCTTCGTGGCACTGATGCTGTTGCTTGTGGTCATATTGCCAAAAACCGACGTCGTAGCGCGGGCGCTGGCCCGTTTCGACGCTACATCGGATCTGCGATACCAGTTCTGGCCGGTCGTCAAGGACGGCATCCGAGCCTATTTTCCGGTCGGCTCAGGCTTTGGCACATTCCAGCCGGTCTTCGCCGCGCTCGAACCGCTTTCCATCGTCAAGCCCACATACGTCAACCACGCCCATTCCGATTACCTGGAAATCGCGCTGGAAGGCGGCTTGGTAGCCGTCATACTTATGCTCGCCTTCATCGTCTGGTTTGCGGCGACCGCGATCGTCAGATTGCGAACCTGCCGGCGAGGACAGGTGGGCTTCGCGCCGGTTGCGATCGCGGTCGCTGGCATCACCGAGCTGCTATTGCATTCGGTTCTAGACTATCCGCTTCGCACGCTTGCGCTCGCCACCCTAGCCAGCGTTTATTGCGCGGTCCTTTCTAACCGACCAACTGCGCTGGATTTACAAGAGCTCAGTCGCTATCGACGTGGAAATCGCAGTCGTGCGCGCCCTGAGGTGGACCGGAACCGTCCGGTCGAGTCCCTAAGAGAGTTTCGGTAACACTATGACAAAGGCAGTTGCAGCCGGTCTCTTGAGCATGGCGGTCTGTTTGACCGCCTGCGCGACCTCCGAACAATTCGATCTTCCCCAAGGTCAGCAAGCCTATGAGGTAATCCCTCCCCAGCGCATTGAGGCCAATCAGACTGCCTACCGGATCAATCCGAGCGATAGTCTGACGATAACCGTGTTCAGAGAGGCGGAGCTTGGGGTCAAGGAGGCGCCGGTAGAATCGGGCGGCGGGCTGGTGCTCCCGCTAATCGGAGAAGTTCACGCCGCTGGGCGTACGAGCTCCGAGCTGGCAGCAGATATCGAGACCGCGCTACGTCAACGCGGTTTGCGTCAGCCTCGCGTCTCGGTAATCATTGCCTCGACGAAGTCACAAAACGTCGTCGTCGATGGCGCTGTTCAAGAGGCTGGCGTGTATCAGCTTCTGGGACAGACTACGCTGCTCCAAAGCATCGCGATGGCCAAGGGGGCGAGCAAAGTCGCCAAGCTCGATCGTGTGGCGATATTCCGGACGATCAACGGAGTCCGTAGCGGCGCACTGTTCGACGTGATGGCCATTCGCGAGGGACGCATGGCGGACCCTTACATCCAGAGCGGGGATTACGTGATCGTGGGAACATCCTCGAGCAAATCCCGCTACTATGATATTTTGGCCGTTCTCCCGACATTCGCTACGTTCGTAGCGCTCGTCCGATGATCGAACTGCTTCAGCACATCACGAAATCGCAGAGCCCTGTATGAACGATGCTTACCATAACGACCTGCCTGGCAAGACCGCCCGAGGGCCCGTGGATAACGGACTGCCGCCGGGCGTGGTCGCGCGCCAATCGCAGGATCATGCTACAAAGCACCTGATCGATGTGCGCGCGATCTGGTCAACAGTGTACCGCAACCGGTTCCTGATGATCGGCGCGCTCGTCGTCTGCATCGCGTTGGGCGTGATAGTCACGTTTTTGAGCACGCCGATCTACAAGGCAACGGCCCAGATTCAGATCGACATTCAGGAAGCCAAGATCATCGAGGGCGCCGATGTTAAGGCGCCTTCGCAGGACGCCGACCGCTTTCTCCAAACGCAGGTCGACGTGCTGCAGAGCCGTTCGCTCGCTCGTGCCGTCGCGACCCAGCTTGGCCTGTTCCGCGATCCAACCTTCCTGCCGCTAATGCACATGAAGGTCGCCGAGGCTCCGCAAGGTTCGTTCAACCTTGCACAGACCCAACGCGAGCAGGTGGTGAACGCACTCGAGGCCAATTTAAAAGTTAAGCTGCCGGTCGATTCCAGCGCGGTAAATGTCTCGTTTCAAAGTCCCGATCGGGCGTTGTCGGCGAAAATCGCGAACAGTTTCGCGGACAATTTCATCACCAGCAATCTACGGCGCAAGTTTGATACCAGTGCCTATGCACGGCAGTTCTTAGAGAACCAGCTCAAGCAAACGCGTCAGCGGCTGGAGGAATCCGAGCGCGCGTTGATCGACTATGCACGGTCCGCGCGGCTGATTGATACAGGTTCGGGCCAGAGCGGTGCGCAATCCTCCGGGCCAAGCTCCCTGACGACATCGAGCCTGATCCAACTTAACCAAAACCTGTCTCAGGCAATCGCTGATCGTATCAAGACCGAAGAGCGCTGGCGCGAGACGACGGCTTCGCCGTTGATGAATCTCTCGATCGTTCAGCAAAATCCCGCTATCTCTGCCCTGGTCCAGCAACGAGCTCAGCTGCGCGCCCAGTATCAGCAAAATAGCAAGCGCTACGATCCGTCATACGCGACGCAGCAGGAGCTGCAGGCGCAGATGGACACTCTTTCCGCGCAGGCCACGCGCATTGCGACCGAACTGCGAGACGGTATTCGTCAGGACTATGCTGTCGCCCAGCGTCAGGAAAATGCGCTTAAGGAACAGCTTACCCAGTTCAAGAGCACGACGCTGGCCGAGCAAGATCGCGGTGTCCGCTACAATATCCTGCGCCGCGAAGTCGACACCAACCGTACGCTGTACGACGGGCTGCTCCAACGCTATAAGGAGATCAGTGCGGCGTCAGGCATTTCGGCCAACAACATCTCAATTATCGATCGTGCGGATCCACCTATCGGCGCCGTATCACCGAGACCGTTGTTGAACCTTGCGTTGGCGATCGTCGCAGGCCTTTTGGCAGGGTCTGGGCTCATATTCCTCCGCGAAAACTTCAACGACTTGATCCGGTCGACCAACGATGTCGAACGCATGCTCGGGTTGGCGGCGATCGGGGTCATTCCGAAGTTGAAGGAAGACACCAACGCCCGCGAGGAAATGGCGGATCGCAAATCCGACATGTCCGAAGCATATGCGGCACTGCGGACCAAATTGTTGCTCTCGACACCAACGGGCGCACCGAAAAGCCTGATTTTCACCAGCAGTGGGCCAGGTGAGGGCAAGTCGACGAGTGCACTCGCTACCGCGCGTAGCTTCGCGCAGATCGGTCGCAAGGTGATACTGATCGATGCCGATATGCGTCGTCCGTCTCAGCATAAGCGGTTCGAAGTCGACAATGCGCGCGGCCTGTCTAGTCTGCTTGCCAGCCAAGAGACGTTTGAGAATGTCCTGATCGACAGCGATCAGCCCGGCCTCGATCTCATCACTGCCGGTCCCGTACCCGTCAATCCTGCTGAATTGATTGCAGCACCTGGGATGCAAGCCTTGATCGAGCGGTGCGAGCGCGCCTACGATATCGTCATCATCGATGCGCCACCTGTCCTTGGCCTCGCCGATGCGCCTACGCTGGTCGCCAATGTCGGCAGCACGATCTTTGTTGTCGAAGCCAACCGCGTGCACGGACGTCAAGCAAAGGACGCACTGGGGCGTCTGGTGTCGGGCAACACGCACGTCCTCGGCGTGCTGCTAACCAAGTTCGATGCAAAATCGATCGGATATTCTTCGAACGATTACGGCTACGTCTACAATTACGGCGAGCGCCCTGCGTAAGGTTGAATGATGCACGCCGAACACACCGGTACGGAGCGGTCCACGCTCGCCCTCGCACGCAAGGGCGCGGTTATCGTGGCAGCCGCGTCGCTTGCCTGGTTCGTCGGCGTGCAAGGGCTTGCCGCGATCGCTGCAAAAAGTACCAGTCCCGCGCTTTTGCAGTTGTTTGATCCTGGGGCGCACCCGGCAGTCGGTTATCAGCTTGCTCGCATTTATTTGACGGCCAGGCAACCCGACAAGGCGGTCGAGATGGCGCGCCCCGCGACGCTGGCCAATCCAATGGAGGTGCGCGTTGTCCGCACGCTTGGCTTGGCGTTAGAAGCTAGCGACAAGAAGACGGCCTCGACGCGCGTGATGCGCGCTGCCGAAACGTTGAGTTGGCGCGATACACCGACGAGCATGTGGGTTTTACACGATGCCGCTCTACAGAGAAATTTGCCGCGGATCTTGGGCCAGTTAGATGCGCTTGCCCGGCGCCAGACCGAATTTAAACTGGTCCAAAGCCTGTTTTACGCTGGCCTCGATGATGCGGTTTCGCGTCAAGCGCTAGCTGAAAAGTTGGCAAATAATCCACCTTGGCGGAGTAGTTTTTTCGCGGATACGCGCGTCAATCTTCAGCCTCAGTCTTATGACCGGATGGAAGCGCTGCTCGATCTGCTCGATCGATCGAAGATGCCGCCATCATCGGCTGAGCGCATGACGTTCATTGCTCGGATGACGGAAACAGGCCAAGGCGCGAAGGCACGTACCTACTGGATACGCACATTCCATATCGCACCGGCTGCCCATAGCCAGGTACTCTACGATCCTGCGTTTCGCGCTGTCGCGACGCGGTCGAAGACGGCTCAGGTTAGTCCGTTCGAATGGAGCGTTGGCGACGACGCCCCGCAGTTCGTCTCATTCCGCCAAGACAATTACGGCTATCTGCTGGACGTCAATCCGGCCACCGACGTTAGCGTGCCGTTGATCAGGCAGACCCTAATGCTGACACCGGGTACGCACACGATCGATGCGAATATCGTTCAAGGCTCGGTACAGCAGGCACCGGCTGAATGGCAGCTAGCGTGCTCTCCGTCCGGCACGGCACTAATCCGCCGTTTCGCGACGCCGGGCAATGCGCTTTCCGGTGTGACGGTCACCGTCCCGGAGACAGGCTGCGACGTTCAGATCTTATCGTTGGTATCCAGCGACCGAACTGACGCCCAGCCTTTGACAATCCGATCGATATCAATCCGATGAGCGGCTCGCCGCAATAGGCGCGGCCGCTCATGGCCTTGAGTTTCAGGCATATTCGGCATTGCAACGGCACTTCATTCCAGAAATTCTAGAATGGATCGATCACGTGGTTGCCGACGTGCTCTACCCTGAGGCCTCGCCGCCTGGGCCAGATCGAAGACCACGCCCCGATGGTGTTCGCTATCTTTACAGGGGTCCTCGCACTGTTAAGGCGAACAATGATCGATTCAGTGCCCGCGCCAAACCCCGTCCTGCAAGAAGGTGCTGTCTTGCCGGGAGATCAACCGCCGGCCGCCAAATATCACGGCTTACAACAGTTACGCGCCGCGGCGGCGCTCTTGGTCGTGTTCTCGCACGTCATCGTTCGAGCGTTTCGCGACGTTCCTCACGATCCGAGGATCGCGGACCTCGTTGCCCAACTCGGCAGTCTGGGGGTGTGGACGTTTTTCGTGATTAGCGGCTTCATCATGCTGCACGTGAGTTGGCGCAGATTCGGTACCGAAGGACAGGCCGTTCGATTCCTCAGGGATCGCGCGATCCGCGTATTTCCCTTATACTGGCTGCTGACACTTGCTTATGCGGCGTTTGCCAAGGAGGCGACGCCTGTTGTCAACATCATCAAATCGCTGCTCTTCATCCCGCATGCCAACGCGTACAACGGGCAACCCTACCCGGTTTTTGCGCTGGGATGGACGCTGAATTACGAAGTGCTGTTTTACGCGATTTTTGCGCTGGGCTTGGTGTTGTCAGCCCGTAAAATAGGGATCGCCTTCGTTGTAGGCACTCTTGTGCTGCTGACGGTCGCGGGCCTGACACTGCACGGCCTGGGAACGGCTGGAACATTCTGGACATCCCCCATCATACTTCTTTTCCTTGCCGGGATGGTCATTTGCATCATGCGCCGTAAGGTGAT
>NZ_JANBVH010000011.1 GCF_024273235.1 Sphingomonas faeni | reverse complement strand
GGTGACGATGCGCAAGGTCGGCTGTTTCGGACTGATTATCGGCCTCGCCGCTGTCGTCGCGCTATTTCTGGTCGTGCAAGGCTGGGGCGGTGCGGGGCCAGCGCCGCGCGCGCTGGCGGTTCAGGTTCCCCAAGGCGCAAGTCTGGCCGCGGCGGCGGTCGAACTCGAAAAGGCCGGTGCGATCCGGTCCGCCACCCGGTTTCGCCTCTACGCGCGCGTCTTCGGCTCGGGCGATCCGATCAAGGCGGGCGAATACCAGATCCCCGCACACGCCAGCCAGTCCGACATCCTGAAACTCATGCAGGGCGGCAAGGTCGTCCAGCGGCTCGTAGTCGTCCCCGAAGGCTATCCCTCGGTCCTGGTCCACGACGCGCTGATGAAGGCGGAGGGGCTGACCGGCACCGTGCCCGTCCCCGCGGAAGGCTCGATCCTGCCCGACAGCTATGCGTTCGAGCGCGGCGACACGCGCGCGGCGGTGGTCGCGCAGATGCAGTCGGCGATGAAGACTTACCTCGCCAAGGCATGGGCGGCGCGCAAACCCGGTATCGCGGTGAGCACGCCACAACAGGCGATTATCCTCGCCTCGATCGTCGAGAAGGAAACAGGCAAGCCGTCCGAACGCCGCACTGTGGCTGCGGTCTACGGCAACCGTCTCCGCAACGGCATGCCGCTCCAGGCCGACCCGACCGTGATCTATCCGATCACCAAGGGCCGCCCGCTGGGCCGTCGTATCCTGCGGTCGGAACTGCATGCGAAGAACGGCTACAACACCTATGCCGAAGCCGGCCTGCCGATCGGACCGATCGCCAATCCGGGCCGCGCCTCGATCGACGCGGTGCTGAACCCGGCGCAGACGAAAGCGCTCTACTTCGTAGCAGACGGCACCGGCGGTCACGTGTTCGCCAACACGCTGGAAGAGCACAACGCCAACGTGAAGAAATGGTACGCCATCCGCAAAGCCCGCGGCGAGATGTAGCCACCGTCCGGCTCCCCTCCCTGGAAGGGAGGGGGGCCGGACGGTGGGTCGGCGTGCAATTGCCGACATGCCCGCCAAGCGGCCGACCCACCCCCGGCCCCTCCCTTCCAGGGAGGGGTGAAGAAGATCAGCCCCGCAGCGCGTTAGCCGCGCGCGCCTTGATCTCGATCTCGGCCATCGTGCCGCCGGTCACCCAGCTCCCGCCCACGCACAGCACCGGCTTGAACGCGAGCCATTCGGGCGCACTCGCCTCGGTGATCCCGCCGGTCGGGCAGAAGCTGCACTGATAGAACGGTGCCGCCAGCGCCTTAAGCGCCTTCAACCCGCCATTCGCCTCGGCCGGGAAGAACTTGAAGTGCGTTAGCCCCAAGTCGAGCCCGGTCATGATGTCCGCCGCGTTGGCGATCCCCGGCAGGAACGGGATGCCGCTCTCGATGATCGGCGTGGCGAGGCGTTCGGTCAGCCCCGGCGAGACGATGAACTCCGCGCCCGCATCGCGGACCTGCGCGAACTGCTGCGTGTTCACCACGGTGCCCGCGCCGACGATCGCGCCCGGTACCTTCTTCATCTCGGCGATGGCTTCAAGTGCGGCGCCGGTGCGCAGCGTCACTTCGAGCACGCGCAGACCGCCGGCGACCAGCGCCTCGGCAAGCGGACGGGCGAGCGCGGCGTTCTCGATCACCAGCACGGGGATGACGGCGCTGGTCTGCATGATGTCGGCAATGGTGGGCGAGGGGGTTGCGGTCATTGGGTATGTTCCTGTGCGAAGGCGGCCGCGGCGCCGAACAGGCCGGGCTGGGGATGGGTGATGAGCTTGACGGGCATCGCCGCCATCATCGTCTGGAAACGACCCTTGGCCACGAACCGCTGGTCGAAGCCCGAGCGGATCAGGCGATCCTTGATCCGGAAGCCGAGGCCGCCCGCGATCACGACCGCCTTGGCGCCCTGTGCGAGAGCGAGATCGCCCGCGACCGCGCCGAGTGCGAGGCAGAACCGGTCGAGCGCGGCGAGCGCGATCGAATCGGTGCCGTCGATCGCTTCGGTCCAGATCGTCTTGTCGTCATGGCTGGGGACCGCGCGGCCCTCTAGCGCGGCGAGCGTTTCGTAGATCGCGACGATGCCGGGCCCGGCGACGACACGCTCGGCCGAGACGCGCGTGAAGGTCTTGCGCAGCCGCTTGAGCAACGCGTCCTCGATCCCGTCGAGCGGGGCAAAGTCCATATGCCCGCCCTCGGTTTCGAGGACCTGATAACCGTTCTTTCGCCGCAGCAACTGCGCGACGCCGAGCCCGGTGCCGGGGCCGCAGATCGTCGTGATCCCCTCGGACGGCAGCGGCGTATCGGGGCCGCAGAGGTGGATGAAGTCGCTGCTCGGCACCTGCGCCACGGCATGGCCGACCGCGCCGAAATCGTTGACGACCACCCACTGGTCGGCCTTCAGCCGCTCGGTGATCAACGACTTGCGGATGATCCACGGGTTGTTGGTCAGCCGGATGACGTCGTTCGCGACCGGCGACGCGACCGCGATCCCCAGCGCGCGGGGGAGGGGGCGACCGAGGCCCGCCTCGAACGCCTGGTACGCGGTCTGGAGCGACGCATGGTCCGCGGTCTTCAGCGTCGCCGGCTCGCCGAGCGACACGACGCGACCGTTCTCGACCTCGGCGATCGCGAAGCGCGCATGTGTCCCGCCGATATCTGCCGCTACGATTTCCATGTCATCCTCCGTCCGATTTTATCATTACCGCCACCTCCGTCATCCCAGCGAAAGCTGGGATCTCAAGCCGCATAGTCCGTCCTCGTGGAGTGAGGTCCCGGCTTTCGCCGGGATGACGGGGGTGTGGCCAAGACGACGGCGGCGCGTGTGACGCTCTAAAGCCCAGCCCCAGCCAGCATTGCCGACGCACCCTTCTCGGCTTCGTCGGCCAGCCCGCGGAACATGCCGAACAGCTCGCGACCCATCCCGCTCACCGGCGGCGGCGTCGCCTCCATCTGGCGCGTCGCCCACACGTCCGCATCGACCAAGGCCTCCAGCGTGCCATTCATCGCATCCACCCGGATCATGTCGCCATCGCGGATCAACCCGATCGCGCCATCGAGCAGCGCTTCCGGCGAGCAATGGATCGCGCACGGCACTTTTCCGCTCGCGCCCGACATCCGCCCATCGGTGACCAGCGCCACCTTGAACCCGCGGTTCTGCAACACCCCCAGCGGCGGCGTCAGCTTGTGCAGTTCCGGCATCCCGTTCGCGCGCGGCCCCTGGAAGCGGACGACGACCACGACGTCCTTCTCCAGCTCACCGCGCTTGAACGCCTCGATCACGTCGAGCTGGTCGTCGAACACCATCGCGGGCGCCTCGACGATCCAGCGCTCGCGCTCGACCGCGGACACCTTGATGCACGCACGGCCGATATTGCCCGCGAGAATCCGCATCCCGCCATCCGGCGAGAACGGCGCGGTCGCAGGGCGCAGGATCGTCTCGTCGCCGCTGTCCGGCGTATCGCGCCAGGCGAGTGTGTCGCCTTCGACGACCGCGGTCTTCGCATAGGCGGACAGGTCGTCGCCGCCGATCGTCATGATGTCGCCGTGCAACAGCCCTTCGCCGAGCAGTTCGCGGATCACATAGGGCATGCCGCCGGCCGCCTCGAACGCGTTCACGTCGGCCGAGCCATTGGGATAAACGCGCGCGATCAGCGGTATCGCGCAGGAGAGGCGGTCGAAATCCTCCCAGTCGATGATGATCCCGGCCGCACGAGCGATCGCCGGAACGTGGAGCAGATGGTTGGTCGAGCCGCCGGTCGCGAGCAGCCCGACCGCGGCGTTCACGATCGCCTTCTCGTCGACGCAATGCCCCAGCGGCCGGTACGAATCGCCGCGCGCGCCGATCTTCGCCAGCCGGTGCACAGCCGCCCGCGTCAGTTCCTGCCGCAGCTTGGTGCCCGGATTGACGAACGCCGCGCCGGGCATGTGGAGGCCCATGACCTCCATCATCATCTGGTTGGTGTTCGCCGTGCCGTAGAAGGTGCACGTGCCCTTCGAATGATACGCGCCGATCTCGGCTTCGAGCAGCTCGTCGCGCCCGACCAACCCTTCCGCGAACTTCTCGCGGACGGCGGCCTTCGCCTTGTTCGGCAAGCCGGTCGGCATCGGCCCGCCGGGGATCAGCACCATCGGCAGATGCCCGAAGCGCAGCGCACCCATCAGCAGGCCCGGCACGATCTTGTCGCAGATGCCGAGCAAAGCGGCACCCTCGAAAGTGCCGTGCGACAACGCAATCGCCGTGCTCAGCGCGATCGTGTCGCGGCTGAACAGCGACAGCTCCATGCCAGGATAGCCCTGCGTAACGCCGTCGCACATCGCCGGCACGCCGCCCGCCACCTGCGCGGTCGCACCGGCCTCGCGCGCCCAGACCTTCATCAGTTCCGGGTAGCGATAATAGACCGCGTGCGCCGACAGCATGTCGTTGTAGGCGGTGACGATGCCGATGTTCATGCCGGCATCGGCCTTCATCGCGTCGCGGTCTTCCTCGGTCCCGGCATAGGCGTGCGCGAGGTTCGCGCAGCCCAGGCCCGGACGCCGGACCTGCGCCGCCGCCTCGCGCTCGATCAACGCGAGATAGGCGGCGCGGCTGTCACGCGAGCGCTCGATGATCCGGTCGGTGACCGCGGAGACGACGGCGTTCAGCATGGTCACGGTGCCCAGTGCACGTCGACCGGCAGCTCGACTTCGGCGAGCACGCGGCCGATCGGATAGGACGACGATGGCCCCTGTTCGATCGCCTGCTCCAGCACCTTCTTCTTCGCGTCGCCGGTGATCATGATCATCAGCGCCTTCGACGAAGCGATCGCCGCCGCCGAAAGCGTGACGCGCGCTAGCGGTGCTTCGGGCGGCAGCGGATCGGGCATTACGCCGAGCGCACGGCGTTCCTTGGGACCGCTCAGCGCCTCGTCATAATCGGGGCCGGGGAAGATCGACGCGGTATGCCCGTCGCCACCCATGCCGAGCAGACAGAAGTCGAGCGGCCAGTGCAGGTCCTGCATGAGCGCATCCGCCGAGCGACCCGCAGCCTTATAGTCCGACATCGCCTCGGGAACGATCGGCTTCACGCGCGCGCCCTTGGGGAGGAAGATCTTCGCCAGCGCCGTCACGTTGGACAGCGGATCGCCGAGCTTCACGATCCGCTCGTCGCCGGGAATGATCGTGACCTTCTTCCAGTCGAGCTTGGCCTGGGCGAGCTTTTCATACGCGGCGAACGGCGTCTTGCCGCCCGCGAGCGCGATCACCGCCGAGCCGCGCGCGTCGAGCGCACTCTCGATGACGAACTGGATATCGCCCGCGACTGCGTTGGCGAGCTCGTCGGAATCCTCGTAATCCCACCATTCGATTTCGGTCATATATTTGAACTCACTCAGAAAATTGCTGTCAAAAATGCCGTTCGTGCCGAGTAGGGATCGAGCGAAGTCGAGATCCCGTATCGAGGTACAATGCCACAATCGGGCCGATCCCTCGATACGCCTTCTCGGCTTCGCTCGAAGGCTACTCGGGACGAACGGAAGAAACCAAACTCAGTCGTCCTGCCAGGTCACGCCGTCGCGCTCGGTCAGTGCGATCGCCGCGGACGGACCCCAGCTACCCGACGGATAGCTTTTGGGCTTCATCGCGTTCGCCTTCCAGCCCTCGCGGATCGCGTCGATCCAGGTCCATTGCGCCTCGACCTCGTCGCGGCGCACGAACAGCGTCTGGTCGCCCTCGATCAGGTCGAGCAGCAGGCGTTCATACGCGATCCGCCGACGCGTGCCGGCGAACTCGGCGTCCATGCTGAGGTTCAGTGGCACTTCGCGCAGGCGGACGCCGTCGCGGTCGAGACCCGGCTCCTTCGCCATAACCAGCAACTGGACATATTCCTCCGGCTGCAGGCGGATGATCAGCATGTTGGGCTGCAACAACCCGCCACGCCCGGCGAACATCGAATGCGGTACCGACTTGAACTGGATCGCGATCTCGCTGCGGCGCGCGGCCATGCGCTTGCCGGTGCGCAGATAGAAGGGCACGCCGCGCCAGCGCCAATTGTCGACATGCGCCTTGATCGCGACGAACGTCTCGGTGTTCGAGGCCTCGCCGAGTTCGTCGGAGTAGCTCTTGACGAACTTCCCCTTCACCGCGCCTTCGCCATATTGGCCGGTGACCGTGACGTTGGGCACTTCCTCGGGCTTGATCAGGCGCAGCGAACGGAAGACCTTCGATTTTTCGTCGCGCACGTCGGTGCCTTCGAACCGTGCGGGCGGCTCCATCGCAATCAGCGCGAGCAGTTGCAGCATATGGTTCTGGACCATGTCGCGCAGCGCGCCGGCGTTCTCGTAATAGCCCGCGCGCTCCTCCAGCCCGACCGTCTCGGAGATCGTGATCTGGACGTTGTCGATGCCCTGCGCATTCCAGACTGGCTCGAAGAACGAGTTGCCGAAGCGCAGCGCGAGGATGTTCTGGACGGTTTCCTTGCCGAGGTAATGATCGATCCGATAGGTCCGGTCTTCCGGGAAGGCCTTCGCCACCGCGTCGTTGATCTCGCGGCTCGTCTCCAGATCGTAGCCGAGCGGCTTTTCCAGCCCGACGCGGACCGTCTCGCCGGCAAGGCCGACCTTGTGCAGCCCTTCGATCGCCGATTCGAAGAGCGACGGCGCGGTCGAGAGGTAGATTGCGAGGCCGCCGGAGATATCGCCGATCTTGTCCGCCAGTGGTTGGAACGCGGCGGGATCCGACAGGTCGGTCGCCTGATAGAACAGCCGGTCGAGGAACGTCCCGATCGCAGCTTCGTCCTTGCGATCCTCGGGCAGGAACTCGTCGAGCGCCTTCTTGGCGAACTTGCGGTAATCCTTGTCGTCATGCTCGTGACGCGCAGCGCCGGTGATCGTCAGGTCCTCGGGCAGCAGGCCGTCGGCGTGCAGGCCATAGAGCGACGGCAGCAGCATGCGCTGCGCGAGATCGCCGGTCGCGCCGAACAGGAGCAGCTTGGCTACGGGATTACGGTGCATGAAAGCTCCTGGAACTGGCCGGTTCAGAAAACCAGGCCGGCGACCGGGTCGACCCCGGCCATGATGTTGAGGTTCTGGACCGCGGCACCGCCGGCGCCCTTGCCCAGATTGTCGAGCGTCGCGACCAGCCGTGCATGGCCGACCGAATCGTTGCCGCAGACCCGCAGCGTGAGCCGGTCGGTCCCTGCATTCTCCTCGATATCGATCGCGCCGATGTCGCCGGGCGCCACCGTCACGAGCGTCGCGCCGTCGAACGCCGCGCGCAAGACGTCCTCGATCGCCGCGAGGGTCGGGCGGCCGGGCAGGGCGTGGAGATGAAGCGGGACCTCGACGACCATGCCGCGATAGGCGTTGGCCACCGCGGGCGCGAAGATCGGTGCGTGGGTCAGGCCCGCATGCTGCGTCATCTCGGCGATGTGCTTGTGCGCGAGGCCGAGCGCATAGGCGCGGAACGCGGTGGTCGAGCCACCGGCCTCAAACTCGGCGATCATCGCCTTGCCGCCGCCCGAATAGCCCGAGGTCGCGTTGATGCTCAGCGGAAGATCGGCGGGGATCAGTCCGGCGGAAACCAGCGGCGCGACGAGCGCGAGGAAGCCGGTGGGATAACAACCCGGGTTCGCGACCCGAGCGGCGCTGGCGATCTTCTCGGCCTGACCTGGCAGCTCGGGGAAGCCGTAGGTCCAACCCGCAGCGACGCGGTGCGCGCTCGACGCGTCGATCACGCGGGTTCGCGAGTTGTCGATCAGGGCTACCGCCTCGCGCGCCGCGTCGTCGGGCAAGCAGAGGATGACGAAATCGGCATCGTTCAAGGCCTCGCGCCGTGCCGCCGGATCCTTGCGGCGATCCTCGGCCAGCAACGCAATCGAGATATCGCTCCGTCCGGCAAGCCGATCGCGGATTTCGAGGCCGGTGGTGCCGACGGCGCCGTCGATGAAGACGCTGGTCATGCTGCGTCCGCTGGCAGATCGGCCGGCAGATCGAGCGCCGCAGTCTCGACATAGCCGACCAGACCGCTTGGCCGCGCGACGCCCCATGCGGAAACGCCAGCAATCTCCAACACTTCGAAACTGTCGCCGGGGTTGAGGTCGACCATCGTATCGCTCGCTTCGTCTCGTTCACTGCGCAACAAAGCTGTGCGCGCGACGGCCCGTATCATCGGCACGGCATAGTGTGGAGCGAATACGTATTCGGCCAACCGAATGTCGGCGATATCGCGCCGAACCGCATGCGTGCGCGGGTCCAGATCCACCGAACGGCCCGTCAGCGAAAAGCTCGTACGGGCCTTGTCGTCGAATGGCTCAAGCGTGAGCGGGGGTACGGCCGTTTGAGCCGGCGCCAGCATCGTTGGGGGCGGGGCCGTCGCCGATGAATTGCCCGAACTCTTCAAGAAAATCTGCCCCTTCGGTCGTGCGCGCGACGAAGATGTTGCGCTTGTCGCTGTCGTCGCGTTGCCGGCGCAGATAGCCGAGGGCACCCAATCTGTTCAAGGCGCGCGTGACGACCGGCTTCGATACGTTCAGCGCACGGGCGAGGCCGCGCACCGTATGCGGCCCGGGTTTAAGGTAAACGAGCAGAAGCAATGCCATCTGACGATTGGTCAGATCGGGTTCGCCCGAGCGGACATAATCCACCAGAGCGGTCATCCAGGTCGATAAGGTATTGGCTGCCATTGATGCCACAGCGTTGATCCGCCATCTGAATTTATATGCACGATACCCAGTCATGAGCGTCATTACGGGTTCACAACGCCTGCCCGCACGGCTTGTTTCCGTAGTTTCGCACGCGGCATGCGATATGCCGTGCCCCCGATCCGGTTGATCGCCCGGTTGATCGAAGCCGCGGTGTCGCCTATGTGCGCGCCTTCGCAAAAGTTCCGGGGTTTTCCGCGCAATGTTCGCCTTCCTGCTCGTCATCCACGCGATCATCGCGGCCGCCCTCGTCACGGTGATCCTCATGCAGCGGTCGGAAGGCGGCGGTCTGGGCATGGGCGGTAGCCCGTCGGGCCTGATGTCGGCCCGCGGCGCGGCCGATTTCCTGACCCGCGCGACCGGCGTCCTCGCGACGATGTTCGTGCTGTTCTCGATCCTGCTCGCGGTCCTCGCGGCGAATCACCGGACGACCACGATCGACACCTCGCTCGCCCGCACCCCCGCGGCGGCAACGGCCGTCCCGACCGCACAGCCGAAGGGCGACGCCGCACCGTTCGCCGGTGGCGGTGAAAACGCCGGCGTTCCCGCTGGTACCACGGCTCCGGCCGACAACGGCGCGGTCCCGCTAGCCAACTAAACACTCCATTCGCCGATAAATGCGCCCCGCGTGATCCGCGGGCGCTTGTCGTTCGTCCCCAACACACGCTACGAGACTCTTCCCATGGCTCGGTACATTTTCATCACCGGGGGCGTGGTTTCGTCGCTCGGTAAAGGTCTCATGGCGGCATCGCTTGCCGCCCTCCTTCAGGCACGCGGTTACAGCGTCAGGATTCGGAAGTTTGATCCGTATCTTAACGTCGATCCCGGCACGATGTCGCCGTATCAGCACGGCGAGGTGTACGTCACCGACGACGGCGCCGAGACCGATCTCGACCTCGGCCATTACGAGCGCTTCACCGGCGTTCCCTCGCGCCAGTCGGACAACGTCACGTCTGGTCGCATCTATCAGCAGATCATCACGCGCGAGCGTCGCGGCGATTATCTCGGCGCCACCGTGCAGGTCATCCCGCACGTCACCGACGCGATCAAGGCGTTCGCCCGCGCCGAAACCGACGGCATCGATTTCATCCTCTGCGAGATCGGCGGCACCGTCGGCGATATCGAATCGCTGCCGTTCATCGAGGCGATTCGCCAGCTCAAGAACGAGGAAGGCCGCGGCAACGCGATCAGTATCCACGTAACCCTGGTGCCGTACATCGCCGCCGCTGGCGAACTGAAGACCAAGCCGACCCAGCATTCGGTCCGCGAACTCGCCGCGCTCGGCGTTCAGCCCGACGTGCTCGTCTGCCGCTGCGAACATCCGCTGCCGCCATCGGAGCGCGCCAAGATCGCGCTGTTCTGCAACGTCCCCGCCAGCGCCGTCATCCCCGCGCTCGACGCGAAGAGCATCTACGCGGTGCCGCTCCAGTATCACGGCGAAGGCCTCGACATCGAAGTGCTGCGCGCGTTCGGTATCGAACCCGCCGAGGCACCCGACCTGTCGCGCTGGACCGAGATCATGGACCGCCTGACCAATCCGCAAGGCGAAGTCACGATCGGCGTGGTCGGCAAATATGTTGGGCTCCAGGACGCGTACAAGTCGCTCAACGAGGCTTTGGTCCATGGCGGCATCGCGAATCGCGTGAAGGTCAACGTCCGCTGGATCGACGCCGAGCTGTTCGAGAACGCCGAGAGCGACATTGCCGGCCAGTTGGAGCCGTGCGACGCGATCCTCGTTCCCGGCGCGTTCGGTGAGCGTGGCGCGGAGGGCAAGATCGCGTCGGTGAAGTTCGCGCGCGAACGGAAGATTCCCTATTTCGGCATCTGCTTCGGCATGCAGATGGCCTGCGTCGAGGGCGCGCGCGATCTCGCCGGGATCCCCAATGCGTCGTCGACCGAGTTCGGCCCGACCGACGAGCCGGTGGTCGGCATGATCACCGAATGGATGGGCCGCGAAGGCCTCGAAACGCGGGCGGCCGAAGGCGACATGGGCGGCACGATGCGGCTCGGCGCGTATGACGCGAAGCTGACCGGCAACAGCGTGGTGGCCTCGATCTATGGCGGCACTGAAATCTCGGAACGCCATCGTCACCGTTACGAGGTCAACACGGGGTATAAGGAAGCGCTCGAACAGGGCGGCCTCGTCTTCTCCGGCATGTCCCCCGACGGCACGCTCCCCGAGATCGTCGAACGCCCCGACCATCCCTGGTTCGTCGGCGTCCAGTTCCACCCCGAACTGAAGTCCAAGCCCTTCGACCCGCACCCCCTGTTCGCCAGCTTCATCGAAGCCGCGGTGAAGCAGAGCCGCCTGGTCTGACCTTCGATCCTCCCCCGCCAGGGGGAGGTGTCTGGCCCTTGCCAGACGGAGGGGGAGGTAAGCGCCAACCTTCGTTCCGTATCCTCCCCCTCCGTCACCTTCGGCGCCACCTCCCCCTGGCGGGGGAGGAACGTGGCCGGTGTCTGTCGCAAGCCGTCCTGTTTCCTTCCGTCACCCCGGAACCAGTCCGGGGTGACAGATTTCACGCAGCTCGTCTCTTTTGAAGCCTGGCACGAGCGCCACGAAGCCACTCTTTCCACCCCCAAAGACAAGCTCGCATTGAATATCCCCCAAATCGGTAGACTTTGCGCGCCGAGGTTCAGGGGAAAAAATTCATGTCGCTTACGCTCGCGCTGTTGCTCGCCGGTCAGGCCGCTACCGTCCCGCCGCCACCGGCAACCCCGCAGACGCCCGCCGGGGATCAGGCGCCCGAGCCGGCCAATGGTCGTCTCGGCAATCAGCAACAGGGCGGCGGCGACATCGTCGTCACCGCACGCCGTCGCGCAGAGACGATCCAGACCGTCCCGATCGCGATGTCCGTCATCGGCGGCACCGCGCTTGCCGAGACCGGCGCGTACAATGTCAGCCGCCTCACGCAGCTCCAGCCGACGCTGCAATTCTATTCCACCAATCCGCGCAATTCCGCCGCCAACATCCGCGGTCTCGGTGCACCGTTCGGCCTGACCAACGACGGGATCGAGCAGGGCGTCGGCATCTATGTCGACCAGGTCTATTACAGCCGGATCGCCTCGGCGACGTTCGACTTCACCGATACCGAGCGGATCGAAGTCCTCCGCGGGCCCCAAGGCACGCTCTACGGCAAGAACACCACCGCCGGCGCGATCAACATCACGACGCGCAAGCCCAGTTTCACGCCCGAGGCGCGGATCGAACTGACCACCGGCAACTACCAGTTCGTCCAGGCCAAGGCGTCGGTGTCGGGCCCGCTGATCCCCGACAAGCTCGCAATCCGACTGTCGGCATCGGTGACCGAGCGCGACGGCACGATCCACAATGTCGTGACCGGCAAGGATCTGAACGCACAGGACAATAAGAGCGTGCGCGGACAGCTCTACTGGAAGCCGACCGACACGCTCGATCTCGCTCTGTCAGGTGACTACGGCCAGCAGAACCCGAATTGCTGCGTGCAATATTACGCGCGGACCGGCGCGACGCAGCGGCCGCTCAACCGCCAATATGCCGCCCTCGCCGCCGCACAAGGTTATGTCGTGCCATCGACAAACGCGTTCGACCGGGTGACCGACGTCGATACGCCGTTGCGCGCGAAGCAGGAACTGGGCGGCGTGTCTCTGCTCGGCAATCTGGATCTCGGCGCGTCGACGATCACCTCGGTCAGCGCGTGGCGGTTCTGGAACTGGGATCCGTCGAACGACCGCGATTTCATCGGCCTGCCGATCACCACCGTCTCCGCCAACCCGTCGCAGCAGACCCAGTATAGCCAAGAACTGCGGATCGCCTCGAACGGCAGGCACACGCTCGATTACGTGCTCGGCGCGTTCTATTTCTACCAGACGATCGATACGCAGGGGCTTCAGGTGCAGAGGCCGGCGGCGAGTGCGTTCCTGCTCAACCCGACCAGCGCGGGCGGGCGCAATCCGGCGACGTTGAACGGCCTGACCGCACGCAACACGATCGGCTTCAAGAACACCAGCGCGGCGCTGTTCGGTAAGCTGACCTGGAACGTCAGCGACCGGTTCCAGATCGCGCCGGGCCTGCGGCTCAACTACGACAAGAAGAAGGGCGATTATGTCTCGGTCGTCACCAACGGCTCTGGCACGGCGCTGACCGCGGACCAGCGCGGCGTGCTCGCGCCGCAGAGCTATCAGCCCGATTTCGACAACTGGAACCTGTCGGGGGATATCACGGCCGCCTACACCGTGACCTCCGACATTCACGCCTATGCGACCTACGCGCGGAGCTACAAGTCGGGCGGCATCAACCTGTCCGGCCTGCCGCTCGACGGCAGCAACAACCCGATCCTCTCGGCCGCGACGGTGAAGCCCGAAAAGGTGAACCATTTCGAATTGGGGCTCAAGACTCAGTTCCTAGACCGCCGGGTTACCCTGAACCTCGCGGGGTTCTGGACCGAGATCAGCGATTACCAGGCGACCGTCACCAACGGCCAGCTCGGCGTACTGCGCGGCTATCTCGCCAATGCCGGCAAGGTCCGCACCCGCGGTCTCGAATTCGACTCGGCGTTCCGCCCCACCGACCGGTTCAGTTTCTACGCGAACGGCGCCTACACCGACGCGAAATACGTGAAGTTCGTCGATGCGCCGTGCCCGCCCGAACTGTCCGGCGGCACCACCGCGACCGCTGGCCAGACGCCGAGCGCTCCCGGCACCGCCGGCGGGATCAGCCCGCAGAACTGCGACATCTCCGGCCAGCGCCTGCCCGGCGTGTCGAAATGGGCCTTCTCCTACGGTGCGGAATACGATCTGCCGGCAACGCTCGCCGGTCTCGATGGCCAGCTTTATCTTGGTTATGACGGCAGCTACCGGTCGACCTTCTCGTCCAACCCGTCGCGCTCGGCCTATACCGACATCAACGGCTATGCGCTGAGCAACTTCCGCTTAGGGTTCAAGACGAAGGACAGCTGGAACGTCTTCGGCTGGCTCCGCAACGCGTTCGACGAGAACTATTACGAAGTGCTCGCACTCCAGTCGGGCAGCACCGGCCTGATCGTCGGCCAGCCCGGTGATCCGCGCACCTATGGCCTGACCGTCTCGCGGTCGTTCTGATCGTCACCCCTGATCGGTCGTCACGGCGCGTTCAGGTTTGGCGTTTTATAGAGCGGGATACGGCCCGGAGAGGCATCGCAGTCGGAAGCTCCCGATGTCTCTCCGGTTCGGCGCAATCGACCTGCTTACGCGGTCTCGACGCGCGTCCGACGCCATCCCCTTGCACGCAGCCCCTTCGAAGCGCAGTCTGTTGATCTAAAGCAATAGGCTCAGACAAATCGGGCCGGGTTAACAAGGGTGGTGGCATGTTCTTCGTACGACAGGGGCCTTTGTGGTTTCGGCTGACCACGGGCGCCCTCGTCGCCTGGGCGCTCATCGGCTGCTTCATGTTCCTGCAACAGGTGCGGCTCGGCGCCGATGCCATGGGGAGGGCGAGTGCCTATGACCGGGCGCTCTATGCGGCCCTACCCAACTGGTACGTTCCGCTGTTTGCCGTCGCGGTCCTGTCCGGCCTGATCGGCGCCGTGCTGTTGTTCATGCGCCGTGCCAGTGCCCGACCGTTCCTGATCGCATCGCTGGGTGCCACGATCGTGCAGTTCGGCTGGCTGTTCGCATCGACCGATATCGTCGCGCGCAAGGGCGCCGGCGAGACGCTCGTATTGCCCCTGGTCGTCGTCGGGATCGCGGCGTTCACGCTCTGGCTCGTCGGCCATGCCCGGCAGAAGGGATGGGCGGTTTGATCGCTCCCGGGCCGATGATCCGAAGGCTGGGCGAGCCCCGACGCGCGCGCTAGTAGCATCGCCATGTCCACGACCTACACCCTCGACACCGCGACGAGTCGCGCAAACCCCACGCCGGCCCCGCTGAAGCGGCTGACGATCCCCGCGATCCGCCGCCAGAAGGGCAAGACGCCGCTCGTCATGCTCACCGCCTACACGGTTCGCACGGCGCAGTTGCTCGATCCGCATTGCGACATGCTGCTCGTCGGCGACAGCCTGGGGCAGGTGATCTACGGCCTGCCATCGACCGTGCCCGTCACGCTGGAGATGATGGCCGCCCACGGCGCGGCGGTGGTGCGGGGGAGCTATCACGCGGTCGTCGTCATCGACATGCCGTTCGGCAGCTATGAGGCGTCGCCCGAAAAGGCATTCGAGAGCGCGGCATGGTTGCTCAAGCAGACCGGCGCGGCGGCGGTAAAGCTCGAAGGCGGCACCGCGATGGCGCCGACCGTCAAGTTCCTCACCGAGCGCGGCATTCCGGTGATGGGTCATGTCGGCCTCACCCCGCAGGCGGTCAACGTGCTCGGGGGCTACGGCGCCCGCGGTCGCACGCCCGAGGAAGCCGCCAAGATCGTCGCCGATGCGCAGGGCATCGCCGAGGCGGGCGCCTTCGCGCTGGTGATCGAGGGCGTGGTCGAGCCGATCGCGATCGAGATCACCAACACCGTGTCCTGCCCGACGATCGGCATCGGTGCTTCGGCGCAGTGCGACGGCCAGGTGCTGGTAACCGAGGACATGCTCGGCATGTTCGAGCGTACCGCGAAGTTCGTGAAGCGGTTCGCGGATATCGCCGACACGATCTCGTCCGCGACGCAGACCTATGCGGACGATGTCCGATCGCGCACATTCCCGGGGCCCGAGCAGGTCTACGCGCCCAAGGATTGATCCGCTTCCGTTTCGGTCCCGGCGCGGCTAAGGTCCGCGCCGTCCATCCCCCCAATATTCCGGAGTTGTCCTTGGCCCTCCCGCCGAAAACCGATGAAGCATTCCTGCGCGAGGTCGACGAAGAACTCCGTCGCGACAAACTCGCCGGGTTCTGGACGAACTGGGGTATCTGGGTCGCGATCGGCGTCGTCGCCGCGCTCGCCGCACTGGCCGGCTTCCTTTACTGGCAGCATCACAATGGCGAAGCGGCCGGCGTCGAGGGTGAGCAGCTTCAGGCCGCCTACGACTCGCTCGGCGCCAACAACGCCGCGGCCGCAGCCAAGCCGCTCGCCGAACTCGCCAAGTCGAACCGCGACGGCTACCGCGCGCTGGCGCTGTTCACGCAGGCCGACGTCCTGCTCCAGAAGGACGACCTGAAGGGCGCAGCTGCCAAGCTCGGTGCGATCGCCGCGGACACGTCGCTGGCCAAGCCGTTCCGCGATCTCGCACTCGTTCGCCAGACGTCGGCCGAGTTCGACACGCTGAAGCCGCAGGTCGTCGTCGAGCGGCTTCGTCCGCTCGCCGTCCCCGGTGGTCCGTGGCTCGGCAGCGCGGGCGAGATGGTCGCGATCTCCTATCTCCGCATGAACCAGCGTCAGCAGGCGGGGACCTTGTTCGGCCAGATCGCGCGCGATACCGGCGTGCCGGAGACGATCCGTCAACGCGCGGTTCAGATGGCCGGCGTACTGGGTGTGGACGCTGTTGCCAGTGCGGGTGCCAGCACGGGAGCTACTGCCAGGGTGATCACTCCGGCTGCATCAAACGAGGATACCAAGGCGCAATGATGAAGACATATCGGGTGACGGTCGCCGTCGCCGCGCTCGTGGCGCTCAGCGGTTGCGGAATCTTCAAGGGTGGCGTGAAAAAGACGCCGACCGTCGGCGACCGCGTCTCCATTCTGGTCTCGGAGAACGAGGTCGAGACCGACAAGACGATCGCCGACGTCCAGGTCCTGCTGCCCGCCCCCGCCGTCAACGACGCCTGGACCCAGCCCGGCGGCAACCCGGCAAAGTCGATGGGCCAGCTCGCGCTAGGCGATCAGCCCCAGCGGGCGTGGCAGGCGTCGATCGACGGCGGCTCGAACCGCCAGCGGCTCGGCGCGGCACCGGTTATTGCGGACAACAAGCTGTTCGTGACCGATGTCACCGCGACGGTCCATGCGTTTGCCGCCGATACCGGTGCTGCGCTCTGGAGCGCGGGCATTACCGAGGGCAAGCTGAACAGTGCGGCACGCTTCGGCGGCGGGGTCAGCTATGACGACGGCAAGCTGTATGCCACCGACGGTGTCGGTGACGTCGTCGCGATGAACGCGGCTGATGGCGCGATCCTGTGGCGGGCCAAGCCCGGTGCGCCGCTCCGTGGCTCGCCGACCGTCGCGAACGGCGCGGTCTACGTCCTGACGCAGGACAACCAGGTCTTCTCGCTCAACCAGGCCGACGGCAAGGTCCAGTGGGTCCAGTCGGGCACGCTCGAAACGCAGGGCGTCTTCGGCGTCGCGGCTCCCGCGGTCAGCCAGGGCACCGTGGTCGCCGGCTTCTCCAGCGGCGAACTCAGCGCCTATCGCTACGAGAACGGCCGTATCCTGTGGCAGGACGCGCTGTCGCGCACCTCGGTGACCACCTCGGTGTCGAGCCTGTCGGACATCGATGCCGCACCGGTGATCGACGGCGGCCGCGTCTATGCGGTCGGGCAGGGTGGCCGCATGGTCGCGCTCGAGCTGTCGACCGGTCAGCGCCTGTGGGAGCAGAATTTCGCGGGCATCTCGACGCCGTGGATCGCGGGCGAATGGCTGTTCGTGGTCACCGACGACGCGCGTCTCGTCTGCCTGTCGCGTTCGAACGGCAAGGCCCGCTGGATCGCCCAGCTGCCCCGCTTCCAGAACGAGAAGAAGCGCAGCAACGCGATCACCTGGTTCGGTCCGATCCTCGCCGGCAACCGCCTGGTCCTCACCAATTCGCGCGGCGAGATCAATTTCGTCTCGCCGACCGACGGCACGGTGAGTTCGACGATCGAAACGAAGACGCCGTTCTCGCTGCCCCCGATCGTGGCGAACTCGACGCTCTACACGCTCGACCAGAAGGGAAAGGTCACCGCCTACCGGTGACGTATACTCCCTCTCCCCGCCGGGGAGAGGGAAGGGGCCCGGCGCACTTGCGCTGGGAAGCGTGAGGGGAGTGAGGCTCGGGAGCGGGCCCAAACTCCCCCTCACCCTTCCGTCGCTGCGCTCCTCCCTCCCTCTCCCCGGAGGGGCGAGGGACATAGGTGACCTTTGCCGCGACACGCGCTAAGGCCCCCACATGTCCAAACTCCCCGTGGTCGCGATCGTCGGCCGCCCAAATGTCGGCAAGTCGACCCTGTTCAACCGCCTCGTCGGCAAGAAGCTCGCGCTGGTCGACGACCGGCCCGGCGTCACGCGTGACCGCCGCGAGGGCGACGCGTCGCTGATCGGCCTCGAATTCCGCATCATCGATACCGCCGGCTACGAAGATCACGACGCGCAGACGCTGCCCGGCCGGATGCGCCAGCAGACCGAGGCGGCCGTCGCGCAGGCCGACGTCGCGCTGTTCCTGTTCGACGCGCGCGCCGGCATCGTCCCGCTCGACGAGGAGATCGCGCGCTGGCTGCGCACCGCCGACGTCCCCGTCATCCTCGTCGCCAACAAGGCCGAGGGCCGCGCGGGCGAAGACGGCATCCTCGAATCGCTCGCGCTCGGCTTCGGCGACCCGGTCCAGCTCTCGGCCGAACACGGCGAAGGCATGGGCGATCTGTTCGAAGGCCTGCTCCCGCTGCTCGAAGGCAAGGAAGAGCTACCCGAGGAAGATCCCGACAACGAATATGAAGGCCCGTTGAAGCTCGCGATCGTCGGCCGTCCGAACGCGGGCAAGTCGACGCTTGTCAACCGCATCCTCGGCGAAGACCGCATGATCACCGGCCCCGAGGCGGGCATCACCCGCGATTCGATCAGCGTCGACTACGACTGGCACCCGACCGGTGGCGAAGCGCGCAAAGTCCGCCTGATCGACACCGCCGGGATGCGCAAGCGCGCCAAGGTGCAGGACAAGCTCGAGAAGATGTCGGTCGAGGACGCGCTCCACGCAGTCGACTTCGCCGAGGTCGTCGTGCTGCTGCTCGACGCGACGCTCGGCCTCGAGGCGCAGGATCTCCGCATCGCCGACAAGGTGCTGCAGGAGGGCCGCGCGCTCGTCATCGCGCTCAACAAATGGGATATCGCCGAGAGCGCCTCGTCGCTGTTCAACGGCGTTAAGCGCGCGCTCGAAGACGGCCTGTCCCAGGTCAAGGGCGTCACGGTGATGACGGTGTCGGGCGCGACCGGCAAGGGCATCGACCAGTTGCTGCAGGCGTGTTTCGACACCCGCGACGCATGGTCGAAGCGGGTCGGCACCGGCGAGCTCAACCGCTGGTTCGAGCGCGCGATCGAGGCGACGCCACCACCGGCCCCAGGCGGCAAGCGGATCAAGATGCGCTACGTCACGCAGGTCAAGACTCGCCCACCCAGCTTCGTCATCTTCGGCACGCGCGTCGATCAGCTGCCGGCGAGCTACGAGCGCTATCTGGTCAATTCGATGCGCAAGGACCTCGGGTTCGGCGCGGTTCCGGTCCGCCTGATGTTCCGCGCGCCGAAGAACCCGTACGACGACAATGGCAGGGGCGGCGGCGGCAATTAAGCGGCGGCGTCCGGCGTGGTTCGGATCGACGCCCGGGGTATGCGCTGCCCTTGGCCGGCGGTGCGGCTCGCCCGCGCGCTGCGTGACGGCGCGCGGCGGGTCGAGGTTCTGGCGGACGATCCGCAGGCGCCGACCGAACTCGCCGCGGTCGCCGAGGCGGCCGACGCGACGGTAGATATCATTTTGGATGAATTTTACCGGACCTTTGTCGTAACTTGTCGGTAGTATGACAACAGTGTGTTTACCTGAAACGGGTAAGATGCTGTTCAAATCTTCATGGCGCTATTGCTCAACAGGAGAAGGCGACTTGTCGTTCGAAGGAAGCACCTTGATCAACTGGCCGGCATATTCGCAGGCGCGGAGTGAGCTGGGTGCGGGGTTCGTCCGTATCCTGGGCTATTTCCGCGAGGACGGCGTGAAGTCGGTTGCCGCGATCGAGGCGGCGATGCGGTCGCTCAACGCGGCGGCGATGGTGATCCCGGCGCATACGCTGAAGGGCGAAGCGCGGCAGTTCGGGGCCGAACCGCTGGCGGACCTTGCCGAGGCGATCGAAGTGATCGCGCGCGATTGCGTCGAGATGCAGGATACGCCCGAAGAAGCGCTCGAGCACATCGTCCAGTTGCGGCCGCTGTTCGTCGAGACGCTGACGTTGCTGGAGCGCGAAGCCAATCCGATCGTGGCGCGCAAGCCGGTCGCTGGCGGTGGTTTCGGTCGTCGCGCCATCCCGACCGGGTTCGGCGAAGACTAGGGAAACTCGATCCTCCCCCGCCAGGGGGAGGTGGCAGGCGACAGCCTGACGGAGGGTGCGGTAAGCGAAACCGCTGCTCCGTGTCCTCCCCCTCCGTCACCTACGGCGCCACCTCCCCCTGGCGGGGGAGGATCGAGCGTCCCAGTGAGGCAGGCGATACCGACTCACCGGCATCGCCCGTAGCTCACCCCTTCAGATACGGCGCCGCGCCCGCCTTGGGCGAATCATGCTCCGAGATCGAGTTCAGATGGATGTAGTTGTGGATACCCATCCGCGCGATCATCTCGAACTGGCGTTCGAGCGTGTCGACATGCTCTTCCTCGCTGGCGAGGATGCGCGCGAACAGGTCGCGGCTGATATAATCCTTGACCTCTTCGCAGTACGAGATCGCGCCCTTGAGCTGGACCGTCGCCTCGACTTCGAGCGCCAGATCCGACTTCAGGACCTCCTCGACGGTCTCGCCGATGCGGAGGCGGCCGAGCAGCTGGAAGTTCGGCAGGCCATCGAGGAACAGGATGCGCTCCGACAACCAGTCGGCGTGCTTCATCTCGTCGATCGACTCCATCCGCTCGTACTGGGCGAGCTTGTAGACGCCCCAATGCTCGAGCATCCGGTAATGGAGCCAATATTGGTTGACCGCGGTCAGCTCGTTCTTGAGCGCCTCGTTCAGATAGTCGATTACTTGGGGGTCGCCGCGCATGGCCATATCTCCGTCACCTCTGACGACCATGTAGCGCCGGCGATATCGCAACCGCAACCCAAAAAATGGCGGATTTCTGCGGTTTCTTAGCTGTTGCGACGCTTATGCAGCAGCGCGTTCCTCATTGATAATCGCTCGCGCTACCGATGTGCACTGGCCGCATTTGGGCTGGCGGCCCATCGAACGGAAAGCTTGGCAGGGTGTGGTGCAACCGCCGCGTGCGCAGTTGCGAACGTCGGATTCTCGTATGGCATTGCAAACGCAGACGACCATGGGAACTCCCTAGCTGTGAGCCCGGGATACGGATAATGCGAACCACTCGCAAGCTCTTTTTGCGTCTTATTCGCAAATAGCGTCATCGGCTGGTCGTAATCGCCGAACCACGCATCGGCTGCCACTCATACCGTGCGAGGCTCCGCCACAGCCATTCGAGCGGGCCATAGCGGAAGCGATCGAGCCATGGCTTCGACCATCCGAGCATCCCGATCCATACCACCGCCACGACGATATAGAGTTGCGCGCGCGTCAGATGGCCGAACAGGCCGACGCCATAGCCGTAGAACAGCGTCGTGCAGACCAGCGACGTGCCGATATAATTGGAGAACGCCGTGCGCCCCGCGGCCGCGATCCGCGTGGTCAGCCAGCCGCCGGGCCGGGCCAGCACGATGATCGACGCGGCATAGCCGAGGATCAGGATCGGACGCACCGGCGTCGCCAGCGTGATCCACGACAGCAGGACATAGCGGGGATCGAAACCATGCCCGATCTCGACCGTCGCGATCGCTGCATAGGCGATCCAGCCCAGGCCGACGCAGACGATCGCGATCGTGCGATACGCGTGGTGCGACCATGCGCCGATCAAAAACCCCGACCGCAATCCCGCCATGCCGAGCAGCATATAGCCCAGCGTCTCGGCGCCGACCGCCACGATCACGCTCGCCGGATCGACCTGATCGGACCAGCGGTGCGCAACGAGATCGGCGTAGCTGCCTCGCCCGATCGCGATCTGGCGGGTGATTTCCTGCTGCGTGGGGCCACCGAAGTTTGCCGCGAAACTCTGCCAGTTCGCCAACGCGCGGGCGGTCGCGTGGGGGGCTGAGGCCGTGGCGCGCAGGTCGAACGCATAGCCCGCGAGCAGGACGGACTGGATCACCTGCAATGCGACGAACATCAGCCCGATCAGCACCAGCAGACGCGTCGGCAGGCGGTTGAACATGAACGCCACGCAGCCGACGATCGCATAGTGCAGCAGGATATCGCCCCACCAGATCAGATAGATATGGATCGCACCGAACACGGCGAGCCACGCCATCCGCGGAAAATGCACTGCTGCGGCTTCGTCGCCCTGCGCGCGCGCGCCGTCGATGACCAGCAGCATCGACGCCCCGAACAACACCGAGAACAGCCCGCGCATCTTGCCGTCGATGACGATGAAGTTGGCGGTCCAGGCGATCGTGTCGGCAAGGCTCGGCGCGCCCATCGAGGCCGGCGACATATAGGCGAAGTCCGGAAAGCCGAACGCGGCGATGTTGGCGGCGAGAATGCCCATGACCGCAACGCCGCGGATGACGTCGAGCGTGGCGATTCTGGTGGCGGCGGCGGTCATGCGGGAAAAGTGAAGTATAGGAAGTATAGACGCTCGCGCAGCATTTCGCGGGGTGTTTCTCGGGGGCGTCTCGGTGGCTTGGATGCGGCGTGGTTGCGTTCGGAGGTGCGGTCGTTTTGGTTGATCGGGGCAGCCTCGGGCGTTGCTCGATCGGCGCTCAGGTCCGGTCGACGTCTTTCAGCGCTGCGGTGGGGGAGGACTGCTTGGATCATGATCCGACGCTGGCATATTGGGGTGATGTAGGACAGCCTGCGCGATTAGCTGAAGCGACGGGCGGCTGTGCTGGCTTGCCGTGACAGGGTTGTCTGGGCGATATCCTCGACGTCGGTAATTGTTCGTCGGCGGCGAACCGTATCCGTATCCGTGTCCGTATCCTTGCCTGTCTTCGGCACTCCGACCCGGCATCGACCTCGCACCACGCGTCGCCCCAGCGGAAGCTGGGGTATGCCTGTTGGCGAGTGTTGCGACCCGATCGGGGAGATCCCAGCTTTCGCTGGGATGACGGGGTTGGGGGCGGGAATGGGAGACGGCGGGCGACGGGGCTTGCCGTGGCAGGATTACACCGGCGATACCTCCACATCGGTAATTGTTCGTCGCTTAAGCATACGAACCGGTATCCGTATCCGTATCCGTGTCCGTATCCGTGTCCGTATCCGTGTCCGTATCCGTATCCGTACCCGTGTTCGGTACTCCGACCCGGCATCGACCTCGCACCACGCGTCGCTCCAGCGGAAGCTGGGGTATGCCTGTTGGCGAGTGTTGCGACCCGATCGGGGAGATCCCAGCTTTCGCTGGGATGACGGTTGGGGGGCGGGGGCGATTATCGGCGGGTGCCGGGATCTGCCAGCAGGTCGGGGTTCGACGAAATGGCGGCGCGCACTTCCTTGTTCTCCCGCGAAGGCGGGAGCCCAGACTGGGTCCCCGCCTTCGCGGGGACACAAGGTGGTTTGGGGTCACTTTCCTTGGCCCAAACTTGACCAGAAAACCGACCACCCCGGCTTAGGCCGGGGCCCAATTGGGGGACGGTTATGGCGAAGGGGAGCGCTTCGTTGCCTTGGCTATCCCAATTGGGCCCCGGCCTTCGCCGGGGTGGTTGCTTGATTCTGGGGTGGCTGCTAAATTTTGAGGGGGTGCTCAACGTCAGGGCCGCGGTGTCAATCATCCGCCGCCGCCGCGCATCAGGCCAACGCCGCGTCGACCCCCATCAGCTTCGGGAAGAACCCCTCATGCGCCGTCCGCAGCGTATCCAGCGCGATGACGTCGTCACGGTCGGGGCGTTCGAAGATCAGGCGCTTGCCGCCGGTGCGGCCCAGCGGTTCGGCCTCGACCTCGGCCGCGTGTGCCGCGCCGAGGAAGTCGAGCAGCGCATGGTCCTCGACGGTGACGATGTAGACGCCCTGGTCCTCGGCGAAGAACGCGCGGGCGCAGTCGAAGGGCTGTTTCCGATCGATCATCGCGCCGATGCCGCCGGCGAGCGCCATCTCGGCGAGCGTCACCGCGATGCCGCCGTCGGACACGTCATGGACCGCGGTCAACTGGCCGAGGCTGATCGCCTCGCGGATCAGGTCGCCGACGCGGCGTTCTGCGGCGAGATCGACCGGCGGGGGCGGGCCGGCGTCGAACTGTTCGCGGCCGTGGCATTCGCGCAGCCAGAGCGACTGGCCGAGATGGCCGCCGCGCGTGCCGACCGCGAGGATGATGTCGCCCGAACCCTTAAACGCGATCGTCGCATTCTTCTGCCAGTCCGCCAGCAACCCGATCGCGCCGATCGCCGGCGTCGGCAGGATCGCGGAACCACCGCCGGTCGCCTTCGACTCGTTGTAGAGCGAGACGTTGCCCGACACGATCGGGAAGTCGAGCGCGATGCAGGCGTCGCTCATGCCTTCGAGGCAGCCGACGATCTGGCCCATGATCTCGGGGCGCTGCGGATTGGCGAAGTTGAGGCAGTTGGTCACCGCGAGCGGTAGCGCGCCGACCGCGGTCAGGTTGCGCCAGGCTTCGGCGACCGCCTGCTTGCCGCCCTCGACAGGATCGGCGAAACAATAGCGTGGCGTGCAGTCGGTGGTCATCGCCAGCGCCTTCTGCGTGCCGTGGACACGGACGACCGCGGCGTCGCCACCGGGGCGCTGCACCGTGTCGGCGCCGACCATGTGGTCGTATTGCTCCCAGATCCAGCGGCGCGAGGCGATGTCGGGCGAGCCCATCAACGTGAGCAGGTCGGCGGCGATATCGTTGCTGTGCGGCGCGTTTTCGAGCGGCGCAGGCTTCGGAGTCGGCACGTGCGGGCGATCGTACAGCGGCGCTTCGTCGGCGAGCGGCCCGAGCGGGATGTCGCAGACGGTCTCGCCCTTGAACGTCAGCACCATGCGGCCGGTGTCGGTGACGCGGCCGATCACCGCGAAATCGAGTTCCCACTTCTTGAAGATCGCCTCGGCCTCGGCTTCGCGACCGGGCTTAAGGACCATGAGCATACGCTCCTGCGATTCGGAGAGCATCATCTCGTACGGCGTCATGCCGGTTTCGCGCTGCGGCACGTCGTCCATCACGAGCTCGATACCGACGCCGCCCTTCGACGCCATCTCGACCGACGACGAGGTGAGGCCCGCCGCGCCCATGTCCTGGATCGCGACGATGACGTCGGTCGCCATCAACTCGAGGCACGCTTCGATCAGCAGCTTCTCGGTGAACGGATCGCCGACCTGCACGGTCGGGCGCTTGGCGTCCGAATCCTCGCCGAAGTCCGCGCTCGCCATGGTCGCGCCGTGGATGCCGTCGCGACCGGTCTTGCTGCCGACATAGACGATCGGATTGCCGATGCCGCTGGCCGCCGAATAGAAGATCTTGTCCTGATCGGCGATCCCCACGGTCATCGCGTTGACCAGGATGTTGCCGTCATACGCCGCGTGGAAGTTCACCTCGCCGCCGACGGTCGGGACGCCGACGCAATTGCCGTAGCCGCCGATGCCGTGGACGACGCCCGAGATCAGGTGGCGCATCTTGGGGTGATCGGGCCGGCCGAAGCGCAGCGCGTTCATGTTGGCGATCGGCCGCGCGCCCATCGTGAAGACGTCGCGCAGGATGCCGCCGACGCCGGTCGCCGCGCCCTGGTACGGCTCGATGTACGAGGGGTGGTTGTGGCTCTCCATCTTGAAGATCGCCGCCTGGTTGTCGCCGATATCGACGACGCCGGCGTTCTCGCCCGGGCCGCAGATGACGCGGGGGCCCTTGGTGGGCAGCTTCATCAGGTGGATCTTGCTGGATTTGTAGCTGCAATGCTCGGACCACATGACCGAGAAGATGCCGAGCTCGACCATGTTCGGCTCGCGGCCGATGGCGCGCAGGACGCGCTCATATTCTTCGGGGGACAGGCCGTGGTCGGCGACGATCTGCGGTGTGATCTCGGTCATGGGGCGGGCTTTAGCGGGGTGGGACGCATTCGTCACGTAGGCGACTGCTGCGATGTGTCCCTTCGCGATTAATTGTTCGGACCGTGCTGTATCTTGGCCTTTCGCAGAGTTTCGTTGATCCGCGACTGCCACCCTGGTCCGCTCGCCCTGAACCGTTCAAGCACGTCGTTGTCGAGCCGCAGGGAGACGAGCGACTTGCCAGAGGTGACGGAGCCCTTTGGCCTACCGCGTGGTCTACTGCCGTTTGGAAAGGCCGCTGCCAGTTCCGGAAAGTCTGCGATCGGCCGTGCCCGCGCAAAATCGGCTTCGGTCCATTCGGGATTCTCATCGTCGAATACGACCTCGGGGGTATCACCAGCCATGACGGCGTAACTCCTTCGACGAAGTGAGCTAGAGTAGACCAGTGTCGAGGTTAAGCCTGGCGAATAGAACTTTCCATCCGTCATGCCGGACTGGTTCCGGCATCCACCGTTCCGCACGAGCGAAGGAATTGAAATTGCGGAACCGTGGACCCCGGAACAAGTCCGGGGTGACGGGTGGGTTTGGCAATGCCCCGGTTCAGCGCGATGAGTGTCGATCCGCGCCAGTAGTTAGACCTCAGGCATAAGGCGGCTGCGTGTACCCCTTGGGGCTGAGCGTGAAGATGTCGCACCCCGTTTCCGTAATCCCGATCGAATGCTCGAACTGCGCGGACAGCGAGCGATCGCGCGTGACCGCCGTCCAACCATCGTCGAGCAGTTTCACGTCCGGCCGACCGATGTTGATCATCGGCTCGATCGTGAAGATCATGCCGGGGCGAAGCTCGGGGCCGGTGCCGGGCTTACCGACATGGACGACCTCGGGGGCGTCGTGGAACAGCCGGCCGACGCCGTGCCCGCAGAAATCGCGGACCACGCCGTAGCGGTGCTTCTCGGCGTGGCGCTGGATCGCGTTGGCGACGTCGCCCATGCGGTTGCCGGGCTTGGCCTGCTCGATGCCGATCATCAGGCATTCATAGGTGACTTCGACGAGGCGGCGCGCCTTGATGGGCACGTCGCCGATCAGGTACATCCGGCTCGTATCACCGTGCCAGCCGTCCAACAAAGGCGTCACGTCGACATTGACGATATCGCCCGATTTCAGCGTCTTCTCGCTCGGGATGCCGTGGCAGACGACATGGTTGATCGAGATGCAGACGCTGTGCGTATAGCCGCGATAGCCGAGCGTCGCGGGGACGCCGCCGCCGGCGACGATGAAGTCGTAGATCAGCCGGTCGATTTCGGCGGTGGTCACGCCCGGCACCATGTGCGGCACGATCATGTCGAGCGTCTCGGCGGCGAGCCTGCCCGCCTTCATCATGCCTTCGAACGCGGCGGGGCCGTGGAGCTTGATGGCGCCGGTGCGCGCGTCGGGCTGGTCCGATGTGACGGTTACATATTCGGTCATGACGCGCGATATAGCGTGGCGGGCGCGCTTTTGCGAGGCTATGCGAGGGGCATGGTAGAGGAACGCATCTGGACGGCCGCGCTGACGATCATCGGCGACGAGATCCTGTCGGGCCGCACGCAGGACAAGAACGTCGCGCAGATCGCGGCGTGGCTCAACGTGCAGGGCATCCGCCTCGCCGAAGTCCGCGTCGTCGCCGACAAGACCGAGGCGATCGTCGAGGCGGTCAACATCCTGCGCGCCCGCAACGACTATCTGTTCACGACCGGCGGGATCGGGCCGACTCACGACGACATCACGGTGGACGCGATCGCCGAGGCGCTGGGCGTCGCGGTCGAGCATCATCCGCGCGCGATGGCCGTGCTGGAGGCCTATTATGCGACGCGCGGTGGTCTTACCGAGGCGCGGGCGCGGATGGCGCGGGTGCCGGCCGGGGCGGACCTGATCGACAACAAGGTGTCGGGCGCGCCGGGGATCCGGATCGGCAACATCTTCATCATGGCGGGCGTGCCGCATATCACGGCAGGGATGCTCGATGCGCTGACCGGGACGCTCGAGGGCGGGCGCCCGGTGGTGTCGAAGACGATCGGCTGCTGGGTCGCGGAGAGCGAGGTCGCCGACCTGTTGCGCGATGCCGAAAAGACCCACGAAGGCGTCGCGATCGGCAGTTATCCGTTCTTTCGCGACGGCAGGACTGGCGCGAACTTCGTGGTGCGGAGTTCGGACGAGGCGCTGGTCGATCGCTGCCTCGCAGACCTGACGCGCGATCTGGAAGCGACCGGGCGAGCAGTGACTGCGCAGGGCATTTAGGCACGTTGAAATCCTCACCCGCTAGGGGGAGGTGGCGCGTAGCGACGGAGGGGGAGGGGGCGACGATCTCTGTTGCGTGTCCGCCCCCTCCGTCTGGCAAGTGCCAGCCACCTCCCCCTGGCGGGGGAGGATCAGGCGTTCATGCGCCCCATTCCGGGCCTTCGGGATCGGGGTAGAACGCGTCCGGATCGAAGGGGGCGGCGTGACCGCGCGACCGGGCTGCCAATTCCCCCTCCGCCAGATCCGGCAATGTCGGCGCGCCGCCGCCGAAGCGGATGCGGACATAGCCCATGCTGCCGACCAGCGCCTGGAACACGGCGGCATGGTCCTCCTGCTGCATGCGCCGGCCGATCAGCGGCGCGCGCTCGGCGGAGAGGTAGCCCATCTGGACGCCGCGCAGGCTGAACACCGCGACGGCGTTGGCGTCATGCGGGTTCTTCGGCTCGCGGCGCAGCTCGACCGGCTCGCCGGGGGCGCAGAGCAACAACTCCATGCGGCGGTTGCTCTTGCTGCGGTCCGCGTTGGGGAAGTCGATGCCGACCACGCTGAGCGTCAATTCGTCCATGCCCCACGTCTAAACCCTGGCTGCGTATATCCAAAGCGGTACAAGGTTACGGCAGCGTCACGGCCCTGCGCGACGACACGCGTGCCGATGATGATGATCCAAGGACGACGGACATGCTCTTTCGAACCGATGCCGCCATCGAACATCTCGCGCTGCGGATGATCGATACGAGCCTGCCGAAAAGCGAGTGGACTCACGAGGGGCATTTTGCCGCGGCGCTTTGGTTGTGCCGGCACCGTGAAGACCTGACCGCGCCGGACGAGATCAGGCGGCTGATCATGCGCTATAACGATGCCACGGGTACCGCCAACACCGACACGAGCGGCTATCACCATAGCATCACGCTTGCCTCGATGCGGGCGGTTGCCGATCTGCTGCGTCGTCTGGAACCGGGAACACCACTTTGCGATGCGCTTGGCAGGCTCATGGCGTCCGACCTGGGCAATCGCGACTGGCTGCTGAAATATTGGCGCCGCGAGACGCTGTTCGGTGCGCAGGCCCGCAAGACGTGGGTCGAACCCGACCGGGCAAAGCTGCCGTTTTGAACCCTCACTCGCTGGCGCGCGCGTTGACATCGGCGGCGATCGTTCGGGGAAACACGCCTCGTTGCGAGCCATTCCGATCGGGGGGGGGGCAAGTATCCGCGCCCCGCCGCTGCGTCCCGAAACGGAACGGCCGAAACGGCTTGATCCATGTCGTTGACTCTGGCGGCGGGGTGCCTGCTGTATCGCTTGCGTAACGATGTGGTTTGCGCGTCGACGCCTCTGGCTGGATTGGATCCGCAATGCCCGGCCCCGTGCCCGACGGAGCGGTTCGCGATGCGCCCCGGCCTCCCGATATCCTGTCGTGCGAACGCGAGGCGATCCAACTGCCCGGATCGATCCAGCCGCACGGCATGATCCTGATCGCCGACGCCGCCACGCTGACGATCGGCGCGGGCGCGGGCGACATCGAAGCGTCGCTGTCGCCGCGCTGGCTCGGCGCGCATCTGGACGACATGCTCGGCCAGTCGGTTGCCACGCAGATCGAGGCCCGGCCGGGACAGGCGACGATCGCGCTGGCGAGGGTGGACGGCATCGACACGGTATTCGACGCGATCGCGCATCGATCGGCTGGCTCGATCATCGTCGAACTGGAGCCGGCGCCTGCGACGATGCCGTCGGCGATCGAGATGCTTTCGGCGATGGAAGAGGCCGCGGCGGCGTTCGAGCAGGCGTTCGGGCTGCACGACCTGTGCGAGCGGGCGGCGGAGACGTTTCGCCGCCTGACCGGGTTTGACCGGGTCATGGTGTACCGGTTTCTCGACGACGATGCCGGGGTGGTCGTCGCCGAGGACCGCGATCCGGCGCAGCGGACGTTTCTCAACCAGCATTTCCCGGCATCGGATATCCCGCGCCAGGCCCGGGCGCTGTACGTTCGCAACCGTGTTCGGGTGATTCCCGATATCGCCTATGCGCCGGCGCCGCTGCGCCCGGCAGGTGGACCGCCGCTCGACATGAGCGATCTCGCCTTGCGTAGCGTGTCGCCCGTGCATCTCGAATACCTCGCCAACATGGGCGTTGCGGCATCGGCGTCGGTATCGATCGTCCGGGACGGTGCACTATGGGGCCTGATTGCCTGTCATAACGCGACGCCGAAACGCCTGCCGTTGCATCTCCGGATGGCGTGTCGCGCGCTGGCCGGCAGCCTGGCGCGACAGATCCGGGCGAAGGAGGATGCCGAACTCTACCGCGAGCGCATTCGCCTGCGTACCGCCGAAGATGCCGTTATCCTTCGCCTCGGGTCCGACACCGCGCTCTCGCCGTTTTTTGCGACCGTGGGCGACGATGTCCGCCGGATGCTGGGGGCGGACGGCTTTGCCGCGGTTCGTGGTGGCGAACTCTTCGTCGCCGGGCGCGCGCCGGGTCACGAGGACATCCGCATGATCGCCGCCCATGTCGCCGACCTGACCCGAACGCTGCCGTTCTCGACCGATCGCCTGTCCGACCATCTGGCCGGGGCCGCAGCGTGCCAAGGCCTGGCCAGCGGCGTCCTCGCGGTGACGATGCCGACCGACGAGCCGACGATTCTTGTCTGGTTGCGGGCCGAGCAGGTCGAGGTCGTCAACTGGGCCGGCAATCCGCACAAGCACGTCCCGCTCGATCCGCACCGTCCGTTGTCGCCGCGTGCATCGTTCGAGAGTTGGAGCGAGGCGGTCCGCGGCCGATCGGTGGCGTGGACGGTGCATGAGGTCGAGGCGGCGGGTCGCCTGGCACGGACTTTGTTCGACGCCCGCCAGCATCGCCGGCTGTCCGAGGTGAACCACGAACTGACCGCGACGATCGCCGACAACGAGAGCCTGCTGATGCAGAAGGATTATCTCATCAAGGAGGTTCACCACCGGGTTCAGAACAGCCTGCAACTGGTGTCCGCGTTCCTCGGCATGCAAGGTCGAGAGGTCGGCAACGCCGTGGTGACCGAGCATCTGGCCGAGGCACAGCGTCGTCTGTCGGCGGTCGCGATGGTGCATCGGCGCCTGCATTCCGACGAGCACCTGCAGGCGATCGACCTGGCGCGCTATATCGGCGACCTGTGCACGGAGATAAAATCGACGATGGACCCGGCCTGGGGCGAGCAGATCCAGCTCGACCTTGCGCCCGTGCTGATGCGGACCGACCGTGCCGTGCATATCGGCCTGATTTTGACAGAACTGGTCATCAACGCGAATAAATATGCCTATGCCGGCGGCGCGGGGCCGATCACGATCGCGCTCGAACAGCAACGGACCCGGTTCAGCCTGATCGTTTCGGATCGAGGGGGCGGGAAGTCGGGGCGGAGCAGTGGTTTCGGATCGCGGATGCTGGTCTCGTTGGTCGCGAGGCTGGCGGGGACGATCGAGGAGAGCGACAATCGACCGGGATTGCGCGTGACGATCGTGGCGCCGATCAGCGAGGCATAGTCCCGGTTATCCGGCGTGGGCGGATCGGGAGCGAACGGGCCGACATGATATCGACCCGCTCGTACATTCAGCTCTTCTTGCGCGCGCGCTTCGGGCTGGCGGCGGCGGCAACGTCCTCTTCCTCGTCCGGCGAGTCCTCGCCCGCCTCGGTCAGCGCTTCGCCGAGCGCCTTCAGCTTGTCCTGCGCCTTGTCGGATTTCTCGGCGATCTTCGTCGTCGCCGTGCCCAGCCGGTGCAACAGAGCATGGACCCGGTCGGCATCCGGCTCGCCCTTTTCGAGTTGCTTGCGCAACGATGCCAGATCGCGAAGGATGCCCTTGGCGCCCGGCGTGTCGATCTCGGCCAGGGCGGCCTCCCAGTCTTCCACCATGTCGGCGCCCTTGGTGGGCTTGGTCGCGTCTAGACCGCGATTGATGGCGTTCATCGTTCCTGCAAATTTAACGGCCATTATGTTCTCTCCGCATGCCATGTGCTGGCGATGGAGAACGATGCGGATTGGCGGATATGTCCTGGAAAACGTGTCGATTTCGATCAATATGATGGGGGTTAACCGACCGCGAAGTACCGGCCAAATGCAGGTTTTCAAAAGGAACCTTCTCGCATTGCCCGGAGGAACACGAGCAACCCTTGCGTTGGTGAAAGCTTACGCCGTCATGTGAAAGCCTGTACCGTCACGACGATCGGGACTTCGGCCCCCAATATTATCGTGAACGGGAGAGCTATGCGACATTTGGACCGAAGCCGGCTGTGGTTTCCAAAACGGCTGGCGCTCTATGCGGGCGTCCTGGGCGCTGGCGTGCTCGCAGCGGCCGGAGCGGGGGCGCAAACTGCGCCGCGCCAGATATCGGTCGATGTCGCGACGGCGGACCGCCCGCTGGATCCGTTCTACAAGATGTCGGTGGGATCGGATTATCCCGGAACGCTGATGCGCGCGGATTCGCAGGCGCAGTTGAAGACCACGGTCGACGAACTCGGCTTTCGCTACCTCCGCTTTCACGGGATCTTCCACGACGTGCTGGGGACGGTGAAGATCGACGATGGCAAGACGGTCTATGACTGGACCAAGATCGATGCGCTGTACGACGACCTGCTGAGCCGGAACATCCGGCCGTTCGTCGAGCTGGGCTTCTCGCCCGAGGCGATGGCGACGTCCAAGCAGACGATCTTCTATTGGAAAGGCAACAGCTCGCATCCGCGGCCCGAGGCCTGGCGCCACCTGATCGATGCGTTCGTCCGCCACCTCGAGGCGCGCTATGGCGCGGCGGAGGTGCGCCACTGGTATTTCGAGGTCTGGAACGAGCCGAACCTCGCCGGTTTCTGGGAGGGCGCGGACCAGAAGGCGTATTTCGAACTCTACGACCTGACCGCGCGGACGATCAAGGCGATCGACGGCAACCTCCAGGTCGGCGGGCCGGCGACGGCGGGTGCGGCCTGGGTTCCGGAGTTCCTGCGCTATGCCGCGGAGCGCCGTACGCCGGTCGATTTCGTGGCGACGCACAGCTATGGCGTCGATGGCGGCTTTCTCGACGAGAAGGGGCAGAGCGACACGAAATTGTCCGCCAATCCCGACTCGGTCATCAACGACGTGAAGGCGGTGCGGGCGCAGATCGCGGCGTCGGCGTTCCCGAACCTGCCGCTGTATTTCACCGAGTGGAGTTCGAGCTACACGCCGCGCGACCCGGTCCATGATTCCTATATCAGTGCGCCCTATATCCTGTCGCGGCTGAAGGGCGTCGAGGGCGACGTTCAGGGCATGAGCTATTGGACCTATACCGACCTGTTCGAGGAGCCCGGCCCGCCGACCGCGCCGTTCGAAGGGGGCTTCGGACTGCTCAATCCGCAGGGCATCCGCAAACCGGCGTTCTTCGCGTATAAATATCTGAACGCGCTGAACGGACGGGTCATCCCGGTTGCGGATCGGCAGGTCATGGCAACCACCGACGGCACCGATACCAGGATGCTGCTCTGGGACTGGCAACAGCCGAAACAGGCGGTCAGCAACCGGCCCTTCTATACCAAGCTGGTGCCATCGACCCCGGCGCCGCCCGCGCATATCGCGTTTCGTAGCCTGAAGGCGGGGCGCTATCACCTGCGCGTGTTCCGGACCGGCTATCGCCACAACGACGCCTATTCCGCGTATATCGACATGGGGCTGCCCAAGACGCTCGCGCCCACGCAGCTTGCGAAGTTGCAGGACATGACGCGCGACGTGCCGGTGGCGGATCGCATGGTGAGCGCGGATGCCGCAGGTCGGTTCGTGCTCGACCTGCCGATGCAGAGCAACGATATCGTGCTGGTGACGCTGACTGCGGCGCCCTGATCGCGGGAGTTACTTCAGTGGCAAAGCGTGCGCGGCGTCCTGGTGCGCGATGTAGCTGTCTAGCGCGCTGGCGGCGTTGAGCATGTGCGCGCGCATGCGGCGGGCGGCGGTGTCGCCGTCGCCCTCGGCGATCGCGCGCATCACCGCGTCATGCTCCGCGCGCGAACTGGCTAGGCGCTGGTCCTGGCGGAGTTGCATGCGGCGGAACGCATTCAGGCGCGTGCGGACCGCGATCGCCTGGCCGGCGAGGAAGTCATTGTGTGCGGCGCGGTAGATCGCCTCGTGGAACTCGCGGTTGAGCGCGTCATAGGCGTCGACGTCGCCCGCCTCGACCGCGGCCTCGCTCGCCTCGTGGATGCGGAGCAGGCGGCTGCGTTCGAGCGGCGTGATGCGGTAGGTGGCGAGGCGGACGCAGACCGCCTCGATCTCCGCCATCGTCTCGAACATGTCCATCACCTCCTCGGCGGTGACGTGGCGGACGATGACGCCGCGGCGCGGGCGGACCTCGACCATGCCGCTGGTCGCCAGTTGCCGCAGCGCCTCGCGGACCGGGGTGCGCGAGGCGCCGTAGCGGTCGGCCAGCTGCTGTTCGTCGAGCATCGTGCCGGGTGCCAGCTCGCCCGACGAGATCGCGTCGGTCAGCGCGTTGCGGATCCGGTCGGACAGCAGCCCGGTGTCTTCGATGTCGATGCCGCTCACCTGCGCTCAGCCCCCCACGATCGCGCGGACGATCAGGTACAGGATCGACGGCGCCACCAGGCAGCCTAGGCCGGTATGGAAGGTCGCGGTCAAGGCACCATAGGGGACGAGCCGGCGATCGGTCGCGGCAAGCCCGCCCGACACGCCGCTGACCGTGCCCATCAGCCCGCCGAACACCATCGCGCTGCGCGGGTTGTTCAGGCCGATCAGTCCGGCCACCAGCGGCGTGCCGACCATCACCATCACTGCCTTGAACACGCCTGTCGCGATCGACAGCGCGATCACCGGCGAACTCGCGCCGATCGCAGCACCCGTGACCGGGCCGACGATATAGGTGACCGCGCCCGCGCCGATCGTCGTCATCGAGATGGCGTCGGTATAGCCGAACGACGCCGCCACCAGTGCGCCGACGATGAACGGCAGCACCGTGCCGAGCAGCAGCGCGACGATGCCGATCAGCCCGGCCTTCTTCGCCTGTTCGACATCGACCTCGCAGGCGGTGGCGACGATCGCGAAATCACGCAGCATCGCCCCGCCCATCAGGCCGATTCCGGCGAGCATCGGCAAATCGGCCAGCCCCTTGTGCCCGCCGGTCGCGATGCCGCCCCAGAAGGCGAGTGCGAGACCGATCAGGATCGCGATCGCCGAGCCGTGGACGCGGCCCATCGTCAGCTTGGCGGACAGCATGTTCGACAGCCACATGACGATGCCGACGACCGCGAACGCGGTAAGCAGTGCGTTGGCGGTGAGGACCTTTGTGATCATTTCCATGGTCTGACCCTCAGCGCGGCGTGGTGGGGAAGGGGGCGGGGGACGCGGCGGCACCGGCGATCTCAGCCTCGCGGGCTTCGCGCGCCTCGATCTCGTCCATCGTCTCGGGTGTGCCGGACAGGCGGCTGATCAGCGCGACGGCACTGAAGCACACCAGCAGCGCGCCGACGCCGGCGATCAACACGACGGGCCCGCCCTCGACCGCGGCGACGACGTCCTGCTGCGCCGCCATCGCGACGACGATCGGGATATACAGCGCACCCCAGAAGCCGATCCCGCGCGAGACGCCCTCGACGTAACGGCCGCGCGACTTGAGCCACATCCGCGCGGCGATCAGCAGGATCATCGCGATGCCGACTCCGCCGACATTGGCCTTCACGCCAAGCAGCGCGCCGAGGCCTTCGCCGAGCAACTGCCCGATCAACGTGCAGATCGCGAGCAGCGCGACTCCGGCGATCATGCGCCGCATCCCGCAAATGGGACCGGGGCGGGCAGGGACTGGCTCATAGCATATCCTCTCACTGTATTCGATCTATCGTCTTATACGCCCTTAAGTATGCACAGGGTTGCGTTTGGAGCAATAGAGAATACAAAGAACTCAGAATGAGCGTCAGGAGGCGATGCGTGCGGCAGTGGAATACGCGGAAGGCTTTGCGCGAGGAGCGGATCGCGGCCGGGGCGGGCTTCGCCACCGGCAAGCTTGTCCATCCCGAAACGCTGGTCGACTTCCTCGAGGCGGTGCTCCGGGCCGGCGACCGGGTCTGCCTGGAGGGCGACAACCAGAAACAGGCGGACGTGCTCGCCAAGGGGCTGGCGGCGATGGATCCGGCGCGGATCCACGATTTGCACATGGTCCAGTCGGGCGTCGTGCTGCCCGAGCATCTCGACGTGTTCGACAGCGGCATCGCGAAGCGGCTCGACTTCTCCTATTCGGGGCCGCAGTCCGCGCGGATCGCGAAGATGCTGTTCGGCGGGAAGATCGAGCTGGGCGCGATCCACACCTATCTCGAGCTGTTCGCGCGCTATTTCGTCGACCTGACGCCACAGGTCGCGCTGATCGCCGCGGTCAGCGCAGACCGCCACGGCAACCTCTACACTGGGCCGAATACCGAGGACACGCCGACGGTGGTCGAGGCGACGAGCTTCGGCAGCGGGCTGGTAATCGCGCAGGTCGGCGAGATCGTCGATACGCTGCCGCGCGTCGACATCCCCGGCGACCAGGTCCATTTCGTGCTCGACGCGGGCAAGCCCTTCTATGTCGAGCCGCTGTTCACGCGCGATCCCGCGGCGATGACCGAGACGCAGATCCTGACCGCGATGCTGGCGATCAAGGGCCTGTACCAGCCGTACGGCGTGCGCCGGCTGAACCACGGGATCGGCTTCAATACCGCGGCGATCGAGTTGCTGCTGCCGACGTACGGCGAGAAGCTCGGGCTGAAGGGCAAGATCTGCACGCACTGGGCGCTCAACCCGCATCCGACGCTGATCCCCGCGATCGAGGCGGGCTGGGTCGAGCAGGTGCATTGCTTCGGCTCCGAGGTCGGCATGGAGGATTACCTCGCCGCGCGGCCGGACATCTTCTTCACCGGCCCCGACGGATCGCTCCGCTCGAACCGCGCCTTCAGCCAGACCGCGGGGCTGTATGCGTGCGACATGTTCATCGGCTCGACGCTGCAGATCGACCTCGCGGGGCATAGCTCGACGATCACCGCGAACCGGATCGCCGGCTTTGGCGGCGCGCCCAACATGGGATCGGACGCGCGCGGTCGGCGGCATCCCAGCGCACCGTGGTTGCAGGCGGGGGCGGAGGCTGACCCGGACACGGCGGCGCCTTTGAGGCGGGGGCGGAAATTGGTGGTGCAGATCGGCGAGACATTCGGCGAGGGCAACGCGCCGCTGTTCGTCGAGAAGCTGGGCGCGCTTGAACTCGCCGAGAAGCTCAATCTCGATCTGGCGCCGATCATGGTCTATGCCGACGACACCACGCACATCGTCACCGAGGAGGGCATCGCCAACCTGCTGCTGTGCCGTACCGCCGACGAGCGCGAGCAGGCGATCCGAGGCGTGGCGGGCTTCACGGAGATCGGCCGGGGGCGCGACAAGGCGATGGTCGAGCGCCTGCGCGAGCGGAAAATCATCCAGCGGCCCGAGGACCTCGGCATCGATCCGCTCGACGCGAACCGGAACATGCTCGCCGCGCGATCGATCAAGGACCTCATGCTCGCCTCGGGCGGGCTCTACCGGCCGCCGAGCCGGTTCCGGAACTGGTAGGAGACGCGCACATGGAAATTCTCCACTTCGATATCGCCGCGCCGACCCCGGCGGGCGGGACGCGGGCGATGGCGCTGGTCGGCGTCGTCGCGTCGGGCAATCTGGAGGTGCTGGTCGAGCGGAGCGATACGCCCGATCGCTGCGCGATCGAGATCAGCACCGCGGCGCACGGGTTTCGCGATCTGTGGGACGCGGTGGTCGCCGATTTCGTCGGCAGGCGTGCGGCCGGCGGACTGCGGATCGCGATCAACGACGGCGGCGCTCGGCCCGATACGGTGTCGCTGCGGCTCGCGCAGGGCGTTCGCATGATCGAGGAGCCCGAGGCATGAGTGATATCCGCCAGAGCTGGTACGAGGCGGGTGCGCGCGAGCGGATCGCGGCGCTCGTCGACAGCGGAAGCTTCGCCGAGTTCGTCGGCCCGGAGCGGCGCGAAACCAGTCCGCATCTCGGCATCTTCGACCTGCCCGCGCAGTTCGACGACGGGATCGTCGTCGGCAGCGCGACGCTCGACGGCACGCCGATCCTGGTCGCCGCGCAGGAGGGCCGCTTCATGGGCGGCGCGTTCGGCGAGGTCCACGGCGCCAAGCTGACCGGACTGTTGCGTGCGGCAAAGGCGCTCGGGCGCGACGTGGTGATCGCGTTCGACACCGGCGGCGTGCGCTTGCAGGAGGCCAACGCCGGCGAGATTGCGATCGCCGAGATCATGCGCGCGGTCGTCGAGGCGCGGATCGCGGGCGTGCGGGTGGTCGGTCTGATCGGCGGGCGCGCCGGCTGTTACGGCGGCGGCGGCTTGATCGCAGGGTGCTGCTCGACATTGATCGTGTCCGAACAGGGCCGCATCAGCGTGACCGGTCCCGAGGTGATCGAGACGAATATGGGTGTCGAGGAGTTCGACTCGCGTGACCGCGCGCTGGTGTGGCGGACGATGGGCGGCAAGCATCGCACGCTGATCGGCGGCGCGGACGTGTTCGTGGATGACGACGCCGCGGCGTTCCGCGACGCGGCGCGTGCGGCGTTGGCGCAGTCTGCTCGACCGCTGTCCGTTCGGAGCGCCTATCCCCACTCGTTCGCCCTGAGCGAAGTCGAAGGGCTTGGCTCGATCGACGGTGCTTCGACTTCGCTCAGCACGAACGGGGGGGGCTCGATCGACGGTGCTTCGACTTCGCTCAGCACGAACGGGGGGGGCTCGATCGGCGGTGCTTCGACTTCGCTCAGCACGAACGGGGGGGGCTCGATCGACGGCGCTTCGACTGCGCCCAGCACGAACGGGAGCGGGGAGCGGCCCGGTCTCGATCTGGATACTTTGGCGGCCGAACAGGCGCGGCTCGAACGGCGGATCGCGCGGTTCGGGGATGCCGCCGACGCCACCGATATCTGGCAGGCGCTGGGGATCGACGATCCGAAGGCGGTCCCCGACATGCCCGCCACCGCCTTCGCCACCCTTGCCGCCCAGTATCGGGAGAGCGCCGATGACGCCCGTTGAGATCCTCGCCTCGCTGTTTCCGTCCGGCCATTCGGTATCTGCGGAAGGCGACCTGCTGTTCGGGCAGGGAACATTGCCCGGTGGCACTGTCGTCCACGTCGTCGGCGCGACCGCGCGCGCACCGATCGGGATCGACCAGGCGATCCGGCTGTCCGGCGCGGTGCTGGAGATCGCGCGCAGCGACGACGCCACGCCGATCCTGTTCCTCGTCGACAGCGCCAGCCAGCGGATGAGCCGCCGCGACGAACTGCTCGGGCTCAGCGAATATCTCGCGCACCTCGCCAAGTCGCTGCTGGTGGCGGAAGCGCGTGGCCACCGCACGATCGGGCTGCTCTATGGCGGTAGCGCGGCAGGCGCGTTCATCGCCACCGCGCTCGCCTGCGGGACTCTGGTCGCACTGCCCGGCGCGCATCCCGAGGTGATGGACCTCGCCTCGATGGCGCGCGTGACGAAACTGCCGATCGATGTGCTGGAAGCGAAGGCGAAGACCACGCCGGTCTTCGCGCCGGGCCTCGACAACCTCGTCAGCGTCGGCGGGATCGCGGCGGTCTGGAATGCGGACGAGAGTCTCGCCGACCAGTTGCAGGCGTTGCTGGCACGTCCGCGCGACGGTGACGATCGCGCCGCGCTGGGCGAGAAGCGAGGCGGACGACCAAAATCCGCGCGGATCGCGGGCGAAGTCGCGGCGGCGGCGCAGGCGTAATGCGGTTCGAGCGTCACCGCCTGGTCTATCTCGATCCGGCGCGCTGGGGCGAGACGCTAGCCGCCTATCCCGCGCTTCAGGCGATCCCGGTCGTCGTAGACTGGGTCGCAAAGGGGCATCCGCTGATCGCGCGTCGCCCGGTATGCGATGATACCGAGGAGCTCGTGCCGCTCGGCCTGCCGCTGCCGCCCTCGCTCGGTAAGCAGCGTCTCGCGGTCGCCGTACCACCGGGCGCGATCCTGTCGGACGCGCCGCCGCCCTTGCTCGCGGACGCGGCGCGGGACGCGCCGGTGGCGTGGCAGGCAACGATCGCGGCTCTGGTCGCGCTCGATCCCGAGACGCGGTGTTTCGGAAGTTTGGCCTGGGCGCATCTGACCGGCCTGCCGTATCTGTCGGAAACCTCCGATCTGGATCTCGTATGGCAGGTCTCGACCGCCGACGACGCGGCGCGGCGCGTTGCGGCCTTGGTGCGGATCGACGCGGAGGCGCCGATGCGGCTGGACGGGGAGATCGTGACGCCGACGGGGCTCGCGGTTCAGTGGCGCGAATATACCGCGGATGCGCCCGAAATGCTGGCGAAGGCGGCGGACGGCAACCGGATGGTCGCGCGCGCCGAGATGTTCGCATGACCGCGCTTGCCCGCCCGGCGACAGCGATCGACTGCGCCCGTCACGATCGGGGCATCGCCCGAATCGCCACCGACTGCCTCAAGCTGGAAATCGCGACCTATCCCAAGCCCGGCCTGGTCAGCCCGGTCGATACCGGTGCGCACGACGACATGGATGCCGCGATGATGGACCGCAGCGCCGACGCGCTCGAACCGTTCTTCGCAAGGCTCGCCGAAGCGGGCGCGGCCGGCGCAGGCATGGACCGCCTCCGCGCGATCGGGATCGAGGCGGAGGTCGCGATGATGGCGGCGACCGGTGGCGTCAACACGCATCGCGGCGCGATCTTCGGGATGGGATTGCTCTGCGCCGCCGCCGGGTTTCGCGCCGCGTACCGCGCTTCCGGCACGTTGGGCGACATCGTCGCGCACCGCTGGGGTGCCGAGATTTGCCGCGGGCCGGTGGCGCTGCACAGCCACGGCAGCACCGTCGCGCGCCGTCATGCCACCGGCGGCGCGCGCGCCGAGGCGGCAACCGGGTTTCCGTCCTTGTACGATATCGCGTTGCCCGCTCTCGCCGAAGCGCGACTGGTGACGGCCGAGGACGAGGCTCGCCGTGTCCATGCGCTGATGACGCTGATCGTCGGGGTGGAGGACACCAACCTGCTGTATCGGGGTGGCACGGAAGGGCTGGCGTTCGCGCAGTCCCATGCCCGCGCGTTCCTTGCCTATGGCAGCATCGCGACCCCCGACTGGCGCGCGCGGGCGGTGGCGATGCACGCGGCCTTCACGGCACGGCGGCTGAGTCCTGGCGGGTGTGCCGACCTGCTTGCAATGGCACTATTCGTCGAAGCTAGTGGGGCGTGACTCTCGCTCTGCTCTGCTCGGGACAGGGTCGGCAGGATCGGGCGATGCTCGACCTTTTTGCCGACGATCCGCGTTCTGCGCCGATCCTGGCCGAGGCGAGCGCGTTGCTTGGGGAGGATATTGGCGCCGTGCTGCGGTCGGCCGACCTGCACGCCAACCGGACGAGCCAGATCCTGTGCGTCGCGCGCGGGCTGGTTGCGGCAGCGTGTCTCGAACCGATCGGGCCGGCGGTCGTCGCGGGGTATAGCGTGGGCGAGATGGCGGCCTGGGGCGTGGCTGGTATCTGGTCGCCCGAGCGGACCTTGCGACTGACGGCGGTGCGTGCCGAGGCGATGGATGCGGCGGGGGGACCTGATGACGGGCTGGGGTTCGTTCGCGGGGTGCCGCGCGACCGGGTCGCCGCACTCGCTGCGGAGTTCGCGTGTGCGATCGCGATCGTCAATCCGGGTGACCTCTTCGTGATCGGTGGCGCGCGCGAGCAGGTCGCGCGGTGTTGCGGTGCGGCGCTGGACGTCGGGGCGGTGGCGGCGCGACCGATCGCGGTCCACGTCGCCTCGCATACGCCGCGGCTGTCGGCGGCGGTCGCACCGTTCCGCGCTGCGCTCGACGCGTCCGATGCCACGCGGCCCGCCCGGGGGCGGACGCTGATCGGTGCGGCCGATGCGTCGGTCGTGAGCGGGGCGGGGGGCATTCCCGGTCTCGCGGGACAGGTCGATACCACGATCGACTGGGCGGCCACGCTGGAGGCGCTGGTGGAGCGCGGTGTCGACCGTGTGCTCGAACTCGGTCCCGGTACCGCGCTCGCCGACATGGTGAGGGCGGCCTATCCTGCGCTGGACGTCCGCGCGGTCGACGACTTCCGCAGCGTGGCTGGCATCACCGCCTGGATCGGCCGCTAGTGCAGCCTTGACGTATCGGGCCGCTGTAGATCAGGCGATCGAGAGCGCCGGGCGGCCATGTTCGACGGTGGCTGTGGCTGCGGTCTTGATCGTGGCGTCGGGCGTGCTGACGCGGTCGACCGTACGGAAGCGCGTCTGCCACTGGTCGTGCGCGACGTCGCAGACCAGATAGCCGCGGCGGTCGTTGGTGTAGCGGAGGAAGGGATTACCCGCGATGATACGCTCGGTGCCCGTGCGCCGGTCCGCGCCGTCGCCGCCGGACGAGATCGAGGTGCCGACGAACTCGACCGCGACCGCATCGCCGGTGCCGCCTTTGGTGCGCAGTTCGCCCGCGTAATTCTGATGCTCGTCGCCGGTCAGCACGACCGCGTTGCCGAGCCCGGCGAGCTTCGCCAGGACGCGTTCGCGGGGCGCGTCATAGCCGCCCCAGCTGTCCATGTTGCGGATCGGCGCGGGCTCTTCGCCGGTCCGGCGGTCGAGCGGCATCACCATCACCTGTTGCGCCAGCGCGTTCCAGCGTGCCGATCGCTGTTTCAGTGCGGTGTCGAGCCACGCCTCCTGCCGCGTTCCCAGCACCTGCGCCTTGGGATCGTCCCAGCCCTTGCAATAGGGTTTGAAGCCGTCGTCGCACGGCTGGTCCGAGCGGAACTGGCGGGTATCGAGCAGATGCAGGTCGACCAGATTGCCGACCGTGGCTCGGCGATACATCTGCATGCCGTTGGGGCCCGGGAAAGACGCGCGGCGGAACGGCATGTGTTCGTAATAGGCCTGGAACGCGGCGGCGCGGCGCAAGGCGAACACCTCGGGGGGATCGTTTTCCTGGTCGGTCTCGCCGACCCAGTTGTTCTCGACCTCGTGATCGTCGAACGTCGCGAACCATGCCGCGGACGCGTGCGCGGCCTGAAGGTCCGGGTCCATCTTATACTGCGCGTAGCGGCGGCGATAGTCGGCGAGGTCGAACAGCAACTGCCCCTCGTGCGCGCGGACGAACCGGCGCGGCTTGCCGTCATAGCCCATCGCGACCGGCGAACTGCGGCCTTCGTAGATATAGTCGCCGTAATGATAGACGAACGCGACATCCTCGTCGGCGAGGTGGCGATAGGCGGTGAACAGCCCGTCCTCGTAATTCTGGCAACCCGCGACGCCGAAGCGGAGATGGTCGAGCGGCGCGCCCGCGACCGGCAAGGTGCGCGCGCGGCCGGCGATCGATCGTTCGCGGCCGACCGTGAAGCGGTACCAATAGGGACGATCGGGGAGCAGCCCCGCAACCTCGACGTGGACCGCATGCGCCAGCTCGGGCCGGGCGATCGCGCTGCCCTTGGCGACGACGGTGGCGAAGCGCTGGTCCGACGCGACCTGCCAGTCGACCGCGACCGGTTGCATCGGCATCCCGCCATGATCGCCGAGCGGATCGGGCGCGAGCCGGGTCCAGATCACGAAGCCGTCCGACGCCGGCTCGCCTGCCGCGACTCCGAGCCGGAACGGATAGGCCGTGAACAGCTGTTGCGCGCGCAGGATCGCGGGGGCCGCGAGCAGACCGACGGCGCCGCCGACCAGCGCGCGCCGGGAGATCGCCAGGCTGAGGGACTCGATCGTCATCCGGTGGTCCTACTCGATGCGTTGCGCGACCAGTGCCGCTTCCCCGGAGCATAGCGCAGGCGCGGGACGCGGCGTAGCCGGATCGCGGCGGAGTGCATCCATTTCGGTGCGAGCGGCGGCAAGGTCGGCCTGGAAGGCGGGGGTGGTGTGTGCCGCGGTCAGGGTCGCCGAGGCTGACAGGCGCCCGCCTTCGACCGCGCTGGCATTGTGGACGCCGCAGACCACGCGACTTTCGCCGAACGCCCGCCCCCGCGCGAGGATCGCGGTGGCGCGGTCGGGCGCGAGTTCGGCGAGCAGCGTCGCCCAGGTCCAGCCTGCCGTCGTGTGGCCGGATGGGTAGTCATAGCTGTCGGCGACCTCGGCGGCGGGTTGGCAGATTTCGCCTCGGTCGATCAGGAAGGGGCGCGGGCGTTTGTAGAACGTCTTGGCGATCCCGGTCTCCCGCGCGGTGTCGCGCGACGCGCGGGTGATCAGCGCTGTCGTGCGCGGGGCGATCTGCGGGGTCAGCGCGATGCCTGCCGCACAGCTGAAATCGCGCATCATGTCGGCGGGCGCCAGCTTCACGTCGTTGGTGGCCATCGCCCAGCGCGGTGTTCCGACCAGTGCCCGAGTCGCCCGGAAGATCGCCCGGTCGGCGATCCCGCGCGGATCGTCAGGCCGGGGCGCGGGCGGCAGGACCGCGAGCAGGTCGAACGCGCCGGGTGCGAGATAGCCCGCATCGACCCGGGCGCAGACCGCCCCGGCGGACAGAAAAGCCGCCAGCGTTGCCGCCAGAATGATCGGTTTCACGCGCGGTTCTCCTGCATGCCTCGGATCACGCCGCCGCAGCCGTCTTGCGGACGAACCGGTTGCGCCAGTTGGCGAGGTGCGCGGCGGCGAGGAAGAGGCTGCCCGTCACCGACACCGTCGTCTCGATCGCCGTGCGCCCCGCGAAGAGGATACCGAGCGCCATCAGGGCGAGGCCGACCGCACCGAGTATCAGCGGCGGCGTGGCGCGGTGCGTGCGCCATCCCCCGATCAACGCGACCGCGCTGGTCGGGATGGCGAAAGCCAGGATGATGCGGTGGAAGGACTCGCCTGGATCGAACCAGGTCGCGAGTGCGGGCAGCGCCGCAAACAGCAGCGGCAAGGCGAGGCAGTGGATCATGCAGGCGGCCGATGCGCAAACCGCAAGGCCATCGAGCATGTCGCCCGTCGAGCGGCCGCCGGCGACGGCTGTGCGGAGACCGGTGTCGCGCAGATCATGGGGGTCGCGTGTCACGATGAAATCCTTCCGCCTCGCGGGCCTTCATCGTCACCTTCGAGGATGACGATGCGGCGCAATGATACATCATATCATGATTCGCAAGGCGAAATGTTGGAGCGCGTACTTTGCCGGGATTCAGACGGACGGAGTCGGACACGGGGAGCGGCGCGAACCCGAGGGGCTACGTCGGGTTCTTCGACTTCCTGGGTTTGCCGAGCGGCGTGGCGCTTGGCGGCTCGGGAGTGATCCGACGCTCGGCGTCACCCGCCCAGATAATGTGTCTGCGCGGCATCGGTCGCACTCACCGCGAGTATCGAGCGGGCCGCACTGGGTGGCAAAGCCTGCCCACGGCCATTGCCGCTCGCCGCGATGACGCGTTCGAGCAGATCCTGCCCCTCGCGCCACCAGCCGATCCCGCTCGCGGCGTTCAGATGACCCTGCGGCCCGGCGTCGACGAAGTGGCTGCCCCAGTCGGCCGCCATGCTGTGCGCGCGTTCGGGGGTGACCCAGGGGTCGTCGCTGCTGGCCACGACGATCGACGGGAAGGGCAGCGGTGTCCGCGGGGTCGGCGAGAAGCCCTTCAGCTCCGCCTGCGCGCCGCCGCGATCGACATCCGCCGGCGCAACCAGAAGCGCGCCGGCAACCGGCCAGCCATAAGGCTGTGGGCTGAGTTCCGCCCACCATGCCACGGCTAAACACCCGAGGCTGTGCGCGGCGAGGATCACCGGCGCGTCCGCGCGGCGGATCGCCTCGTCGAGCCGAGTCACCCAGGCGTTGCGGTGGGGTGTATTCCACATGCCGAGTTCGACGCGGACCGTGTCGGGCCGCGCGTCTTCCCACAGCGTCTGCCAATGCGACGGGCCCGAACCACCGAGACCCGGTACGGTCAGGATGGTCGGCTGGACGGATTCATACGGTGCGAAACTACCCACAGCGCTTCTCCTTCTCCAAGGCCCCGTTTTGGGGTGGAAAGCGTGACCGGGGGGACGCTCTAGGGGACGCCGCCTGATCACGCTTCCCAGCCTTCAACGTAATCCCACTCAACTGGTAGGCAATGAGATTGCGGCGAAAGGAAGGCAGCTTGCGGTGGCCGGACGGGGCGGCGATAGGCGGGCATGGCAAGGATGCGCGCATGGTGAAGATACGGGCGGACCAGATGCTGGTCGACAGGGGCCTCGTCGAGTCGCGGACGCGTGCGCAGGCGCTGATCATGGCGGGCCTCGTGTTCGCGGGCACGAAGAAGGTCGACAAGCCCGGCCAGACGCTCGCCGACGACGTCGTGCTCGACGTGCGCGGCCGCGATCACCCCTGGGTCTCGCGCGGCGGGATCAAGCTGGCGCATGGCCTGACGCATTTCGGTTGGGACGTGAGCGGCGCGATCGCGATCGACGTCGGCTCGTCGACCGGCGGCTTCACCGACGTGCTGCTGAAGAACGGCGCGACCAAGGTGTACGCGGTCGACAGCGGCACCAACCAGCTCGCCTGGTCGCTCCGCCAAGACGAGCGCGTCCTCGTCCACGAACAGACCAGCGCGCGGATCCTGACGCCCGCGCATATCCCCGAACCGGTCGACCTGATCGTGTGCGATGCGAGCTTCATCGGCTTGGCCAAGGTGCTCGAACGGCCGATGTCCTTCGCCACGCCCGACGCGCGGCTGATGGCACTGGTGAAGCCGCAGTTCGAGGCGGGCCGCGAGGAAGTGGGGAAGGGCGGCGTCGTCCGCGATCCCGCCATCCACCAGCGGGTCTGCGACGAGGTCGCGGCGTGGCTGACCGGGCAGGGCTGGCATGTCGAGGGCGTGGTCGAGAGCCCGATCACCGGCCCCGAAGGCAATGTCGAATTCCTGATCGCTGCGCACCACACGGCACCTTCGCCGACCCCGGCCGTGCCGGAATGAACCACTAGCGGAACGATTCCCTCGCGAGCACGGTTTACGGATCGCCAAACGCGCGGCAGGACGTGCCCGCGTAGAGACGGAAGGACGTGTGTGGGCGGTATCGCTTCGAAGGGCCAGTTGAGGATGTCGTTCCTCCGCTGGGCGGTCGTGACCGTGCCCCTGATCCTGCTGCTCGGCTTCCTCTCCGGACGATCGGTCAGCGTCGGCAGCGAGAATGCGTGGTACATGGCGCTCGCCAAGCCTGCGCTGAACCCGCCCGGCTGGGTCTTCCCCATCGTCTGGACGACGCTCTACATCCTTATCGGCCTCGCGCTCGCCATGATCCTCAACGCGCGTGGGGCTCGCCTGCGCTGGCTGGCCGTCGCGTTGTTCGTCGGCCAGTTCGCGCTCAATCTCGCCTGGACGCCCGTGTTCTTCGGCGCGCACCGGATCGGTACGTCGGTGCTGGTGATCGTCGCGATGCTGGCGCTATCGATCGCCGCGACCTTCGTTTTCGCGCGTATCCGGCCCGCCGCGGCGTGGCTGATGGTGCCGTATATGGTGTGGATCAGCTTTGCGGGCGTGCTCGCGTTCAGCATCGGGCAGTTGAACCCGGATGCCGAAAGCCTTGCACCCGCGGCGCATACGTCCCAAATGCTGTGACGCAGCAGTATATGCAACAGTCTCTGGGGTTTTGAAGCAATGCAGTCCGAAAACCGCGTGTTCGACGATATCGTCAAGGTCTTGAACGGTGCGGCCGGTACGCTTGCGGGCGTCGGTCGCGAAGCCGGCTCGGGCGCGCGGGAACGGGCGCGCGAATGGCTCGGCGGGCTCGATTTCGTCAGTCGCGAAGAGTTCGACGCGGTCAAGGCCATGGCCGCCGCCGCGCGCGACGAGAACGACGTGTTGAAGGCGCGTCTCGATGCGCTCGAGGCCAAGTTCGCGGCCCAGTCGACGGTAACCGCACCGCTCGGGGCGTCGGTCGACTGACTTTTCCACAGTTTTCCGCACAAACGGGTTCGATGGGGTTGCCGTGGCGTTTTTGCCTCGGCACCCTTTGTCGTGCGATAAGGACCGCCAGGACCTAATGATGCTCGACCAAGTAGACCACGACCACGAAGACGCTGCTCCGATCGACATGCTCGAAAGCTATTACGCTGCGCATGGCTGGGAGCATGAGCGCCACGAGGACGAGATCGTCGCGACCGTGAAGGGAAGTTGGGCGACCTACGAGCTGCGGGCCCTGTGGCGCGAAGACGATAGCGTGCTGCAATTCCTCGCTTTTCCTGACATCAAGGTGCCCGACGAGCGCCGCCAGGCGGTGTACGAGACGATCGGACTGGTCAACGAACAGCTCTGGATCGGCCATTTCGAGCTCTGGTCGTCGAGCGGCATATTGCTGTTCCGGCATGCCGCGATGGTCGATGGCGGCGATGACGGCACGATGTCGCTCGAGGCTGCCGAACTGCTCGTCGAATCGGCGATCGAGGAGTGCGAGCGCTTCTACCCCGTGTTCCAGTTCGTGCTGTGGGGCGGCAAGACCCCCAAGGACGCGCTCGCCGCGGCACTGATCGAAACGCACGGCGAGGCTTGAGGATGGCGTGTTCGGCCAAGGGCTTTCCGGTCGGTCCGCTGTGGCTGATCGGCTGCGGCAACATGGGTGGCGCGATGCTGCGGCGCTGGATCGCCGCCGGGCTCGATCCTATGAGCGTGACGGTGATCACGCGCAGCGGGAAGGGCGTCCCCGAGGGTGTCCGCTCGCTGACCGCGCTGCCCGATGAAGACGCGCCTGCCACGCTGATGCTGGCGCTCAAGCCACAACAGATCGACGCGGCGCAGGCGTTGCTCGCGCCGATGAAGGGCGCTCCGAAGCTGTTGTTGTCGATCCTTGCGGGTGTCGATCACGCCGCGCTTGCCGGGCGGTTCGAGGCCGATGCGATCGTCCGCGCGATGCCCAACCTCCCGGTCGCGATCGGCAAGGGCGTGACGTCGCTCTACACGCCCGGCGCGTCGGCCGAGGCGACCGCCGCGGCAGAAGCGTTCGCCGCCCCGCTCGGCCATTACGAATGGATCGCCGACGAGGCGCATTTCGATGCGGTGACCGCGCTGGCGGGCTGCGGCCCCGGCTTCGTGTTCCGCTTCGCCGATGCGCTCGCCAAGGCTGGCGCGGCGCTGGGGCTTCCGGCGGACCAGGCCGCGCGGCTCGCGATCGCCACGCTGGAGGGCTCTGCGATCATGGCCGCCGATGCGGACGTCTCGCCCGCCGTGCTGGCTGACCGCGTCGCCAGCCCCGGCGGCTCGACCCGCGAAGGCATGAACGTGCTCGACCGGGACGATGCGCTGGTCGCGCTACTCACCGAAACGCTGTCCGCGTCGGAGCGCCGCAACGCCGAAATGGCCGCCGCGGCGCGCTAGATCGCGGGGCCGAGTGCCCCATGATCGGTGCAGGTCATTTTCGCGACGGAGCGGCCGCGATCAGCGTCGGCGCGTCGGTCACGAACCGGTCCAGCACGCCGTCGGCGATCTTGATCGGGCCGTCGAACCGGGTCGCACCGGGGATCGTCTTGATCACTGCCGCCTCGCTGGCGAGCCGCTTGGCGTCGGCGAAATAACGATCCGCAGCGCCGCTGCCCCGGTTCGCGGCGTCCAGCCCCGCGGCGGTCAGCTGGAGCGCGCGTCCCCAAAGCTGCATCGCGTCGAGCCACGGTCGCGACTGCGCCGCGAAGCCGGGGTCGATCGTCCCGGAGCGGATGATGTCGGGTGCGTTGGCGATACCGTCTGCGCGCTCGGTCAGGTCGGCGATCGCCCGCTGCCGTGCCGCCGCATCGCCGTCCGCCAGCGCCTCGCGGACCGCGTCGAGCGCCGCCTTGAGTCGCGGTGCCTGCTCCTGCCAGGGCTGGCTGCCGAAGGTCGGCGCCATGTGCTGCGTATCGAAGAAGGTCAGCAGCGCCGCGGTCGCGCGTTCGTCGCCGCCCGCCAGTTCACGCGCGGAGAAATGCCAGGTCCGCTCGGCATCGTACGCCGTGTCGTTCCAGCCGAACGCAGCGACACCGGTCACCGCCGGGCGGCTCGGTGCCTCCTGGTTCATCGGGTTCGACAGGATGCCGGTCAGTTCGCCCGACAGCCCGGCCTCGCGCCGTGCATAGGGCGCCATCAGCAGCCGACCGGTGGTCTGCGCATAGTCGTTGACCGGATAATTGTCCCATAACAGCGTCTTGCGGCCGAATGCCTTGGTCGCAGCCTTCGCGTCGGGGATCGAGATGGCGGGCGGGACGACGTCGGTGCCGGTCCACTGGACGACGATCCGCGGGTCGAGATGCTTGCGCAACGCCGCCTTGTACGGGGTTTCCTTCGCATCGTAATATTCGGTCGGCACCATGATCAGCGGGCGCGCACCCGGATCCTTGGCGCTCAGGCTGGCCTGCACCGCGTTGAGCAACTGCGCCTGCGCGACGCCGGCCGCTTCTGCGCCTGACGGGCCGAATGTCGTCTTGTCGCGCTCGCAATTCCACTTGGTATATTCGATGTCGTCGAGCGCGACGTAGAAGCTGCCGACGCCGATCGCCCGCAACGCGTCGAACTTGCGTTCCAGCGCCTGCACGTCGGCGGGGTCGGAGAAGCAGACCGACGGCCCGGGCGAGACCGCGTAGACGAAGTCGACATGGTTGCGCCGCGCGGTCTGGGCCAGCGTGCCCAGCGACGACAACGTCGCGGCGGGATAGGCCTCGCGCCACCGATCGCGCGCGTACGGATCGTCCTTCGGGCTGTAGACATAGGTGTTCGCCTTCACCGTGGCGAGGAAGTCGAGATGCTTGGTGCGATCCGCCATCGACCAGGGCGCGCCGTAAAAGCCCTCGATCGTGCCGCGGATCGGCATTGCGGGGTGATCCTGGATCACCAGCGCGGGAAGGTAGGGGCGCCGGGCGAGCTGGCGGAAGGTCTGGACGGCGTGAAACAGGCCATCGGCGTCGTGACCGGCGAGCGTGATGATGCCTGCGCCGGCTGCGACGGTGGCGATCGTATAGCCCTCGGCGTGCGTGTCGAGCGTGGTTTTGCTGCGGGTAAGCGCATCGCGGACGATCGCCGTGGTCCCGGTGCCGATCACGATGTGCAGCCGATCGGGCATGGCGGGCAGTCGCTTGGCGGTCGCGATCGTGTCGACGCCCGATGCCGTCAGGATCTGGCGGACCAGCGCGACGGTCTCGGGTTCGGTGCCGGGCGCGACGATCAGGACGACCCGGGTGCCGAGCATGATCGTACCGCTCCCGAGCGCAATCGACGTCGGCGCGGGAAATATAGCCGGCAGCGTGGTGGGCTGCGCCGACACAGGTCCGGAGACCGCGCCCGAAAGCCCCGCCACTGCCATCACCAGCGAGGTGTAGGCGCCGATCTTGCGCGTGCGTTGCATCATGCGAGCTTCCCGGTACTAAATTGGTCTTGTGACCAATCTGTAGGGGCGCGGCGGGTTCCGGGCAAGCCATGTAACCACCGACGACGCGCGTTCGACCTTCCGGGCCTAATACTGCAAAAAACGTCTATTGCGACGATACGCAAGGGTCCCGGCCCGAGCGCAGTGTGGAGGCACGGTAATCGCGCGCGGAGGTCGACCCGATTTCAACTGAAAATTGGCTGGGGCGGCAGGGTTCGAACCTGCGCATGGCGGCATCAAAAGCCGCTGCCTTACCACTTGGCGACGCCCCAACAGAGGCGGCCTTATAGCGGGGCCGCGGCGCGTGAAAAGCCCTTCCGCGCGTCAATCCGCGAGATGGTGCAGCCAGTTGTTGGCGTCGGGGGCGGTGCCGCGCTGGATCGACACGAGCGCGTCGCGCATCCGCATCGTCAACTGGCCGGGGCCGCCGCTGCCGATCGTGAAGCGTCCCTCGGGGCTCGCCACAGTGCCGATCGGCGTTACCACCGCCGCGGTGCCGCACGCGAACGCCTCGACCAGTCGGCCACTCGCGGCATCCGCGCGCCACTGGTCGATCGTGTAGCCCTCTTCGCGCACCTCGATGCCCTGCGCGCGTGCGAGCGTCAGGATCGAGTCCCTCGTGATGCCAGGCAGGATCGTGCCGGTCAGCGCCGGGGTCGCCATGCTGCCGTCGTCGAACACGAAGAAGATGTTCATGCCGCCCAGTTCCTCGACCCAGCGGCGCTCGGCCGCGTCGAGGAAGACGACCTGGTCGCAGCCGTTGCGGATCGCCTCGGACTGCGCGAGCAGGCTGGCGGCGTAATTGCCGCCGCACTTGGCCGCGCCGGTGCCGCCTTGTGCGGCGCGGGTGTATTGCTGGCTCACCCAGATCGATACCGTGGGTGCACCGCCCTTGAAGTACGCGCCGACCGACGAGGCGAGGACCATGTAAAGGTACTCGGCGGAGGGCTTCACGCCGAGGAACACTTCGGACGCGAACATGAACGGGCGCAGGTACAATGCGCCGCCATCGCTCTCCGGAATCCAGTTCGCATCGGTCTTGACGAGGCGCTCGACCGATTCGAGGAACAGCTCGGTCGGCAGCTCGGGCATGGCAAGGCGTCGTGCTGAATCCTGGAAGCGGCGCGCATTCGCCTCGGGACGGAACAGCGCGGTGCCGCCGTCGGCGAGTCGATACGCCTTCATCCCCTCGAAGATCTCCTGCGCGTAATGCAGCACCGACGACGCCGGATCGATCGTCAGCGGCGCGCGCGCGGTGATCCGCGCATCGTGCCAGCCCTCCGTGTCGCTATAGCGGATCATCGCCATGTGATCGGTGAAGACGCGCCCGAATCCGGGATCGATCAGCCGCTTCGCCCGCTCGTTCGCCTCGACCGGCGTCGCGTTCGGTTCATGCCGAAAGGCGGAAGGCGAGGTAAAAGCTGGAGCGGACATCGAAAATCTCTCTCGTGGCGGGTTGCCGACGACTACGGGCGATGTCTAAACCGGTCAACATGCCTGCCACAGCGTCTTCTGCTTCACCCCTGTTCCTTCGGGAACCCGAACTCCGCCGCGGCATGGAGCTGCTGTACTTCGGCTACAGCCACCTGACCCGATCGATCGACCAAGGGCTCGCCGAGGAGGGGCTGGGGCGCGCGCACCACCGCGCGCTGTATTTCATCGCGCGAAAGCCCGACATGACGGTGAGCGAACTCCTGTCGCTGCTGGCGATTACCAAGCAGTCGCTCGGCCGCGTGTTGAACGAGCTGGCCGACCGCAAACTGGTCGAGACCCGGCCGGGCGAGCGTGATCGTCGGCAACGGCTGCTGCGGTTGACCGCGGAGGGTTCGAAGATGGAGCGCGAGCTGTTCGAGGCGGCACGGATCCAGATGGCCGCGGCGTATGCGAGCGCGGGGCAGAGCGCGGTGTCGGGCTTCTGGGCGGTGCTGGAGGGACTGGTGCCCGAGAGCGAGCGGTCGCAGGTGATCGCGCTGCGCGGCTAGCTGGTCTGGCCGGTCAGCCGGTCTGGCCGGCGGGACGATTTTGCGTTGACGTCGCCGCAAGGACTGTGGCACTCGGCCGACCATCGAGAGCCGGTCCATGAACCGGACCGACTGGCGTAGATCGCCATTCGCGGGTGTAGCTCAATGGTAGAGCTTTTGCTTCCCAAGCAAGTGACGAGGGTTCGATTCCCTTCACCCGCTCCATTTCACGATCGCTGAAATCCCAAGCCGAATGATCCAATCACAGCGGCTCTTCGCCGAGCAGGTTCGCCAGCGTCGGCTCGATCGCCTCGGCCATCATCCGCTGGCCATGGGTGTCGGGATGCAGCGGTTTGCCGTGCTGCGGCAGGCGCGGATCGTAGAAGAGCGTCTCGTCTAGCGTGCCGTCCGGACGGCGGAAGATTGCGCCGATATCGCGGTAGGCGACGCGGGGATCGGCTGCATAACGGTCGGCCAGATAGGCGTTCACCGCCATGTCGGTCGCCGATTTGGCGGCTGTGATCGCACTCGGTAGCAGTCCGAGCAGCAGGATCTTCGTAGTCGGCAGGCGGCGCTCGAGATCGTCCACGACCGCGTCGATGCCCGCCTGGGTCTGCGCCGCGGTTCGCCCGGCCCCTGCGGTGTCGTTGGTACCGATCAGCACGACCGCGACCTTCGGACGAAGCCCCTCGACCTCGCCGTGCTGGAGCCGCCAGAGGACGTTGGCAGTGGTATCGCCGCTGAACCCGAGGTTGAGCGCGCGGCGGGGCGCATAGTGTCTCGCCCATGTCGGCGCGAAATTCTCGTCCGGCGGCGCCGCCTTGTCATAGTTGTTGATGATCGAATCGCCGATCAGGACGACGGCCGGGTCGCGATGTTCAGCGATCGTGGCGAGGAGCGCGGTGACGATCGGCCCACCATCGCTCGTTCAGGCGGTCCGTCGCCGGTAGTGCAAGAGCCGGCGTGTCGGGCGCCTGCCGGGCGAATACGGGCACAGCCGCGGTAACCAGTAACGCAGGCAGCAGCCAGAGCGGGGATCGGCGCGGAATCACGCCAGATCCTCCCCCGTCGATGGTTGTGTCGCCCGCTTGCGCTTGCCGGGGGCAGCTACAGAGAGGCTGGGGTTGAGCGGCATCGCCTGCGGATCGGACCAGCCCAGCGCCTGCGGGATGGCGGTGGCGGTTCGTTTCAACGCGATCAGCGCTTCGTCGGCGGCGATGTGCGGGGTTTCGTCGATCACCTCGAGGAATGGGATCGTCAGGGCGGCGACGACATGTCCGTCATAGCCGAAGATGGGGCAGCTCATGTCGGAAACGCCCGCCATCCGGTTGCTCTTGCTCCATTCGTGGCCGCGGTCGCGGATCGCGGCGAGATGCGGGGCGAGGCTTGCACGGGTCGCGGCGTCGGTCGTCTCGTCGAGGATCGCGGTGCGCGCGTCCTCGCCCATGAACGCGAGCAGGACATGGCCTGAGCAATTCGTCGCGAGCGCGATGCTGGTGCCCAGCCGGACGGCGAAACCGGTCGGGCCCGGGCTTTCCTGCCGCAGCACGATCAGGCCGCTCGTGCCGTTGCGCACGACGAGGTGGCAGGACTGCATCGCGGTCGCCGCCAAGGCGTGCATCAGCGGCGCGGCGACATGCGTCAGTTCCTGCGCCGGGGTCGCGCGGTGGGCGGTTTCGAGCAGCTTGTAGGTCACGCGGTAGCGGTCGCTCGCGGGAGCCTTGTGCAGCCATCCGCGCCGATCGAGCACGACGATCACGCGGAACAGCTCGCTGATCGATCGCGACAGGCGGGTCGCGATGTCGCTGACCGTGAGCCCGCCCGGCTCGCGCGCGAGCAGCTCGATGATGTCGATCGCCTTTTCCAGCGCGGGTGCGGAATAGACGCGGGGGCCTGCGGTATCCGTGCCGGGAGCGGTATCCGGCTTGGGTGGTGGCGGTAGCGGTGGCGGGGGAGGGGGCATGGCGGGGCGATCGTGGTTGCGGACGCGAACCTTATGCCGCAAGCGCGGCGGGTCGATACAGCAATCTTTCATATCTGAAAGTTGCTCGCCGTGGTGGTGGCTTGCTAGGGCACGCCCGTACGCCGCGGTTTCCGGATCGATGCGCATGAATGGGAGACGCCGCATGACGATCGCCTCGACGCTCGATTTCCGCGAGGCTGCGCGCAAACGCCTGCCGCGGTTCCTGTTCGACTATGCCGATGGCGGTTCCTATGCGGAGGCGACGCTGGCGCGCAACGTGAGCGACCTGTCGGGGATCGCGCTGCGCCAGCGGGTTTTGCGCGACGTGTCCGATCTCGATCTGTCGACGACGCTGTTCGGCCAGCATCAGGCGCTGCCGGTCGGGCTCGGGCCGGTCGGGATCGCGGGGATGTACCATCGTCGCGGCGAGACCCAAGCGGCGCGGGCTGCGCATGCGGCCGGCGTGCCGTTCTGCCTGTCGACGGTGTCGCTGTGTTCGCTCGGCGAGGTAGTGAAGGCGGCGCCGACCGGGCCGACCTGGTTCCAGCTCTATGTCATTCGCGACCGCGCGTTTATGCGCGACCTGTTGGCGACCGCCAAGGCGGAAGGCGCGAAGGCGTTGGTGTTCACCGTCGACATGCCTGTGCCGGGCGCGCGCTACCGCGACCAGCATTCGGGGATGTCGGGGCCGCGCGCGCCGCTGCGCCGGATGTTGCAGGCGATGGGGCGGCCCGGCTGGGCGTGGGACGTGGGCTTGCACGGGCGGCCGCACCAGCTCGGCAATCTGGAGCCGGTGCTGGGCAAGGCGAGCGGGCTGAACGATTACATGGGCTGGCTCGGCAGCAACTTCGATTCGTCGATCGCGTGGAAGGACCTGGAGTGGATTCGCGCAGGCTGGGACGGTCCGCTGATCATCAAGGGCATCCTCGATCCCGACGACGCGCGCGAGGCAGCGGCGATCGGTGCGGACGGGATCGTCGTGTCGAACCATGGCGGACGGCAACTCGACGGCGTGCTGTCGAGCGCGGCGGCGCTGCCGGCGATCGCGGCGGCGGTGAAGGGGCAGCTGACGGTGCTGGCGGATTCGGGCGTGCGGTCGGGGCTCGACGTGGTGCGGATGCTGGCGCTGGGCGCGGATGGCGTGCTGCTCGGCCGGGCGTGGCTGTATGCGCTGGCAGCGCGGGGCGAGGCGGGGGTCACGCAGCTGCTGACGCTGATCGAACGCGAGATGCGCGTGGCGATGGCGCTGACGGGGGTGCGGTCGATTGCGGAGATCGACCGGGCTATTCTGGTTTGAAGAGGCACTAGAAGAGCCGGAACGCCCTCATCCTGGCCGCGATCCCGTCGGGTATATCCACCCCGGCGAAGGCCGGGGCCCAATTGGGAGCCAGTCGTAACTGAGGGCGGCGCTACGCCACTGCGACCTTTCCAATTGGGCCCGGCCTTCGCCGGGGTGGTGGCGTTGACCGGGGCAGGTGGATTGTGGAGATCGACCGGGATATTCTGGTTTCGTTCCGCGCTTCACTCCGGAAGAAGCATGTTTCCCCGCGAAGGCGGGGACCCAGACTGGGCTCCCGCCTTCGCGGGAGAACAAGGAAGCGGGAAGCGTGCTCGGTTGCTCAGTGGATCGTCGGCTGCAGCACCTCGCCCGAAACCGACGCCCAGCCTTAACTGCAAACCCCAGCACCACCAGGAAGCAGCCCGTCGGCATCAGCATCGCGGTATCGATTCCGGCGATGTCTGAGACGTGCCCCGTCAGCGCCGTCAGCGCCGCGCCACCGATGATCGCCATGATGATCAGCGAGGCCCCCGCGCGACGGAGCGGCCCAAGCCCGTCCATGCCGAGCGCGAAGATCGTCGGGAACTGGATCGACATGAACAGGCTCGCGAGCACCAGCGCGTACAGCCCGACCTGCCCGCCGACGAACCCGGCGACGCTCGCCAGCACCGCGCTGACCACCGCGAAGATTGCGAGCAGGCGAGGGGGGGGGCGATCCGGCCCATCAGCGCGGTGCCGGCGAACCGCCCGATCCCGAACAGCACGAGGCTGGCGAACAGGTAATCGGCGGCGTCGTGCTCGGCCATGCCGGGGACGTTCGCCTGTGCATAGCGGATCGTATAGCTCCACATCCCCACCTGCGCGCCGACGTAAAAGAACTGCGTGATCGTCGCGAAGATCAGCCGCGGATGGCGGAACACGTCGACGAACCGCGAGGGTGCGCCGACCGTCTCTACCGCGGCGCCTTCAGCGCGGCGCCGTCGCGGTCGAGTGCGAACACCCGGGCGCCCTCGTCGCGGAAGCGTTCGGCGGTGGCGCGGCCGATGCCCTGCGCCGCAGCGGTCACCACCGCGGTCTTGCCCGACAGTCTCATTCCATCTCCTGCGCGTCGTTGTGCGTTGGATCGGTTTTATTAGTCAAAGTAGCTTTTGTGAAGAGCCGCGATATGCTGAGGCGGTAGCCGGGGCCCGCGACGCGGCCAGATGAGGCTCCGGATGAGGCTGAGGATAAGCGAACATGGCATATCGGATCGTAAGCGCGCTCGACCTCGTCGACGACGCGGCCCTGATCGCCGCCTATCGTGAGCGGCACGCGGCCGGCGCGGTCTGGCCCGAGATCGTCCGCGACATTCGCGACCGGGGCTATCGCGACATGGAGATCTGGCAGGTCGCCGACCGGCTCGTCATGATCGCGGAGGTCGAGGATGATTTTCCCCGCGCCGCGGATCCTGCCGTCCAGTCGAAAGTCGCCGAGTGGGAATTGGAGATGGACCGCTACCAGCGGCCGATCGATCCGGCTGGTCCGAAATGGGCGGCCATGGAGCGGATCTTCTCGCTCCGGGACCAGCCGAGCGACTAGGCTCGCCCGGTCTTGTCCGGGTTGGATTGGTATTGTCTCACCAGTGGCATTGTCACGATCGCGTTACGCCTTGAACAAGGATGCCGCTTTCAGCACCGTCGTCCGGCCTGCCGCATTGGTCACGGCATAGGTGAAGCCGGGCAGCAGGCAGAACGCGCCGACATTGCCCCTGGGATCGAGCGCGAGGAAGCCGACCTGGACGCCGCGGATCGCATCGCCGCGCAGCTTGGCGATATGGCGGACCACCTCTTCGCACGCCTGCTGCGCAGTGGCGCCGCCGCGCATCGAGGCGACCACCCGCGCCGAGCCCGCGACCCGGGTGACCTCTTCGCCGAGCCCGGTCGAGGTCGCGCCGCCGACGCCCGCCTCGACGTACAGGCCCGAGCCGACCTGCGGTGAATCGCCGACCCGCCCGCGCATCTTGAACGCCATGCCCGAGGTCGTGCAGGCACCCGCCATCCGCCCGTCGGCCGTCCGTGCCAGCAGCCCGATCGTGTCGTGATCCAGCGCACCCCCCGGCGTTCGGGCCGGCGTTCGGGCCGGCGTGAGCCCGCGCACTTCGCTATTCGCTTCGGGTTGATATTTGGCGGTTTTCAGCCATTCCCGCCACGCCTTCTCGGACTCTGGCGTCAGCAGCGACTGCTGTGGAAAGCCCTGATCGCGCGCGAACCGCGTCGCGCCTTCGCCGACCAGGAACGTGTGCGGCGTCCTCTCCATCACCCGCCGCGCGACCGAGATCGCGTGCACCGTATCCTCCAGCGCCGCGACCGCGCCGACGCCCCCCGCATCGTCCATGATGACGGCATCGAGCGTCACATGCCCGTCGCGATCGGGATAGCCCGAATAGCCGACGCTATGATTGGCCGGGTCCGCTTCCGGTACCATCGCGCCAGCCTCGACCGCGTCGATCAGCGATCCACCTGCGGCGAGTCGTGCGAATGCCGCGGCATTGGCGGCGGCGCCGAAATCCCAGGTCGACAGGACCACTGCCCCCGATCGGCCACCGGTTGCCGCGGCAGCGGCAGCCTTGGAAAATGGCGCGGCCAAAGAGAAAGTCCCGATCGTACCGAGGCTTGCGAGCAGTGAACGGCGTGAAGTCATCGGTATCGGCCCTCATTTCACGTGATATCCGGACGGTATCGCGGTGCGGCATGGTTCGCCAGAGGCGTCACGCATTTGCAACAACCCGTCGTAAATGTTCCATAAAGGTATGGTATAGGTATTGACGCCAGGAATTATATGATCAAGCCTGTAACCCACACGCCGGGCAAGCGACGTCGCGCAATCCGGGACAAGGGGTAGGGTATGAACTTCAGTCATTCGGTATCGAAGATAGCGCTAACCGGTTCGCTGATGCTGTGGGCACTGCCCGGCGCAGCGCAGGAGGCGACGCCCGATTCCGTCACGCCGGCCCAGGCCGCTGCGCCGACCCCCGCCGACGCCAAGGTCCAGGCCGATGCGACCACCGCGACCACCGCAGTCGACCAGGATAGCGGCGCGAACGAGTCGATCGTCGTCACCGGATCGCGCATCCAACGGCCCAACACGACGTCGGCCGCGCCGATCACTTCGGTCACCGCGCAGGACATCCGCGCGCAGGCCGCGGTTAATGTCGAGGACGTGCTGAACCGCCTCCCGCAGGTCGCGCCGGACAGCCAGCAGACCTATAACGACTCCGACGGTCGCCAGCGGATCAAGCTGCGCAGCCTTGGGTTCGAGCGCACGCTGGTCCTGATCGACGGCAAGCGCCTCGGCACGCAGAACGGCCAGGACGTCGGCATCATCCCGCCGTCGCTGCTCGAGCGGGTCGATGTGCTGACCGGCGGTGCGTCGTCGGTCTATGGATCGGACGCGGTTGCAGGCGTCGTCAACTTCGTCCTTAAGAAGGATTTCGAAGGCCTTCAGATCGACGGCAACTACAGCCTCTACAATCACAACAACAAGGACACCGTGGTGTCGTCGCTGGCGCGCGCGTCGGGCTTCAACAGCGCCAAGGGCCTGACCAATGATGGCGGTCGTGCCGACATCACGGTCACCGCGGGCAAGAAGTTCTTCGACGGTGCACTCCGGGTCAACGGCTTCGTCAACTATAAGCATACCGACGAGGTGCTGCTGTCGGCGCGCTCGAATTCGGGCTGCTACCTGACTCAGTTGAGCCTGAACGCGCCGCTGTCGTGCGGCCTGACCCCGAGCAGCTCGACGAGCGGCCTCATCACGCCACAGACCGGCGCGAACGCCAACGCGCAATACGTCAACAACCCCAACGGCACGCGCGAATTCGTGCCGTTCGGTCCGGGTGCCGGCAACGCGTCGAACTATTTCAGCAACTATGCCTATCAGCGCCCGTCCGAGCGCGTGAACGCCGGCGGCTTCGTCAGCCTGGACATCGCACCGGACGCCGAGTTGTATGCGTCGGGCATCTGGTTCCGCGACAAGTCGTACAACAACTATCCGGCGATCGCGGGCGGCACCGTGAACGTCAACTGCAACAATCCGTTCCTGTCGGGATCGCAGGCGACCGCGATCTGCGGCGCGGCTGCCGGTACCACGGCGACGGCACCGATCGACCTGCGCTATCGCCTCGGCGAGGGCAACGATCAGCCGGATACGTACCTTAACACCGGCGTGCGCCTGACCGGTGGCCTGCGTGGCAAGGTCGGCGACGCCTGGACCTATGATGTCGGCGGCGTCTATGCGCGCAACCATCAGGATTACACGCCGAGCTTCGTCAACTCGACCAACCTGCAGAACTCGATCAACGTCGGCGGTACGCGTACCTCGCCGACCTGCGCCACCACCACCGATGCCGCCTGCGTGCCGTTCGACGCGTTCAGCGCCGGTAACACGAATGCCGCGCTGATCGACTATCTGTACGACCAGGGCACCTCGACCACGACCGGCACGCTGTACGACGTGCAGGCCAACGTGACCGGCGACCTCGGCAAATACGGTATCACGTCGCCATTCGCCGAACAGGGCGTCGCGATCGCGCTGGGCACGGAATACCGCAAGGATACGCTGAAATCGACCGCCGACAGCGTGTATCGCGCAGGCCTGGGCGGCACCGACAGCTATCTGAAGCAGGACGTCTGGGAGGCCAATATCGAGGTCCAGGCGCCGCTCGTCGAGCACAAGCGCTTCGTCGACCTGTTGCAGGTGAACGGCGGCTACCGCGTCTCGAAGTACAGCAGCAACCCGAGCACCTTCAACACCTGGAAGGTCGAGGGCATCTATGCGCCAGTCAGCGACCTGACCTTCCGCGCGTCGTTCAACAAGGCGCAGCGCGCACCGACCGTGGTCGAAATCCGCCAGGCGACCAACGTCGAGTTCGCCCGCGGAGGCTCGGGGACGTTCAACGATTTCTGCGCGCCGACCGTCACCACCAACGCGAATGGCGGCGTCACCTATGGCACGCCGATCGCCTCGCGCGATGTCTGCCGCGCGACCGGTCTTTCCGACGCGCTGTATGGCAGCCCGACGCTGATCTGCCCGGGCGATGCCTCGACCGGGGCGACCGGGTGCACGGTGCGCTCGGGTGGCTTCACCGCCGATCCGGAAACCGCCTACACGCAGACTTACGGCCTGATCGTGAAGCCCCGGTTCGTCCGCGGGCTGGTGTTCTCGGTCGATCGCTACCGGATCAAGATCAACGATTCGCTCGGCTATAACGACTACAGCTATTACACCGATGGCTGCCTGCGTTCGAATGGCGATCAGTATTTCTGCCAGGGCATCGTCCGCAATCCCGGCACCGGCACGCTGTATTCGTCGGCGGCGAGCAACCCGACCACCGGGTATATCCGCCAGGGCACGACCAATTTCTACCAGTCGATCGCGCGCGGCTATGATTTCCAGGCGCAGTACACGCTGGATCTGGCCAGCGCGGGCAAGATCGACTGGAACTTCAACGGATCGCTGACGACGTTTGCCGGTGGCCAGGATTCGCCGGTCCAGCCGAAGCGCAACTGCGTCGGCTATTACGGCAATGGTTGCGGTCAGCTAATTCCGAAATGGTCGCACGGCCTGCGCGCGACCTACACCACGGTCGACCGGGGCTTCAGCGCATCGTTCAACTGGCGCTATGTCGGATCGTTGACCAACGCGGACAATTCGGGTGACGAGGCGATCGGCGGCACCGATGCCCGCGCACGGACCAGCTACTACCGGGTCGCGCCGCAGAGCTATTTCGACCTCGCGCTCAACTTCGCGATCGCCAAGCAGTTCTCGCTGCGCCTGATCGCGAACAACCTGCTCGACAAGAGCGCGCCGATCGTTCCGGACTCGTACAACGTCGCGCTCGCGCGGACCAACACGATCCCGCAGCGCTACGACTCGCTCGGCCGCAGCCTGTCGATCGGCACCACGATCAAGTTCTAAGTCTCTCTCCCCCGACTGGGGCCCGCCAGCGATGGCGGGCCCTTTTTTTGTCGAGCGAGCAGGGACGTCTACGGGTTGATCGTGACGAAGCTGTCCATCACGCGCTTGCGACCGGACGTCTCGAAGTCGATCTCCAGCTTGTTGCCTTCGATCTCGGCGATCGCGCCGTAGCCGAACTTCTGGTGGAATACGCGCATGCCGAGCGACAGGTCGTCGCGACCCTTGTTGCCGAGACTGATCGCGCTGGATCGGCTCTCGACGACGCGCGCGGGTTTGGCGTTGAAGGTGCTGCCGGTACCGGCAGCGCGCTGCCAGCCGGGGCCTCTTCCAGTGCCGCGTGCCACGTCGGCGAAGGGATCGGCGCGGTCGGACCAGTTGGCTTGCCACAGGCTCGCGCCGCCGGACATCGTGGTTTCGGTGTCGATATGCTCGGCGGGGAGTTCGGCGACGAAGCGGCTCGGGATCGACGAGTTCCACTGGCCGTAGATGCGGCGGTTGGCGGCGTGGAGGATCACGGCCAGACGCCGCGCGCGCGTGATCGCGACATAGGCGAGGCGGCGTTCTTCCTCGAGGCTCTTCACGCCGCCTTCGTCCAAGGAGCGCTGCGACGGGAACAGGCCTTCTTCCCAGCCAACCAGGAATACCGTGTCGTATTCGAGGCCCTTGGCGGCGTGGATCGTCATGATCGTGACCTGTGGATCCTGCGCGCCGCCCTCGTTGTCCATCACCAGCGACACGTGTTCGAGGAACGCGCCGAGCGAGTCGTATTCCTCCATCGCGCGGACGAGTTCGCTGAGGTTCTCGAGGCGGCCGGTCGCTTCGACCGACTTTTCGGCCTGGTACATCGCCGTGTAGCCGCTCTCGTCCAGCAACTGTCGCGCGAGTTCGGCGTGGGGCAGGCTGGTCGCCATGTCGCGCCACCGCGCGATGTCGCCCACCAGCCGTCCGAGCGACTTCTTCGCCGCGCCGGTCAGTTCGTCGGTGTCGAGGATGCGCGCGGCGGCCGTCGTCAGCGGCGTGCCGGTGGCGCGGGCGAGCTGGTGGATGCGCGCGACGGCCTTGTCGCCGAGGCCCCGCTTGGGGACGTTGACGATGCGTTCGAAGGCGAGGTCGTCCGCCGGCTGGTTGACCACGCGGAGGTACGCCAGCGCGTCGCGGATTTCGGCGCGTTCGTAGAAGCGGAAGCCGCCGACGATCTTGTACGGCATGCCGATCGCGATGAAGCGGTCCTCGAACTCGCGCGTCTGATGCTGCGCGCGGACCAGGATCGCGACCTCGTCCAAGGACTTGCCAGAGCGGCGGACGATGTCGATCTCCTCGCCGACCCGACGCGCTTCTTCGGGGCCGTCCCAGACGCCGATGACCTTGACCTTCTCGCCGACGTCGCGCTCGGTCCAGAGCTGCTTGCCGAGGCGGCCGCCGTTGTTCGCGATCACGCCCGACGCGGCGCCGAGGATATGCGGCGTACTACGGTAATTCTGCTCCAGGCGGATGACCTTCGCCCCCGGAAAATCGCGCTCGAACTTCAGGATGTTCTCGACCTGCGCGCCGCGCCACGAATAGATCGACTGGTCGTCGTCGCCGACGCAGGCGATGTTCTTGCGCTCCTGCGCGAGCAGCCGCAGCCAGAGATATTGCGACGAGTTGGTATCCTGATACTCGTCGACCATGATGTATTTGAAGCGCTGCTGATACAGGCTCAGCACGTCGCGGTGCGTCTTCAGGATCACCAGCATGTGCAGCAGCAGGTCGCCGAAGTCGCACGCGTTGAGCGCGATCAGGCGGGTCTGGTATTGCTGGTACAGCTCACCGCCGCGGCCGTTGGCGTAACGTTCGGACTCACCGGCATCGATGTCGGCGGGGACGAGGCCCTTGTTCTTCCACTGGTCGATCAGCCCGGCGAGGCTGCGCGTCGGGAAGCGCTTCTCGTCGATATCGGCGGCGAGGATCAGCTGTTTGAGCAATCGCAACTGGTCGTCGGTATCGAGGATCGTGAAATTGGACTGCAGCCCGACCAGTTCGGCATGACGCCGCAGCATCTTGGCGGCGATCGCGTGGAACGTGCCGAGCCACGGCATCCCCTCGACCGCGTCGCCGACCAGCCGCCCAACCCGCTCGCGCATCTCGCGCGCAGCCTTGTTGGTGAAGGTGACGCTCAGGATCTCCGAAGGCCACGCCTTCCTGGTGAAGATCAGGTGCGCGAGGCGGGCGGTCAGCGCCGCGGTCTTGCCGGTGCCGGCGCCGGCGATGATCAGGACCGGGCCGTCGGTGGTCAGCACGGCCTCGCGCTGCGGCGGATTGAGACCGCGGAGATAGGGGGGCTCGGCGTGCGGCGCGGACGTTTGGGCGATCTGGTTCACCGGTGAACAGGTAGGGAACGGCGGCCGATCGGGCAAGCACTTGGTCTTGTCGGCGCGACGGCATGCGGTAGGGTGGTGGTGCGTGCCAGGGAGATGCCGGATGGATCGACGTGACGTGATTCGGATGCTGGCGGTGGCCGGCGGTGGCATTGCGATCGACACGATCGGCGTGGCGCGCGCGATCGCGGCCGAGCCCGGGCGCGTGCTGGTCAGCAAGATCGAACTTGTCGGCAGCCGCGTCGTGATGGCGGTGATGATCGGCGATGCGGGACCGTATCTGTTTGCCATCGACACTGGTGGCTTTCTCAGCCTGATCGACAACGAGCTGGCAAAATCCCTCAAGCTGACCCCGACGGGCATGACCCGAGCTTCGGGCGTGGGCGGACGGACGACCGTGCCCGTCTACCTCGCTCGCGACATCGTGTTCGGCGGGGGCGTTCGGCAGAACGCGGTCGCTTTCGCCGGCGTGGACGGTTTCGGTTTCGGCAGCGACGTGAAAGGAATGCTCGCCGCCGGGATACTGACCACGATGGACAGCGACCTCGACATCGAGGCCGGCGAGTGGCGGACCTATCCCGACGGGCACCCGCCGCGGACCGGCTATTACCGGATCGAGTCCGCGATCAGCGACATGGCGTCGGGGAGCGGACCTGGCGCCGGATCGCGGCATCTGTACGGGAGTGCAACGGTCGGGGGCAGGGGCCTGCGGTTCCTGCTCGATACGGGGGCGCCGGGCGGATTGTCGCTTGATCGGCCGACCGCGCAATCGCTCGGGTTGTGGAACGAGACGCAGCCCTACGCGCCGGTGCGGCCGCGCGGGATCGGCGGACAGGCCGGGATTGCCAGGATCGTGCGCGCCGCCAGCTTCACGTTCGGCGACTCGCAGTTCGACCGCCCATTGGTCATGCTTCGCGGCGAGGGAGACACGCGGCCGCGGGTCAACGGCATCATCGGGTTGCAGGTATTGCGGCAGTTCAACCTGTCGACGGACGTGCGGGCGCGTGCGCTGTGGGTCAAACGGCACACCACCGCCGACGCTTCGGAAGAGCGCTATGGGATGTCGGGGCTGTGGATCGACCGGAAAGGCGAAAGCATGACCGTGGCCGCGGTCGGTACGGGCAGTCCGGCTGCTGCTGCGGGCGTCAAGATCGGCGACCGGATCGTCGGCGAACCGTTCCCGACGGTGATCCGCAAGATCAGCGGCGCGCCGGGTACGCCAGTGACGCTGTCGGTCGAACGGGGTGGCATCGCGTCGGACCGGACGTTCGTCCTCAAGCCGTTTCTGTAGGATGAGGGCCGTTTCTGTAGGATGAGGATTGCCGTCGGCAGGGCCGTGTCGAGCAAACAGGGACTATAGGGGACTGGCCATGACGACAAAAATGACGGGGCGGTGCCATTGCGGCGCGATCCACTACGAAACCCAGGGCGAGCCCGAGCATCATGCGCTGTGTCATTGCGGCGATTGCCGTCGGAGTTCGGGCGCGCCGATGGTCGGCTGGATCGCGTTCAAGACGGAGCAGGTGACGATCTCGGGCGATCCGGTGACGTACGAATCGTCCGCATCTGGCCGGCGGCAGTTCTGCGGGCGGTGCGGGACGGGGCTGTCCTATGCCAACGCCGAATTTTTGCCGGGAATCATCGATGTGCAGTCATGTACGCTCGACGATCCCGAAGCGGTGACGCCGGGTGCGCATATCCAGGTGGCCGATCGCCTGTAGTGGATGGCGGACGTGGCCGCATTGCCTGCGTTCGAGCGATATCCGGGCATGTGACATCGGGCCGTTCGCGCGGCGCTTGCGACTATGTGCGGCGAATGGTGGTGGCGGTGTCGAACCGTCGCGAAAGCGTCGCGTGGGCGTCATGAAGCGAGCCTAGGAACTGCGCAGCGACGAGGTTCGTCGTCGGAGATGCCGCATACAGAAAGGCGTCCCGACGCACTGGCGCCGTCGCCCGCAGGCCGAGGCCCGCGGACCGCAGGACCAATCGAGGAACATCATCATGAAGCTTTTCATCAGCGTCGCTTCGGCGGCGATCGTCGGCGCGTGCCTGTTCTCGGCGGGCGCATCGGCCAGTCCCGCGCGCGAACCGGTGTCGGTGCGCGTATCGCGCGCCGGGCTCGACCTGACCAGCGATGCCGGGCGGACCGCGTTCCAGCGCCGGCTGCGCTCGGCAATCGCCAGCGCCTGCCAGCCGCGGACCGGTGGCCTCGACGCGCTCGCCGATTCGCGGCAGTGCCGTCAGGAGATGACCGCGGATGCGAGCGTGAAGCTGGCCGCGTTGCTCGGAGGGAGCGGGACCCAACTCGCCAGCATCGGCGCTGTTCGCTGAACTAGCGCGCTGATCGGGCCAAGGACGTCGGTTCTCATCGATCCTCCCCCGCAAGGGGGAGGTGGCTGGCGCATGCCAGACGGAGGGGGAGGTAGGCGACACATCGGTTGCGTGTCCTCCCCCTCCGTCACCTTCGGTGCCACCTCCCCCTGGCGGGGGAGGATCGTTGAGGGCGGCGTCCCAAATCAGGCCGGACCATCGCTTGATCTGCATCTGTCATAAGATTGTCATCGTAAGGGCCGACTGCACATTCCCATGGCAACCTCCACATTTGCACCTGACGCGCTAACCGCTGATTCGAGCGCTGCGGCGTCGGCGCCGCACACTGGTCCCAAGCTCGATCATTCGCTGCATCCCGCGGGGCGGTGGCTGTTCCTTGCCGTGCTGATCGGTGGGCTCGCCTATGCCGGGTTCAGCATCGCCTTCGACACCGCGCAGGTCGGCGAAAGCCTCGCGGGCGGGGCGTTCGCGTTCCTCGCGCTCGCGCTGCTGATCGCGCTCGGGTTCGAGTTCGTGAACGGCTTCCACGACACCGCCAACGCGGTCGCGACCGTCATCTACACGCACTCGATGCCCGCGCCGCTCGCGGTCGTGTGGTCCGGGTTTTGCAATTTCCTTGGCGTGATGCTGTCGTCGGGCGCGGTGGCGTATGCGATCGTCACGCTGTTGCCCGTCGACCTGATCCTCAACGTCGGCAGCGTCGGCGGGTTCGCGATGATCTTCGCGCTGCTGCTCGCGGCGATCGTGTGGAACCTCGCGACCTGGGCGGTCGGGCTGCCCAATTCGTCGAGCCACGCGCTGATCGGCTCGATCCTCGGCGTCGGCCTCGCCAACCAGCTTATCAGCGGCGGCGGAGCGGACGGCACCTCGGGCGTCGACATGGCGCAGGTCTGGAAAGTGCTCTCCGCGCTCGCGTTCAGCCCGGTCGTCGGCTTCGTCGGCGCGCTGTTGCTGTTGCTCGTGATGAAGCGGTTCCTCCGCGACAAGAAACTATACGAGGCCCCCGAGGGCCAGACGCCACCGCCGCGCGGCATCCGGGCGCTGCTGATCGGCACCTGCACCGCGGTCAGCTTCGCGCATGGCAGCAACGACGGGCAGAAGGGGATGGGGCTGATCATGCTCATCCTGATCGGTTGCGCGCCGACCGCCTATGCGCTCAACCGGACGATGCCCGAGAGCGCGACGCCCGCCTTCGTCCAGGCGGCGCAGGCCGCGTCGGCGGCCTATGTCGCGCATGCCAACGGCGTGCCCGCCACGGTCGGCGCGGCCCGTACGACGGTGACGCAGGCGCTGAAATCGAAGCGTGTCGCGGACCCGGTCGTGTACGGCGCGCTGGCGACTCTGTCGAACGACGTGTCGAGCCGGATCGCGGGCTATGGCTCGCTCGGCAAGGTGCCGGCTGCGGCGACGCCGAACCTGCGCAACGACATGTACCTCGTGCTCGACACGACCAAGCTGATCGCCGCCGACAAGGCCGCGCAAGGGCGCTTCACCGCGCAGGAGATCACCACGCTGAAGGAGTATGGCGGCAAGCTGGAGCAGGGCACGCGCTATATCCCGACCTGGGTGAAGATCACCGTCGCGCTCGCGCTGGGCCTGGGCACGATGGTCGGATGGAAGCGGATCGTCGTCACCGTCGGCGAGCGGATCGGCAAGACACACCTGACCTATGGCATGGGCGCGTCGGCCGAACTGGTTGCGGCGGCGACGATCCTGCTGGCGGTGAATTTCGGCATGCCGGTATCGACCACGCACATCCTGTCGTCGGGCGTCGCGGGTGCTAGCGTCGCCAATGGGGCGGGCTTGCAGCGGCGCACGGTGATGAACATGGCGCTGGCCTGGGTGATGACGCTGCCGGTGGCGATGCTGTTGTCGGGTGGGCTGTACTGGCTGCTGCTGACGCTGGCGCATTCGCTGGGGTATTGATTTTCTCGTGTCCTCCCCTCTGAGGGGAGGTGGCTGGCTCTTGCCAGACGGAGGGGTGGCGCGCTCAACTCGGGGCGGATACCCCTCCGTCAGTCCCTGCGGGACTGCCACCTCCCCCAATGGGGGAGGATTAGGTTCGGCGGAACCACGCGCGCACGCGGCGGGTTGCCGGCCCCATGCGATTACGATGCTCGATCTGCGGAAATTGGGACTGGCTCGCGCGCGACGACTGGTCCGAGTGTAGCCATTGCCGGCTGCTGGTACGCGATGTGCGCGAGGTCGGCGAAGTGTCACGCGACATCGTCGCACGGCTCGAATGCGGCATCGTCGATCTGAAGCTCGACCCGGCCAAGCGGTGGACGCTCGACCCGGCGGGTTTGCGCAACGCCGCATGGCGCTTCGGGTTCGAGGTAGCGCCCATCGCAGAGACCGCCGACGATGCGCGGTTTCCGCCGGACTATAGTCCCGCCCGAGCGCATTCTACCCGAGCGAAAACCGAACCCCACCGGATAGGGCTCGGCATCATGGCGCGCACCGCCGACGCGGCCGATATCGTCGAGATCGCGACCGACTATCGCGACGCCTTTGCCCGGATCGTCGTGCTTCTCGACGGCACGGCGGACGAAGCAGGCGAGCTTGCCGCACGGCTCCCGTGGATCGAGGTCGCATACCACCCGCTGGCAGGCGATTTCGCCGCACAACGCAACCGCCTCCAGGACACGATGCAGACCCGCTGGGTGTTGCAGATCGACACCGACGAGCGCCCCGATGCCGCCTTGCTCGGCGCGCTGGGCTGGCTGGTCGCGGCGGCGGACCGCGACGGTTTGCGCTCGCTCGGCCTTCCGCGCCGCAATCTCGTCGATGGCATCCAGTCCGCGTCTTATCCCGATATCCAGTACCGTCTGAACCGGAGCGACATCCGCTTCGCCCGGCGGGTCCACGAACGCCCGGCCGTACCGTTCGTAGAGAGTTCGCTCGCATTGGCCGGCGCGCTCGAACACCGGCTCGACGGCGAACGGGTGCGCGAGCGGACGCGGATCTACGAGGCCATGTCGACCGGTGCCGGCAGGCCCGAGGACGAGGCGTTGCTGCTCGCGGCCTTCGATCCCGTGGCGGTGCGATAGGCCGCGATCGTCTGCGCGGCGAGCGTGTCGCGCGTGAACATGCCGGCGGCCCGGCGGCTTGCCGCTGCGTAGTGCGCGCGCAAGATCGGGTCCTCGATCAGCCGCTGGACCTGCGTCGCCAGATCGTCGCCGGTACAGGTCTTCGCCAGCAATCCGACGCCACTCTCGCCGATGAACAGCCGCGCGCTCGGGTCTTCCGCACAGGCGACGACCGGGCGACCGAACATCATCGCCTCCTGATACACCAGCCCGAAGCTCTCGTACCGCGATGGTGCGACGATCACGTGCGCAGCCTCGATCAGGTCATGCAGCGCCGCTTCGTCGACGCGGTGGTGGCAGGTCAGCCGCGCACGGGCAGAAGCGGGGATCGCGCCGACTTCCTCCGCACGTACGCCGACGATCGTCAGCCGGAAGTCGCGCATCCCGGCATCCGCACGGCGCGACAGGATGCGAAGCGCCATGATCAACGCGTCGAAGCCCTTGCGATGCTCGTCGCGCCCGACGAACAGCAGGTCTATCGGTTCGCCGAGCGGGTAGGTCGCCGCGGAGCCGCGCGCGACGATCTCCGGCGGCAGGCTGAGGCCGATCACCGCGTGCCGTGCGCTGTCGCCGGGCGCCGCGACGCCGTACAGCGCCGCGATCTTGTCGCCGTGAAGCTGCGTGTTCGAGATCAGCGCCTTGCTGAAGCGTGCGGCGATCCGTTCCGCCAGCATTGCGGCGCGGCGATCGAACCGGTCGCGCAGGCTCGTCACCGTCTCCGCCGAGGTGGCCGCCGGGGTCGAGTTGCGCGTCACCAGCGGCGCGGGGCCGGTGAGCGCGATCGCCAGACCTGGCGCATACCAGTTGGTCGCCTCGACAATGTCGAAGCTTGCGCGGCCGTGCTCGCGCCCGACCGCCCGGCGGAATGCTAAAGGCGCCACGAGATGGCCGATCCCCGCGATCTTCCGCAACCCGGCCGCGAGGGACCCCTCGCGCAGGCCGCAGCCGATGACGGTAACCCGGCCGTCGCGGCTGTCTTCGCGTCGATCCATCGTGAACACGCAGACGTCGTGGCCAGCATCCGCCAGCGATTGCGCAATCTCGCGAGCGGCGCGCGTAAGTCCGCTTTTCTCAGGGGGATAGGCCCAGGTGAGTAGAGCGATCCTCATGATGCGTTGTCGCAAGTCGAACGGCGCGCCGAATAGAACGTACTAATCTGCGTCAATACAAGGGTTTCGAGGGTCATCTGCCCGGAACTCGGCAACCCCGCGGGGGGTTCCTTTGGGTGAATCACAGATGAACGGGGCAAGGGTGTTCGTACTTCATATCGCGTTGCAGGGATGTTTACGCGCAACCGACGTTGAATACGGAATCACCGCCGATACCGGTGGCCATATCCGCTATCTGCTCGATCTGGTCGCCGCCAGCGGTCGAAATCCGGCGATCGATCGGATGGAAATCGTCACCCGCGCCTTCCGCCACGCCGTCTATGCCGAATGCTATGCCGAGCCGGTCGAGACGATCGACGGCACCACGCGGATCGTCCGCCTGCCGACCGCGTCCGACGCCTATCTGGTCAAGGAAGACCTGTGGACCGAGCATGACAGCCTGGTCGAGGCCCTCGTCGCGCATATCGCCACGCTCAACCGCACACCCGACGTCATCCACGCGCATTATGCCGATGCTGGGCTGATCGCTGCGCGAGTCTCGTCGCGTACCGGCATTCCCTATGTCTTCACCGCGCACTCGCTGGGCCGCGTGAAGCTGGCCGCGTTCGACCGCGATTGTGCGGAGACTGCCGGGCTGGATCGCCGCATCGCGATCGAGGAGGAGGCGATTGCCGGCGCCGCCGCGATCATCGCCTCTTCGCGCGACGAGGCGGAGGTCCAGTATGCTGATTATGCTGCCTATGATCCCGGTCGGATCCGCGTGTTCGCGCCCGGCAGCGACCTCAAGCAGTTCGCGAACTGCCGTGCCGACCTGCGTGTCGATGCGTTGATCGACCGGTTCCTCGACGATCCTTCAAAGCCGGTGATCCTCGCCATCGCGCGCCCGGTGACCAAAAAGAACCTTGCCGCGCTCGTTCACGCCTATGGCCGCTCGCCCGCGTTGCAGGCCGCGGCGAACCTCGTGATCCTGGCGGGTACGCGCGACGACAGTGCGACGCTGGAGCCCGAGATTCGCGACAACATCGCTGAGCTGCTCCAACTGATCGACCGCTACGATTTGTACGGCAAGGTCGCCTATCCCAAGCAGCATCGTCCCGACGATATCGCCGCTGTTTATGCCTACGCTCGCACTCGACGTGGTATCTTCGTCAACCCGGCGCTCAACGAACCGTTCGGGCTCACCTTGCTCGAAGCCGCGGCGAGCGGGTTGCCGGTGGTCGCGACCGACAGTGGCGGTCCGAACGATATCGTCGAGACCTGCGGCAACGGCATCCTCGTCGACCCGCGCTCGGCCTCCGCGATCACCGATGCGATCCTCAAGATCCTCGACGATCCCTCGCTCTGGTCGCGCTATTCGGCAGCCGGGTCGGTCGCGATCCGGGCCTATGATTGGGACCGCCATGTGCAGCTTTATGTGGGGCTGCTCGAAGAGGTCATCGGCGCCTCCGCACCACCGGTCGCCGAGCGCGAAACGGCTTTGCTGCTCGTGTCCGACATCGATGGAACGCTGATCGGTTGCGCGCAGGGCGTCGGCGACTTCGCTGCATGGCACGAGGCGCAGACTGACGTCGCGTTCGCGATCGCCACCGGGCGCAGTTTCCACAGCGCGATGGCGGTGCTCGGCCAGCATGATGCGCCACGCCCCGAAATCCTGATCACGTCGGTCGGGTCGGAAATCTATTACCGGACGGTGCGCGGCGCGGTGTACGATCGCGACACCGAATGGGACGGGATCATCGCCGCAGGCTGGGATCGCGAGGCGGTTGCTGCGCTGATCGGGCAATATGCAGGGCTGACCCCGCAAAGCCCGCTCGAACAGCGCCGGTTCAAGCTCAGCTATTTTGCCGACGGCGACATGGCGGCGGCCGAGCGCGTCCGCGCGCTGCTGGCGGAGCACGGCCATAGCTGTTCGATCATCCAGAGCCATGGCCGCTATCTCGACGTCCTGCCGCACGCCGCGTCTAAAGGCACCGCGGTCGAGCATGTCCGCCGCCGCCTCGGCCTCGAACCGCGCCAGGTGATCGTCGCAGGCGACAGCGGCAACGATATCGAGATGCTGCGCTCGTCACGGCACGCGATCATCGTCGCGAATTATTCCGACGGCCTAGGCACGCGCGCGGACCTTGCGCACGGCTATGTCGCGGTCGGCCACCACGCGCGCGGGGTCATCGAAGGCGTGGCGTATTTCCGCGCCGCAGCCGGACACGGCGAACGGATCAAGCAGGCGTCGTGAGCGTCAGCGCCCTGACGCTGGTCCGCGGCCGCCGCACGCATCTGGTCAACCTGATCGCCGGGCTGAACGCATCGACGCGCAAGCCCGACGAACTGGTGGTCGCGTATATGCAGGACGCGCCGCATGCCGATCTGCCGGCGACCGATTTCCCGATGCGCAATGTGTTCGTCGAGGGCGACGAGATGCCATTGGCCGCTGCCCGCAACCGTGCCGCGGCGACGGCGGTCGGCGAGCAGTTGATTTTCCTCGACGTCGATTGCGTGCCGTCGCCGACCTTGGTCGAGCGCTATGCCGAGACGGCAGGTTGGCCGGGCGGCATTCGGCTCGGCGAGGTGCTCTATCTCCCGGCGGGGGCGATCGATGGCGCGATCGACGTCGATGCGCTCGACCGGATCGGCGTGCGCCACCCTGCCAAGCCACCGATCGCGACCGACGAAATTCGTCCTACGCCCAGCCACGGCGAACTCTGGGGCCTGTCGTTCGCGTTGTCTGCTTCGGACTGGGCGCGGGCAGGGGGCATGGACGAGCGCTATGTCGGCTATGGCGGCGAGGAAACCGACTTCGCCGCGCGGCTGGAGTGTGCCGGCGTGCCGATGTGGTGGATCGGTGGCGCGCGCGCGTATCACCAGCATCACGTCGTCCACACGCCCGCCTTCCAGCATTTCGACGCGATCGTCCGCAACGCGCGGTTGTTCCGTGCGACCTGGGGGCGGTGGTGCATGGACTATTGGCTGGGGCAGTTTGCCGAGCGCGGGCTGATCGCGTGGGATGCGGATACGATTACCGTGTTGCGGGGGCCTACCGCGGCGGAGGTCGCTGCGTCGAGGATGCCGCCGGAGACGCTGTTCAGTTGATGCGAGGTGTGCGTGGCTTCGACCGCCTCTTGAGTGCGCCGGCTCCCAATACGTCACCCCAGCGAAAGCTGGGGTCTTCCGCGTCGCAGCCGACGGGAGTCCCATGACGAGATCCCAGCTTTCGCTGGGACGACGGGTGGAAGAAGATGGGGGCGGGGGGCAGACACGGAAGCCAGCACCTCTCGATCCTCCCCCGCCAGGGGGAGGTGACTGGCGTAGCCAGACGGAGGGGGCGGTAGGCGACACATTTGTTCCATGTCCTTCCCCTCCGTCACCTTCGGCGCCACCTCCCCCTGGCGGGGGGATCGTCTACCCCCGGGAACGTGCTTATCCTGCCGCCCAGAGCGATACCGCCAGCTCTTCCAGATACGCCGCCGCGACCTTCGCCGCGTCGTCGTCATACAACCCGGCCAGCGCCCCGGGATCGAGCGCCTTCGCAGCGTCCAAAATCCCCCGCCACGGCGCCAACGCCCCGGGCCACGCCGGCAGCGCAACCGCCGCCCCAAGCTCCGCCAGCCGCTCCGCCTTGCGTGTCTGCTCGCCGAAATACCGCCACTCGGGCGCGCACACATAAGGCCGCCCGACGCGCGCGATCTCGTGCACCGTGTTGTCGCCCGCCGACGCGATCACCACGTCCGCCGCGGCGATGTGGTCGGTCACGCCCGGCACCCAGCCAAGCTCGACCAGATTGCCGAAGTCGGTCTCATGCCCCTCGCGGTGGACCGGCCCCAGCACCAGCCACAGCGCGTCCGGCACCGCCCGCGCCGCCATCGTCAGCGGCGCATACGGGGTGCCCGCCCCGCCACCACCGGTGAGTACGACGACAATTTCCTGATCCGGATCTAGGCCGAGTTTGGCGCGCGCCTCGGCCTTGGTCGGCACCGGATCGACCGTCGTGCAGAGGCCGCCCGCGTAGCATGTCTTGGCGCGTACCCAGTCCGGCGTGTCGCCCTGCTCGAGCGCTTCGCCGAACGGCGCGAGCAGGCCGACGCTCGCCTGATACGCGCCGAGATGCCCCGGATCGAGCCGGTCGCCGTGCATCCGGATGCTGATCGCCGGGACGCTGGCGATCCGCGCGAGCAGCGCGATCTCCGCCGACACGTCGACCACGAACAGCGCCGGATCGACGTCGTCGAGATGATCCACGATCGTCCGCATCGTCGCCCGCGTCTTCGACACCCCGAGCGGAACGCAGTGCATCACCTCGGGCGTCGCCTGCGCGAACAGCCCCGGGGTCGGCACCGGCGCGCCGATCATGTCGGGCAGCGCCGCGATCGTGATCGGCCGCTCGAACCCGTCGAACAGCGACGGCTTGGCGGTCAGGATCGTCACCGCGCGCTCGGGCGGCAGTTCGCGGATGATCGCCATCGCGCGGTTGGCATGCCCGCGACCCTGGTGATGGATGAAGAACGTGATCGGCTGGCTCATGCCGATCGCTGTACCGGATACGCGCGCAAAGGCGATTGATGCCGATCAGCATAGTCGGCGCTCAACCCGAACGCCGCCTCGACCTCGGGATCGAGCCACGCCGCGATATGCGCCGCATCCTCCGCCGCCAGATCGGGATACGCGGTCGGCACATAGGGCGCATGGCCTTGCCCCTTGTAGCTGGTGATCGGCACGAACGGCTCGTGCCGCTCCAGTCCCATCGCCGCCGCCAGCGCCGTCACGAACGCCGCCGGATCGCGCGCGAACGCGTCATAGCCGAGCAACGCGACGTTGTGCGCGCGGTTCGTCAGCGACGACCAGTGGCGCAGCTTGGCGGTCCGCTTGGCGATGCAATTGGCAAAGCGTTCGCCGGTCTCGGGATTGCGCTCGTGCAGCATCTCGTCGCCGTGCATCGGGTGGCCGGGCTCGATATGCCCGAAATGATCGTCCCAATAACTGTGCCAGTCGCTGCGGATGAACGCGTCGAACGGCTTGGCCTTCAGCTCTGGATGCGCGTGCCACGGCTGGCGGTGCAGGCTGCGCGCCCAGTCATACGCATCGCGCGCCACCACCAGCACCAGCGTATCCTTCACGAACAGCGTCTGCGGGGGCACGAACCAATGCTTGAACCCGAACGCCTCGGTGATCGCGACGCCGGGCATGTTCGCCTCGATCGCGCGCGTGACGAGGTTGGTTCCACTACACCGCTGGCCATAGATCTGGACGCGCGTGATCGGCACGTCGCCACGTTTGACGACCCGCAGCCCGGGCAAAGGCTGTAGCCAGTTCAAGGACTTGGGGGTGTTGGTGGCGATCGACATGATGCCGTGCCGCTAGCCCCGACGCGCGGTTCGTTCAATACCGCCGATCGCGGCAGCCGGCAGGCGACGCGCACCCCCGGTTATGTGTTTCGTGCATGTTCGCAATGTGAATCCCATGACACGCAAAAGTTACGGAAGGTAAAGGTCGGCAATAGGCCGTCATAAACCGTGCCGACCATACAACACCTCACGACGATGACGGTTCGAAGACACTTTAGCGATTGTCGAACATTCAGACGCGCTTCAGATATCGGCGGCGGAACCAATCCGTAATCGCACAAAAATGCCGCAATACATGGGATTGCGGTTCAGGGAGTATCGACATGCGTCTGGATTTTCGCAAGCGCCTTCTGGCGTCCACGCTACTGCTTGGGATCGCTACCCCGGTCTGGGCGCAGTCCGCCGACCAGGCATCGCCGGCTTCATCCGCCGATACGGCGACCGATCCGGCCACGACTCCTGCCGTCACGCCCGAGAATGAGGATACGATCGTCGTGACGGGCTCCCGCCTCGGCGGCGAAAGCCTGAGGGCGTCGTCGCCGATCTCGGTGGTCAGCGCCAAGGAGATCGCGCTGTCCGGCCAGATCAATGTCGAGAATATCCTCAAGGATATGCCGCAGCTGATCCCGAGCTCCACCGGTGCCTCGAACAACCCCGGCGGCGGCGTCGCCACCGCGGATCTCCGCGGCCTTGGCTCGACGCGCACGCTCGTTCTCGTCAACAACCGTCGCTATGTCGCCTATGACTCGAATCAGGTCGTTGATCTCAACACCATTCCGTCGGCGCTGATCGAGCGCGTCGACATCGTCACCGGCGGCCGTTCGGCCGTGTACGGGTCGGATGCGATCGGCGGCGTCGTCAACTTCGTGATGAAGAAGGATTTCAGCGGCGTCCAGGCGAACGCGAACTACCGCATCAACGAGGCTGGCGATGGCGGCAACTTCAACGGGAACCTGCTGCTCGGTGGCAATTTCGAGGACGGCCGCGGCAACGCGACGATCTATTTCGACTACACCAAGCGCAACGGCATCCTCCAGTCGGCGCGCGACTATTCGAAGCAGGCGCAGGTCGACGATGGCGAGGGTGGCCTGATCGCGGGTGGCTCGGGTTCGATCGAAGGCACGCGGTTCGCGTTGAGCGGCGTCAACCGCAAGTTCGAGACCGACGGCAGCTACACGCCGTATAATTCGGCGACCGACGCCTATAATTATGCGCCGTCGAACTATCTTCAGGTGCCCCAGGAACGGTTCCTGATGAGCGCGCAGACGCATTACGAGGTCAGCAAGGCGTTCAACGTCTATGCCGAAGGTCAGCTGATCAACAACCGCGTCAAGAACCAGCTCGCGCCGACGCCGTTCACCGGGTCCGTCCAGATCGACGTCGATTCGTCATTCCTGTCGCCCAGCTCGCAGACCCTGTTGCGCGGTCTCGACACGGACGGCGACGGTTATGTCACCTCGACCATCTATCGCCGCCTGACCGAGGTCGGGGCGCGTGTGTCGAGCAACGACAACACGGCCTACCGCGCCGTGCTCGGCGCCAATGGCGATATCGGCAGCGGCTGGAACTACGATGCGTATTACAGCTATTCGCGGACGCGTTCGACCGAAACCCAATCGGGCAACGTCTCGCGCAGCCGCGTGCTGCAGGCGCTCAAGACCACGTACGATTCCAGTGGTAATCTGGTGTGCTCGGATACCAGCAATGGCTGCGTTCCACTGAACATCTACGGTGCAGGCAACATCAGCGCAGCGGCTGCGAATTTCATCTCGATCCCGACGCAGAACAGCAGCACGATCAGCGAGCAGGTCGCCAGCGCATCGATCTCTAACCGCAACCTGTTCGATCTCGGCGCAGGCCCGGTCGGCATTGTTTTCGGCACCGAGTATCGCCGCGAATATGGCAGCTACAGTCCGGACTTCGCGCTGTCGTCCGGCGATGTCGTCGGCTTTAACGGCGGCGAAGGGCTGAGCGGCGGTTACGACGTCAAGGAAGCCTATACCGAAGTCGCCGTCCCGTTGCTGGCCGATATCCCGCTGATCAAGAAGCTCGAAGTGAATGGCGCGTATCGCTATTCCTATTACTCGACCGCGGCAAAGTCGGTGAACACCTATTCGGGTGGTGTCGTCTGGTCGCTGATCGACGACATCTCGCTCCGGGGGCAATATTCGCGGGCCGTGCGCGCACCGACCGTGAACGATCTCTACAGCGGCTCGTCTCAGGATTTCCCGGCAGCGACGGATCCCTGCACGACCGCGGTTGCACTGACGAACACCAACCTGAACGCAAGCTGCCTCTCGACCGGCGTCCCTGCCTCGTTGATCGGCACCGCCTATGATGGTGGCAGCACGCAGATCCAAACCGTCAATGGCGGCAACCCGGCGCTGCGCGAGGAGACCTCGGATACGTATACCGCAGGCATCGTCCTGCAGCCGCGCTTCCTGCCCGGTTTCTCGTTCACCGCCGATTATTACAAGATCAAGATCGCGAACTACATCTCCACGGTCGGCACGACCAACCTGATCCGTGCCTGCTATGGCGATGCCAGCAACAACTACACGCCGTACAATTCCAGCTACTGCTCGTCGTTGCCGCGTGACTCCAACAGCTACGCGATCACCGATGCCGTCAACACGCTGGCCAATACCGGCGGCGTATCGACCCGTGGCGTCGATTTCGAGGCGCGGTACGGGCTTCCGCTCGATTTCGGTGCCTTCGGGAGCACGACCAGCAAGCTCGACTTCCGGGTCAGCGGGACACGGTTGATCGCGTTCGACTACAATCCGCTGGCGGCGATCCCTGACCTGACGATCAACTGTGCGGGCAAGTTTGGTACGACATGCGGCAACCCGTATGCCAAATGGCGCCTGTCGGGCCGGACGACCTACTCGACCGGACCAGTGACGGTGTCGTTGCTGTATCGTTACCTGTCGCCGGTAAAGGACGACGATGACGGCACGATCTACGCCGTCGAGAAGATCAAGGCGTATCACTATTTCGACCTGACCACGTCGTTCGAGGTGAAGCCCGGCTTCACCTGGTCGGTCGGGATGAACAACATCTTCAACAAGAAGCCTCCCATCCTGGGCGACAACCAGGAACAGGCGAACACCTATCCGTCGACCTACGACCCGTACGGCCGCGCGTTCTTCGTCAGCACGAACGTCAAGTTCTAGCGGCGAAGCGCCTGCAATCCTCTCCGCCAGGCGGAGGATTGCAGGCACTGCCCGACGGGACGTGCGCTCCTTACCCTGCGCTGCCCCCGCCTCCATGTCACCGTGGCGGCAGGGGCAGGGCAGGGCTTTTCCGACTTCGCAATATTGCGTGCAGGCCTTGCTGATACGCGCTTTGTAACAACCGGACATATCGCGGACAAATGCGCGATCCATGACCGCGTACATGATCGCAAACCATTACGGCCTCCCCGTTTCCGTCTCGCTGGGTTCACATGGCCCCGCCCCGCATGGCCCGGCTTCGCATGGCCCGGCTTCGCATGGCCCCGCCTCGCAACTCGACGACCACCCAGCCATCGACGGCACCGATGCCGGCAGTGCGCGCATCGTCATCGTCGACGACGATCCCGGCCTGCGCGAACTGCTCACCGAGTTCCTCGTCGATCACGGCCTGCGCGCCGAAGCGGTCGATAGCGGCGCGGCACTACGCACCCGCCTCGGCCGATCGCCGTGCGACCTGATCGTGCTCGACATGATGATGCCCGGCGAGGACGGCCTGTCCGTGCTGCGGACGCTGACCCGTAATGGCCAGGCACCGGCGGTCATCATGTTCTCGGCACTGGCGAGCGAGGTCGACCGGGTCGTCGCGCTCGAACTGGGCGCGGACGATTACGTCACCAAACCCTCCAGCCCGCGCGAGATCCTCGCCCGGATCCGTTCGGTCCTGCGCCGGCGCGGCGCCGGGCTCGCGCACATGAATGGCGCATCGAATGCGGAGCAACAGGGCGACGGCGCGGTACCGGCGGCGCGGGCGATGACCTTCGCGTTCGCCGGCTGGACGCTCGATTGCCGGATGCGCACGCTCTACGCGCCCGACGGCACGATGGTCCGCCTGACCGATGGCGAGTTCCAGTTGCTCAACGTGTTCGTGTCGCAGCCGCAGACCGTGCATTCGCGCGACGACATGATCGCGCAGTCGGGCCGCACCGACAGCATGGCACGTGGGCGGACGATCGACGTGAACATCAGCCGCCTGCGTCGCAAGCTGCACGCCTATGATACCGTCGAGATCATCCGGACGGTGCGCGGCAATGGCTATATCTTCATGCCGACCGTGACCGCGGCCTGAGCCGTCCCGCGATTGCGACGCGGGCGCCGTCGCAATACACGACGCGTGTATGACGCCATTGCAATCCTTGCTCTCGTTCGCGCGCGGCCGCCGGTGATGCGGATCGACGCGCACCAGCATTTCTGGCGCTATTCGCCGGCCGCGCATCCGTGGATCGAACCCGGCAGCGTACTCGCGCGCGATCATGCGCCGGCCGACCTCATGCCGCTGCTCGATCAGGCCGGGTTCGACGGGTGCATCGCTGTGCAGGCGGAACAGACGGAAGCTGAGACCGACGCGTTGCTCCGGCTCGCCGCGGATACGCCGCGTATCCTGGGTGTGGTTGGCTGGACCGATCTCGCCGCGGGCGATGTCGCAGACCGGCTCGATCAATTGCGTCGGCGTACCGCGCTGGTCGGCTTTAGGCACATGGTGCAGGACGAACCGGCGGACGATTTCCTGCTGACCCCCGCATTCGTGCACGGCGTCCGCGCAGCGCTGGCACGCGGGTTCAGCTACGACATCCTCGTCAAGCCGCGGGAGGCGGGGCATGTCCGCCGGTTCGTCGATCTGGTCGGTGTGGACCAGGTCCGCGACGGGCAGTTGATCCTCGATCACGGCGCCAAGCCCGCGATCGCGGACGGCGGCTGGCAACCCTGGGCCGACGCGATCGCCGACATGGCCCGTGCGCCCGCATTGGTGTGCAAATTGTCGGGGCTGGTGACCGAGGCGGATCATGCGCGCTGGACCGCGGATCACGTCGCGCCGTATCTCGATCACCTGCTCGCGTGTTTCGGGCCCGACCGGCTGATCTACGGCTCCGACTGGCCGGTCTGTCATCTCGCCGCCGACTATCGCACCGTTCACGACCTGATCGACGACTTCGTCACGCGCGCCTGTCCCGAGGCGCGCGACCGAATCTTCGGCGGCACCGCGGCCATCGCCTACGGTCTTTAGCGCCTACGGTCTTTAGCGGCCGTCATCCATCGCGCCGCAGTTCGGCGAGATGATCGAGGAAGTTGGTCAGTTCGATCCGTCGGCTGCCCTCCTGCGCAAACTCGCGGTCGACGCCGAGCGCCCACAGCACCGATCGGCGATCGGGCTCGTCGTGAAGCGCGTCGAGCTTTGCGGCTATCGCCTCGACATCGTCGTCGGTTTGCGCAAGCCCCGCGTCGATAAGGTCCGCCGACTGGCGACGCAATGCGATGGCGATTTCGCCCGGGGCCAGCTCGGGATGATATTGCACGCCCCAGAAGATCCCGCCGGCGTGGCGGATCTCCGCGGCCTGGATCGCGGTCACGCGGTTGCCGGCCAGCAGGGTGGCATTCTCGGGTAGCGTCTCGACCTCGTCGCCGTGGATCGCGGGCGCATCCCAGCTTGCCGCACGCCCCGCCAGCAGCGGATGGTCGCGCCCTGCTTCGGTCGGCGTGATCCGCCGCGCGACGCCGGCCTCCATCCGCTCGGGCATCTTGCGGACCGTACCGCCCGCCGCCACGACCGCCAGTTGCAGCCCCGCGCACGAGCCGAACGACGGCGTGCCGGATGCGAAGACGGTCCGCATGAACGCGATCTGTCGCGCGACTTCGGGCGTGTCGTCGTAGACGTGGAGTGGCGATCCGGTGACGAACACCGCATCGAACGCCCGTATCGCCTCGGCATCCAGGGGTTCGTGGGCGTCGTCGGCGGGGGCGACGATCGTGATTGCGGCATCGGGGCGCAATTGCCGGAGCGTGGCGGCATAGCTCTCACCCGAACTCTTGCCGACATGCGCGCGACGCGCGTCGCGCTGGTCCGCCGTTTCGCTTTCGGCGACGAGAAAATGCAGCAAGGGCAGTCCTTTGATGGCTGGATCGGAAATGAGTGGGTCGAGCATACTGAACGCACCCGCGCGCGTTTCGCCCGTCCCGGGGCGATGATTTCACCGCATCCGGTTGCCCAGCCGCAGGCCGTACGACCTAGCCGGGGTTGCGCGCGGGCTCGCTTGGCGGCATCGTCTGCTACTCAGACAAATAAAGACCCGTGAGTGGCTGGAGGATACCCTGATGAACGACCCGTGCTGTGCCGGACATTCACGTCGCACCTTCCTGACGGGGGTCGGGAGCGGCGCGTTGCTGGCCGGCACGGTGGCGATCGCGCCTCAAGCCGCGCAGGCTCTCGTTCCGCAGGAGACCGTGCGGGATCCGTCGGGCGCCACGGCGGGTGTGCCGGTCGCGACCCTGCGGCCATTCGATTTGTCCGACGTGACGCTGGGTGAGGGACCGTTCCTGCACGCGCAGCGCAAGACCGAGGCGTATCTGCTCGCGCTGAAACCCGATCGGATGCTGGCCAATTTTCGGGTGAATGCGGGTCTGCCGGCGAAGGCGCCGGTCTATGGTGGCTGGGAATCGGACCCGCTCTGGGCGGACATCAACTGTCACGGGCACACCCTCGGACACTATTTGTCGGCCTGTGCACTGGCCTATCGATCGACGGGGGACCGGCGGTTCAAGGACAGGATCGAGCATATCGCGCGCGAACTGGCGGCCTGCCAGGCGGCATCGGGTTCCGGGCTGGTCTGCGCGTTCCCCAAGGGGCCCGCGTTGCTGGTGGCCCATCTGCGCGGCGATACGATCACCGGCGTGCCGTGGTACGCGCTGCACAAGGTGTATGCCGGGTTGCGCGACGCGGTGCTAATGGCGGACAGCGACGCGTCGCGTGCGGTGCTGGTGCGGTTCGCCGACTGGGCGGTGGTGGCGTGCCGGCCGCTGAGCGACGCGCAGTTCGAAACCATGCTGGAAACCGAGCATGGCGGCATGAACGAGGTGTTCGCCGATCTCTACACCATGACCGGGACGGCCGAGTATAAGCGGATGGCCGAGCGGTTTTCGCAAAAGGCGATCCTCGCGCCGCTCGCCCGCCGCCGCGACCACCTCGACGGGCTCCACGCCAACACCCAGGTGCCCAAGATCATCGGCTTCCAGCGTGTGTGGGAAGTGACGGGAAAGCCCGAATATCACGAAGCTTCGATATTCTTCTGGCGGACGGTGGCGCTGACCCGGTCGTTCGCGACCGGCGGGCACGGCGACAACGAGCATTTCTTTCCGGTCGCGGATTTCGCCGACCATGTGTTCTCGGCGAAGGGCTCGGAGACCTGTTGCCAGCACAACATGCTGAAACTCACGCGTGCGCTGTTCCTGCACGACCCGCAGGCCGCCTATGCCGATAATTACGAGCGGACGCTGTATAACGGCATCCTCGCGTCGCAGGACCCGGACAGTGGCATGGCGACCTATTTCCAGGGTGCCCGGCCCGGCTACATGAAGCTGTATCACACGCCCGAGCAATCCTTCTGGTGCTGCACCGGCACGGGGATGGAGAACCACGTCAAATATCGCGACTCGATCTATTTTCACGACGACCGCGCGCTGTACGTCAACCTGTTCGTGCCCTCCGCGGTGACCTGGAAGGACATGGGTGCGGTGCTGACCCAGACCACCGCGTTCCCCGATTCCGCGACGACGACGCTGCGGTGGACGTTGCAGCGCCCGACCGACCTGACGCTGAAGCTGCGCCATCCAGGCTGGAGCCGGACCGCATTGGTGCTGGTCAACGGCGTCGAGGCAGCGCGATCGACCAGCCCCGGCCGGTATCTCGACCTCGCCCGCAACTGGCGCGACGGCGACGCGGTGGAGTTGCGCCTGGACATGCGGACGGGCGTCGAACGGTCGCCCGCCGCGCCCGATATCGTGGCCTTCACGTTCGGCCCGCTCGTGCTCGCCGGTGCCTTCGGGCGCGAGGGCCTCGCGCCGGGGGCGGACATCATCGTCAACGAGCGCAAATATGGCGACTACAACGCCGCACCGTTTACGCCGCCGACGCTGGCGGGTGACCCGGAGACGCTTGCGCGCGGGATCCGTCCGGGCGATCGGCCGCTTGCCTTCACGATCATGTCGGCGGATCGACAACCGATCCGGATGATCCCCTATCATCGCATCGCGCACGAGCGCTACGCGACCTATTGGCAGGTTGCGCCTGCGGTGACGTGAACGATCGAGGCGTTAGCGCTTTCCAATACCGACACGACCACCTAAGCGACGGAAATCCCCGGGGGGCCGCTTATGCGCGGCTGAGAGGTGGGCAGCAGCCCATGACCCGCTGAACCTGATCCGGCTTATACCGGCGTAGGGAGGGTCTGCGGCTGGCCCGTCGTCCCTCCGATTGGAGTGGACGTGAACGTTTTTGGCACTAGTTTTCCGTTTTTGACGTCCGCGGCGGTAACGCGTCGTGGTCATGGGCTGCGGGTCGCACTGACCTTGTCGACGGCCGTGTTCGCGCAGTCCGCAATGGCGCAGGTCGCGCCCGAACCTGCCGATACCACCGAGATCCGCGTCGTCGGCACGCCCGATCCGGCGGGGCTGCTGCCCGACCAGAAGGTGCCGCGCGCGCAGAGTGCGATTTCCGCCGACTTCGTCGTCAAGCAGGCGCCGACGCTCAACGCGTTCCAGCTTGTCACGCTGCTGCCCGGTGCGAACGTCGCGTCGAGCGATCCGTACGGCCTGTCGACGAGTTCGAGCCTGACGTTGCGCGGGCTCGGCCAGGACGAGATCGGCGTGCTGATGGAGGGCGCACCGCAGAACGACATCGGCTATTATTATGCCTATCCGTCGCAGTTCGCCGACCCCGAGAACCTCAAGCGCATCTCGCTCGCACAAGGGTCGGTCGATATCGATTCCCCGACGCTCGGCGGGGCAGGCGGGTTGTTGTCGCTGGCGCTCGACGATCCGAAGGCGCGTCCCGGCGCGCTGGTCGACCTGTCGCTCGGCAGCTACGCGGCGCGGCGCGCGTTCTTCCGCATCGATAGCGGGACGATCGGGAATACCGGGCTGAAGGCGTTCCTGTCCTATTCGAACACCCGCGCGGACAATTGGCGCGGTGCCGGCTACGACACGCGCCAGCATGTCGACGCCAAGATCCTCAACGAATGGGGCGCCGGCAACCGCGCCAGCCTCGCGCTGTCGTACAACGACGCGAACTCGTCGAGCTATCCGAGCCCGACGCTCGCCGAGTGGAACGCGCAGGGTCGCGATTTCAATTTCGACGAGCGCTACACGGCGGGGAACACCAACTACTGGCGGCTGTACCGCGCGCCGTTCCGCAACCTCTATGCCTCCGCGCCGGTGCATATCGTGCTGAACGACCGGCTCGCGCTCGACACCACGAGCTATCTCCAGTTCGGCTACGGCAACTCGCCCTACGGAACGCAGCTGACCACCGAGGGCAATTTCCTCGGCACCGAAGAACTCGCCCAGCCGATCGCATTGCCTGGCGCGGTCGACGGCGTGGCGACCGTGCTCGGCAATTATACCGGCGACCAGATGCGCGTCGGCAACGTCAGCAAGCTGACCCTGAAGGCCGGCATGCACACGCTGACCGCCGGGCTCTGGTTCGATTACGGCACCGACCGCGTCACGCAGTCGTACACGTCGATCGACGCCGACGGGCAGCCGTTCGACCGCTGGGGCTATCGTTCAAAGGCGATCCGCACCGCCGACGGCCGCCTGCTGGCCTATGAGAACCAGCGCACCGTCACCGTGACGAAGGGCTTCTTCATCGCCGACAGTATCGCACTCAGCCCGCGGCTGACGATCGATGCCGGGTTCAAGGGCGTCAACGTCTTGCGCAACGGCCGCACCTATCTGCCGGGACCGCAGGACAAGGTGCGCAACGACAGTTTCGCCGCATTGCCCCGTGCCGCGATCCACTACCGGCTCGACGATCGCCAGCAGCTGTTTGCCAACATCACCACCAACTTCCGCACCCCCAACGAGTTCACGCTCTACAACAGCTATTTCGGCGGCGAACTGGTCGTGCGGGGGACGAACGCGCTCAAGAACGAATATTCGGTCTCGCAGGAGATCGGCTATCGCTTCATCGGCGAGCAGCTCTCGGCGTCGGTGACGGGCTTCCACTACAAGTTCCGCAATCGCCAGCTCGCCACCGTGATCGACCAGGGCGGGGCGCAGGTCAACGCGACGATCAACGCCGGCGGACAGACCTCCTACGGCGTCGATGCGGAGATCGACTACCGCCCGGTCGCCGGTGTCAGCCTGTACCTCTCGGGCGAATATCTGCGCGCACGGATCGACGACGACCTGCCCGTCGGCGTGGACTTCCTGCCGACCCGGGGCAAGCACGCAGTCTCAAGCCCGACCGTCCAGTTCGGCGCTGGCGGGATCTATGACGATGACCGCTTCTTCGGCAGCGTCGCGTCGAAATATATCGGCCGGCAATATGCGAGCTTCATGAACGACGAGCGCATCAAGGGCTATGCGACGCTCGACCTGTCGGTCGGCATGCACCTCGCCGACTGGCTCGACGGCAAGCGCACCGACCTGCGCGTCAACGCGATCAACGTCACCGATCCACACGTCCTCGCCGGCGTCCAGTCGGTCAGCACCAACGCGCAGGACACGATCGGCCGCAACGGCACGGTCATCGCCGGCTCGCCGCCCGCTTATTATGTCGGCAGCGGTGCGGCGGTCATGGTAACGATCTCGCGGGCGTTCTGAGTTGGCGACGCAGCCCGCGCATCTCGTCCACGGCATGGGCACCGCGATGGAGGCGCCGACCTGGCCGGCGATAACCGCCGACGAGGCCGCAGCGGTTATTGCCCGCTTTCCGGCGGCGGGGCGGCTGACCGGGCTGCACTGGCATTCCCCGCGGCCCTTCTCCGCCGCGACACTGGCGCACACGACGCAGGGCGCGTTCCTGTTGAAGCGTCACCATTACAGCGTCCGCACGGTCGAAGGGCTGGCGGAGGAACACGCGTTCATCGCACACCTTGCCGGCGCGGGCATGTCGGTGCCCGAGGTGATGGCGACCGCAGACGGCGCGACGGCGGTGGCGAGCGGCGCCTGGTCGTACGAGCTGCACCGTCAGGCGCCTGGCGCGGACCTGTACCGCGACAGCCTTTCATGGACGCCGTTCGTCTCTCGCGCGCATGCCCATGCCGCCGGGATGGCGCTCGCGACGCTGCACGAGGCGGCGCGCAGTTTCACCGCGCCGCCCCGCCGCCCGCAGCCGTTGGTTGCCAGCTTCACCATCCTGCCCGCCGCCGATCCGATCGCCGCGGCCGAAGCCTATGTCGCGGCCCGTCCTGCGCTGGCCGCGTTCCTCGAATCGAGGCCATGGCCACGCGAGCTGCGGAGGCTGTTCGAAGCCTTGGGGCAGGGATTGGCCCCTCTGCTTGCCGAGCAGACGCCGCTATGGACGCACAACGACTGGCACCCTTCCAACCTGCTCTGGGCAAGCGACGGCAGTGTCCGGACCGCGTTCGACTTCGGACTCGCCGATCGCACCTGCGCGGTCCACGACATCGCCACCGCGATCGAGCGCACCGCCGTTCGCTGGCTCGAGCTGGGGCAGGGGACGGGCGACATCGGCGATCCGGCGGCAGCACTCGCGCTGCTCGCCGGCTATGCCACGACCGCGCCGCTCGGCCGCGCAGACATCGAGGCGATCGTCCGCCTGTTGCCGCTCGTGCACCTCGAGTTCGCTTTGTCGGAGATCGAGTATTTCACCGCGGTCGTCGAAGACCCCGCGTCCGCGGCACTGGCCTGGGACGACTATCTGATCGGCCACGCCGCATGGTTCCAGTCCGCGCCTGGCCGAGACTTCCTCCGCGCGATCGAAACCGGAGCACCCCCGCGATGACTGCGTTCGAGATCGTCGCGGTCGCGGTGAGCGTCACAGGCATATGGCTGACCGCCACGCGCCGCATGCTGTGCTGGCCGGTCAATCTCATAGCCTGCGCGCTGTATTTCAAGCTGTTCCTCGACGTTCGGCTCTATGCCGACATGGTCCTCCAAGCGCTGTTCGGGCTCGCGATCCTCTACGGCTGGGTCGCCTGGACTCGCGGCAAGGACGCTGCGGGGGACGTCGTCGTGGTGCCGTTACGTCCTGCTCACGCGATTGCGAGCCTCGCCGCGGGCGCTGTCGGCGCGGTGGCGATCGGCTGGTTCATGAGCCGCTTCACCAACGCCTCGCTGCCATGGATGGACGCCGCGCTCAGCAGTTTCAGCCTGGTCGCGCAATATTGGACGGCGCGTCGCCATACCGCCAACTGGCTGCTCTGGATCGTCGTCGACGTCCTCTATGTCGGCATGTTCCTGGTCAAAGGCCTGACGCTGACCGCCGGCCTCTACGCGGCGATGATCATGCTTGCGGTGATCGGCTATCGGCAGTGGCGCAAGGCCGAGCTCGATAGGTCGCCTGCGTGAGTGCCGCGCTCAGACGCGTTCGAGCAGCAGGGCGATCCCCTGGCCGACGCCGATGCACATGAACGCCATCGCATAGCGGCCGCCGCTCCGCTGCAGATCCTCGACCGCGCTCATCGTGATCCGAGCGCCGGACATGCCGAGCGGATGGCCGAGCGCGATCGCACCGCCGTTGCGGTTGACGCGCGGGTCGGCGGGATCGATGTCGAGCTCGCGCAGACTCGCGATCGCCTGGCTCGCAAAGGCCTCGTTGAGTTCGATCACGTCGAGCTGGTCGATCGTGATTCCGCCGATCGCGAGCAGTTTCCGCGCGGCCTCGACCGGGCCGACGCCCATGACCCGCGGCGCGACACCCGCGGCCGCCATCGCCACGATACGCGCGCGCGGCGTGAGGCCATGCTTGGCGGCGGCGCGCTCGGACGCGACCAGCACCGCGGCGGCGCCGTCGTTCAGGCCCGAGGCATTGCCCGCAGTGACCGTGCCGTCGGCGGCGACGACGGGCCGCAATTTCGCCAGCGCCTCCAGGCTGGTGGCACGGGGATGCTCGTCCTGCGCGAACAGGATCGGATCGCCCTTCTTCTGCGGGATCGCGACCGGCACGATCTCCGCGGCGAGCCGGCCATTGGCCTGCGCCGCCGCCGCCTTTTCCTGGCTGTGCAGGGCGAAGCGATCCTGGTCCTCGCGGCTGACGTTCCAGTCACGTGCGACGTTCTCGCCGGTCTGCGGCATGGTATCGACGCCGTACGCCGCGCGCATCGCCGGGTTGACGAACCGCCAGCCGAGCGTGGTATCCTGCAACGTCTGATCGCGGCCGAACGCGCTGCCGGCCTTGCCCATCACATAGGGGGCGCGGGTCATGCTCTCGACGCCGCCCGCCAGCATGAACTCGGCATCGCCGCTGCGGATCGCGCGCGCCGCGCTGCCGATCGCGTCCAGACCCGAGCCGCACAGCCGGTTGATCGTCGATGCCGGCACGGTCTCGGGCAAGCCGGCCAGCAGCACCGCCATCCGCGCGACGTTGCGGTTGTCCTCGCCCGACTGGTTCGCGCAGCCGAGGATCGTGTCGTCGATCGCGGCCCAGTCGACCCCCGGATTGCGGTCGATCAGTGCCTTGATCGGCAGCGCCGCGAGGTCGTCGGCGCGGATGCTCGACAGTGCGCCGTTGAGACGCCCGATCGGCGTGCGGATCGCGTCGCAGAGGAAGGCATCGGCCATCGTCAGTCCTTTTCGATGTCGGCAATGATCTTCGCGGCTTCGGCGAAGGCCGTGTTGGCGGCGGGCACGCCGGCATAGATCGCGGTCTGCATCAGGACTTCCTTCAGCTCGTCCTGCGTGAACCCGGCGCGGGTCAGCCCGGCGCGGACGTGGAGGCCGAACTCCTCCCAGCGACCCAGGCTGACGGTGATCGCCAGCACCAGCAGGCGCCGCGTACGGTCGTCGAGCCCGGGGCGTCCCCAGATCTCGTTCCAGGCGATCCGCGTGATCATCGCCTGGAAATCGGCGTTGAACGGCGTCCGGTTGGCGAGCGACCGGTCGACCCAGGCATCGCCCAGGACCCGCCGACGGTTGCGCAGCCCCGCATCGAACAGCGTATCCGCGGCGTCTTGCACGACATCGGTCGAACCGTCGGGGGCGGCGGGATCGCCCAGCAGGAAATCGCGGATCGCCGCGGCGAGTTCGGCGGGGGCCTCGATTGAAGCGAGATGCGCGGCGGCGATATGGACGACCTGCGCACCGGGAATGCCGGCGACGATGCGATCACCGTGGCCCTGATAGGGCGTCGACGTATCGCGGGATCCGGCGACGACCAGGGTCGGGACAGTAATCTCGGGTAGGCGGCCGACGATCGCCATGTCGCGGATCGCGGCGCCGGCGCCCGCATAGCCTGCGGTCGGCGTCGCGAGCAGCCCGGCTCGGACCGTCGCGGCGGCCTCGGGATGCGCCGCGGTGAAACCGGGCGACAGGAAGCGGCCCATCGCCATGTCGGCGATCGCCGCGACGCCGCCAGCCCGCACCGTGGCGATCCGATCGGACCAAGCGGTGGCGTCCATCGTCGCCGAGGTGCAGATCGGCACCAGCGCCGAAATTCGCGCAGGATGATCGAGCGCGATCTGCATCGCGATCATCCCGCCGAGCGAGATGCCCGCGACCGAGGCGGTCTCGATCCCGGCGGCGTCCATCACCGCGACGACATCGGCCGCCAGCGTCGGCAGGTCATAGTCGCCGTCGGGTGCATCGGATGCACCATGGCCACGCGTGTCGATCCTCAGCAGGCGGAACGAGCGCACCAGATACGGGATCGCACCGTCCCACAGACCGAGATCCGAGCCGATCGAGTTCAGGAGCACGAGCGCCGGCTTGTCCTCGGCGCCGTCGAGTTTCCAGTAGAGGCGAACGCCGTGATTGGTGGTGAAGGGCATCGGGTTATCCTTGTCGATGCGGTGCACGGGTCGCGGCGAGCAGCGCGGCGACGATCGCCTCGCTCTCGCCGATGTCGGTGCCGATGCCGGCCGCGGCGAGGTTGCGGGCGATCGCGTCGCGGTCGATGTCCAGGCCCTCGGCGACCACGGCCATCGCCGCGGCACTGCCGGCCGCGAGCAGGAACAGGTCGGCGAGCGCCGGCCCCTCCGCCTGCCAGCCGCCCAGGCCGCGTTCCTCCTCCGCGGCCAGTCCGGACAGGATGCCGGCGACCAGCCCGGGCGCGCGGTAGTGGGCGGCGAGCGCGACCTGGCACCCGGTCGGGTTGCGCTTGTGGGCCATGGCAGACGACCCGCCGCGACCCGCAATCGCGGGTTCGCGGGTCTCGCCGATCTGGTTCTGCGCCAGCAACGAGATGTCGCGCGCCATCTTCGCGAGCGCGCCGATCACGATGCCGGTCGAGGAGGCGATGGCCGCGGTACCCGTGCGCCGCCCGTGCCACGGCGCCGCCGATGCGAGCCCGAGCGACCGGGCGACATGCGCGGCGATCGTGCTGCCCTTGCCGTCCAGTCCTGCGCGCGTGCCGGCCGCACCGCCAAGCTGGACCGTCGCGTGCGCCCCGACGTCGCGCGCCAGTCCGTGCATCGCGTCGTCGATGCCCGCCATCCACTGCGCGATCCGGACGCCGAACCCGATCGGCAGGGCATCCTGCAACAGCGTCCGTCCGACCGCGGGCGTCGTAGCATGGCGATCGGCGAGCGGAGCCAGCGCGGCACCGATGCGAGCGACATCGGCGGCCAGCAGCGCGGTGGCCGCCCTGACCTGACTCATCAGCGCGGTGTCGGCCACGTCCTGGCTGGTGGCGCCGACATGAACCCAGCGCGCGACGTCGGGCGGACAGGCCGCTCGCAGCCGCGCGACCAAAGGAATCGCCAGCGTGCCGGCCAGCGCCGCCTCGTCGGCGAGTGTCGCCGGGTCGATCTCCAACGTGGCGCACGCCGCACCGATCGCATCGGCGATCGCCGGCTCGACCAGCCCCTCGGTCGCCTGTGCGCGGACAAGTGCCGCCTCGAACGCGAGCGCGTGCGCGATCGTCGCGTGGTCGCCGAACACCGCCAGCATCGCTGGCGTCGCTGCCGGTCGGGTGCGGAGCCAGTCGCTCATAGGTCGAAGAAGACGGTCTCGCGGTCGCCGCCGAGCGCGATGTCGAACCGCCAGCGTCCTTCCGCGTCGCGCGCGGCGATCAGCGTTTCGCGGCGGGCAGCGGGAACGGCCTGCAACACCGGATCCTCGTCATGACCCTCGTCGCCATCGAAATACAGCCGCGTCGCCAGCCGTTTCAGCACGCCGCGTCCGAAAACCGACACCGCGATATGCGACGCCTGCAGCGTGTTGCCGGGGCCGGGCACGCGGCCGGGGCGAACCGTCCGGAAGCGATAGAGCCCGTCCGCATCGATCGACGCACGGCCGAACCCGACGAAATGGGGATCCGGCTCGCCCTCAGGTCCGCCGGGATAGCGGCCTGCTGCGTCCGCCTGCCAGATCTCGATCATCGCATCGAGGATGACGTCGCCGTTCGCATCGCGGACATCGCCGACGATCTCGATGACCTCGCCCGCCGGCGTCCCGCTGCGCGACGAGCGCGCGAGGACGTAATGATCCGGACCGAACAGATCGGGGCGGGCGCCCATGTCCGACGTGCCGACCAGATCCGCGCCGCCTTTCCAGGGCAGGCCGTAATGGAAGAAGGGCCCGACGGTCTGCGACGGGGTCTGGCCGAAGATCGCCGGGTCCTGATTGTCCTGTCGCGGCGCGGGAGCGCGGGTTTCGAGATCAATGGTCATGATCGTCTCCGGCATCGGGCTCGAACGGCGTCTCGTCGCGGCCCTTTAGCACGATATCGAACAGATAGCCGAGCGCCCAGGCGGGCACGGACGTGTCGATGTCGAAGCGGCCGACCATCCGCTGACGATAGGGCATCGGCACCGCGTTGGCGATCGGATCGATCTCGATCAGCGGGTCGTCGGGGAAATACATCTGCGTCACGAGTCGGGTCGCGAACGCGGGCCCGAGCAGCGAAAGGTGGATGTGCCCCGGCCGCCATGCGTTCTTGTGATTGCCCCAGGGATAGGCGCCGGGCCGGATCGTGACGTAGCGATAGCGGCCCTCGGCATCGGTCACGACGCGACCTGCCCCGGTGAAATTGGGATCGAGCGGTGCATCCCAGGTATCGGCCGAATGGACGTAGCGACCTGCCGCATTGGCCTGCCAGATCTCGATCACGGTGTTCGGCACGGGACGTCCGCGATCGTCGAGCACGCGACCCGACACGACGATGCGCTGGCCCTGTGGGGCCCCCGGATGCTGCGTCGTCATGTCGATGCCGGACGGCCCGACCATCAGTCGTTCCCAATGGCCGGTCGGGCCGCTGGTCTCGGTCAGCGTCGCCGGGATCCGTACCAGCGGTTGGCGCGGGCTGCGCAGGACGGTCGATCGATAGTCGGGGACCAGCGAGGGCGGGGCGCCGGCATCCTCGCGATCATAGGCCACGACCCCGGTCATGCCGCCGCCTCCGCCTCGAGTGCCACGGCGAACGCCGCGCCGGTCTTCGCCCGCACGTCGTCGAGCGAGATGCCGGGCGCGAGTTCGATCAGCGTCAGCCCGCCGTGCGCCGTGTCGACGACCATCACGCACAGGTCCGTGACGATCAGGTCGACCACGCCCTGGCCGGTCAGCGGCAACGTACACGCTTCCAGGATCTTGGGTTCGCCGTGCTTGTTGGCGTGATCCATCACCACGACCACGCGCTTCACGCCCGCGACGAGGTCCATCGCGCCGCCCATGCCCTTGATCATCTTGCCGGGGATCGTCCAGTTGGCGATGTCGCCATTCGCCGCGACCTCCATCGCGCCGAGTACGGTCAGGTCGATATGCCCGCCACGGATCATCGCGAAGCTGTCCGCGCTCGAAAAGAACGACGATGTCGGCAGCGCGGTGATGGTCTGCTTGCCGGCATTGATCAGGTCGGGATCCGCTTCGCCCTCATAGGGAAACGGCCCCATGCCGAGCATCCCGTTCTCCGATTGCAGCGTCACGTCGATGCCGTCCGGAATATAGTTCGCGACCAGCGTCGGGATGCCGATGCCCAGATTGACGTAATAGCCGTCGCGCAGTTCGCGCGCCGCGCGGGCGGCCATCTGTTCGCGGCTCCAGCCACGGGTCTGCTCGGCCATCATGCGGTCTCCCTGGGGCGGACGGTCAGTTTCTCGATCCGCTTCTCGTTGATCGTGCTGAGGACGATGCGGTCGACATAGATGCCCGGCGTATGGATGCAGTCGGGATCGAACGTGCCGGCCTCGACCATTTCCTCGACCTCGACGACGGTGACCTTCGCCGCGGTCGCCATGACGGGATTGAAGTTGCGCGCGGTCTTGCGGAACATCAGGTTCCCTGCCGGATCGGCGCGCCACGCCTTGATGATCGCCAGGTCGGCGCGCAGCCAGGTCTCGCGGACATACGCCTCGCCGTCGAACGTCTCGACCGGCTTGCCCTCCGCGACGACGGTGCCGACCCCGGTCTTCGTGTAGAAGGCGGGGATGCCGGCGCCACCAGCGCGGATGCGTTCGGCGAGCGTCCCCTGGGGGTTCAGCTCTAGCGCGAGGTCACCGCTCAGATATTGCTGCTCGAACAGCGCGTTGTCGCCGACATACGAGCTGATCATCCGCGATATCTGGCGGCTTTGCAACAGCATCCACAGGCCGAAGCCGTCGGCGCCCGCATTGTTCGACACGACCGTCAGATCCTTGACGCCCGAGGCGCGGATCTCGGGGATCAGGCTTTCGGGATTGCCCGACAGCCCGAACCCGCCCGACATGATCGTCATCCCGTCGAACAACAGGCCGTCGAGCGCTGCTGCCGGGCTGTCGTAGTTTTTCCTGCTCATGCTGCCTCCAGGGGAAGTCCGACGTAATTCTCGGCGAGGGTCTTCTGCGCCGTGGGCGAGGTACGGATATAGTCCAGCTCGGCCATCTGCAGTCGCCGCGAAAAGCCGTCCATGTCCGGGAACCGGTGCGTGATCGAGGTGAACCACCACGAGAACCGCTCCGCTTTCCACACCCGCGCCAGGGCGCGGGCGGAATAGCCGTCGATCCCGGCCGCCGATCGTTCGATGAAGAATTCGGCCAGTGCCTCGCCCAGCATCGTCACGTCCGACACCGCGAGGTTCATGCCCTTGGCCCCGGTCGGCGGCACGATATGCGCCGCGTCGCCCGCGAGGAACAGCCGACCCCAGCGCATCGGTTCGGCGACGAACGAGCGCAGTGGCGCGATCGTCTTCTCGAACGAGGCGCCGCGAGTCACGCGCTCGCCGAGCGTCGGCCCCAGCCGCACGCACAATTCGTCCCAGAAACGGTCGTCGGACCACGCGCCGACATCGTCGTCTAGCGCGCACTGGATGTAATAGCGGCTGCGCGTCGGCGACCGCATCGACGCCAGCGCGAAGCCGTTCGCGTGGTTGGCATAGATGAGTTCGTGGTCGACCGGCGGCACGTCGGCGAGGATACCGAGCCAGCCGAACGGATAGACCCGCTCGAACGTCTGCAACACGTCGGCCGGGATGCTCGCGCGGCAGACGCCGTGAAAGCCGTCGCAGCCGACCACGATTTCGCAGTCGAGCCGCCGCGCGACGCCGCGTTCGGTCCAGCTGACCGATGGCCGGTCGCCATCCAGATCGTGCAGCTGGACGTCGTCGACGTTCCACAGGATCGACAGGTCGCGGGTCTCGGCGGCATCGAACAGGTCGCGCATGACTTCCTGCTGGCCATAGACGGTGACGGTGGAGCCACCGGTGAGCGCCGCCATGTCGATCCGGAACAGCGCGCCGTCGAGCGACAGGTTGGTGCCGCCATGCACCAGCCCCTCGCGCTCAAGCCGGTCGGCCAGGCCGAGTTTCCGCATGAGGTCGACGGTGACCTGTTCCAGCACGCCTGCGCGGACGCGACCCTCGACATAGGCGCGGTCGCGCCGTTCGATCACGACGGCTGCTATGCCTTGCTGATGCAGGAGATGGGCGAGGAACATCCCCGCCGGTCCGGCGCCGATGATCGCGACCTGTGTCCGCATGCCCTGCTCCTCTCCACCGACGGTATCCGCCTGGTCCTGATGTTGCGCGCGGACGCCGGCCTCGCCCATGGCAAAGCTGCGCGGAAAGTTGGACGATCCGCCTGCATCGTGACAGTATGCGATACATGGCGAACGATCCGGTCCCGCGTTTCTATCTGTACGGCGAGCCGCATCGCGCGGTCGCCGATGGCTTCGTCCATGCCGAGCATCTCGATGATCGCTCGCGTCCCAGCGAGTGGACGATCGCCCCGCACGCGCATGCCGAGCTGGTCCAGATCTTCGTGGTGACGACCGGCGGCGGGACGATGCGCGTCGAGGATCGCGTGCTGCACTTCGATGCGCCGGCGGTGCTGATCGTGCCGGCGGGCGTCGTCCACGGCTTTGCCTGGCACAGCGATTCCGCGGGGTCGGTGCTGACGCTGGCGCAATCCTATTTCCATGCGCTCGGGCGACGATATCCGGAGATCGGCACGGTGTTCGATCGGCCGCGCGTCCTCACCCCCGGCGAGGCGGACCTGCCGCCGATCGCCGCCGCGGTCGCCGTGCTGATGCGCGAACTGGGCTGGTCGGTGCCGGGCCACGCCGCGGCGGTCGACGCGGCGCTGCTGACGCTGCTGGTCTGGGCGCTGCGGCGGATCGATCCCGAGGACGGCGACCGGATCGCGATCCCCGGCACCGCCGCCCGGCTGGTCGCGCGGTACCGGGCGCGGCTCGACGAACGCTATCGCCTGCGCGAGGGCGTTGCCGAGCATGCCGCGGCGCTCGGCACCAGCGAGAGCCGGCTGCGGGCGGCCTGCGCGACGATCGCCGCATCGTCACCCGCGGCCATGCTCGATCAACGTGCGATGCTGGAGGCGCGCCGGTTGTTGCTGTATTCGAACCTGTCGGTCGCCGAGATCGGCTATGCGCTCGGGTTCGGCGATCCGGCCTATTTCACGCGCTTCTTCACGCGCCATTCGGGGCATTCGCCACGCTGGTTCCGCCGGGACCGCGCGGCGCACTAGCACCTTCAAAGCGGGGCGGGGTGACCCAGGCTCATCTGAAATCGCAGTCCCTTGCCGCCGGGGCCGGTCGCGACGTCGAGGACGCCGTGATGCGCGCGGGCGACCCGGTCGACGATCGACAGGCCGATTCCCGAACCTTCGGAGCGGGAGCCGTCGGCGCGCCAGAAGCGGTCCTTCAGCCGTGCAAGCTGGTCGGGCGCGACGCCGTCGCCGTCGTCGGTGACGGCGAGGCAGGGACCCGGCCCGATCTGGACGACGATCGCGGTGCCGGGCGGGGTGTGACGCACGGCGTTGTCGACGAGGTTCTCCAGCGCGAGGACGATGGCGCCCGGATAGCCGGTGCCGCGGATGTCCGACGACTGGTCTTCGAGTGCGATCGTTCGTCCGCCTGCGATGATTCCCGGCGCGCGACCGGCGATCACGGTTTCGGCCAATGCGAGGAGGTCGAGTGGTTCGCCGTCCTCCTCGACCGGCCGTTCGAGATCGGCGAGTGCGAGCAGTTGCGTCACCACGCGGGCGGCGCGGTCGACGGAGGCGAGCAGCGCCGTCTTCACCGCCGCATCGTCGACCGCATCCGCGCGCAGGCGGATCACCGCGAGCGGCGTGCGCAGTTCGTGCGCGATGTCCGCGGCGAACGCGGCCTGCGTGCGGAAGCCGTCCTCGAGCCGGTCGAGCGCTTCGTTGGTGGCGGCGGCGAGCGGCTCGACCTCGGACGGCAGCGTGCCGCGCGGCAACCGCGTGTCGAGCGTGCGCGGGCCGATCGCGGCCGCAGTTGCCGACACTGCCTGCATCCGCCGGGTGAGGCGCCGGGTGAGCAGCGCGCCGATCAGCGGCACCAGCGCGGCGATCGGCAGGACGAGCAGCGCGAACCGTTTCAGGAAGGCGCTGACGATGTCGTCGGTGACCACTTCGGGCGCGGCGCTGTCCTGCGATGCGACGATCCAGCGCCCGCCTCGCGTCGGCAGGCTGTACGCCTCGACGACCCCGCGGCGGAAGAAATGCGCGCCGCGATCCAGCGGTGCCGCGGCGATGACGTGCGGTCGGGCAGGCCCTTTTGCCAACAGGACCACGCGGTTCCGGTCGATGACCGCGATCGCCATGCCATCGGTCAGCGCGTCGCTGCGGAGCGCGGCATACGAGGGCAGGGCGCTCGCGACGATCGCCGCCTGCTGGCGGAGCAGCCGCCGCTGGTAATGATCGGCGGTGCTATGCAGCAGCGCAGCGACGCCGAGCGACAGCGCGATCGTCGCGACCAATGCGGTGACAATATGGAGCGCGACGAACTGGCCCAGCAGGGACCGGGGCAGCAGGGACCGGGGCAGCCTGGGCCTCACGGCTTGCACACGATCATGTAGCCGACGCCGCGCACCGTCTCGATCCGCGCGCCGCTATCCGCATCGTCGAGTTTCTTCCGCAGGCGGTGGACATAGACCTCGACCGCGTTCGAGCCGAGGTCGCCGCCCAGCCCGAACAGATGATCCTCCGCGATCCGCTTGGGCACGACGTTGCCCGCGCGCCGCAACAGCAGTTCGAGCAGCTCGGTTTCGCGCACCGACAACGCGATCGCCGCGTCCTCGACCCGCACCAGCCGCGTTTCGAGATCGAAGCTCAGGCGGCCGCACGTCAGCGACCGGCCGATATAGCCCCCCTGGCGTCGCAGCACCGCGAGCAGGCGGGCGTGGAGTTCGTCGACGTCGAACGGCTTCACCAGATAATCGTCGGCGCCTTCGTTCAGCCCGCGGATGCGCGCGTCGATCGCGCCGCGGGCGGTGAGGATCAGCACCGGGCGGGTGTCGCCGCGCCCACGCAACCGGTGCAGCAGCGAAAGCCCGTCCTCGTCCGGCAGCCCCAGATCGAGCAGGATCGCGGCATAGTCGCCGTGCTGGAGATAGGCGTCCGCTTCGTCGCCGCTGCGCGCGAGATCGACCGCGAAGCCGCGCGGGGACAGCGCTGCGGTCAGCGCCTGGGCGAGATCGCGGTCGTCCTCGATCAGCAATACCCGCATCGATCTTCGCCTCGTTTGGGTGCGGTGCAGCATCCGTAAGCGCGCTGTAAGCCAGCGACGCTACCGGCTCCAGTCTAATCCCCAAGGGGCTGATTATGCACGCATCCACGACACCCGAAACGCTCCCCCCGACCCGCGCTCTCTCTCGATCCGCCCAGATGCGCTGGCTGGGAATCGCGGCCGCCGTGATCGTCGGGCTGGTGCTGATCGTCGCGCTGATCGGCAAGCTCACGCATCACGAGCCCGCGCCCGCACCGGTCGCGCCGGCCGGGACGTTCCGGCCGACCAAGGACCAGATGGCCGGGCTGACGACGATGCGCGTCGGCTATGGCGCGTCCGATGCGCGGACGCTGGCGAGCGGCGCGATCACCGTCGACGGCGACCGGAGCACGCCGGTGCTGATGCCCTATTCGGGGCAGGTGGTGCGCGTGCTCGCGGATGCCGGGCAGCATGTGACGCAAGGCCAGCCGCTGTTGCTGATCAAGACCAGCGATTTCGTCGATGCGCGTAGCGGGCTGTTCGCGGCACGGGCGGCGGCGCAGAACGCGCAGGCGCAACTCGCCACCGCGGAGCGTACCGCGGATCGCCAGCGGCAGATCTACGAGACGGCGGGCGGCGCGCTGAAGGATTATCAGCAGGCCAAGACCGATCTCGCCGCCGCGCAGGCGACCGCGCGTACGGCGCAGGCGGCGCTGGGGGCGGCACGCGACAAGCTGTCGATTCTCGGCAAGTCGCAGGGCGAGATCGCGCGGTTGGAGAGCGTCGGCGAAGTGTCCGGCATCCATGACGTGACGACGCTGCACGCGCCGATCTCCGGCCTGATCGCCAGCCGCGACGTGTCGGCGGGGCAGTATCTGTCGCAGGGCGGCGACAAGCCGGTGATGACGATCACCGATCCGTCGCGCGTCTGGCTGATCGCGCAACTCGCCGAGGGCGATGCCAGCGCGGTGCATCTCGGCGACAGCGTCACCGTGACGACCCCCGCGCTGCCGGGGCGCAGCTTCCATGCGACGATCGACCTGGTCGGCGCCGCGCTCGATCCGCAGAGCCACCGCCTGCCGGTGCGCGCGACGATCGCCAATCCGGACGGCGCGCTCAAGCCTCAGATGTTCGCGAGCTTCTCGATCCAGCGCCCGCACAGCGACGACGCGTTGCTGGTCCCCGCCGAAGCGGTGATCCATGAAGGCGACGATGCCCGCGTCTGGGTAGTCCGGCCCGACGGCCTGCTCGTCGCGCGCACCGTCACGGCCGGCGAGGAACAGGACGGCAAGGTCGCGATCGTCGCCGGACTCAAGTCGGGCGAGCGCATCGTCACCGCGGGCGCGCTGTTCGTCAACGAAGCCGGTCTCGGCGAATGAACCGCATCGTCGAATTCGCGCTGCGTCAGCGGCTGCTGATCGTCGGCATCTTCGTCGCCATGCTGGTGGCGGGGGGCGTCGGCTTCTACAATCTCAACATCGAGGCGTATCCCGATCCGGTCCCGCCGATGGTCGAGATCATCACTCAGACGCAAGGCCTGTCGGCCGAGGAGATGGAGCGCAACGTCACCATCCCGATCGAGGTCGGCATGGCGGGCATCCCACATCTGACCGCGATCCGCGCGATTTCGCTGTTCGGGCTGTCGGACATCAAGATCCAGTTCAGCTACGACCTGACCAACGATCAGGCCAAGCAACAGGTCATCAACCGCCTGTCGCAGCTCCCCCCGCTCCAGGGAGGCGCACAGCCCACATTGTCCCCGACCAGCCCTGTCGGCGAGATCTTCCGCTACAAGATCACCGCGCCCAAGGGCTATTCGGTGATGGACCTCAAGACGTTGCAGGACTGGGTCCTACAGCGCCGGTTCAAGCGTATTCCGGGTGTGATCGACGTTACCGGATGGGGCGGCAAGCTGCGCGCCTATGACGTGGTCATCGACAACGACCGGCTCGCCACGCACAACGTGACGGTCGCGCAGGTACTGGCGGCGCTCGGCAAGAGCGACGGCAATGTCGGCGGCCAGACGATCAACTTCGGCGCGCAGGCCGCGATCGTCCGCGGCATCGGCCTGATCCAGTCGGTGTCGGGGATCGAGAACGTGCTGGTCGGCACCGGCGGCGGCCAGCCGGTGCTGCTGAAGGACGTCGCGCATGTCCGCATCGGCAACGAACCGCGCCTCGGCATCGCCGGCTACAACGACCAGGACGACATCGTCCAGGGCATCGTTCTGATGCAGCGCGGCGCGCAGTCGATGCCGACGATCCTCGCGGTGCAGAAGGAAGTGTCCGACATCAACGCGTCGGGCATCCTGCCGCCGGGCGTCCATCTCGACCGTGTCTATGATCGCTCCGACCTGATCCACCTGACGATCCACACCGTGCTGGAGAACATGGTGGTCGGCATCCTGCTGATCTTCGCGCTCCAGTGGATCTTCCTCGGCAATCTGCGCAGCGCGATCATCGTCTCGGCGACGATCCCGTTCGCGCTCGCCTTCGCGATCCTGATCCTGGTGTTGCAGGGCGAGAGTGCCAATCTCCTCTCGGTCGGCGCGCTCGATTTCGGGCTCGTGGTCGATGCCTGCGTGATCATGGTCGAGAACATCTTCCGCCATATGGTCGAGCGGTCCGCGCACGTCGAAAGCGGGAAGGGGCACTACACTTTGGCCAGCCGTTTCTCGGCGGTGCTCGGCGCGAGTTCGGAAGTCAGTCGCGGCATCTTCTTCGCCGCCGCGATCATCATCGCCAGCTTCCTGCCGCTGTTCACGCTGACCGGCGTCGAGGGGCATATCTTCGGGCCGATGGCGAAGACCTATGCCTATGCGATCTCCGGCGGGCTGATCGCGACCTTCACGGTCGCACCGGTGCTGGCGACCCTGCTGCTGCCCGACAAATTGTCCGAAGTGGAGACGTGGATCGTCGGCAAGCTGCGCCGCGTCTACGAGCCGGCGGCGGCGTTCGCGCTCGGCAACCGGGTCGTCGCGATCGGTGGCGCGCTGCTGCTGATGCTGCTCGCGGTGGTCGGTGTGCGCTCGCTCGGGATCGAGTTCCTGCCGCATCTCGAAGAGGGCAACATGTATATCCGCGCCACGCTGCCGGCGTCGGTCAGCCTTGAGGCGGGGCAGCCGGTGGTCAACGGCGTCCGCCGGATCCTGATGCAGTATCCCGAGGTGCAGGCGGTATTGTCCGCGCATGGCCGTCCCGATGACGGCACGGATTCGACCGGCTTCTTCAACGCCGAATATTTCGTGCCGCTGAAGCCGTTCGATACCTGGCCGAGCGGCGTCACCAAGGAGACGCTGACCGAGGAGCTGTCGAAGCGGCTGTCGGCCAGATATCCCGGCGTCGACTTCTCTTTCTCGCAGATCATCGAGGATAACGTCGAGGAGGCCGCCTCGGGCGTGAAGGGGGCGAACTCGATCAAGCTGTTCGGCCCCGACCTGACGACGCTCGAGAAATACGCCGACCAGATCAAGGCGCAGATGTCCAAGGTCCGCGGGATCGAGGATCTCGGCGTGTTCCAGTCGCTCGGCCAACCGACGGTGCGGATCGACGTCGATCGCGCGCGCGCCTCGCGCTACGGGCTGACGCCGGATGACATCAACGCGACCGTCGCCGCGGCGATCGGCGGCAAGTCGAACGTCGACCTGTACGAGAAGGACACCGATCGCCACTTTCCGATCGTCGTCCGCCTGAAACCCGAACAGCGCGACACGATCGACGCGATCCGCCGGATCACGATCGGCGCGCCGTCCCCCGATGGTGCCAGCACGATCCAGGTGCCGCTGTCGGAGGTCGCGGACGTGAAGCTCACCTCGGGCGCGTCGTTCATCTACCGCGAGCATCAGGAGCGCTACATCCCGATCAAATTCTCGGTCCGCGGCCGCGATCTCGGCGGTGCGGTCGACGAGGCGCATGCGCGGATCGAGCGGACCGTCCACCTGCCATCTGGCTATCACCTCGAATGGGCGGGCGAACTCGACAACCTCAACAACGCGGTCGCGCGACTGGAGGTCGTGGTGCCGATCAGCCTGCTGGTGATCCTGCTGCTGCTGTATGCGAATTTCGGCTCGATCCGCGACAGCCTGCTGGCGTTCTCGGCGATCCCGATGGCGATCATCGGCGGCGTGCTTGCGCTGGCGCTGACCGGCACCGCGTTCAGCATCTCGTCGGCGATCGGTTTCGTCGCGCTGTTCGGGATCGCGGTGATGGACGGGATCCTCGTGGTCACGACCTATAACCACGCGGTCGACGAGGGCGCGCGGCGGGAGAATGCGCTCGCGACTACAGTCCGCCATAGTCTCAGGCCGGTCGTCATGACCTGCCTCGTCGCGGCGATCGGGTTGCTGCCGGCTGCGCTGTCGAGCGGAATCGGCAGCCAGGTGCAAAAGCCGCTCGCGCTGGTCGTGGTCGGCGGGATGACGCTCGCGCCGCTGCTGATCCTGCTCGTCCTGCCGGTGCTCATCGATCGCTTCTCGAAGCGCGTGCCGCCCGAGGATCGCGGTGCGCACGGGCGCGACGTCGGCCATCATCCCCATCAAGACGGCCAGACGGAGGCCACGGCATGAAGCGTTTCGCCATCCTCCTGCTCGCAGGCGTCACCGGCGCGTGCACGATGGGCCCGCGCAATCTCGATGCGCACGCCAGCCTCCCGCCGGCCCCCGCGGCGCAGACCTTCGCACCGTCCAGCGGCACGGCCCAGGCTACCACGCTTTTGGCGGTCCCGGCCGAGTGGTGGCGCAGTTTCGGCAGCGCCCAACTCGACGCGCTCGTGGACGAGGCGCAGGCGCATGCGACCGACATCGCCGTGGCCGAGGCCACGTTGCGGCAATATCGCGAGCAGGGGGCGGCGACCTCAGGCTCGGCGCTGCCGCAGGCCGATGTGAACTATCAGGCGGAACGCACGCGGATCTCGAACGCGCTGTCGCCCGCGGTCGCGGACCAGAACCAGCAGCTTTATACGCTGCACACCGCGCAGGTGACGGTCAGCTACGACCCGGATGTGTTCGGCGGCATCCGCTCGAAAATCCGCTCCGCCCGCGCCGCGACCGAGACGCAGCGCCAGCGGCTTGCCGCGGCGCGGACCACGGTGATCGCCAATCTGGTCGAGGCGGTGATCCAGCGCGCATCGCTCGCCGAGCAGATCGCCGCTGCGCAGACGGCCATCTCGGTCAATCGCGATATCCTCCAGACGCTGGTCAAGCGTCAGCAGCTCGGTGCGGTCGGGGCCGCCGACGTCTCGACGCAGCAGGCAGCGCTGGCGACTGCCGAAGGCGCGTTGCCGCCGCTCGTGCGCGCCGAAGCGCATCAGCGGGTGGTGATCGGGACACTGATCGGGCGGTCGGCGGGCTCGGACCTGCCGCCGCTGCCGACGCTCGCGTCGCTCACTTTGCCGCGAGACCTGCCGCTGGTCGTTCCGTCCGATCTCGTCGCCCGTCGACCGGACGTGCTGGCCGCGCGCGCGCAACTCGAAGGGGCTGGGGCCGATGTCGGCACCGCGATCGCCGCGCGCCTGCCCGTGATCTCGCTCAGCGGATCGGCGGGCGGCACCGCCGAACGGTTCGGCGACATGTTCAAGAGCGGCAACCCGTTCTGGACGTTGATAGGCGGCATCACCCAGCCGATCTTCCACGCCGGTGCGCTCCGCCATCAGCAGCACGCCGCCGAAGCCGCGCTCGATGCCGCCAAGGCGCAATACCGTGCCGCGGTGCTCCAGGCGTTCGGCGACGTGTCCGACGCGCTGACCGGGCTGCGGACCGATGCCGACGCGCTCGACTCCGCCACGCGGGGGACCAATGCGTCGAGGCGTGCGCTGGACTTCGTCCGCCGCCAGCTTGCGCTCGGCGATGTCGGCACGCCTGCGCTGCTCAACGCCACCGCCACCGACGCGCAGGCCCGCGCGCAGGCGGTGCAGGCGCGCGCCGCGCGGTTGTCGGACACGGTCGCGCTGTTCCAGGCCGCGGGCGGCGGCGTTTCGGGAGGGTAAACGATGGGCGGCATAACCGGCGCGACGAGCGGCAAGTTCGTCCTGATGGCGGCGACCCTGTTGTTCCACGGCAGGGTCGACAACGCACGCACCCTGATCGCGATCGTGCCGGGCGCGCCGCATTCGGCGATCGGCGCAACGCTTGCCGATCGGATCGTGCACCGCGACCGGGTCAAGATCGGCATCCGCGCGGAGTATCTCTACGCGCCGATCGCCGCGGTCGAACCCGATCCGGCAGCAGGCGCGGACCTGCGGATCGGCCAGGATATCCTCGACGCCAACCCGATCGAGATCGACTTCCCGCACCACGAACTCCGCCTGTTGCTGCCGGGCGAAGCAGCGCGTGCCGAACGCGGGATGACCGCGATCCCGGTCACGCACCAGGCGGACGGCTCGATGACGGTGCCGCTGACGCTCGACGCTGCGCCACCGACTGCTGCGGTGCTCGATCTCGTCCATGCTACCGACGTGGCCGCGCCGACCACCGCCAGCGCCGTCGCGCTCGGACATGCGGTCCTGAAGAACGCCGTCATCTTACACGGTGCCACCCCGTCGGTCGGGCTCAAGGCCTTCAAGGACATGCGGGTGATCTTCGACCTCGGCCACGACCGGATCTGGGTCGCGACCTGACGGTGCCTCGGCTGGGTTAAGTATCTCGAAGATGAACGATTTCTCACGGAACGTCCCGCCTCCGCCGCCAGTATTTCAGGTCCACACTTCGTCATAGGAAACCGATATGCGCCTCGCTCCCCTGTTCGCTCTTCCGCTGCTCGTCCTGTCGGCCTCGCCCGTCCTCGCCAAGGGGTGCCTGCGCGGCGCCGCGGCCGGCGGTGTCGGTGGCCATTTCGTGGGCAAGGGCCACGCGGTCATGGGTGCCGCCGCGGGCTGCGTGGTCGCGCACCACCATTATGCCAAGCAGGCCCGCGCCAGAAAGGCTGCCTCCCGCGCCAACGGGTAAAGCGGCGTCCGATGATCCAGCCCGAACGCTCAGCGTTCGGGCTGGCGTCGAAATGCACCTTGGCGTGATGGCCGATAGTATAAAACAACCCCATTCCGGTGTGTTAAATACCTGGGATACAACCTGTCCGACGCGGGTTATGCGTTTGGGAAATATGGGTTTTACGTTCGATCGGACGGAGACCGCATGGCGCCCGAAGACAGGGGCTTATCATGACTCAGCATCGTAGTTTCGCACGCATCGCAGGGGTTCTCACCATCGGCATCGGCGCGCTGTCGCTGTCCGCGTGCGTCAACCCGTCGGCAAAGATCGCCACCTCGCTCGAGGGCTATGGCTTCCAGCCGGCGCAGTCGCAGTGCGTCGGCGATCGGCTTGAGGCGAACCTGTCGCTCGGGCAGCTCCAGCAGCTCGGTCGCGCCGCCAAGGCATCGCGCGAAGGCGACACGACGCCGGGCCGCCTGACCGTGAGCGATTTCATCCGCGTATCGGGGCAGGTCGAGGATCCCAAGGTACCGCTCGAAGTCGGCAAGGCCGCCGCTGCGTGCGGTATCCTCGCCGATCCGGCATCGCCGCTCTGAGGGAGCAGGGTCGGGCGCGGCATCGGCGTCCATTCGCAGGATGCCGCGTACCTTCCGGGATCAGGCCCCGTAGAGGGTTTTTAGGGATATAATCATGCAAGACGTAACCTATGCGGGCGATACGGTCGTATCGAACACCCGCGACTTTGGGGCGCAAGCCTGGAGCTATGTGGAAATCTGGACGCCGCGGATCATCGCCGCGCTGATCATCCTGGTGATCGGCTGGGCGATCGCCCGCGCCGTGAAGTGGGGCGTCGCCAAGCTCGTCAACAAGACGCCGCTCGCGATCCACGCCAACGAGCCGAACGCCAACCCGCGCAACCCGACCACGATCGGTGCGCAGGTCGGCGATGCCGCCTATTGGGTTGTCCTGCTGATTGCGCTGTTCCTCGCGACGCAGCCGCTGGGTCTCGCCGGCGCGACCGGCCCGCTCGGCGACATGCTGCAGGGCTTCGGCCAGGCGGTACCGCGGATCATCGGCGCCGCGCTGATCTTCTTCCTGGGCTATGTGCTCGCCAAGGTCGCCAAGAAGGCGGTCGAGGCGGTCATCACGGCCAGCCATGTCGAGCGTTTCTCGACGCATGTCGGTGCAACCAAGCCGAGCGATCCGACCATGCTGCCCCGTACCATCGGTGGCATCGTGTTCGCGCTGATCATCATCCCGGTGTCGATCGCGGCGCTCGACACGCTGAACATCGCGGCGATTTCGCAGCCGGCGACCGCCATGCTGCGCATCATCCTCGATGCGATCCCGCACGTCATCGCCGCCGGCATGATCCTCGCCGTCGCCTATGTCATCGCCAAGTTCGCGTCGCGTCTGCTGACGCAGTTCCTCGCCACGACCGGCTTCGACCGGACGATCGGGTCGATCGGCATCTTCGGCAATGTCGAGAACCGCGAGCTCGGCACGACCGGACCGTCGTTCGTGCCGTCGAAGGCGGTCGGCACCGGTGCTTTCGTCGCGATCCTGATCTTCGGCCTGATGGAAGCCTTCCGCCAGCTGAACTTCGCCTATGGCTCGCAGATCATGGCCGAGGTGCTGACGCTGTTCGGGCAGGTCGTGTTCGGTGCGATCATCATCTTCGCATCGGTCGTCATCGCGCGCTTCGTGGCCCATGCCATCGAGCGTAACGGCGACCAGGGCACGCGCGTCGCAGCACCAGTCGTGCGGATCGCGATCATCGTGCTCGGTACCGCGATCGGCCTGCGCTTCATGGGCTTGGCCGACGACATCATCAACCTGGCGTTCGGGTTGCTGCTCGGTGCGATCGCGGTGGCCTTTGCGCTGGCGTTCGGCCTGGGTGGTCGCGACGCTGCCGGCAATGCCGTCAAGCGGATGCTCGATGGCGCCAAGGCAAACGACGACGCTGCCACCGAGCGTGCGCTCGGCGAAGAAACGACGACGGATTCGATGAACCGTCCGCAATCCGGATCGTTCGAGGATCGTAACGACGTCCGCGACGTTACCGACACGCCCCGTTTCTGATCACTTCTTTTCAACCTGTTATCAACCAAGGAGACTATTCATGAACACCGACACCCTCGCAGGCGCAGCAACCGATTTCGGTGGCAAGGCCAAGGAAGCTCTCGGCACCGCGACCGGCGACAAGGCGCTCAAGAGCGAAGGCGTTGCGGATCAGTTGGGCGGCACCGTGCAGAAGACCGTCGGCCAGGCCAAGGACGTCGTCGAGGACAACATCCGTCCGCTCGTCGACTATGTGCGCCAGTTCTCGAAGGAGCGCCCCTTCACCGCAGCAGCGGTCGCCGGCGTCCTCGGCATCGCGCTGATCAACACGCTCCGCGGCAAGTAAGCCGTACGGGTAAGCTAAGCCGTACGGGTAAGCCGTACGGGCTCAGCCCAAAAGGGCGGCGGATGGCCAAAGCCTCCGCCGTCCCCATTTTCGAGGATCAGAGACGCACGTCGAGGCGTCCTGTACGAGGCATAAGAGGATGACCGAAGCGTCACAGTTTCGCGCCGCTGCCGGAGCAGCGCGGCGCCCCCGTCCGATCGCGACCGCGCGCCGTCTGGCAGCCGAGACGATCGGGACATTCTGGCTGGTCCTTGGTGGCTGCGGCGCCGCCGTACTGGCAGCCGGCACCGATGTTCCCGGTTCGATCGGGCTGGTCGGCGTCTCGCTCGCCTTCGGCCTCACCGTCTTCACGATGGCCTTTGCCGTCGGCTTCATTTCCGGCGGCCATTTCAATCCCGCGGTCAGCCTGGGCCTGACGATCGCCGGGCGGTTTCCCGCGCGCGATCTGCCCGGCTATGTCATCGCGCAGCTCGTCGGCGGGATCCTCGCCAGCGCGGCGCTGGCGGCACTCGCGTCCGGCACGGCCGGGTTCGACCTGGTCGCCAGCGGGTTCGCCGCCAACGGCTATGGCGCGCATTCGCCGGGCGGCTACAGCGCCGCGACCGCGTTTCTTGCCGAGGCGATCCTGACTGCCGGCTTCCTGACCGTCATTCTCGGCGCTACCGACGAGCGTTCTCCAGCAGCATTCGCGCCGCTCTCGATCGGCCTCGCGCTGACGCTCATCCACCTGATTTCGATCCCGATCGACAACACGTCGGTCAATCCCGCGCGCAGCACTGGCCCCGCCTTGTTCGTCGGCGGCTGGGCATTGTCGCAGCTCTGGCTGTTCTGGCTCGCACCGCTGACCGGTGCCGCCGTTGCCGGGCTGCTCGGCCGTTGGCTGTTCGTGCACAGCGACGAGGATCAGTCGCCCGGGCCGATCGGCGATACCCCGGTCGAGATGCTCGTCGCGGACGATCGCACCCCTGCGAACGCCCGCACGGAAGGGGGCCGCGCGTGATAGAGCACGGCGACCACAGCGATTACGATGCGGACTTCGACGAAGCCCATCACGAGCCCCGTTCCGAGGAGGAATGGGAGGGCCTGTGGAATACCGAGGAGCGCAACCGCGACACGCTCCGCAAGATCGAACTCGGGCTGGTCGTCGTCGCGGCCGCCGCGGCGATAGTTGTCCTACGCGGCGGCTGGTTGCGGCTTTCGTCGGGGCCGACCCACGTCGTTCCGTCTGCCGCCGATATCTACGTCAAGCCGCCGCCGCCACGCTGAAATCAGATGCGGCTCGCAAACTGCGGGCCGCATCGCGGAGAAAAAAGGGGCGGTTGCCAGCATCTTCGCCGGCAACCGCCCCTTGGGTCATCAAGGCCGATCAGGCGGCGTTACGGTCCGCCTGGTGATCCTCGATCCGGACCTCGGCATCGCGCGCGCGATCGTTCGCCGCGGCGCCGGTGATCTCGATCCGGCGCGGCTTCATCGCCTCGGGGATTTCCCGCTTCAGGGCGATCCGCAACAACCCGTTGTCGAAGCTCGCCGTCTGTACCTGGACGAAATCGGCGAGCTGGAAACGCCGCTCGAACGCGCGCGTCGCGATCCCGCGGTGGACGAAGCGACCCTCGTCGCGGTCGTCCGGCTTGCGCCCGCTGACCGTCAGCTGGTTGTTCTGCGCGACGATCTCGATGTCGTCGGGGCGGAACCCGGCGACCGCGAGCGTGATCTGATAGCTGTCCTCGCTCTCGCGCTCGATGTCGAACGGCGGATAGCCATCGACCGTCTCGGTCCGCGCGGTCGCCTCCAGCAGGTCGAACAGCCGGTCGAAGCCGACGGTGGACCGACGATAGGGCGTGAAATCGAAGTTCGTCCTCATATCCAAATCCTCCTCATGAGCAATCTGAGCACGAGGAGCACCGGGAGAGCCGGTGCCCTCAGTCACCGGACCGATCAACGCGTCCGGCGAGGACAAAAATAATTTTGGGCCCGCGAGCGTCAAGATTTCCGCATGAAATTTTTTTGGATCGGGTGTTGCCGGCCTCGACGGGAAACCCTGCGTAATTCCCGACGGTGATGCACGATCGGGCCGAACGCTAGGATGACGCCAGCCTTTCGCCCCCGACCATCGGGCTCCGATCATCGGGGCTTTCGCGGCAGGCCTCATCACCGGGAACACCAGGCATGACGACGACTCCAATCGCGGACACGGCGACCTCGTCGAGGCCGATCCTCCACCTCGTCGCGCTATCGTCGCATGCACTCGGCAGCGTGCCCGATCATAGGCCCCGCAAACGATCGTGGAGCTACCCACGTTCGTCACGCCCGGCGCGTCACGCGGCCATTCCGGCGTGAGGATATCGCTGGCCCTCGCAGTGCTGACGATGTCATCTCTGCCGCTCTCGATCGACGCAGTCGCGCAGACACCGCCCGTCGCCAGCAGCGATGGCAGGATCGAAGCGCTCAAGCCCGGCGAATATCTCTGGGCGCCGGAGATCGCACCGGCTGGCCCGGTCACGATCATCGTCAGCCTGAAGGCGCAAAAGGCCTATGCCTACCGCAACGGCGTGGCGATCGGCGTTTCGACGGTGTCGACCGGAACTAAGGGCCATGCGACCCCGACCGGCGTCTTTACCGTCCTCCAGAAGGACGCGGACCATGTGTCCAACATCTACGACGACGCGCCGATGCCGTTCATGCAGCGGCTGACATGGGGCGGGATCGCGATGCATGGCGGCAACCTGCCCGGCTACCCCGCGTCGCATGGCTGTATCCGGCTGCCGATCGCGTTCGCCAAGTTGTTGTTCGGCATCACGCGGATGGGCATCACGGTCGTCATCACGCAGGATGCGCTGGTCCCCGTCGTCGTGGCGACGCCCTCCGTTCTCCAGCCAGGCCCCACGACCGACGACGTCCCGGCCTCGCCCGATGCCAGCGTCTGGAGCCCCACGCGCTCGCCCACGGGGCCGGTCTCGATCGTGATCAGCGGGCGCGATCGGCGGATCGTGGTCCTGCGCAACGGCATCGAGATCGGATCGAGCACGATCGCCATCGATGGTCCGATCGAGCGGACCGCGGCGTTCACGCTCCAGTCGATCGATGCAACCGGCGAGCATTGGCTTCGCCTGCCGCTGCCCGGCGATCCGCCCCCCAGCGCCACGCAGGCGGCGGAACTGACGCCGGCGGACCGCGCCAAGGGGCATCTGCCCGACGGGTTCCGCGCCCAGCTCGCGACCGTGCTGACCCCGGGCACGACCCTGTTGGTGACACGCGAGACGCTTGCCAGCGCCGGCACGGGCACTGCGGTCACGCTCATAGAGGCAGGCGGTTCATGAACGTCGAACGCCCGTTCGATACGCGCCCGCTCGACAGGCCGTTGCAGCGTGAGCCCCGAGAACGATCCGCGACTGAACCCGTCACGGCATGGCATTCCCTGTCGACCACTGACGTCGAGGCCCGGCTCGGCACCACCGACGCCGGGCTGGCGCCGATGGAGGCCGCGGCCCGGCTCGTCCGCGATGGCCCGAATGCGCTCGCGCCGCCGCCTGCGCCGTCGTTGCCGCTGCTGTTCCTGCGACAGTTCAACAGTCCGCTGATCTACCTCCTGATCGCGGCGGCGGCGATTTCGCTCGCGCTGGGGCACCGGACCGACGCCGGGTTCATCGGAGTCGTCCTCGTCGTCAACGCGATCATCGGCACCGTGCAGGAAGGCAAGGCGGTGCAGAGCCTCGCTGCGCTGCGCCGGATGATCGGTCAGACCGCGACGGTGCGCCGCGGCGGCGCAGTGTCGATCGTCGATGCGCGCGATGTGGTCGTCGGCGATATCGTCGTGCTGGAAAGCGGGATGGCAGTCCCGGCCGACATCCGGCTCTCGTCGAGTACCACCCTGCGCGTCGATCAATCGACGTTCAGCGGCGAATCGGTGGCGGTCGCCAAGACCGAGACGGCGCACCTAGTCGCGAACACGCCGCCCGGCGACCGCGTGACGATGCTGCTGGCCGGTACCATGATCGAGCAGGGCCGCGGCGTCGGTATCGTCGTGGCGACCGGTGCCGACACCGCGCTCGGGGCGATCGATGCGTCGCTCCGGGATGCGACCCCGACTCCGCCGCCACTCGTCCTTCGGCTCGATCGTCTCGCGCGGCAGATCAGTATCGCGACGATCGCGCTGATCGTGCCGTTCGCCATCGTCCTGTTCGTTCAGGGGCGTCCGGGGGACCAGATCCTGCTGCTCGCGGTCGCGCTGGCGGTGTCGGCGATACCCGAGGGGCTGTCGATCGCGGTCACCGTCGCGCTGGCGGCGGGTACGCGGCGGATGGCGGCGCGCAAGGTCATCGTCCGGTCGCTGCCGGCGGTCGAGGGGCTCGGCGCGTGCACGATCATCGCCAGCGACAAGACCGGCACGCTGACCCGCAACATCCTGTCGGTCGAGCGGATCCTGCTGGCCGATGGCACCGTGTTCGATCGCGCGGACTGGCCGACCCATGCTGCCGAACTTGCTGCGCCTCGGCATGCCGCGGCGCTGTGCAACGAGGCGTCGATCGGGCCGGACGGCGTGGCGATCGGCGATACCGTCGATACCGCGCTGCTCGGGTTTGCCGGCGATGGCGGGGCCGACCTGGCGGCGCTCCAGGCCCTAGTCCGGTGCGCCGCGCTTCCTTACGAACCCGCGAACAAATTCTCGAGCGTGGCGGTCGACGAAGGAGAGGGCGTGCGCGTCTTCGCCAAGGGGGCGCCCGAGGTCGTCCGGGAGATGTGCCGTCCGGTCGCTCCGTCGGTCATCGACGCGGCGATCGCGATGGCCGGCAAGGGCTACCGCGTCATCGCCGTCGCCGCGTCCGACGGATCGGCGGCGGCAGCGGACGCGCTGGCGCCGCGCGATCTCGTGCTGCTCGGCTGGATCGGGCTGATAGACCCGGTCCGTCCCGAGGTGCCCGCGGCGATCGCGCGTTGTGCGGAGGCGGGGATCGGCGTTCGCATGGTCACGGGGGATCATCCCGGTACCGCCTTGACGATCGCGCGCGGTCTCGGGCTCGACGTGCGCGACGACCAAGTGGTCACCGGCACGCAGATGAGCGATCTGGCCGACCAGCCGGGGGCGCTTTCCGCGCTGGTGCTCGACGGACGCGTGTTCGCGCGGATCGAACCGGTGCAGAAGCTGGAGATCGTCCGGATCCTGGCGGCCAGCGGCGAACTGGTCGCGGTGACGGGCGACGGGGTCAACGACGCCCCCGCGCTGCAGGCCGCGCATATCGGCGTGGCGATGGGAATGGCAGGCACCGACGTCGCGCGCGGTGCGGCGGATCTGGTGCTGGCCGACGACAATTTCGCCTCGATCGTCGCGGGGGTCGAGGAAGGCCGGATCACCTATGCCAATGTGCGCCGGATCGTCATCATCCTGCTGGCCACCGGCATCGCCGAGATCGGCATGTTCCTGGGTGCGGTCGCGTTCGGGCTGCCGATGCCGCTGACCGCGGTGCAGCTGCTGTGGCTGAACCTGGTCACCAACGGCGCGCAGGACGTGATGCTCGGCTTCGGTCGCGGCGAAGGCGACGAACTGCGCCAGCCACCCCGCCGGCCGGGCGAACCGCTGCTCGATGGCAGTGCGATCGCGTTGATGGTGCCGCCCGCGCTGATGATGACCGGGCTGGCGCTGTTCCTGGTGCACGGCATGCACGGCGACGGTCGCCCGGTCGCCGAGATCCAGAATGCGGTATTGCTGATGACGGTGCTGTTCCAGAACGTCTATGTGCTGTGCATGCGAAGCGAGCGCCGCTCGATCCTGCGCGAGCCGGTCTTCTCGAACCCCTGGCTGCTGCTCGGCATCGGCATCGCGATCACGCTGCAACTGCTGGCGATGGCTTGGCAACCCTTGGGCGGGGTCCTCGGGACGGCGCTGGTCTCGAGGGAGACATTGTGGTTCTGCCTTGCCGCCACCGCCGCGACAATAGTCGTGACGGAGCTGACCAAGCAGGTCGTTGCCCGCTGGCAGCGCGGCGCCCGATCGGTGCCGCCGATCGGACGCGCCGGATCACGCTAGCGTCATGCGCAGCACCACGACCGTAGAGTCGCCGGGACAGGCCGATGCCGTCCAGCCGCGCTCGCGCTCCAGTTCGATCGCCGCGTGATTGTCGCGGCTCTCGATCGACTCGAGCGTCTTGATCCCCTTGGCGACGGCAAACCGCGCGACGTGATCGAGCAGCGTCCAGCTGATGCCCCTCCGCTTGAAATCGGTGCGGATCGCGATGGCGACTTCGGCGTGCGTCATCGTCGCATCCGCGGCCAGCATCGCGGTGGCGAGGATCGTGCCGGTCCCGGCGTCGATCGCGAGGAAATTCTCGGTGCGCTCGTGATCGACGCCGACCAGCGCCTGCAACTGGTCGTGACCGACCTTCTGGACCGCGCTCAGGAACCGGAAGCGCAGATCCTCCTTGTCGACATGCGTGAAGAAGTCCGACAGCGCCGGTTCGTCGGCCGGTGCCGCCGGGCGTACATGGAAGGCGTAACCGGTTCGCGTGACGAGTTCGCCGCTCCAGTCGGTAGCGGGCGCGACCGAGGCTGGTTTCAGGTCTTTCGTCCGTTCGGGCATGAGGTCGGCCATCTTGATTTCCTTCGGCATAGCGACCCGCCGGCACGATGCGAGGCGGCAGCGCCGGACTAGCGGCAACCCGCGTCCTCCCGCAGCGTCGGAAAACACCTAGCATCGCGGTGAACGGAACTCCCCCCGCGACCGCGGCGATCACCGTAGTTTCCGAGGCTATCGAGCAGCGCCAACGCCGCGATACGGAACCGGACGCACCCGCCCACCGACACCGCCGCGATATCAGGAGAAAACGTCGCATGACCCAGCGGATGCAGGATCTCGCGCATGAGATCGTTCGCCTCCAGACCGAACTCGACCGCGAGATAGAGGGGCGGCGGCGGGCGCTCGGCGTCGAGATCGCCGGCAGGATCGTGGGGTTCGAACGCGGCGTCCTCGATGCACAACGCCAGCTTCGGGTTTCTGTCCGGCGCTTCGTCGCGCAGTCGGAGCTAGCCTCATGGCTGACCGCGCCGGTGATCTATTCGCTGATCGTGCCGCTGCTGATCGTCGATCTGTGGGTCAGCCTGTACCAGGCGATATGTTTTCGCGCCTATGGCATCACGCGCGTCAGGCGATCGGACTTCATCCTCTTCGATCGCCGGCATCTCGCCTATCTGAACCGGGTCGAGGCGCTCAACTGCATGTTCTGCTCCTATGCCAACGGCCTGATCGGCTTCGTTCGCGAGGTCAGCAGCCGAACCGAGCAATATTGGTGCCCGATCAAGCACGCGCTGCGCGTCGACGATCCGCTCCACCGCTATTACGAGTTCCTCGAATATGGCGATGCCGACGGCTATCGGACGCGACTGGCCGAGTTTCGCGATCGCCTGCGTGCGTGATCCCGACGCTCACTGGTCGCGCCCGGCATTTTATGGCAGTCAGCGCGCGACTGCCGGAGATCGTCGTGACCAAGCGTAAAATTGCCAAGCCCGTCGCGACAGGTGTCGCTGGCCTCGACGAAATCCTGCGGGGCGGACTGCCGCCTTCGAACCTGTACATGCTGCAAGGTGCGCCCGGTGCGGGCAAGACGACGGCGGCGTTGCAGTTCCTGCGTGCGGGCGTCGAGGCCGGCGAGCGCTGCATCTATGTCAGCCTGTCGCAGACCGCAGCCGAGCTGGAATCGATCGCGGTGTCGCACGGCTGGACGATGGACGGAATCCGCGTCGAGGAACTCTCGGCCTCCGACGCGGTCAATGGCGCCGCGGACCAGACGATCTTCCAGACCGCCGAACTGCGTCTCGACGAGACCCGGCAGGCGATCGAGAAGGCGATCGAGGAGCATAAGCCGAGCCGCCTGGTCTATGACTCGCTGCTCGAAATCCGCCTGATCACCGGCGATACGCCACGCTTCCGGCGCGAGCTGATCGGCTTCAAGGCGTTCCTCGCCAAGCGCAACGTCGTCGCGCTGCTGCTCGATACGCAGAACGGCGAAGCGATGAACGGCGAAGAGGTCGAGGGGATCGCGCACGGCGTGATCCGGTTCGACAAGACGCTCGAGGATTACGGCGCGGTACGGCGGCGGATCGAGGTCAGCAAGATGCGCGGTGTGCCGATCGCCGACGGCTATCACGACATGGCGATCCGCGAAGGGCAGGGCGTCGTCGTATTCCCGCGGATCATCCCCGGCGACGCGTCCGATGTCGAAAAGCCCGAGCTGATCAAATCGGGCGTCGAGACGCTCGATGCGATGTTCGGCGGGGGGCAGGAATCGGGCACCACGACGCTGGTGATCGGCCAGTCCGGCACCGGCAAGTCGACGATGGCCTCGCTCTACGCCACGGCGGCGCTGAAGCGCGGCGAGAACGTCGCGCTGTTCCTGTTCGAGGAGCGGCTCGAGACGTTCTTCCGCCGGTCGGAAGGGCTCGGCATGGACCTGCGCAAGTTCCACAAGGACGGCGCGCTGGTCATCAAGGACTTCAATCCCAACGAGATTTCGCCCGGCGAGTTCGCGCAGGTCGTCCAGACCATCGTCAAGACGGACAAGACCCGCGTCGTCGTCATCGACAGCTTCACCGGGTATCTCAACTCGCTGCCGCAGCGCGACAAGGCGGTCCGCGATATCCAGTCGTTGCTGAAATACCTGGCGCGCTCGGGTGTCCTGACCATGTTGATCGTCGCGCAGCATGGCCTGCTCGGCCAGAATGTCGGGATCGACGTCGATGTGAGCTTCCTCGGCGATACGGTGCTGCTGTTGCGGATCGCCGAGCATGAGGGGCGCCTGCGCCGCAACATCACGGTGGTGAAGAAACGGCACGGGCCGCACGACCTGTTCGTGCATGAACTGATGATCCAGGGATCGGGAATTTCCGTGGTGCCGTATAATCCTCTTCCGGAATCGTGAGCGCACTCGATCCGATCGATCATACCACGCTGGACCATGTGCTGGTCCTGGCGCCCTATCGGCGTGATGCCGACTATCTGAAGCAGTTGTTCGTCGAGCACGACATCCCCGTCGACGTGTGCATCGATGTCGCAGAGATTCCCGACTATCTGGCGAGATCCCCCGGCGTGCTGGTCGCCACGCACGAGGCGCTGACGCCGGTTATCCTGAAGGACGTCGCCGGCCATCTGGCGTCGCAACCGAGCTGGTCGGAAATGCCGATCGTCGTGCTGCTGGATCGGACGTCGAACCAGATCCGCGTCCGCACCGAACTCGCCCGCGTTTGGCCGCGCGCACGGCAGCTCTTCTACCAGCGCCCGGTCACGCCGGTCGAGCTGATCAGCGGTGTCCAGTCGGCGATGCTGGCGCGGTTGCGGCAGCGCGACGTGCGCGATCATATCGAGCGCGAGATCGAACTGCGCCGCGAACTCAACCACCGCGTGAAGAACATTCTCGCCAGCGTCGCCTCGATCTTCGAGATGACGCATCGCGGCGCCAACACGCTGGCCGAGTTCGCCGACGATTTCCGGGGGCGGCTGGATGCGTTGTCGCGGGTTCATTCCGCGGTCTTCCACGCCGCCGACGAGGAGGTCTCGATCGCCGAGATCGTCGACCTGACGTTCGATCCGTACCAACTCCAGGGACAGAGCCGCGTCGTGACCGGTGGCCCGGCGGTCATGTTGACGCGCGAGGCCGGGACGACGCTCGCGCTGTGTCTCCACGAACTGGCGACCAACGCGATCAAATATGGGGGCCTTTCGACCCCCGAAGGCCGTGTGTCGTTCGAATGGACCTTGTCGGAGGACGATCCGGCCATGCTGTCGATCCTGTGGATCGAGCAGGGCGGTCCGCCGGTCGTCGAACCTTCGCGCACCGGCTATGGAACCCGCTATCTCCGGGCCGCGCTCGGCAGCCTGTTCGGCAGCAAGCCGGTCATGACCTTCGCACCCGCCGGCCTCCGATGCGAGGTTTCCGGACGTGTTTCTCGGTTGTCGCGCAACCCCTGATGCCCGACGGCGTTGGGCGCTCATGCCCGAAAGCTCGATATCTCCGGACACGCGATTGCGTGTCCTGTGCCTTGAAGACAATCCGCTGATCGTGTTCCACCTGGAACAGCTGATCGAAGACCTCGGCCATGAGTTCGCCGGCTCGTTCGAGAGCTTCGCGGATCTGAAGGCGGATGCGTCCCTCGACCGGATCGATTGCGCGCTCGTCGATATCGATCTCGCCGACGGGCCGACGGGTCCGGCCGCCGCCCGCTGGCTCTCGTCGAAGGGCATCCCCTGCATTTTCGTCACCGGTCAGGAACAGGTCGCCGCGCGGCATCCGGACGTGGCGGTCGATACGGTCGTGAAGCCGATCACCCCGGCCGCACTCGCCGCGGCCCTGACGCTTCTTGCCAACGCAAAGCGGCCTTCTTCGGATTAGGGCGACGGATGGCCGATTCAGCTTCGGAAGCACGAACGGCGACCCTGGCTCTGCTCGCCACGCGCGCGCCCGGCGCGACGATATGCCCCAGCGAGGTAGCGCGCGTGTTGGCCGACGCCGGCGCCCCCAGCGAGAAGACCGATTGGCGTGACATGATGCCGACCGTCCATGCAGCGATCGATGCGTTGCTGGCGAGCGGCGAGGTCCACCTCAGTTGGAAGGGCGAAGTGCTCCCCTCGCGCTCGGGACCATATCGCATCAACCGCGGCCCGGCCGCCTGACAAGCGAAGTTCGATGATAGATGGCGCTCCCGCCCACATTCGCAGACGGCAAAAATACGGTCAGGGGGCGTAGGCGCGGCTGAACAGGTTCAGCGCCTCGATCGCGTGGTCGCCGACATCCTCGACCCGCGCCCCGTCGACGACGCCCCACAGCCTCAGGCTCTGCTGGACCTGGGACAGCTGGATGAGGCTCATCGCCGCCTGTACCGGATCGGCGCTACGCAGGACCCCGGCGTCCATCTGCGTGCGGATATAGGCGGACAGCTGTTCCAGCACGACCTGAGGCCCGCGCGTGTAGAAGATGCGGCCGATCTCGGGAAACCGGCCGGCTTCGCCGATGATCAGGCGGTGCAGGCGGATACTGTCGGGTTGCAGCAACTTCATCAGGAACCGCTCCGCGAAATCGAGCAGCGTCGTGTAGCAGTCGCGCCCCGGACGCAGCGCCTCCCTGACGTTCTGGCGAAAGCTGGCCGTCACGTCGTCGATGACCGCGGTGAACAGGTCTTCCTTGGACGGGAAATAGGCCCAGAGCGTACCCTTGGATCCACCGAGCTTGGTCGCGATCGTCGACATCGACGTGGCCGCATAGCCGTGCTCGAGAAAGGCATCGCGGGCGGCGGATACGATCGCGGCGTGGCGTACTTCCCGGTTCTGGTCGCGACGTGTCTTGGGCTCGATCATCGTCGTACTATAGAGTACGCTTTTCGATTGACAAGGCGAGGGCGCAGGACCATTGGCCCGCCGTACCCAGGAGTACGGTAATCCAATGAGACTGATTTCGCTCGCCGGTTGCGCAGGCATCGCGGTGGCACTGGCGGGTTGCGCGGCGCCCGATCTGGGGCCGCGTCCCGAACTGTCCGCCCCCAGTGCCTATGCCTCACGCGACAGCCTTGCGGTCGCGAGCGACGCCGCGTGGCCGGCTGCGCAGTGGTGGCGGGGTTACGGCGATCCGCAACTCGATGCGCTGATCGGTGAAGCCCTGGCCGGATCGCCCGACATCGCGATCGCCGCGGCGCGCGTGCGCACGGCCCAGGGCGCGGTGCAACAGGCGGGGGCCGCCAACCTGCCGACGCTCGACGCCGAAGCGTCCGCGGGGCTCAACAAGCAGAGCTACAACAACGGTATCCCGGCCGCGTTCGTACCGCGCGGGTGGAACGATACCGGCCGGCTGGCGCTGAACGCGGGCCTCGATCTCGACCTGTTCGGGCGCAACCGGGCGTCGCTCGTGGCGGCGACCTCGGATGCCGAGGCCGCGCGGCTGGACGGCGAGCAGGCGGCGCTCACCCTCGCGACCGATATCGCCGCGCGCTATGCGGATCTGGCGCGGCTCTATGCCGAGCAGGACGTGCTCCAGCGCGCGATCGACGTGCGGACCATGACCCAGAAGCTGGTGGCGGACCGAGTCGCGATCGGCCTCGATACGCAGGCCGAACTGAAGCAGGCACGCTCGGCGGTGCCGGCGTCGCGTGTCGACCTCGCGGCGAACGCGGAACAGATCGCGCTGACCAAGAACGGTATCGCCGCACTGCTCGGCGCCGGGCCCGATCGGGCGCGGTCGATCACCCGCCCGTCCGCGCCGGTACTCACGACCGAGCTTCCGGCGGACGCGGGGATCGCGCTGATCGGTCGGCGACCCGATATCGCGGCGGCGCGCGCGCGTGCCGAGGCGGCAGCAAGCCGGATCAAGGTCGCGCGGGCAGACTTCTACCCCAATATCAGCCTGTCGGGATTGATCGGACTGCAATCGCTCGGGCTCGACTATCTGTTCAAGGGCGGGTCGAGCTTCGGCAGCGTCGGTCCGGCGGTCAGCCTGCCGATCTTCCGTGGCGGCGCCCTGCAAGGCCAATACCGCCAGGCGCGCGGGCGATATGACGAGGCGGTCGCGACCTATGACCGCACGCTGGTCGGCGCGCTGCGCGAGGTCGCGGACGCCGTGACCAGCCGGAACCAGGTCGCCGCGCAGATGATCGACGCGCGCGCCTCTCTGGCCGATGCGGAGGGCGCCTATACGGTGGCGCAGTTGCGGTATCGCGGCGGGCTGTCGACCTTCCTCAACGTGCTGAGCGCCGAACAGGCCGTGCTGACCGCGCGGCGCTCGCTCGCGGACATCGACGCACGCAGGTTCGCGCTCGACGTCCAACTGGTCCGCGCGCTCGGCGGCGGCTTCCAACCTAATCTTCAGACACGTGGGACACGATGATGGCTACCCCATCCAACGACAGCGATCAGGCGCGTTCACCCGAAGCCTCTTCGCACGAGGCGCCTTCGCACGGGGCCCCTTCGCCCGAAACCAAGGTCGATACCGCCAATCCAGGCAAGCGGAAGCGGCTGTTGCTGATCTTCGCCGCCGTGGTGATCGTCGTCGCGGCAGCCTATTTCCTCTACGATACGCTGGTCCTGTCGAAGCGCGTGACGACCGACAACGCCTATGTCGCGGCGGAGACCGCCCAGGTCATGCCGCTGGTCAGCGGGCAGGTGATCGACGTCACCGTCAGCGATACGCAGAACGTCAAGCGCGGGCAGGTGTTGATGCGGCTCGACGATGCCGATCAGCAGATCGCGGTGGCACAGGCCGAGGCTGACCTTGCCGCGGCGGAACGGCGCTATAGCCAGACCGCGGCGACCGGCGATGCGCTTCAGGCGCAGGCCAATGCCCGCAGTGCCGAAATCGGCACCGCCCGCGCGCAGCTTCTGTTGGCGCAGGGCAATCTTGAACGCGCGCAGATCGACTATCAGCGTCGCCAGGCACTGGTCCAGGCCGGCGCGGTTTCGGGCGACGAGGTGACGGCGGCGACCAACGCGCTCCGCACCGCGCGCGCCAATGTCGCGATCGCCCAGGCGGGTATCGCGCAGGCTACCGCAACGCGCGTCTCGGCGTTGCAGGACCGCGCCGCCAATACTGCGCTGACCCGCGGCACGACTCAGGCGACCGCCCCCGAAGTGCTCGCCGCACGTGCGAAGCGGCGCCAGGCGAAGCTCGATCTGTCGCGCACGGTGATCCGCGCGCCGATCGACGGCGTCATCTCCCAGCGCAACGTCCAGATCGGCCAGCGGCTCGCGCCCGGCACCGCGGCGATGATGATCGTCCCGGTCGACAAGCTGTATGTCGATGCGAACTACAAGGAAGGCCAGCTGCAGGGCGTGCGCGTCGGCCAGCGGGCCACGCTGACGTCGGACCTGCACGGCGACGACGTCGTGTATCATGGCCGGGTGGTCGGGCTCGCAGGCGGAACGGGAGCGTCGTCCGCGCTGATCCCGGCGCAGAACGCGACCGGCAACTGGATCAAGGTGGTGCAGCGCCTGCCGGTGCGGATCGCGCTCGATCCGCGCGAGCTGCGCGATCATCCGCTGCGGGTCGGGCTGTCGATGGACGCCGAGATCGACATTTCGGGCGATCGGTAGGATTTCGTCAGATGGCCTCCGCCACATCCTCACCTGATACGTCCGCACCTGATACGGCCGGCTCCGAGACGTCGGCGCCGACGCTGACCGGCACGCGCCTGCTGCTGGCGGGCTTCGTGCTGGCGCTGACCAACTTCATGGTCGTCCTCGACACGACCATCGCCAACGTCTCCGTGCCGCACATCTCGGGTGGCCTAGGCGTGTCGGCGACTCAGGGGACGTGGGTCGTCACCTCCTATTCGGTGGCGGAGGCGATCTGCGTGCCGCTGACCGGGTGGCTGGTCCGGCGCTTCGGGACGATCCGCGTGTTCATGACCGCGATGATCGGCTTTGCGCTGTTCTCCGCGCTGTGCGGGCTGGCGTCGTCGCTCGGCGCGATGGTCGCGTTCCGCATCGGGCAGGGGTTTTGCGGCGGGCCGCTGATGCCGCTGACGCAGACCCTGCTGCTCACCATCTTCCCGCCCAAACAGCGCGCGGCGGCGATGGGCGCCTGGGCGATGACGACCGTGACCGCGCCGATCCTCGGCCCGATCCTGGGCGGCGTTATCAGCGACAGCTGGTCGTGGCCGTGGATCTTCTACATCAACCTGCCGATCGCGATCTTCTGCGTCATCGGCGTTTTCACGCTGCTCCGCAAATCCGAGACCAAGACGGAGATCGTGCCGATCGACCGCGTCGGCCTGGTCCTCATGATCGTGTGGATCGCCGCGTTGCAGGTGATGCTCGATCTCGGCCGCGAGCATGACTGGCTGGGCTCCAGCTTCATCGTCGGTTGCGCGATCGTCGCCGCGATCGGTTTCGTCACCTTCCTGATCTGGGAGCTGACGGCGGGCAATCCGATCGTCGACCTGCGCGTGTTCCGTCACCGTGGCTTCACCGTCGCGGTCACCGCGCTCGCGTTCAGTTTCGGCACCTTCTTCGCGTCCGTCGTGATCATCCCGCAATGGCTGCAATCGACGATGGGCTATACCGCCACCGACGCGGGCTTCGTCACCGCGTTCAACGGCGTGCTGGCGGTCGTCTTCTCGCCGATCGTGGCCAAGCTCAGCACCAAGGTCGATCCGCGCGCATTAGTGTGTTTCGGAATCTGCTGGCTCGGGCTGACCTCGATCCTGCGCACCTTCTGGTTCAGTGGCGCGGACTTCTGGATCCTCGCCGCACCGCAGCTGGTGCAAGGGCTCGGCATGCCGTTCTTCTTCATCCCGCTCACGATCATCGCGCTGGGTGCGGTCGATCCCGAGGAGACCGCGTCGGCCGCCGGCATCATGAGCTTCCTGCGCACGCTGGCGGCGGCGATCGGCACGTCGATCGGCAGCACCCTGTGGCAGAACGGTGCGCAGCGCAGCCGCGCCGAACTCACCAACGTCCTCAACAATGGCGACCAGGTGATCGCCAACGCGGTGCAGCACGGCATGACCGCGGAGCAGGGCCGCGGGTTGATCGAGCGGATGGTCGACCAGGAAAGCTATGCGTTGGCGACGACCCATCTGTTCGCGCTGGCGGCGCTGGTGTTCTTCCTCTCCGCGGCGATCATCTGGCTGGCGCCGCGTCCAGCGAGACCGGTCGATACGTCCGCGGCGCACTAGGGCTCGTCACTAGCCTCGGCGTGGACCGGGTCAGGCGCAGAGCTTGACCTGGTTCCGCCCCGCATCCTTGGCCGCGTACAGCGCCGCGTCGGCACGCGCATAGAGTTCGTCATAGTCTTCGCCGGCGCGCAACTGGGCCACGCCGAAGCTGGCGGTGACACGGATGTCGCCGCCCTCCACCGGCACCTCCAGCTCGCTGAGCGCCTGTCGCAGCTGGTCGGCGTGGAGGCGCGCGCCCTGTGCGGCGGTGTTCGGCATCAGCAGCGCGAACTCCTCGCCGCCGATCCGACCGAGCAGGTCCGCCGCGCGGCCATGATGGCGGAGCACGTGTCCGGCGGCCGCCAGCACGGCATCGCCGCCGGGATGCCCCCAGGTGTCGTTCACGCGCTTGAAATTGTCGAGATCGAGCACCGTCAGGCTGAGCGGCAGGTCGTGTCGGGCCGCGAACACTATCATCTCGTTGGCGCGATCGAGAAGGTGGCGGCGATTGGCGCAGCCGGTCAGCATGTCGATCTGCGCCAGTTCGGTCAGCCGGTCGTTGGCGGCGCTGAGATCGGCGGTCCGGTTCGCGATCTGGCGCTCCAGCTCGCGCTGCCGCCGGCGGAGATGCGCCGTCCACCCGCGAAGCAGCGCCACGATCGCCAGCGCGAGCAACGCCATCAGCGCGATCCGGAACCACAGGCGCTGGTACGAGGCCGGCAGCACGCTGATCCGCAACGCCAGCGCGCGCTCCGTCCATTGGCCGTCGCGGTTGGTGCCGCGCAGCCGCAGCGTGTAATCGCCCGGCGGCAGGTTCGTGTAGGCCGCCAGCCGCCGGCTGGGGTCGGTATCCGTCCAGTGCTCGTCGAACCCCTCGAGCTTGTAGGAAAAGCTGTTCTGCTCAGGCGCGGTGAAGTCGAGCGCGGAAAACTCGACGGCCAGGCTGTTCGTATCGGGCGTGATGACGATCTGCGCCGGCACGGAGGTATCGTTGTACGGCCCGACCGGAACGGATGCCCCGCCGATGCGCAGGTCGGTGACCATGATCCGCGGTGCGAACCGCCAGACGGGCGGCGTGCCGGGCCGGATCACGGTCAAGCCGTCCTTGGCGCCGAGCAACGCTTCGCCGGCCGCGGTCGCACCGTGCGCACCGACGAAATAATCCCGCAGGACGCCGCCATCGGCGCGTCTCACCGCGCGGATCTCCAGCGTCCTCGGATCGATCCGGGCCAGGCCATCGTCGGTGCCCGCCCAGAGCGTTCCGGAGCCATCGAGCGACAGGCTGTCGACGTTGAGGTGCGGCAGGCCGTCGGCCAGTCCGAACCGCCGGAAGCGCAGCCGGCCGCGCGCGTCGCGCCCCGTCGTCACCGCAAGGCCGCCGCCGAACGTGCCGACCCACAACCGTCCCGTGCGATCCAGCTGCAACGCCGCCACGAACCCGGCGGGCAGGGCGTGTGGATCGCTCTGGTCGCCGGGTATCGCCTCGATCCTGCGGCTGCCGAGATCGATCCGGTTGAGCCCGTCGCGCGTCCCCGCCCACATGTCGCGGCCCCTCCCGCGGAGCAGGGTGTTGACGTCGGGGTTGCTCAGCGCCGCGGTATCCGATGGCGAGAAGACGATCCTGTGTACCGCGCGCACGGTCGCGCCGGGTACGATGCCCCACACGCCGTCATATTCGCCGCCGACCCACAAGATCCCCGCATCGTAGAGCAGCGCGTTGATCGGCAGGCGCGGATCGCGACCCTTCACGGTGATCAGCCGGACCGATCGGCCCGACAGATCCGCCACGTACAGGCCGCGTCGCGTGCCGATATAGACCCGGTTGCCGCTGCCCTCCGTCATCGCGAACACGGTGTCGCGGGGCAGCGACCGATCGAGGCGCGTACGGCTGGGTCTCAGCGCTGCGATGCGGCCCCGCATGGGATCGATCACGTCGACGCCGCCGTCGAGATAGCCGAGCCAGACATGGCCGTCGCGTGTCGCCAGGATCGATACGACGTCGCTGCCGCTGAGGCCGCCCGGTCGCTGTTGCGTGCCGAAGACCGTCGTGATCTGCCCTGAATCGCGCGGGTGATAGCTGAGCCCACCCGTGCCGCCGACCCACATCGATCCGGCATCGTCGCGCAACAGCGTCCAGACGTCGTCATGGGCGAGGCTGGTCGGCACGGTGCGGTCGTGCAGGATGCGGGTCGCGACTTCAGTGGACGTGTCGACGGAGACGATGCCCGAACTGCGCAGCGTGGCCCAGATCTCGTGCGGCCCGGCCACGCCGATCGCGGAGACCGAGCTCGGCGGCAAGTGCGCCGCGACGCCGATCGGCCGGGGGACCGCGCCGCGCCGGTCGATCACGAACAGGCCGTTGCGAACGGTGCCGATCCACAGGCGACCGTCCGCGCCTTCGAACAGCGCCGATACGCCGAGCATGCTGCCGCCCAGCGGCACCGCGGCGAATGCGGACCCTTTGGGCGACCGCCGCGCAAACCCGGCTGCGGTGCCGACCCAGAGCGCGCCCGATCGATCGCGCAGTACCGCCTGCGTCCGGCCTTCGGGATATCCGAGCATGCCGGCTCGCACGATGCTCACTACCTTCGCATCGGCATTCAGGTGGCGAAGCCCGTCGTCGGTCCCGACCCAGAGACCGCCGCCGCCATCGTCGACGATCGCGCCGATGTGGATCTGGCCCGGTTTCAGGGCCAGCGATATCGGATCGAAGCGGTCGTGCAGCGCGTCGTACCGCGCCAGTCGGCCGGATGTCGTGCCGACCCAGAGCCGTCCGGCGGAATCGACGTGCAGCGTCTGGATCCAGTTGTCGGGCAGGCTGCCCGGCACGGACGGATCGGCCTCATACCCCTTGAACCGATACCCGTCCCACCGCGTCAGCCCGCCCTGCGTGCCGATCCAGATGAACCCGTCGCGCCCCTGCGCCAGCGCGGTCGCGACAGGATGCGGCATCCCCTGGTCACGATCGTAATTCCGGAACACGGTCGAGGCGAGGCTGGCCCAGCGATCGGCGGCACGCGCGGGCGCTGTGGCGAGTCCCGGCAGTCCTGCGCAGGCGAGTACGGCGACCAACCCGAGGACGAACCACGTGGCCCGGAGCGATCGCCTCGGCCCGCCGGCTCGGTCGACACCGATCGATGGGGTTCGAAGGAACGACCGCGCACCGATATCTTGTCGACCGACCCGATGAAACATCATTGCGCTGTCATAACGAGCCAATGCTTAACAAATAAGCCGTATAACGTTAAACATGACTGAAGCTAGCACTACTTTGGCAGAATTGGTTCGTCTGCGGTCGCCAGCCGCTTATGACAGTGCGGGCACTGCGTGGGTGGCGGTCTTGCCAGCTGGTCAATGATTGCTTGTCGAATGGCAGGCAGGGTCGGTTGCGGGGGCGGTCCGCCGACTCTTTTTTTTCCGCCCCGCCGCCTTGAGGCGGCGGGATTGCAGGAAGGCGTAGGCGAGCATCGTCATCAAGGCATGCCTGTGCAATCCAGGCCATGACCGACCCTCGAAATGGTCGAGCCCGAGTTCCTCTTTTAGTTGCTGGTGGGCCTGCTCGCAGACCCATCGCGCCTTGATGGTAGCGGCAAGCTGGCGCAGCGGCGTATCGGGCGGGAGATTGGACACATAGTATTTGCGCTCGCCACTTGAACGGCGTTCGCCAACCAGCCAGACCTCCTCCCCAGGCATGGCCTGAACGCGGTTGTCGGCCATACGATGGCGGTGGCCCTCGGCGATCCGAACGCGCCGAGCGGCGAACAGGCAGGTGAGCCGCCCCTTGGTGCCGCGGCGCCATGCGACCTTTCGCCACGCCTCGCTGGCCAGGATGTCCGCAACCGATACCGGTGCCTGGTCGGGGATATGGTATTTGCGCGGCCTTCCGCCGCGTGCTGCTGGGAAGGTCAGTTCGACATCGGCCGCGTAGACGGTTTGGCGGGACGACAGACCAACCGCCCAAGACAGTCCTCGCTCGCTCAGCGCCTGACGGAACGCCGCTCCTGAGCCGTACCCCGCATCGGCCAGCACGCATCCGAAGCGGGCGCCTGCGGCCATGACCCGGTCGATCTCCGCCATGGCGATGTCGGGTTTGCTCATCACCACTTGCCGCTCCGTCGGCACCCGAGCGCGTTTCATCCGCGCCAGATCGTCTGTCCAGCTTTCAGGCAGGAACAAGCGGAGCCCAACCATCACCGGGACCTCGCGCGATGCCAGTGTTATCGAGACCAGCGACTGGCAGTTCGCCGTTTTGCCCTGCGACGATGCATATTGCGGTGCCACACCCACCGAATTGCGCCCCTTCTTCGGTAGGGCAGTGTCGTCGATGACGAGGTAGCCTTTTGCATCGCCAACAAGCCGGTCCGCCTCAGCCAGCAACCTGGTCTCGAACGGCGCGGTGTCCCATGTCCCGTTCGCGATGAAATGATGAAGCTGATCGTAGCCGACATCGTCCGTCCGCGCCGCCAGCGGCTGGATACTCTTGCGGTCGCCCGGGCCGATCAAGCCGGCAATGTACGCCGGACACATCCGCCGTTGCGCCGGGTGCGTCAGTTCCGCGAGAAACGGCGCCAGCCACGTCTCCAGATCCTCTCGCCAGCTATCGCTCGACACCATCGCGCACCGTCCCGGTCAGCCTTCATGCCACCGGAATCAACGACGATTCCACCGGGTTCCTTCAATCTGCCAAAGTAGT